>JACERY010000035.1 GCA_013912105.1 Acidimicrobiales bacterium | reverse complement strand
TTGTGTCTTCCGCTGCCATTCCACTTGAAAAAGCTCTACCGTAACTCGCTCCTTCCAGTGAAGAAACACTCTTTTCTAAAGCATCTCTGGTCGGATTTCCTGTACGGGAGTATTCGTAACCTCGATCTTGACCTACAGCATCTTGTTGATATGTGCTTGTTTGATACACCGGAACCGTCACGGCTCCTGTAATGGGGTCAGGACTCTGTCCGGCATGTATTGCGGTTGTCTCGATACCCCATTCTTGAGACTGCTTATCAGATGACATGGTTAAACGCTCCCTAGCTGATCGAAATAGGCGGCTACATCAGAATACGAAACAATTCCAAATGGTTGTCCATCTTTAAACACCAACAGCTTCTTTCCTTCTTCCAAGAACTGCTCAACTGTTGATATTGACTCACCAACTCCAACATTTTGAAGTGATGGTTCCATCCAATCTACGCATTTATTATTCAATGAACTCTCTAGAAGAGATCCATCCGGTATTCCAGCTTTGCTTATTACACCTTTAACTTCTGCTGCAGATAAGGGGAGGTTTCCTTGAGCAACTATTACTTGGGAAACGGAGTACTGATGCATAGTTTCTATAGCTTTCCCTAAAGTATCTTGAGGTTGCAAATGAATTAGCGGAGGGATCTTTGAACTTTTTGAAGCTAGAACTTCACCTAAGTTGGGAGATTCTTTCGATAAGAAACCATAATCTGTCATCCATTCATCGTTATAAATTTTTGAAAGATAACCTCTCCCAGAATCAGGCAGAAGGACAACTACCATTTCTTTCTCTGTAAGTTCAGAAGCCACTGCAATGGCAGCCTCAACAGCTGTTCCACAGGAACCTCCAATTAGTAACCCTTCCTCTTGTGATACCTGCCTAGCCCTGTGAAAAGATTTCGCATCACTAACTGCTATAACTCGATCAATTATCGCTGGATCGTAAGTATCAGGCCAAAAGTCTTCTCCGACCCCTTCTACCAAGTAGGGTCTACCGTCACCACCGCTGTAGACAGAACCTTCAGGGTCAGCAGCAATGATTTGTATATTCGGATTTTTCTCTTTTAGGTATTTACCAACACCACAAAGTGTCCCACCTGTTCCAGCACCAGCTACGAAATGGGTAACTTTACCGTTTGTTTGTTCCCATATTTCCGGACCTGTAGTTTCGTAATGGGATAATGGATTCACTGGATTTGCATATTGGTTTGGTCGGAACGCACCGGGAGTTTCGGTGGCAAGGCGTTCAGCGGTTGAGTAATATGAGCGAGGGTCGTCCGGTTCCACATCGACTGGGCAGACAATAACCTCTGCTCCGTATGCCCGGAGAAGGTCAACTTTTTCTGAACTAACTTTATCTGTCATCACAAAAATGCAGTTATAGCCCCTTTGAGCAGCGACTATGGCTAGACCCACTCCGGTATTGCCTGATGTGGGTTCAATAATAGTTGAACCCTCCTTAAGCAACCCTTCTCGCTCAGCAGCTTCGATCATTGCAATTGCTGGACGATCCTTGACGCTTCCTCCGGGATTTGTTGTTTCAACTTTTGCTATCACCGGACATGCAATACCCTCAGTGACACGAACTAGGCGAACCATTGGAGTTCTTCCGATAAGTTCCAGAACTGAATTTGCTATATCCATGTAACTGACCATAGTGGTCAAGAAAGTTTGCACCACGCCTTGAGGAAATTTAGATGAAAAATAAAACCTTACAAAAAGTAGCTCTTCCTGGTTCACGAGAGGGACTGATCGCAGTTGAACCAAATAATTGGCGTAAAGAAGCGCTAGTGGCAGCTACTGAAAGAGCTGGTGGAACTATTTGTTCGTTTAAAGAAGCATCTGCTCTCATTTGGGCTGCACCCGAAGAACCTGAAAGATTACCCAGCTATCTCAGGAATAGTCACGAATGGGTGCAGCTTCCATACGCTGGTATTGAGCCTTTCATAGACATGATTGATAATCAAAGGGTATGGACATGCGGAAAGAGCGTCTATTCCTCAGCAGTTGCTGAGCATGCTTTAGCTATGGTTCTTGCCTTAAAACGTGGCCTTGTAGGTTATTCAAGTAGCAGAGATTGGGGCACTCCTACAGGTAGTAATTTATTCGGATCCAGAGTTCTTATTCTTGGGGGTGGCGGGATTGCTGAAGCGCTTATTCCCTTGCTGGCTCCTTTCAATTGCTCTATAAGCATTATTCGGAATTCTTCTCTTCCGGTAATTGGGTCTGACCGAGTCCTAAGCTTAGATGAACTGGAATCTGCATTACCTGAAACTGATGTTCTTTTTATAGCTTTAGCTCTAACTAATGAAACCGAAGGAATTATAAACAAAAAGCGGCTAAGTCTTCTTCCCCAAGAAGCGATACTTATCAATGTTGCAAGAGGAAGGCATGTTGTAACTAAAGACTTAGTGGAAGCATTAGAGTTGAATAGTATTGCTGGAGCGGGCCTTGATGTAACTGAACCAGAGCCGCTACCTGATAATCACCCTTTGTGGAAGATTCAGAATTGCTTGATTACTCCTCATACAGGGAACACTCCTGAAATGGGACTTGAACTTCTCGCTGATCGTATTGAGGATAATGTCTCTAGATATATTGCTGGTGATTTCTTGTTGGGTTGCATTGACCTTGAAGCTGGCTATTAATCAATATTCCCACGTTTTTTGAAATATCATTTCACCATCATCTTGTTCAAGGACTCGAAGAACACGCCGAAGCACTGATTGAGTTCCGTTAAAACTGATCGGGCCTGAAACAGCATCAAAAATAGTTATTGATTTTATCTCTTCAGCGACGGTCGAGCTTTTTGTGGTTCCGACCTGGTTAACAGCATAAATCCAAAGTTTTGCTAGATCGGCGCCGAGAACAAAACGGCCACTCGCTGGTGGCACTCCATCTACAGATACAAAATTGACGGCTGCATCTCGAACTTCAGGATAGGGATCATCATTAGATGTGGAAGCGAAGCTTAGTAAACGAAAGTCACCTATACCGGAAACGTCGAGAGGCCGGAACGCAGCACTGTCCATTGTCAAGCCAGCAATAACTGGTGTTAGCCATCCGGCTCCCCGTATTCGTTGGAGAGCAAGAGTCCCAACACGGTTGAATGAGCATAATACTATTGAGTCTGCATCCAGTGTTCTAGCCCGATCGCCAGCATTAATTATGTCTGTGGCAGTAACCATATTTATTGCTTTATCAATCGTCGTTCTTCCACCTAGTGCCCGCCATCTACTTTTGAAGGCGCTGCATTCTTGTATTGTCTCAGGAGTTGAATTATCCCAAAGGACACCGACTGTTCTTTTCCCTTCCTCCCAAAGCAGGTTCGCTAATTCAAGCCCATATTTTTGCGATTGTGTCGTCATGGAAAATGCTAACGTGTCGACAGACCCTGTGGACCATTCTGTTTCCGTTGCACATGGTGAAATGACAAGGACCTCAGCTTCCTTAGCTCTACGAATTGCAGGTGATGCATAGTCCAGTTCACATGTAACTACGAGGAGTTGTGCCCCAGCTTCAATAAGCTTTTTCGCAGCATTATCAACTACTGATAGCCTTGACTCGCTGTTTACACGAAGAACAGTTACTTGTTTCCCAAGGATTCCACCTGTTTCGTTTAATTGGTTCATTGCCCCAACGAAAGCAACTCCGGGTTGCCGGTCGTGCGGTGACATCAAATTTTCTTCATCGATGATGACACCAACAACTATTGTGTCTTCTTGTTGGATTCTTTCAACAATAATTTCAGTTGTATCTTGGAAGACAGTAGCTGGTTCATTTGACGGACTAGCTTTCTCTTCAACAATGCTGGCAGGGTCATCTTGCGATGAGCATGCTGATAAGCAAATTGAAAGTGCAAAAAGGATCGGAAGTAGAGAAAAGTTTCTCATCGGATGAATGCTAGCGAAGTTCGCCTTCAGGTGGACATCAGTTTAGATTCAGATTGCATTCTTGTCACGAAGATTAGCTATCTCGTCCCAGTCAAATCCGAGCTCTAGAAGAATCTCCTCGGTGTGTTGCCCAAGCTCCGGAGCTGAAACTGAGGGTTCTGGAGGTGTCCCAGACATTTTTATTGGTGAACCTACAACACGCTTTGTTTCTCCATTTACGTCTTCAAGGTCCACTAAATAATTGTTCACAAGAACAAGAGGGTCTTTGGCTGCCTGCTCATAATCATTGACCGGGGCATACCGAACATCTATTTCGTCTAGGATTTGAGACCATTGCTTAGTACTCTTAGATTTAAATCCATCTTCTAGAAGTTTAAATAATTCCAGACGAATCTCAGTTGTGTAAATGATAGGAGCAAATCGCTCATCGGTAATTAATTCTGGCACACCTACTGCTTCATAGAATGCTGCGCGTTTATCTGGTAATACACCTACTAAAGCTATGTGCCCATCTGCTGTTTCGAGTATGCCGTAGGCCATGGGCAAAAGTGGGTGTCCAGCATTGGAACGGCCAGGAACGTCACCGGTCATAAGATAAGCAGTGTATTCGGATGCCTGAGCATAAATTTGCCCCCCAAGAAGTGAGACATCAATTCGTTGGCCTTTACCGGTCTTCTGTCGTGAGAATAGTGCTGCGAGAATCCCTACGGTCATATTCATGCTGCCGATATGATCAGCTATTGTTGCACCCACTGGTGTTACGGGCCCATTATCAGTTCCTGTAGTGCTGATAAGGCCACCGGCCGCCTGTCCAGCAAGGTCGGCGCCTTCACGGTTAGCACCCTTACCTTCTGGGCCAAATGTTGACCCCATTGCATAAATTAGACCGGGGTTTTCTGCACTTAGAATTTCATAGCTCAAACCCCACTCTTCTAAAGTTCCAGGTTTAAAGTTAGCAAGCAATACGTCGGCGTCAGAAACAAGCCTTTTAAATACATCTGCTCCTTCATTGACTCGCAAGTCAATAGTGATACTTCGTTTGCCTCGATTACATGCTTCATAATATGGCGTTCGTAAATCCTCCATCGATAGAGGAATCCACCTTGCCATATCCCCCATTAGCGGCAACTCCACCTTGATTACTTCTGCGCCAAGGTCCGCTAGTGTCTGACCAGCTTGAGGGCCTTGTACTAGCAACCCGACATCAATTACACGCACACCATCTAAAGCACCCACAGCGTTTCCTCCTATCGTTTAGTGATTTTGTAACAGTAGAGAAAAAAAATCTTTAGTTCAACAAGGATCCAAGATATTCAATTCTCGTTAAACCGGACCACAAGTCGCACATCACTCTAGTCTTAGATAACCTCATGTTGGAACTTGAATTTGGGAGATAAAAGATGAGCAAACTCGTTGAAGGAAAAGTAGCTTTAATTACAGGTGCAGCGGGAGGTATCGGACGAGAGCATGCTCTTATGCTTGCATCTCATGGAGCCAAAATTGTTGTTAATGATCTTGGGGGTGATGTTTCGGGTCAAGGAGAAGACTTGACTCAAGCACAGAAAGTCGTAGAGGAAATTCAAGCTATAGGTGGAGAAGCGGTTGTCAATGGAGGCAACGTTGCGAACTTTAACGATGCGAAAGAGATGATTGATCAGGCTATTGACACGTATGGTGATCTAAATATTCTGATTAACAATGCAGGAATTCTTCGAGACAGGATGCTCTTTTCTATGTCTGAAGATGACTGGGACGCGATTATGAATGTTCATTTGAAAGGAACATTTAGCCCCACACACCATGCAGCCGTCTATTGGAGGAATAAGGCTAAAGCAGGCGAGGAGACTTCTGGCCGTGTTATCAACACTTCTTCACCTTCTGGTATTTACGGAAATATTGGCCAAAGCAATTATGGGGCTGCGAAAGCTGGGATAGCCGCATTCACTGTGATAACTGCTATGGAACTTGCTAAATACAATGTGACTGTTAACGCACTCGTTCCTGCGGCTTTATCTAGAATGACCGCTGGACTTGTTGGTATGGACAACCTCACAGATGAACAAAAGGAATCAATGTCTCCTCGATGGCAGGCAGTAACTGCTGCTTGGCTTTGCAGTGATGAAGCTAGCAATGTCACTGGAAGATTATTTGATGTGCGAGGAAACCAAATTGGCATATCTGAAGGATGGGTACTGGGCCCCACGGGAACTCAGCCCGACGATCCGCAAGACCTGGGACCTCTGATGAGTGATTTAATGTCAAAGGCTACCTTAAATGCAAATATGGGCGGAAAACCTAGTGGGGGTACTGGCCGACCGGAGAATGAAATCTAACTAGATTTTGGTCCAGTGGTATTCACTGGAAATCAGTTAATTTATTGAAGATGGGGCTATTACCTCTATTCCAAGTTCTCCGGCGGCTGATATTTGTCTGTGATCGAAAGTAACATACTTAAGCGGCCGTGGAATCCGATCAAGAGCTGCCAGGTGTAACGCGTCAACGAGTTTTAGCCCATATTGAGCACCTATTCGTGTGGCGTGATCCATGCACCTACTGTCAAATGGGATGACATAAAACAAATCCCAGTCCCTTTTAAAGGCTTGGGATAATTCTTCGTAGTGAGTTGGGGAAACAGCAGCTCGGTGCAAAGTTAACAGGACTTCTGTTTTGACTAGTTCAGTGGCGATCCAATAGTCGCTTTTTGTCAACTCATCTAGGACTAGGTCTCGATTTTTGCCCGGAATATATCGTTCTAGAATAGCTGTTGAGTCAAGTGCTACTTTTTGTTTCACCTTCGAATCTCCAAGAGCAATGTTTGAAGTGACATATCTATTGGAAATGACATGTACGTCAGATTTTTTGACTCTCCTTGTGAAGTGGGCTCATTTAATAAGCCACTTGAGATGAGATACTCCATACCTGATGCCTTATTGGCCTCTAACGGTCCTATCTGGGCAAATGGCTTACCGTCAACAGTTATTATTATCTGTTCACCGTTCTTTGCTCGTCTCAAATACAGAGCTAATTCTTTTCTTAATGTGCTCATAGCTACTTTTTGAAATTGATTCACACTTTAAAGATACATATTTGTACATATATGTACAAATTTGGATATGACAAATAGATTATCAACCCTTAGCATGTGATGATAAGCAGATTATGGAGATTTAAATGAACTTTGCCTTTTCAGATGAACAAGAACAACTTAGAGAATTCGTTAGAAGCTTCCTTGATGAGAAATCAGACGAGGCTGCAGTCCGTGAACAAATGGAAACCGAAGATGGTTTTGATGCTGAGGTTTGGAAGCAAATGTGTGAACAACTTGCCCTTCCCGCTCTCATCATTCCTGAAGAGTATGGCGGTCAAGGTTACGGTTATGTTGAATTAATCGTTGTTCTTGAAGAAATGGGCAGGTCACTGCTATGCGCTCCATATTTTTCAAGTGTTGTTCTTGCGGCAAATACGCTTATCCACTCTGGAGATGAAGATGCAAAGTCAGAACTACTTCCTCGAATCGCTGAAGGAACAATAGCTACTCTTGCTATTACTGAAGAGAATGGGAAATGGGACGAATCTGGTGTAACGATGCAAGCTACTGTCTCAGGAGACGGGTATATCTTGGATGGGACAAAGATGTATGTCCTCGATGGAAATACCGCAGAAATCATTCTTGTTGCTGCTAGGACTGACAATGGAGTTAGCCTTTTCCAGGTCGAGGCAGGTGCTGAAGGATTAACTAGAACTTCACTTGCAACAATGGATCAGACACGGAAACAATCTCGACTTGATTTCTCAAGCACTCCAGCCACATTGATCGGAGCCGATGGAGACGCATGGAGTACCTTGACTACTGTTCTAGATCTAGCTGCAGTTGCTTTATCAGCAGAACAAGTTGGAGGCGCACAGATGTGCCTAGATATGTCTGTTGAATATGCGAAGGTTCGTGTTCAGTTTGGTCGCCCTATTGGATCATTCCAAGCTATTAAACACAAATGCGCTGACATGCTTCTTGAAGTAGAGTCCGCCAAATCAGCTGCTTACTATGCTGGGTGGTGTGCTGCCGAAATGAACGACGAATTGCCTTCTACAGCTAGTCTTGCCAAAGCCTACTGTTCAGAAGCTTATTTTCATGCTGCTGCTGAGAATATTCAGATACATGGTGGAATTGGCTTTACCTGGGAACACCCAGCGCACCTCTATTTCAAGCGTGCAAAGAGTTCTGAGCTTCTGTTTGGTGATCCGACTTACCACAGGGAACTCCTTGCGCAGAGAATTGGGCTATAGCCTCTTCAACATTCGGCATAATACCTCTTGCACCTCTGGGGATTTGCGGTAGGTTAAATTTATGCGCGTTGCTATTACTGGTGCTACAGGTTTTACGGGGGGGCACACAGTTCGTGAGCTTTTAGCTGCTGGACATGATCCCGTTGCCCTTATTCGCGATGAGAAAAAGCTTGAGCAAGTTCGTAAGTTACATAATTTACCTAAATTCGATTTTGTCGTTGGAGATATTACAGATACTGCTTCTATCCAGAAACTGATTCATAATTGTGATGCAATTATCCATACTGCTGCTATCGCAGCTACTGGGAAAAAATCGATACCTTTGATAAAGGCGACAAACGCACTCGGGACAAAGCTCATTTTGGAGCTCTCAGTGCAAGCTAAACTAGACCCGATTATTTATGTATCGTCCCAAAGCGTGCTTCACCCCCCACCGGATGGTAAGTACACGAACTCGTGCCCGATCAGTCCAAATCTTCTTGGCGCATACGCGGAATCCAAAGCTGAAGGCGAACAGCTAGCCAGAAATTTTCAGGAGCAAGGTAAACCTATAGTAATTGTCTGGCCCTCTGGAATTATTGGGCCAGACGATGTAGGCGTTAGCGTTGCTGCCAATGGGATAGCTCGTTTACTGAAAAGCCCCATTTTACCGTTACCCAAAACTGGCGGGATTCTCATGCACGATGTAAGAGACCTTTCTAAAGTATTGTGCAAATCGCTATCCTCTGGTTTGGGGCCGAGAAGGTTTGGTGTTTTTGGGCATTATTTAAACTGGACTGAGACCGAAAATTTCTTGTATGAAGTTACTGGCAGGAAAATAAGAACCGTTCGTCTACCTAACGCTGTCTTTCATGCATTAGGTCGATTCGGGGATGCACTTAGTCATTTACATGTAAATTTTCCGCTTGATTTAGCGACAGCCCGCTTCATGACAACACTTGTCCCTGGCGATGACAAAAGCACGCGCGAATCACTTTCGCTTGAGTGGAGACCTTTATCAGATAGCTTCAAAGACACTTTATTGTGGCTGACTCGCAAAGGTATGCTTTCCAAAGAAAGCATCCCAGCTATTTTCAATTCGCCGAAATAAATAAGTTCTCTCGATCTACTGTTTCTTTCAGTTGTTCAGCCATTGTTGGCATTACTTCATTAACAACTGACCATGAGGGAAATAACGACGGTTGTTCTGGGTTTGATAACGTATTCGTACCTGTTTTGAGTATGACCTTAGAGAATAGTTCCACAAGTGCTAGCTCTTGATTGCGATCAAATGCGTAACCGTTCATTTCAGCATTATGGGCGTAACTTTCTGCGAGGCCAAAAGCTAATTCTTTATATCTTTTCTGCAGGTTATCAAAAAAAGCATCTGGGATTTCTTGCCTATCTTCAGCTAATTTCCCAAAAACTAATTTGGTTATGTCTGCTGCCATTCTGTGCAAACCCGTTGATGGGTTATCTACTGATATGTCTTGGTGTTTATGGTTGTAGGAATTGGCAATATCCACTTGGCAAATTTGGTTTAGAGAACGAGCTTCAAACACTTCCGCTAGTACGCCAATTTCTAGACCCCAATCAGAAGGAATACGTAAATCTTTGACAACTTTTGCATCTAGTGAAAATTCTCCCGCCAACGGGTATCTAAAACTATCTAGATAGTCAATGAATTCATTCGCTCCTAGTTCTTGCCTCAATGCTTTTAAGAGTGGTGCTATGAGTAACCGCGCTACTCTTCCGTAGAACCCACTTGAATCTGCTCGGAAATAATACCCTTTACAAAAGTCGTAATTAAAGTTTGGGTTCACGACTGGATATAACAACTTAGTAAGCATTTCCACCTTATAGCTAAGAATGTCTGCATCATGTAAAGCGAGTGTCTCGCCTCGCCCCGAAGAAAGGAAATACCCCATTGCGTACCAGACATTACTTCCTTTGCCTCGTTCAGATGGAGCCAAACCACGCGTTTCAAGCTCATGTTGGATTTCAATCATACCGGGGCCGTCATTCCAGATAATTTTGCAATGCGGGTCAAGATTTCTGCAATGTTTCAGAACCAGATTAAATTGTTCTTCATCTGCATTATCAAGACCAATGATGATTTCGCTTAGATAATCGATCTTCTCTAATTCGGAGATAATTTTTGGCATTGCAGGACCTTCAAATTCGCTGTAAAGGGCCGGAATAATTAAAGAGATTGGATGCTCGTGTGACCACTCAGAAAGATCTTTTTCTAAATGTGTGGGAGGGTGACCCGATAGGTCGTGGAGTGTTGTTATCACCCCATTTTGGAAATAGTCGCCCATATGTTCCTTAGATCTTTAACACTCTAGTCTCGCACATGATACGAGTAGTTCTGCAAGTAGCCAAAGCAAGAATGTTCTTGTTATAGATTCCAGTTCACAGGCTTTAGACCAACTTCAGATAAAGCTTTATTAGTTCGGCTAAAGGGACGGCTTCCCCAAAAGCCCTTGTAGGCACTTAAAGGCGACGGGTGTGGTGATTCCACGATTATGTGTTTGTCAAGATTTATCAGCGCTCTTTTTTTGCGAGCGAGTGCCCCCCAGAGAATAAAGACAACTCTTTCTGACTTTTGGTTAATCGTACGAATAACTTCATCGGTAAAAATTTCCCACCCCCTTCCCTGGTGAGAACCAGCTTCATTCTCGCGAACCGTAAGAGCAGCATTTAGCAATAGAACGCCCTGCTTCGCCCATGACGTGAGTTCACCATGCATAGGAGGTGAGATTCCTAAATCACTTTCTAATTCCTTGAAGATATTTCTAAGAGAAGGCGGAATAGGGACTCCGGACTTAACAGAAAAAGACAACCCATGCGCTTGCCCTACCCCATGATATGGATCTTGACCAAGGATCAATACCTTTACTTCCTCAAGTGGAGTCAGACGAAAGGAGTGAAAGACTTCTTGAGGCTCAGGGTAAACTTGACACGCTACTCTTTCCTTCTGGATGAATTCCTGAAGTTCATGCCAATATTCTTTCTCTGACTCTTCTTGTAACAGTATTTTCCAATCAACGTTCACGTTAGCGAATCTAGCTCAAATGATGTAATGAAGTGGTGGCTTAAACTCCGCAAGCAGAAACTCCTTTTCAGACTTGTTAGCATTTGTGACGCGCCTTCTTGCTAGATAGCATGCCGAGATGGGCAATGAACTAGAATCTATTACCCGCGGTATGGAAATTCCTTACGGTGGAAACAAAGTTACTGTGGTCCCCGAGAATATCTCTGAAGCTTTCCAAAAGGGTGACCGGCTTATCGTAGAGCAGACAGGTGGTGACATTCTCCATATCCCATCTAATGTTTGGGAATTGTCGACTCAGGCAGTTGGAGACGCTTATTCAGCATTCCTCAAAATGGGTGCGGTATCTGACGACGCCATTTCGAATTTTTATTCTATTTTCGCAAGCCGTCTTGCTGATGAGAAATACTTCGGTAAAATCTCTCAGGCAAATGCTGAAGACGTTGAACTAGCGAAATCAAAAGGGCGTTCTACCACGCGTTTAGTACTTTCGGAAAAAATGCGCGAAGACATGATCGCAGGTTTGCAACTTTGGGAAAGAGTCCCAGCTCAAAGAGGCTCGAGCATAGAACAAATCCATCATGAAGGTTGGAAAGTTGAGCTAGTGTCGGCCGGACTTGGAGTAGTCGGGTTTATCTTCGAGGGTAGACCAAACGTTTTTGCCGATGCAACAGGAGTCCTACGTTCTGGGAATACGGTGGTTTTCCGTATAGGATCGGACGCCTTAAAAACCGCTAATGCTATTGTCAAAAACGCTCTTGATCCTGCAATCAAAGAGTCGGGCTTGCCAAAAGGGGCAGTAACTCTTGTCGACAGTTCTGAACGCTCTGCTGGCTACGCAATGTTCTCTGATGATCGTCTCGCATTAGCTGTTGCTAGAGGCTCAGGTTCAGCAGTAGCGTTACTCGGGGCTGTGGCAAGGCAAGCAGGTATTCCCGTTAGCCTGCATGGAACTGGTGGAGCATGGATTGTCACTGGGGAAAGCGCTGATCCGCAAAAATTCTCAAGCGCTGTGTTTAATTCACTAGATAGAAAGGTTTGCAATACTTTGAACACTTGTTGTATCAGTGAGGAATCGGCGCCTCAACTAGTCCCAAAATTTCTTGAAGCAATAACGAAAGCAGCTAAATCAAGGGATGCAAAACCAAAGCTACACGCAACAGAGAATGCCGTTAACTACATCCCTGATAGTTGGTTTTCTGAAATATCAATTGAACGCGCTGAAGGTGAACTTCGAGAAAAGCAAACAGAAATAATCGATACAAGCCAGATAGGAACCGAATGGGAGTGGGAGAACTCTCCTGAAGTTACTCTCGTCATAGTAAAAGACACAGACGAAGCTGTCATGCTTTTCAACAAATATTCACCGCAGTTTGTAGTGAGTCTTATCGCTGAGAATCTAGATGAGCACCATTCTTTTTTTGAAGAAATAAATGCTCCTTTTGTTGGTAATGGTTTTACACGGTGGGTAGATGGGCAATATGCATTAAATAGGCCCGAACTTGGCCTTTCAAATTGGCATTACGGTCGACTATTTGGTCGAGGAGGAGTGCTTTCGGGGGACTCGATTCTTACCGTTCGAACTAAAGCAATTCAGGAAGACCCTAACGTAAGCAGGCGAAAGTAAAAATTTATTAAGAAGTAGCGGATTTACACTACTTTATGTTCTAAACGATGTAATTTATAAACAGGCCCCACCCACTTCGGAGGAACTCTATGCGCCGGTTTAATCTCTCTTGTCTTGTTGCAGTCTTTTGTTTTGCACTTTTTGCTTGTGGCGGGGGTGGAAGCAGCGAGAATTCTGAAAATGTTATCGTAGGTCAAGGCGGTCAAGTAGTTATAGATACCGAAGCTGTTCAAGCTGCCGAGGCTCAAAGAGACAACGTCGCTGAAGAACCTGCGACACTTTCAGTTGAAGACGTTGAAGTTGAGGAATTGAATACTGAGGTAGCAGAAGAAGAAGAAGACGGTATAGAAGTCGCTACTGCTGAAGAAGACCCGTTAGACGGTCTCCTTAATGCTGTTTCTCGTTTCCAAGGTTGTCTCGACGATGAAGGAGTCGAATTTATAGGAGCACCTGGTCAGCCTGGCCCTGACGGAGAGACAGTTGACCCTTCCTCTTTTACCCCAGAGTATCTTCAAGCTCTCCAACGGTGCGCTACCCAGAGTAATATCCTTGAAAGCTTTTCGTCTTTCTCCGAGGCTCAGGAAAACCTGACGCCAGAAGATATCACCGAACTTAACTTTGGCATTCCAGTTTTTGGAGAATGCCTAGAACGTTTGGGATGGGAAGTTGGAGAAATAATCCCAGATGAAAGAGGTGCGCTTGGATTCGGCACCAATGGACAAGGATTAACGCCACCTGCTGATGCAGAAGGAATTTTCCCATCTGGTGATATTCAAACATGCCGACAAGAGGCCCAAACGTACTTTGACGAAAACTACGTTGCAGAAGAATAGGCATAACATGAGCAAGAAACAAATTTGGACGATTAGTGGCGTTGGGGCAATAGCTCTTTTAATAGTTGGGTTATTTGTTTGGCCTGGAACCGGAGGAGATGGATCATCTAACTTAAGCAACAGTGACGGTCCGACATATGTAGTTGCCCCAGTTGAACTCAGAACATTAACCGATGATATTACCGTTCGAGGTGAAATCCGGAGAGATCAACTTCAAAGAATCACAGCTAACGTAGATGGACAGGTAAGTTCTGTTCTAGTCG
>JACERY010000034.1 GCA_013912105.1 Acidimicrobiales bacterium | reverse complement strand
TTCCCAACTTCGGCAGCTTCAAGCATCTCTTTCCTTACCTGAACTCCTTCTTGCGTTAAGGACTGACTTGCCCGCGTATCATCACTCACTTTTAACTCACAATTACATCTAGGAAAAGTCTGCCGATAAACACAAGTAACCCAGCACCAAACGCAAGCAATACTCCCAACATTACAACGACAATGACAAGAAGAATCAAACTACCAATACGTTGCCACCAACGCACTCTCGCATTTAGACCGGTTACAGCTTTATGTTTAGATAAACGGTCTGTTATTCCAAAAGGATTAGAAAACGGCTGCCGAAGTGGTTCTGTCAACAACGCCTCCTAACAGTCGCGTCTGCTGTATTAGATACTAGAACAACAACAGCATGAAAGCCCCTACCCAATAATGTGCTCTATGAAAATAGGAATATGGCACAACGATGTCATAGAAAATGACATGAAACCTACACTGAAAAGAAGCAATACACTAATGAGTACATCACCATGTCTGAAACCCCCAACACTGCACCACAAGAAACAGTTACGAAACATGCCCCAATGGGAAAAAAAGAAAAAATACTCCTATTCATAATCATTTTGATCATCTCAACAGCATTATTTATTCGTTTTGTTCCAGTGTCATTCTTAGGAGTAGATGTCGTAGCTCTTTCACCTGGAAGCGCACCAACAACAATAGAGAAAATAAATATCGAAGGCACGGAAACATACCCACCAAACGGAGCAATAAAATTTACGACAGTAACTATTGAGTCAGATTCATTGACAATTTGGGAATGGTTTCAAGCAAAGAACGATGACATAAAAGAATTACGAAACAGGTCAGACTTTTACGGAGATAAAACTAAAACTGAAACACGTAAAATAAATAATTTTATGATGCAGCAATCACAAGATACAGCATCTTTAGTAGCAGCAAATTATCTTGGATTTGAAGTCATTCCAGAAATAGAAGGAGCGTATGTTACAGAAATTGTTTCCCAAAGTCCGGCATCACAATTTCTTGAACTAGGTGACTTAATCGTTCAAGTTGACGGCTCCGATGTACTAAGCCCTACAGATCTCGCAAACGCAATTAAATCAAAAAAATCAGGAGAGACAGTTGATATCGGATTCAAGCGTTCCGATGGAAACTTTGAAACACCATCTTTAGATGGGCCCTTGATCGTGGAATCAGTCTCTCTTGCCAACCATCCCTCGTTGGAAGATATCGGTTTCTTAGGAGTAGTAATCCAAACACCTCTCAAAGCAGACATACCATTTGAAATCACAATCGATGTTGGAAGAGTGGGCGGTCCTTCTGCAGGTCTAGCCTTTGCACTATCAATTGTTGATTACTTAACCGAAGGAGAATTAACCGGAGGCCTCAATATCGCAACAACTGGAACAATTGACTCGTATGGTTATGTCGGATCAGTAGGAGCATATCCACAGAAAGCAGAAGCAGCAGCAAGAGCAGGAGTTGACCTTTTTCTCGTTCCCCCTGCGGGATATCAAAAGGTACTTAAAATCGCTGCAGGTCGCTTTGAAGTGAGATGCGTCAGCACATTCGATGATGCGATAATTCAGCTAGCAGAACTCGGGGGAAATGGAATACAAGTCGCATCAGATTTCAATGCAGAGGCCCCTGAAAGATCTCCAGAAACTATCAACGACAATGATGGCTATTTATCTTGTGCAGAAGCAGAGATGGAAACTGCCAACAATTGAACTAAGCAAGAATCAGCACGGTAAGATAAGTCATGATGAACCCAATAGGATTTGAAGAAACTAATGGCTGATATAAGCGGAGTTCCTTCCCGTCCGAGACCACGCAGAAGTTCTCGACGACTACGTTTCATTTTAGCTATCTCTGTTGCAGCGATCATTGTCCTTCTCGTCTCGCTTAGAGGTATCGCAAGTTTCTACACCAATTACCTATGGTTCGACACACTTGGCTTTACTGCTGTTTGGCGAGGCGTCTTATTTGCAAAAATAGGGCTAGCTCTTTTCTTTATCCTGTTTACTTTTCTTCTCTTCTGGCTCAACCTTTTCGTCGCTGATCGAATCGCTCCAAGGACACGCCCGAAAGGACCCGAAGAAGATTTTGTCAGTAGATACCATGACACCATTGGGCCACGAGCTGGACTTTTCCGCATCGCAGTCGCTGGACTGTTCTCATTATTTCTTGGAGCAGGGACTGCTGGAAGGTGGCAAGATTGGATTTTGTTCAGAAATAAGCAAGATTTTGGTGTCAAAGACCCCCAATTCAATATGGATATCGGGTTTTATGTCTTTCAACTTCCCTTCATAAAGTTCCTCGTCAATTGGATGTTTACGGCCTTCATCGTGGTGCTTATCATCACAGCCGCAGCGCATTATCTTAACGGCGGAATACGAATCAACACCCCAGGAAATCGTGTCACGGCGCCAGTGAAAGGGCACTTATCTGTCCTCCTCGCCATACTAGCTCTCATAAAAGCAGTCGATTACTGGTACCAACGGTATTCACTTAATTTCTCAGGGCGTGGTGTAGTCGACGGGGCAAGTTACACAGACGTCAATGCTCAACTACCGGCAATTAAACTACTGATCCTCATCTCGATAGCAGCAGTTATTCTTCTCATCATTAACATTTGGAGAAGAGGATGGGTTCTCCCTGTAGTCGCAGTTGGGCTCTGGGCTTTCGTCACCATAGCAATCGGAAGTATCTACCCAGCTATTTACCAACGGTTTGTTGTTGAACCATCTGAGTCATCAAGAGAAGCCCAATACATTGAACGCAACATAGAGGCAACGCGAACCGCATACGGACTAACCGTTGACGAAGAAAATCAAGCTAACGGAAATATTACCGAACGAACCTTCACACCAAATGTTGAAGATGCCCTAACACTTGACATACTTCAACGAAACGCCGGCACACTCAACAACCTTCGCCTTCTTGACCCAGGCATCGTCTCTCCAACATTCCAAGCACTAGAAGTCGAAAGAGAACAATTTCGGTTTGCTGATGACCTTGATGTTGACCGCTATGAAGTAGATGGCGATATCCGAACTGTCGTTATCGCCGCTAGAGAATTAAACCTAGATGGAGTTAACTCAGGGTGGGAAAATCAACATGTTGCCTTTACCCACGGCTATGGAGTAGCGCTAGCCCCAGCTAATACAGTTACCGAACAAGGTGAACCAGATTTCGTTATTGGCGGACTACCCGCATCCGTGAATACTGAAAGACTTGACATCAACCTAGAACAACCAAGAATTTATGTCGGAGAAGAACTAGAAGGTTATGCAATTGTTAATACCAACAGATGCGAAATTGACTTTGCACTAACAGGCTTGGAAAGAATTGAACAAACAGCGCTATCAGAGGATTCCAATTGCCAAGGAAGCGACGGTTCAGGAGAAAATCTTCTTTTCCAATACGATGGAAATGACGGAGTAAAAGCTGGAAATTTCTTTAGACGTCTCGCTTTCGCTTTACGATTCGGAGATTTAAACCCAATTTTCTCAGGATTAATTAACGGCGATTCAAAATTTTTATTCAATCGTGATGTAACCAACAGGGCTAAAGAACTAGCACCATTCCTTAAATATGACGCCGACTCATACCCAGTAGTTATCGATGGAAGAATCAAATTTATCCTTGATGCATATACCGCAACGAGTTTTTATCCCTATTCTCAAAGTGCTGACAGAAATTCTGTACCTTTCGCCAGTGGACTCAGCGCAGATTTCAACTACGTACGGAACTCAGTCAAAGTCGTCATTGATGCATACGACGGTGATGTCACCTTCTATGTTATTGATGACCAAGACCCAATTATTCTGGCCTACATGAAAGCTTTCCCAGATCTCTTTACGTTAGCTTTCCCCGAAGACGGTTCATCAGATGGCATGCCAGAAGAGATAGGCAAACATCTCCGCTATCCAGAAGACTTATTTAAAGTACAGACGAACATGTGGGGCCGTTACCACCTTGACGACGCTAATGATTTTTACGAAGCAGCTGGCGCCTGGGTTGTTTCTTTGGATCCGGGCGATGACCTTGAGAATGCCCCAACTGCAATAGTTAGTAGCACCGGATTCGTGACTTTCGCTTCTGGAAAACGAATGGACCCTTACTATGTCCAAATGCAAGTTCCCCAAGAGGATCAACAAGATTTCATTCTCATGCGCCCATTTGTTCCACGATCAAGCGACGACAGCCGGCAACAACTTGAAGCATTCATGGTCGCCCAAATGGATCAACGCGGACAAAGTAATTTGATCTCATACACCGTTCCCGGTTTGAAAGTAGATGGACCCGTTATCGCCAATAGAAGTATGCTTGCCGATCCTGTAGTTGCAGAAACAACAACTTTGCTTGGTCAGCGGGGTTCCGGTGTGACTCTTGGGAATATGCTACTAATCCCACTTGAAGGAGGAACAGAAGAAGACGTCCTCCTTTACCTCCGGCCGCTGTACGTAGAAGCAAGCGGAAGCCAACCAGCAGTGCAACAAGTTATAGCCGCATACGGTGAACGCGTCAGGATTTGTGCTTCTGTTGAACTTGTACTCGGAGCTTTACTAGTTCCTGATAACCAAGTCGGAGATGATTGTGAAAACATAACTCCAATCGACCTTGGGAAATCATCATTTATTCCAATTGAACAAGAAGAAGAAAATACAACACAACCATCACCAACCGAAGATAATGATGAAGAAGACACTCAACCAACGCCAACCCCAGCTAATCCCGACGATAACCAACTACAAAGCCTCCTTGAACAAGCTCAACAAACATTTGATAATGCCAACAAAGCACTTGAAGACGGAGACTTGGGTCGATATCAAGACCTGATAGACCAAGGGCAAACACTCGTCCAACAAGCAACTGAACTACTTGAAGGCAATTAGAAAATATTAATTAAGACCAGAAGCATTAGGTCCATCAGTAGCTGGACCAGCGAAAATCTGCGCTATATTCATCCACTCCAAAGCTGCTTCGCCTTCTACTTGAAGCCCAGTATCAATTAGATTTCTTCTTTGTGTTGTCACCAGGCAAAAATCTCTCGCTGTTCCACGAATAGAATTCAGAGCATCCTCTGGCCCGAAATCCCATACTTCACCTGAAGGGCCTTGAACAGAAACTTGAACAGGAACTACAGACGGCTCAAGCCCCCTATTTATATAGGACCAAGAACGTGTGATAAACCCTAGTTGGACTATGTGACGTAAGCGGCTTCCATCCGGTCGTTCAATTTGTACAGTATCCACGATGTCTTGCCCATGTGCCCATACTTCCATCAGGCGAGCAGTTAAGAAAGACTTTGAACCCATTGAAGGCCCATACCAAATAACGCGATCATCTTTAGATAATAAAGAAGAAGCTGAAGCGAGATCTTCGCGGCCTTCCCTCCATGCTTCTAGAAGCTCAAGATGGTTCATTTCCCGATAGGGCGAAAGTGTAAAATCCTCTGCAACCTTAGACTCAGTAATTCTTTTCATTAGCTCGGAAACAAGATTTTTAAATCCATCAGGATCTGTGATTGCAGTAACAGCAGCGTTATCAAAATATGTTAAGTGAGCTATCTGGTCAGCAACAGTCCAACCCGGACTGGGTGTCTTTAACAGCCAATCCCCAGGCGTAAGATCACTCACAACGTTTTCTAAAGCGTTTTGCTCTTCCACAAGATCAAATCGAAGATCATCTATATTCATAAAAAAACAATACACCCAAAATAAGTAAAATTATTAGAAGAAATAAAACGGACAAATCAACTTACGCTTCTATTTTCTAGATACCAAAGTCACTGATAGCTTATGAAGGGACATAAATTACGATTTCTGAGTGGAGGAAGATAATGGCTGAGGCGAATATTTTGCAAAGCCGATTAGATACGCGCTCAGAGGAATACCTCAACAATTTAGAAGCAATGCAATCCCTATGGGATTTAGTTGCTGACGAATTACAAAAAGTACCAACAGTTGGTGGTCAAAGATACGTGGATCGTCACCGACGTAGGGGAAAAATGCTAGTTCGCGAGCGAGTAGAGGCACTCGTAGACAGAAATTCACCACTTCTTGAACTTAACGCTCTCGCAGGTTGGGGAACTGAAGATCCTGTCGGTGTAGGCGTTTTCGCTGGTATTGGTGTTGTTGAAGGCATCGAATGCGCAATAACAGGAACTGATATGACGTACCGTGGAGGTGCTGGTAATCCAACCACATGGAACAAGCAGAAACGGTTCTTTCAAATCGTAAGGGAAAATAGATTACCTCTCATTCTTCTTAATGAATCCGCAGGCGCTGATCTACCCAGGCAAGCTGACCTTTTTATTCACGGTGGAGAAAATTTTAGAGACCTCACGCAACTCTCTAAATTAGGAATCCCCACAATTTGTGTCGCTTTTGGACCGAACACCGCTGGAGGAGCCTACATTCCCGGCATGAGTGATTATACGGTTTTCGTAAAAGAGCGAGGTACTGCGTACCTAGGCGGGCCACCTCTTGTAAAAATGGCAATAAATGAAATAGTTGATGAAGAAACACTCGGAGGAGCCGAGATGCATGCCCGAACAAGTGGGCTTGCTGATTATCTCGCTCTAGATGAAATGGATGGATTACGAATAGCACGCCAAATTATTCAACATCTCAATTGGAACAAACTTGGACCTGGCCCAACAAAAGAAATTGAAGAACCTCTATACGATCAGTCAGAGCTTCTCGGATGCGCTATGGCAAATGTCCGCATTCCTTTCGATATTAAAGAAATCCACGCGCGTATTCTTGATGGAAGCCGTTTTGAAGAGTTCAAACCCCTATACGGAGAAAAACTTGTTTGCGGGTGGGGAAATATATGCGGATTTCCGATAGGGATCCTCGGGAATAACGGGATTTTATTTTCTGAAGAGGCAAGCAAAGGCGCTCAATTCATCCAGCTATGCAACAAAAGAAATATTCCACTTTTATTCATGCACAACATCACCGGTTTCATGGTTGGTTCCGACTCAGAACGAGGAGGAATCATCCGAAATGGCGCAAAACTCATTAATGCTGTCTCAAATTCAACTGTTCCTCACCTCAACCTTATGGTCGGAGCTAGTTACGGCGCTGGAAACTATGGAATGGCTGGAAAATCGTATAATCCCCGATTCATTTTCACCTGGCCCAACCATCGTGTAGCTGTTATGGGCCCAGAAGCTTTAGCAGGTGTTATGGATATTATCGCTCGAAATGCGGCAGCAGGAAGAGGAGAACAGGTAGATGAAGAAAAGCTAACTGAACGCAGAACAGCGCTAGAAACACAAATTGAACATGAATCAACAGCACTCTACTCAACTGGAAGACTATGGGATGACGGAATTATCCATCCAGCAGATACCAGAACAGTCCTTGGAATTGCCCTATCAGCTTGTCACAGTAACGAAATAGTCGGGGCAAGAGAATACGGCGTTTGGAGGCATTAATCATGACGTCAATTCAGAGATTGCTAATTGCAAACCGAGGTGAAATAGCTGCTCGTATAGCCAAAACAGCTAACCGTTTAGGTATCGAAACAGTAGGAATTTACGCAGAAAATGACATTAATTCCCTACACACACAAAAAGTAGACATAGCAATACATCTACCTGGCGCCACTCTCCAAGAAACATACCTCAATGGAGAATTAATCATCCAAGAAGCCCTAAGAACACAATCCGATGCTGTGCACCCTGGATACGGATTTCTTGCTGAGAATGCAGATTTCGCCCAAGCCGTCCAAGAAGCCGGACTTATTTGGGTAGGCCCCACACCTGATCAAATACGTAACCTAGGAGACAAAATCGTTGCGAAACAGACAGCACTTGACGCTGGGGTAGAAACAACTGCTTCATATGTTGTAACACCCGACGGAGATACTCCCGAAGTCACTATGCCAGCAATTGTCAAAGCAGCAGCAGGCGGCGGCGGTAGAGGCATGCGAGTCGTTGAAAATAGTCAAAACCTAAAACAGGCTATAGAAGATGCATCGCGTGAGGCACTTTCAACTTTCGGTGACGGGCGCGTATTCGTGGAACCTTTCTTCAGCAAAGGAAGACACGTTGAAGTGCAAATTTTAGGTGATGCTTTCGGAAATGTCATTCATCTTGGAGAAAGGGAGTGCTCAATTCAACGTCGTAACCAAAAGCTAATTGAAGAAACACCATCCCCTGGAATAACACA
Source organism: Acidimicrobiales bacterium (assembly GCA_013912105.1). Lineage (GTDB taxonomy): Bacteria > Actinomycetota > Acidimicrobiia > Acidimicrobiales > UBA8592 > UBA8592. The sequence continues at coordinate 6,399 of JACERY010000034.1, read as the reverse complement.
AGAGATACGAGAAAAGATATGGGATTCGGCAGTTTCTCTAGCAAAACATGTCAAATACCTGAATGCAGGAACAGTCGAATTCCTAATTTCAGAAAACAATGATGTGGTGTTCCTAGAGGTCAACACTCGACTGCAAGTGGAACACCCGATTACTGAAGCTGTAACCGGGTTAGATCTAGTTGAGCTTCAAATACATATCGCAGAAGGATCCCAATTACCAATCAGCCAACAAGACGTTATCTTCACTGGGCACGCACTTGAGGTAAGAGTCGTCGCAGAAGACCCTTCAATTAATTGGCTTCCATCAACGGGGTCCATAACCGCATTTCAAATCAATGATCAAGTACGGATAGACACAGGAATTCAAACTGGAAGCACAATAACCCCAGATTATGATTCGCTTATTGCAAAGATCATCACCCATCAACCAACTCGTAAAGAGTCAATTAGGCATCTCAAACGGTCACTACAACGCTCGCTTATCAATGGCGTGAAAACAAACCTTTCGATGCTCATTGAAACGCTTCACCATGACGATTTCCAAAATGGAAATACCCAAACTTGCTTTCTCGAAGACAATCCAGAAGTCCTTAGCGGGTTTAAAACAAATGACGAGGAAGAACTCGCACTCATGTTGGCTGCTGTCTTTGCACTTGAATACATTGACACCCAAAGCGCCCAAAAAAAAGGATTACCATCTGGATGGAGAAACCTCAGAACTCAAGGGCAACGACAAATCTGGAAATCAAAGGAAAATATTCAGCACGTTGAATACATAATCAGCGGCAATTCCGCAATCGTTCATGTAGGCGAATGGCCAGAACCCCAAGAAGATGGAACGCTAACACCAGATCAACGTAGCCAGCATAAGGTTCGCCTGATTGATAGATCACTTAATCAACAAACCATAGAAATTGATGGAAGAAGACAACACATTCAGACGAACATTCTCAATGAAACGGTCAACCTACTGAGCACTACCGCAACAGCGACGTGGGAAAGACAACCAATTTTCACATACCGTGACGAGGAACAAATGGGCGATGGGCCTGTAAGCCCCCTTCCAGGAACAGTAATCGCAGTGCATGTTACTAAAGATGAAATAGTTCAAGCAGGCGACATACTCATGGTTGTGGAAGCCATGAAAATGGAACATAAAATAGTCGCCTTAGTAAACGCCAGAGTAACAACCGTTCACTTCCAGGAAGGCGACAGGGTTAATACAGGCGATTTACTAGTCTCACTGGAACAGGATCAATAAAGGTGCCAAAAGAAGCAATACGCATAGCAAACTGTTCAGGATTCTTTGGAGACCGACCATCAGCAGCACAAGAGATGGTTAACGGTGGACCCATAGATGTTTTGACAGGAGATTGGTTAGCGGAACTGACCATGCTGATTCTCAGTCGAATACAAAATAAAAACCCACAATCTGGATATGCACGCACATTTGTTGATCAGATGAGCGATGTAATGAACGACTGTCTCGAAAAAGAAATCAAAGTTATTTCTAATGCAGGAGGACTAAATCCCAAAGCATGCGCTGAAGCGGTACAAGACATCGCTCAAGCACAAGGCTTATCACCATCCATTGCCTATATCGATGGAGATAACCTGATAGGCCGGCTACCCGAATTAATACATTCAGATAATCTCTTACCTTTTATTAAAGGGCAAGATCTACAAAACGAAGAAACATACATCACCGCTAATGCCTATTTAGGATGCTGGGGCATAGTTCAAGCACTCGAAGATGGAGCAGACATCATTATCACGGGAAGAGTTACTGACGCTGCAGTTGTCTGTGGGCCTGCAGCTTGGCATCACAATTGGGAAAAAACTGATTTTGATCAACTAGCCGGGGCCGTCATAGCAGGGCACGTCATAGAATGCGGGACTCAAGCCACAGGAGGAAATTATTCTTTCTTCAACGAAATAAAAGACAGGAATGCTATCGGATCGACAGCCCGTTTCGGATTCCCATGGGCAGACATTGCTGCTGACGGGTCCTGCATCATTGGAAAACATGAAGAAACAGGTGGAATAGTAAATACAGAAACAGTTATCAGCCAACTCCTTTACGAAATAGGAGGTCCAAAATATTTAGGACCTGATGTAACAGCCCGATTTGATACTGTAACTGTTGACAATCTTGAAGAAAATCGCGTACAAATTACCGGCGCCAAAGGAGAACCCCCTCCAAACACACTTAAAGTCGCTATGAACAAAAACGGCGGATTCAAAAATTCATTTAGTGTCGCATTAACTGGAATAGACATTGAAGATAAAGCAGAATTCGCTCAAGCTACTTTCTGGGACGCTTGCCCAACAAATCCTTCTGATTTTGATTCAGTAACAAGCAAAATAATACGAACAGATAAATCAGATCCTGAAACACAAGAAGAAGCAACTGCAATTTGGAAATTAACTGTCAAAGATAACGATGAAAGGAAAGTAGGAAGAGCTTTCTCAGATTCCATGATCCATACTGTTCTTGCTGGCATCCCAGGAATGTACGCAATAGGAGGAGGCCCAACCAAGGCCACACCATTTGGCATATATCAACCAGCGTTAATACCTGCGGATCTTGTAGCACAGAACGTTCACATCCTCGATGGAGAAACATCGATTATTGCTTCTGAAACATATGAAACTGCAACGCTGACTGTAGAACTAGAACCAACACCGGTAATGCCAACCGGTCCTTCAGTCGAAATACCAATAGGTGAAATAATCGGAACCCGATCAGGAGATAAAGGCGGAAACGCAAATTTAGGAATCTACGTAAGAAACGACGATAGCTGGTCATGGTTAGATAACACCATGACCATCGAACAACTCCGAAAACTGCTTCCCGAAACACAAAATTTCAGTATTGAGCGCTACCGCTTTCCAAAAATACGGGCACTTAATTTTGTGATACATGGATTACTAGAAGAAGGTGTAGCTGCTTCAACACGGCAAGACCCACAAGCTAAAGCACTTGGAGAATGGTTACGCGCAAAGGTTATGCCAATCCCTATCTCTATCAGACAAGCTAAAAAGGAAAAATAATGAAAAACTCAGTAACAGAAACGTTCAAAGTAGACGCTCCAATATTCGCTTTCAGTCACTGCCGCGATGTAGTCGCCGCCGTCTCTAAAGCAGGAGGTTATGGAGTCCTAGGAGCAGTAGGACATACCCCTACCGGTTTAGAAACAGACCTCAAATGGATAGAAAACGAAATTGGAGACCAACCGTACGGCGTTGACCTTATTGTTCCAGCAAAATACGCTGGATCAGACGAAGGCGGACTCACTGTCAATAAAATCGTTGACATGCTCCCCAAAGAGCACCTAGATTACGTAAACGAAATTCTCAAAAAATATGATGTCCCAGAATTAGAAGAATCTCTCAATGGCCAATTCAGCATGAAAAATGAAGGAGCCGCGCCAATGTCTGCAGGCACGGCTGGCCCACAATTAGAAATAGCATTAGCACATAAGCCAACCCTCGTAGTTAACGCATTAGGTCCACCCCCACAATTTATGATCGATAAAGTCAAGGAAGCTGGACGTAAAGTAGGGGCACTAGCAGGGAAAGCGCAGCACGCTCAACGCCACGTCAATGCCGGAGTTGATCTCATAATCGCACAAGGTTATGAAGCAGGAGGACACACCGGTGAAATAGGTTCAATGGTTCTCATTCCAGAAATTGTTGACGCTGTTGGCGATGTTCCAGTCCTCGGAGCTGGAGGAATAGGACGAGGGAGACAGATGGCAGCCGCTATGGCATTAGGAGCCCAAGGAGTTTGGTGCGGATCTGTTTGGCTCACAACCGAAGAAGCTGAAACTCACCCAGTAGTTAAAGAAAAAATGTTAGAAGCAACATCGTCAGATACTATCCGATCAAGATCACGAACCGGAAAACATGCCCGACAACTCAAATCCGCATGGACAGATGAATGGGAAAATCCTGAAACCCCAATGCCTTTAGGGATGCCTTTACAACCTGTCCTCATCAACGAAGCTATTTCACGAATCAATAGAGCCGCACATCGTTCAGGGTCCGGTGCAGAAAAGCTAGCAAACTATTTCGTCGGGCAAATTGTTGGGACAATGAATAAAACAAAACCAACGGCACAAGTAGTTTATGAAATGATGGAAGAATTTATTGAGGCTACAGAGTCAATTACGTCACAACTACAAGACTAAATTCGAAACAAAAGATACAATAAGAAACACAAAGGAAAGGAAACTATGAGCTATTCACCAACAACTTACACACCTGTAGCTTCACTTCAAGAATCTGACCGGGTTGCTTTTATGCTCAAAGTCTATCAGCACATAGGACTTTGTATCGGAGCCTTCATGGCTATTGAATACCTATTTTTTGCGAGTGGCATCGCAGAAAGTCTCTACAACATGGTTGCAGGAAATGGCGGCGCATGGTTACTTTTCTTAGGCCTATTCATGCTCGGATCATGGATGGGAACACAAGCCAGTTACGATTTTGACAATGTAGGAAGACAATACGGCGGACTGTTTGGCATCGCTGCAGTAGAAGCCCTCATATTTGCCCCGTTCCTCTACTATGTCTTCAACATACAGCAAGCAACCGGAGACGTATGGGTCGCAGCTGTCATCACCGGCATGGGATTCGCTGGTTTATCCTTTACTGCCTGGACGACGAGGAAAGACCTTTCTTTCCTGCGCCCAATTCTAGTTTGGGGTGGGGTAGCAGCGATGGTACTCATTGTTTCAGCTCTACTCTTTGGCTTAAATATCGGAACATGGTTCTCTCTCGCAATGGTGGCCCTTATGGGAGCATCTATCCTTTATAACACCCAAAAAATACTGCACTCATATCCCGAACAAGCCTATGTAGGCGCAGCAGTAACTCTTTTTGCATCGCTCATGACAATGTTTTGGTACATCCTTCAACTTGTCATGGACCGATAACATCACAAATCTGAGTTATCTCTCCACCCAACTATGATTCGATCTAGCCACCATTTAGGTGCCTGATCAAGAAGATTGCCTAAGTGAGAATAATCATGCCATCTCACAATTAACCCATCACTTATTTCCATAACAGAGGTAAAAGGATGATCTATAACCTCCCCAGTATGAAACTGCCATTGTTCAACATGTTCCGTGACCACTAAATTACCCTCACTCACAATATTTTTCGGAAAATGAACATAACCAGAAAGCGGTTCAATTCCTAAACGTAAACGAAGAATAATTTCATCAGGCCCTGTTGCCCCGACAGCATCAAGTCCTACATCCGTATAGTGAGCCTCCTCAGAAAAAAAAGCTGCCATCTTTTCCCAGTCCCGATCAAAATGTGTATCCCAATACTGCTCAACTATTTCTCTATTACTCATCTCGTTCTCCTCTTCTCCTTAAGCATTACAGCGCGCTCGCACAGTTGGCGCAAATAAGCCATTTCGCATATGGTGCAACCATGACACTTGGATCAGCAGAAATGGTCGACTTCGGAATGGGTGAATACATTACCCAAAAGCCTTCAAAACGTTATCCCATCTACACAAGAGGCAACGCAGGGGAAGTTTGGCCAGAAGTTGCATACCCATTAACTATTACCCTCACGCGTATTGTTGGAGAACAAGCGTCAGCAAGAGCCGCAATCAATGCTGGTGTCATATCACAAAAAGACATCCAAGAAGGCCCCTCTTGCTTTGGTGGTGTTTTCGCTGGATACATGTATTTAAATCTTTCATTTGGAAGAATGATCGCAATACGTACACCAGGAACAACAATAGAGAAAAGTGATGCAACATATTACGGTTCAGAACAGCAAGCACCCAAATACATTCCACATAAAGATGATAAAAACCTACTCGCCAGTTTAAAAATCCTCCGATACGGGTGGAAAATGTTACATACTAAAAAAATTTCATTTCTTGAAACTGATCGCGCGTTAGTTCAAGAATGGCAACACAGACTTCCTAAAATCCTTGAGGCATCTAACGAAGAGCTTGTGACTGCTCTACGAGAGGTCATGCATCCAGCTATGGAACTTTTCACTAATCATCTTGACATAACTGGCCAAGCAGGAGGAGCTGTCCAGTTACTATCAACGATCTGTGAAGAACGACTTCATGACCGATCCCTTGCATTGACTCTATTAGGAAGCCTTGGAGACGTCGACAGTGCAGCACCCTCATATGCATTATGGGACCTAGGGCAGATAGTTTCAAAAAATCAAACTCTAACTGACGAATTTAATAAGGGAATCGATGGGCTTGAACAGCGACTACGCCAATCAAAAGAGCATCAAGAATTCATTAACCAATTTGATTCGTTTCTAAAAGAATTTGGGAGCCGCGGCCCAAATGAATGGGAAACTGCATGCGAAACATGGGGTACAGAACCTGCCTCAGTACTAGTACTC
>JACERY010000033.1 GCA_013912105.1 Acidimicrobiales bacterium | reverse complement strand
TTTTTACTGTGACGAAAAGGTCGCCTGTTGATTTTCCGATCGTTATCCCTTCGCCTTTTACTCTAAAGGTGCTCCCTGTTTGGGTTCCTGATGGAAGTCGAAGTTTTTTAGTTCCATTGGGGTACTTAGGTATCTGAATGTCAGCACCCAATGCAGCGTCTATAAAAGAAACTGGGATTTCTAGCATTAAGTTTGTGCCATCGCGTTCAAATATGTCGTGTGCTGATACTCGTATAATGACAATTAAGTCTCCTGCCGGACCACCGTTTATTCCTGGTCCACCTTTCCCTTTTAATCGGAGGCGTGTTCCGTCTTCAACTGTTGCTGGAATGCGAATCTTTACCGACTGTGAACTTCCTGGTATTTTTCCTGCCGTTACAGACGTTTCAAGCCCAGTTATTGCCTCATCAAAAGTCAACCTCAGTTGAGCCTCATGAGTAGCTCCGCGTCGTTGTCGTTGATCATGGGATTGGTCAAATCCTCCGCCAAACATACTATTGATTAAGTCTGAAAAATCTCCAGTTTGGCCTCCAAAATTAGATGAGAAACCAGCACCACCAGGGCCCATACGTCGGGCTTCATCGTATTTAGATCGTGTATCAGGATCCCCAACTACGTCATACGCGGCAGAAACATCTTTGAATCGTTCTTCAGCTTTGGTGTCATTCGGATTTTGATCGGGATGAAGATCCCGTGCCAATTTTCGATACGCTTTTTGAATTGTTTTCTCATTTGCGTCCGGAGAAACACCTAAAGTCGAGTAATAATCTTTTTCAAACCATTCTCGTTTTATATCCATTATTCCCCCTTCTACATACTTTAGATGAGCTAGGAAGGGCCGATAGTACGTACCATAGCTGGCCGGATAGTTCGTCCTTTCCAGATGTAGCCGGATCTCATGATCTCAGCAACAACTGTTATTTCTCTATCATCGGCAGCTTCATGAAGTACTGCTTCGTGTCGTTCTGGGTCAAACTCCACTTCTTTATGCGCAACAACTTCTAGACCTTCATCTTCAAGTGTTTCAACAAGTGCATTGCGAACAGGAATAATATCTTCAGCACCTTGTTGGATAGCTGCATCGCAGGCATCCAAAGCTGGTAGTAGTTTCTCTACCAGACTGCTCGCAGCTTGTTCGAGTAAGTCAACTTGTCGTTTCGCTGTTTGACGACGGTAGTTATCAAAGTCAGCTTTAATCCGCTGCATGTCTGCTATGACCGAAGCATTTTCTTCTTGAAGTTTTATTAAATCGCTGTCAATTTCTTCTATGGTTTCAATCAGTTCAGGATCAACTTCATTTAATTCACCTTCGTCGTCTTCACTGACCGGTGCATCGTCTGACATTGTTATTCTTCCTCATCAATGATTTCAGCATCAATAATATCTTCCGTATCATTCTCCTCGGGATTCTCAGCTTCTTGAGCTGCTGTTTCGTAGAGTCGTTGAGCAAAACCTTGGCTAGCGACACTTAACTCTTCCATCGCATTCTTCACAGACTCTAAATCAACTTCTTCACTTTCAAGTGCTTGCTTTAGGTTTGCAAGTTTTTCCTCGATATCTGTCTTTTCTTCCTCGCCGAGTTTATCCCCATTTTCTCTGACCATTTTTTCAGTTTGGTAAACAAGAGAATCAGCAGTATTCCGGGTTTCAGCTTGTTCTTTTCTCTCACGGTCTTCATTAGCATGTGCTTCAGCATCTGCAATCATCTGATCAATCTTGTCTTTATCAAGCGATGACTGGCCGGTAATTGTTATTGATTGTTCTTTACCTGTTGCTCTATCCTTAGCAGAAACATGAACAATTCCATTGGCGTCGATATCGAACGTGACTTCAATTTGTGGAACTCCACGTGGAGCTGGTGGAATATCAACTAACTGGAATTTTCCTAACGTTTTGTTGAATTGAGACATTTCTCTTTCACCTTGGAGAACATGAATTTCTACTGATGGCTGATTGTCATCAGCAGTTGTATAAACCTCTGTTCTGCGAGTGGGGATCGTCGTATTTCTTTCAATCATTTTGGTCATAACCCCGCCCTTTGTCTCTATACCTAGAGATAGCGGAGTCACATCAAGAAGGAGTATGTCTTTCACTTCACCTCTCAGCACACCTGCTTGTACGGCAGCTCCTACGGCAACAACTTCATCAGGATTAACGCTTTTGTTTGGTTCTTTTCCAGTCATCGTTTGAACTAGTTCCGTTACTGCTGGCATTCGTGTTGAGCCACCGACCAAAATGACATGTTCAATATCACTGGTTGACAAGTTTGCGTCTTTAATCGCCTGCTCAAAGGGTTTACGACATCGTTCGAGAAGGTCAGCAGTTAATTCTTGGAACTTAGACCGTGATAATGCATAGTCCATGTGAAGAGGCCCAGCGTCTGTAGCTGTAACGAATGGCAAGTTAATTTGTGTGCTTTGGCTTGCAGAAAGTTCAATTTTAGCTTTTTCTGCTGCTTCTTTAAGTCTTTGCATTGCCATGTTGTCTTTTGATAGATCTACTCCATGATCATTCGTGAACGAATCAACGAGCCAATCAATGACTCTCTCATCCCAATCATCTCCACCCAAACTCGTATCTCCACTTGTTGATTTCACTTCAAAAACACCATCGCCTATTTCAAGAACGGAGACGTCAAAGGTTCCTCCGCCAAGGTCAAAGACGAGAATTGTTTGATCTTCTTCGCCTTTTTCTAATCCATATGCAAGAGCTGCTGCTGTTGGTTCGTTGATAATTCGAAGAACTTCTAGTCCTGCTACTTTCCCTGCTTCCTGCGTTGCTGTTCGTTGAGCGTCATCATAATAAGCTGGAACAGTGATAACTGCTTCTGTGACGCTTTCACCAAGGTAAGCTTCGGCATCTCTTTTAAGCTTCATCAAAGTACGAGCTGAAACTTCTTGAGCGTTGTATCCCTTTCCGTCAATATCGATTGACCAACCAGTTCCCATGTCTCTTTTTACAGAACGTATGGTTCTATCTGGGTTAGTAATTGCTTGACGTTTTGCAACTTCCCCAACAAGTACTTCTCCATCTTTTGCAAATGCAACAACAGACGGAGTGGTACGACTTCCTTCAGCATTTGCTATAACAGTTGGTTCACCGCCCTCAAGGACAGCAACAACTGAATTTGTGGTACCTAGATCTATTCCGACGGCCTTCGCCATTTTTTCTCCTGTTCAGCGCTAAGCGCAGATTGTGGGGTTATATGTACTTTTAACGATAAAGACGCGTCTTTTATTCCAAAAAATGAAAATATCTCTCGGTGTAGAATTATTTGTGGAATAAAAGCAAGAAGCGGGAGCTACCAGCCGTTAATTGGTAACTCCCGCTTTCCATCATTGTTCTTCAGAAGGAGGGGGACTCCATAATCAGAACAAAGAGGAGGACTTAGTTGTTTACTTCCATGTGATATCCAGCGCTTCCGTGTTCGCTTACATCAAGACCAGCGATTTCTTCTTGTGCAGATACTCGAAGTCCAGTTGTTTTCTTTATGATTGCGAACGCAATTCCAGCTGTTACTGCTGTCCATGCAACAATGACAAGTACCATGACGGCTTGGACACTGAGTTGGTCCAATCCTCCACCATAGAACAAACCTGCGTCGTCACGTCCTAGGAATGCGTCGTCGTATCGTGAGAAGAGGCCGATAGCAAGTACACCCCAGATACCGCAAGTTCCGTGAACTGATACGGCTCCGACTGGATCGTCAATACCTTTTTTCTCAATGAATAGCACGGAGTAGACAACAAGCGCTCCGGCAACTGCACCTGTTATTAAGGATCCGAAGGTGTTGAAAGCTCCACATCCTGCAGTTATTCCTACAAGACCGCCAAGTACACCGTTACCTACCATACCAACATCTGGTTTACCAGTTTTTGCTACAACAACCGCTGCGGCTACCGCTCCACCAGCTGCAGCTGCGATAAGAGTGTTGACTGCTACTGACATGACATAACCGTCTGCTGCGAGTTCGGATCCTGGGTTGAAACCGAACCAGCCTAGCCACAGGATGAAAACACCGATGACGGTGAAGACTATGTTGTGTCCAGGTATTGCTCTCGGTTTTCCATCTTCTCCATATTTCCCGATTCTTGGTCCAAGAGCAATTGCTCCCATGAGGGCAGCAACACCACCAGTTAGGTGAACAATACCTGAACCAGCGAAATCTGAATAACTAATTGCATCTCCCCAGTTAATATATTCAGCGATAAGTCCGCCACCCCATGTCCAGTGAACAACAACTGGGTAAATGAATGCGGTCATTAAAGCTGAGAAAAGAAGATATGCGGAGAATTTAGTTCTTCCAGCCATAGCACCTGATGCGATTGTTACTGCTGTAGCGGCAAAGACAACCTGGAAGAAGAAATCAGTAGCGCCTGATAGTCCTTCAGTTATTTCGAATAGGGATGAACCAGATAGGAAGTAAGAATTACCACCAATGAACCATCCGCCGCCATCACCGTAGGCAAAGGCATATCCAACAGCATAAAAAGCCAGAACACCGATGCACATATCAGCTATATTTTTTGCCATTATGTTGGCAACATTTTTGCTGCGAGTTAACCCTGCTTCAACAAGGGCAAATCCTGCCTGCATGAAAAAGACGAGAATTCCTGCAATGAACACCCAAAGGTTATCCATAACTGCTTGAAGATAAACTGATGGATCAGCTGCATCTTGAGCTAAGGCGGGGCTTGCAGCAATTATCAGACTGCCTCCGGTAATTGCTGCCCCGGTAAATAATTTGCGTTTCACATTTCCTCCATTTATATGGTTGTTTAAAGAAAAAATATCCAATAAATATTTCAGGGTTGTTTCAGAAGTGTTAACAAACGCGTAGATTGCCGATTTTGCTGTGACATGTGTCATTTAGAAGCAGATTTAAAGGATAAGAAGTCTGTGTATTGTTGTTAGAGGGTCTATCTTTGTATGAGGGATATGGAAGTACAGGAAGCACAGGAAGCATCTAAAAAGTTTCGGCCACAAGACTGGGTTCTTGTCTTGGGTGTGGCTGTTGCAGTCTTCACTGCTTTGTCAGGTGTTGCAGCGTCTATCTTTAATCAAAAAGAAGACAGTCCTATTCACCGAGAAGTGTTTGGTAATATCCCAACAGCAGCGAAGGTTGCCTTTTATTCTATTATTCCGGCTTTGATAATTTACGGGGCTTGGAACTTCTCGCTCCGTGTAAAGAACTGGACCAGGGGACAACCAGATAATCGAGCAACGACAAAAAAGAACGTTCATCGACGAGCTAAAGATCTTCGATCAGGCCTGTATATGAAGACTCTTATGCGTGATCCGGCTGCTGGATTGATGCATTCTTTAATGTATTTTCCTTTTATTATTCTTTTAGGAGTCACAACAACATTAGAGATAGATCATCAATTACCTAGTGAATTAAAATTTCTGCATGGCGGCGTGTACAAGGGTTACTCCCTCGTGGGAGATGTTGCCGGAGTCCTTTTTCTTATAGGTGTTGGCTGGGCTTTACTTCGAAGGTATGGGCCTCGGCGGTTCCGTCCTTACCGCATACGAATTAAATCTAAAGGCGATCATGCTATAGGGTTAGGGCTTCTATTCGGACTAGGAGTGACTGGTTTTGTCGCCGAAGGTTTTAGAATTGCGTTGGCTGAGCAACCAGATTTTGAAAAATGGTCGATCATTGGTTACCCACTTGCGAATCTTGTTGATGGTTTTGGCAACCTAAGCGGTTGGCATCAAGTCTGGTGGTATGCGCATGTAATCTTCTTCATTGGATTCCTTATATTCCTTCCGATTACCATGCTTCGCCATATTTTCACTTCACCGTTGAACATGTACCTCAAGGACCGTGATCGACCAAAAGGAGCGATGAAGCCTCTTCCCAATCTTATGGAAACTGAACTCGAAACGTTTGGGGCTTCCGTTATTGAAGATTTCACGTGGAAGCAACTCCTTGACACTGATGCATGCACAATGTGCGGTCGCTGTACTTCTGTTTGCCCTGCACATGCAACTGGTAAGCCTTTAGACCCTCGAGAAATTGTTCTAAAAACTGGTGAAGTTATGGCAGCAACCGGTGATCCAGTGACAACTCCCCCATTAGGGGTAGATCCTGAAATTACCGTGCCAGCTAATTGGATGTTTGATCGTGTAACAAATGATGAGTTATGGGCGTGTACCAGCTGCAAAGCATGTGATGAGATCTGCCCTGTAAATATTGAGATACTTGACAAAATTCTAGATATGCGTCGTTATAAGTCATTAATGGAATCTGACTTCCCAGCTGAATTAGGAAACGCTTATCGTGCTATGGAGAATTCAGGTAATCCTTGGTCAATTTCTCAAACAGAACGGGCTGATTGGATCGGAGATATTGAAGGTATCGCTGTTTTAGCTGGTGGAGATCCATTTGAGTCAGAGTGGCTGTATTGGGTTGGCTGTGCTGGAAGTTTTGATGATAAAAATAAAAAAGTTAGCCAATCTATGGCAAAATTACTGCATAGAGCAGGAATTGATGTCAGTATTCTCGGCCCTGATGAGAATTGCACTGGTGATCCGGCCAGACGATCTGGGAATGAATATATTTTTCAAATGCTCGCAATGCAAAATATAGAAACACTTGATGGTATGGGAGTAAAGAAAATAATTACCCAATGCCCTCATTGTTTCAACACCTTAAAAAATGAATACCCGCAGCTAGGTGGGCATTACGAAGTGATTCACCATACCCAACTTTTAGAACAGCTTATTGACAGTGGTCAGTTAGACATGTCTCAGGCATCTTTAGAAGAACGAATTGTGTACCATGACAGTTGCTACCTCGGGCGCCATAACGATGTTTACATGGCACCAAGGAATGTTATTGGGAGTTTGGCAGGTGTTGACATTGTAGAAGCTCCGAGAAATGGTACAAAAGGCATGTGTTGTGGTGCTGGCGGAGCTCGGATGTGGATGGAAGAAGATATTGGTCCAAAGGTCAACGACGTCCGTGCATTGGAACTTGTTGAAACCGGTGTAAGTAGGATTGCGACAGCTTGCCCATTCTGTTACATAATGATGGACGATGGCGTGAAGGCCGCTGGCAAGGAAGAGGATGAGGTATTGGTCGCTGATTTAGCTATTCATCTTCTTGAGGCTCTTGAAAGGGGCGAAGAAAAAGCTGAAGAGGTACGACAAGAATCAATTGAAGAACCTCATGTTGAGACCCCTGAACCTATTCCAGCCGATATTATTTCCGCTCCAATTCCTTCTGACGAACCCATCCCGCTAGGAGCTATTCAACAAGTCTCGAACCAGAATATTGGATCTGTAGGCGTTCTGCCTCAGCCGGCATCTTTGGAAGAAGAAATAGCCGAGGAAGCAGATGAGAAGATATCTTCAGAAGCTGAAAAAGTAAAAGAAATACCAGATGGACCAGATAATCTCTCTTTGATTAGAGGTATGGATCCATACACAATTCAACGGCTAAATGATCAAGGTATTATTGCTTACACACAAATAGCATCATTGAGTGACGAAGAAATAACAACCATCGAGAAAAACTTTGAGATCCCTGGTTGTTTCAACCGCTTCAGTTGGCGATATCAAGCACAACAACTCATTGACGAAAAGGAATGATTAAAAAAAATCTATCGCATACCTTGAAAATCGTTTTAAATCTCAATCCAACATGATATTTGACTAACCGTGCGAAGAAATAGTTTAAATAGCTTCAGTTCGACTTTTGTACCGTTTGAAACCTGCAATAGAGAGAATGACAGCAAGACTTACGGCGAGAGCGATAACTGGGGCATTCTGAACCCAGCGAACAGTGTCATCTCCGTAGTATGAAAAAAGAAACGTTACCGGAATTAAACCAATGATCGTTCCAATTAAAAACTCACGCCATCTGACTTTTGAAATACCAAGAAACCAGTCTGCTGCTGGTGCATATCCTGTTACCACTCGTAGTGCAATAGTTGATAAAAGTGCATGATTGACAAATCGCTTTTCCCATCCTACGAAACGCTGTGGCAGACGCTTGCGAACCCAGTCTTGAACTAACCAACGTGACACAAAAAAACCTATGCTGCTCGCTATGATTCCGCCAAGCATGCTGTACACAAATACCTCCCACCAACTCCAAACGAACGTCGCTGGAATAATAAGAGCGGCCCCTGGCAGGCTTAGTGGCTGAGCTGCCACAAACGCAAGAATGTATAGTACCGGTCCAAATAATCCAGAATCGTTAAAGAAATTTTCTATACGCTCACGGTCATGGAGAAAGTCAAAAACGCCGAAGACAAAGAGAAGAACAAAGCCAATAAGGAAAATAGCTCCAAGCACTCGGTTTCTATAGCGTGTATTTTCAGCCGTCAAAATTTTCCCAATACCTGCTTGGTCTTGGACCTTCTTGATTTTGGTATTTCGAACCAAGCACTCCAGATCCATAAGGGTTATCAGCTGCCGTAGTCATCTGCTGAAAACTAATTTGCCCTATTTTCATTCCTGCGTACAAGGTGATGGGGAGATTCGCAACATTAGAAAGTTCAAGCGTTAGTTGCCCATCCCAACCAGCATCAACAAAACCAGCGGTTGAATGAATGAGAAGTCCAAGCCTCCCTAAACTGCTTTTCCCTTCAAGCCGGGCTACAAGGTCTTCAGGAACTACAACCCGTTCCAAAGTGCTTCCAAGAACAAATTCTCCAGGGTGAAGAACAAAGGATTCTTCGTTGTCAATAGTTACGAGTTCGGTTAAATCCTCTAAGTTTTCTTTTACGTCAATGATTCCCATTGAATGGTTTTTAAAAACACGAAATTGAGAATCTATGCGTAAATCAACAGAACTTGGCTGAATTGCATTTTCTCCGAGAGGTTCAATAATTATTCTTCCTGAAATCAGGTTTTCTTTAATGGTTCTATCGGAAAGGATCACGTGATGCAGATTAGTAGCTGAACTGGGTGTTTCGTCAATCCCTTAGAGGAATACCTTAGGTTTCTGCTTCACGTTATTGATTTATGCCTGTAATGTGTGAGGGTGAAAGTAGACCATCTGACTAAACATGCTGAGGAAATTGGCGATCGGATAGCTGTTATTGATGATAAAGCGGGTCAACCAGTTCGAGAGTTCAATTATGTTGTATTCAATGAGCAAGTAAATGCTTTAGCAAACGGATTTCTTGCTTTAGGGGCTTCTGAGGGATCACATATCGCGTGGTGGGGAAATAATAGTGTCGAGGTTTTATTAACAATTCATGCTATTCGTAAATCTGGTGGCGTTTCAATACCGATTCCGTATCGATCAACACGAGAAGAAGCGAACTACCTTCTCGGCGTAGCAGATGTTGAAATACTAGTTATAGAAAACCGTTATGTATCTGTCATTGAAGGACTACGCGAAGAACTTCCAAACTTGAAACACATTATTACTTTTGGAATGGATAAAGAAAAAAGTGTTGAAAAGACAATGGGTGAAATTCTTGGGCCAGTCAGTACTCCATCTAGTGAAGGTAATTTTGCAAGCACACATAATATGATTTTCACCTCAGGAACTACTGGAAACCCGAAAGGTGCGGTGCGTAAGGTCGGAGGGGAAGCGAATCAATATGGCCCTCTCCTTCAATTATTGGGATGGGATAGGATGGATTCTCTTATTTTCCTTACTACAGGTCCCCTCTATCATTCTGGTCCTTCTGGTTTTGCACTTCGTTCTCAACTTGTTGGGGCAACTGTTGTAACCCAATACGCGTTTGATCCTGTTGATTGGTTACGTCTTGTTTCTACACATAATGTTTCAGCAACATTTTCAGCTCCAACACCAATTCGAAGGATCACTTCACTTCCTAACGATGTGAAAGATATGTACGATGTTTCATCCTTAAGGTCATTGATTGCTAATGCTGCTCCGTGGACTATGAACCTCAAAAGAGCTTACTTACGTGATTTTCGAGAAGATTCGTTGTGGGAGGTTTACGGCTCAACGGAACTTTCTGTTTGTACAGTCCTCGCTCCAAATGATCAATTACGAAAACCTGGTTCATGCGGAGTTCCTGCTCCAGGGGTGGAAATTCAACTCATAGATGACAAAGGAAATGTGATTAATGAACCAAATACACCTGGTGAGCTTTACGCGCGCTCAAGTGCTCTATTCAAAACTTATTACAAATCCCATGATAGGTACCTTGAGGATCATCGTGATGGCTACCAGACTGTTGGCGATATCGCATACGTTGATGAAGAAGGTTATTTCTTTATCTGCGACCGGAAAAAGGACATGATTATTTCCGGTGGTGTTAATGTTTATCCTGCTGAGATTGAGAATGTTCTTGATGAATACCCTCTAGTAGAAGAAGTGGCAGTCATTGGTGTACCCGATGATGAGTGGGGTGAGGTGGTATGTGCATTGGTTGTTGCTGAAAGTGAATTTCCTACAGATGACTTACTAATATTTGCTCGATCTCATCTCTCCGGAGCGAAAGTACCCAAGCATGTTTTCTTTATTGACGATTTACCTAAAACTGGTTCTGGAAAAATTTTAAAAAGAGACCTTCGGGAATATGTAAAGGGTGAAAAATAATTCAATTATTTTTAATTTGTGGGTGTATGGACAGGCAGTTTAATGACTTCTGCTGGCTCTTGTTCTTGATCTAGAAGTTCTAGTTGTTCTCCTTGACGTCTTCTTAAACCAGCATGCCAGTGTTTACGACACATTAATTCATAGGTGACTTCTGCTGTTTCTTCTATTTCTTCGGTTGCTGTATCTCCGACAACTTTAAGAGCACCAGAGTAAACTTGGATACCGTTAACGAGCCTGGCATTGTGAGTTGCTCTTGATCCACACCAACATCTTGCTTCGACTTGAACTTGACTTCGAACATCAGCAAGTTCAAGAAGGCGTGCAGTTCCTGGGAATAGCTCACCTTGAAAGCTTGTAAGTAAGCCGAAAGCGTAAACATCGACATGAAGTTCATCAACAACTCGTGCTAGTTGTTCTATTTGATTCGGCTCGTAAAATTGGGTTTCATCACACACCATTGCGTCAAGCCCTGTAATTTCAAAAGCTTCTTGGGCCATTGCGAATAGGTTCACAGACGCGTCAACTATGTCAGCTTTTGCTTCTACTCCGAGCCGGCTTGATACTTTTCCTTCTTGACGATCTAACTGGGTAGTTAAAATAACTTTAAGCCCTCGTTGTGCAAGGTTATGACGTATTTGCAATGCTTGCGTGCTTTTTCCTGATCCCATCGTTCCGAAGAAAAACCGAAGTTCTGCCATACGGAGAAACTACACCCTTGTGATTCTTAGTCAAGTAGTAAAGGGATTTCAATCTAAGGTGATTACGAATAGTTATCTATTCATTAACCTATCTATGGTTGACTTTATGAAACATCTATTTCTGCCAGTGTTGTGTTTGATACTTCTGTGGAATCTCTTGGCATGTTCTAATAGTAATAGTGAATCTGGGCGCTTGGAAGAGAAAGGCATTGATCCGCAAAGCAAGATTATTCTAGAAGAAAGTAAAGAAAAAGGAGATTGGGAGTCCAAAGAAAATTGGGAGTCCAAAGAAAATTGGGAGTCCAAAGAAAATTGGGAGTCCAAAGAAAATTGGGAGTCCAAAGACGCTCAAAGCAAATCAATTACAGACACAGCTGACCTTATTGCTAACTCAATAGTAATTGATGGCGTTACCCGTACTTACTTTGTATATATTCCTGATGCGTTTGCTGATGTTGAAAAATTACCTCTGATAATTGACTTCCATGGTGGTAGCGGAACAGCTGAAAGCCAGTATTACTTGTCTAACATGCAATCCGTGGCTGACTCTGAAGGAGTTATACTGGTTTATCCTCAAGCAGAAGTCCAGACGGGTTCGGTTTGGAATACGCTGCATTCTTCTGAAGGAAACAAAGTTAGCGCTAATGATTTTGGCTTTATCGCAGAATTGATCACAGAACTTTCCTTAACTAGGGATATTGACGATTCGCGAGTTTTCGTTTCTGGTTACTCAAATGGGGCTGCTATGGCTTATATGATTGCGTGCCATTTAAATGACCAGGTTGCAGGGTTTGTAGTGATGTCTGGGTTATTTCCTCTAGAAAGTGAATTCCCTTGTTTGATTACTAGCCCAACCCCTGGTTTGATATTTAATGGAACTGCTGATGCAGAACGCCCATATTCGGGAATGCCTGGTTATGCGTTATCTGTTGAAGATGCTGTGGAATTCTGGGCTTCAAGTAATGGTGGTTCTACATCTACTACGTCACAGATCGGAGAAAATATTGAACGTTCTATTTATATTGCTAATGATGGTATTACGGAAGTACAGCTATTCACTATTTTAGGAGGAGGCCACGATTGGTTTGATTTCCCTGTTAATGGAGTAGAAATGCCATTTTTTATTTGGAGTTTTCTATCTCAATTCAGTAACTAAGGTTTTACAACAATTTTTAACGTTTAATAGTTCACTGAGATTACTATTTAGGAATGTTGATCCTGTTACTTGTCTTGTAATTATTGATTTATGGGGTTGTAGAATCCTATAACTATCTGCGGGTGTAGTTCAATGGTAGAACATCAGCTTCCCAAGCTGAGAACGGGGGTTCGATTCCCCTCACCCGCTCGCTACTTTAAAAGTAACTAAACTTTGACAATCGATTTCCCAATGTTGCCCCCTGTAAACATTTTTTTATAGGCAGTAAGAGTGTTCTCAACACCGTTAGTTTCATCAAAACGGAATGTGATCAGTCCCTCATCTAACCATTGCCGCATTCTCGCATCTGATTCGTGCCCGAGATGGAAATAGTCCGGAGAAAAGAAACCTGTGATTGAGACTCTTTTATGAAGAAGATATTCAAATTTGTATGGTCCTGGGACAGGGCCTTCAGCGTTATAACTGTCCATGAGTCCGCTGAGAGCGATTCGCCCGTGAATCGCCATGTTGGGTAACACGGCGTCAAGAATGGGTCCAGCTACATTATCGAAATAGATATCAATGCCATTGGGGGCATATTCTCTAATTTTTTCTTCTACATTGTCTTTCTTGTAGTTGATTCCTTCATCAAATCCGAGGTCTGATTTGATCCAGTCAATCTTTTCGTCACTTCCTGCGATCCCTATTGTTCGACATCCAGCTATTCTGGCAACTTGACCAGCTATCGATCCGGTAGATCCTGCTGCTGCGGATACAAGGAAAGTTTCTCCAGGTTTTGGTTTACCAACATCGAGTACACCAAAGTATGATGTCCATCCACTTGGTCCTATAAGCCCAATGTATTGCCGTATGTCATCTATATCAGGGTCAACGACGAATACTCCTGCTTCTGCTGGATTCACTATTGAGTAGTCGGCCCATTGCCCATAGGCGCGTACGAGCATACCTTTTGTGTAAGCCGGATGGTTACTTTCCTCAATGGTCCCGACAAGTATGCCAATCATGGCAGATCCAAGTGGAAGAGGAACATCAAAACCGTCTTCTCTCGGATGTAGCCAATTTCGTGTTCCAGCGTCCATGCCGATATAGATGTTTTTGATCAGAATTTCACCTGGGGCGAGTTCCGGTATTAGCTCACTTTTGAATTCAAATGCTGGTTCGAAATCCATTCCTTCAGGACGTTCTTGTAAACGCCACACCCATCGTTCGCTCATATCTTTCCCCCTAAATCGCTGATAGGACACTACCGGACGTGAAGCACTCTTACTAAACACAACTCACAGAAATTTATTAGTAAATTTATTTAAAACGTAAAGGACCCGCAGCGTAGCTGCGGGTCCTTTTATTTGACTCGTATGAGTTATTAGCTAATTAATTAACCTCTTCCCCAAAGAGCAGAGAATTGGGCTTCCATAGTGGCTGGCCCCTTCCAGTCTGCTTCTGGTGTGTCAAGCAATGCTTGACAAGACTCAGGAGTTTGAGTCAAGAAGAGCGGTATTGGAGGTGTTACGTGTCCGTTTCCAGGAATTTCCTGTCCTACGGAAGTACGAACCATTCCATCTACCATCAACCATGCCGTGTATAGAACTGGATTAACTGTTCCGAATTCTATTCTTCCATCAACACATTCTTGCAATGAAGCTGCGTCGTGGTCAGTTAGCGAAACGCTTATTCTTTCATCAAGATTAGCGCCCTCAAGAGCATCGAGGATTCCATAAAGCATTCCGTCGAATGCAACCATAAGCCAGTTAAGGTCTGGGTCTGCTTGGAAAGCTGAAATGATGGCACCTGGTACTTCTCCGGTTAGGAGTTGGTCCAGTGAAACTGCTAACTCTTCAAATGTACAGTTTGGGCAGTTTTCTTCAAATGCTGCAGCAGCACCATTACGTTGAGAAACGAGCACAGCAAAGTCTGGAATGTTAACCATGAGTACCTTAGCAGTACCACCTGATCTAACAATCACGTTATTTGCGTGCACACTACCAGCTGCGAAAACATTGTCGTTTCCTGAACAGTTTGTCATTAGTCCTTCAAGCTCACTTGGAAGTGTGGTGTCGAAGCAGGAATATAGTCCAACTCCTGCATCTACCATCGTCTCAATTTCGTCAGCAATTGTAGCTGGTGGTGTACCAGTAATTGCAATGAAATCAGCTCCAAGGTCTAACGCTGTAAGAATTGATGAGTTAGCACCAAAGCTAGCAATATTAAGGATTTCTAGATTCCAGTTAAGAGCTTCCGTTGCTGCTTCAAATGCTGGGTTAAATGCAGCACAGGTAACTTCACATGCCAACCAAGCTACTGTCTTACCTTCTGGCACAACAGAATTAATTGATTCTGTCACAGTAATTTGGTCTGGTGGTTCTGAGAAACTATCAACAACAGCTTGAGCTCTTGCGATTCCTGCTGCTACTGGGTCAACCTCTGCACTTGATCCTGATTGGAAGGTGAGTTCGTCTATGACTTCTTGGACACCGCCAGCGTCATATTCGTACACTTCGTAAATACCTGTTCCTGGTTCACCTA
>JACERY010000032.1 GCA_013912105.1 Acidimicrobiales bacterium | reverse complement strand
GACGAAGATAATCTGCATTACCCTCCACACACTCCATCGATCCCGAGAGATTTCCTAGAAGAGAATCCCGCGAAACCTTCCTTATTTCCTTCAGTAAGTTCTCCAGTCTCAGACATTTTTTCGGTGCTGAGATATAAAGACGTACTTGTCCACCACCCGTACGAGTCCTTCGATCATACGGTTGGTGAGTTTATACGCCAAGCAGCCGAGGATCCGGATGTTCAAGCTATAAAAATGACACTTTATAGAACTGATGGAGATGGTGCAATAATCAATAGCCTTTTAAGAGCTGCAGAACAGGGGAAACAAGTTGCTGTCATCATTGAGTTGAAGGCTAGGTTTGACGAAGCGGCAAATATTCAATGGGCAAAGACTCTTGAAGAGGCTGGCGCTCATGTTGTTTATGGTCTTGTCGGGCTAAAGATTCATTCAAAAATGACCCTTGTCATCCGAAAAGAGAACAACCGAATAGTTCGTTACAGTCACATCGGAACAGGAAACTATAACTCCTTGACAGCTCGCACATATACAGATTTTGGTCTGCTAACTAGTGACAATATCATCGGAAATGAAATAGGCGAACTCTTCAATTCATTGACCGCTTACGGAAAACAAAGAGAATTTCAGAACCTGCTAGTCGCTCCCTTCCAGTTAAGAGAAAAGATGAAAGAACTCATAAAGAATGAAATCTCATATGGTGAAGCTGGTCATATCAGAATGAAAATGAATGCCTTGGTGGATCAAGAACTAATAGATCTCTTATATCAAGCAGCATATGAAGGCACAAAAGTTGATCTACAAGTTAGAGGTATTTGTTGCTTAACATTACGTAATGAAAAAATCGCTGAACGTATATCCGTTCGCTCGGTACTAGGAAGATTTCTAGAACATTCTCGGCTATATTGGTTCGCCAATGGGAAAGGCCCCGATGAATCTTCCTGTTATATTGGCTCAGCTGATCTCATGCCTAGAAATCTAAACCGGCGAGTAGAAGTTCTGGCGCCTGTGAATGACGAAATAATTTCAAACCACCTTATAGAGATTTTTGAACACGGCTTTAATGATCGACATTTATCTTGGGATTTAGACTCGTATGGGAATTGGGTTAAAAACGGAACAGACCCAACGTCGAGTTCTCAAAATATAGAAATCAATAAATCCCGCTAAGGTTCGTTCACAAAAAGTTAAGCTACGATTCCGCATCAAATAGCTCTGGTCTGATACGTTTTAGCGGTGCCTTCGAAAAAGAAAATGGTTTTGGCGGGTGGTGGCATTATCACCAACCCAAAAGGGAAAATTTTACTCATACATCGACCTCATTATGATGATTGGTCATTCCCTAAAGGCAAAATTGATAAAGGTGAAACAATTGAAAGTTGTGCTTTAAGGGAAGTTTGGGAAGAAACTGGCTATCAGTGCGAACTTGGTCTCTCTTTAGGGAAAGTTGGATATGTAGACAGAAAAGGACGTGACAAGGAAGTTCATTACTGGAGAATGCAAATCGTGTCTGGCGAATTTACTGCTAATGATGAAGTTGATGAAATTACATGGGTTGATGTCAAAGAAGCCTTTAAATTACTCACGTATGAAAGAGACAAAGATTTGCTATTACGTTTTGCGGGCAAAAAAAGGAAAAAATTAATTGCTGCCACTAGGTAAATGTTAATTAATCCGTTCACCTGAAGTTCACTTTAAAGAATCTTATGTTTACCTAAAACATAGCCTTCCGTCACGTTAGATCCCTACCTTTTAAAGCATGAGAATAGTATCAACAAAGTGTTGGCCATTTATAAAAATTCTCATAGGAGGAAAAATACCGTGCGTATAAGTAAACGCATAACCATAATGTTTGCGGTACTACTTAGTTTCGCCATGATTGCAACCGCATGTGGTGATGACGATGATTCATCGACAAGTAGCTCAAGTAGCTCAAGTAGCTCAAGTAGCTCAAGTAGCTCATCCGGAGAGTCTATTTCTGGAAGTGTTAGTGTTTCTGGTTCTTCAACCGTTGAACCAATTTCAACCCGTGTAAAGGAAACATACAACGACGCAGTTTCCGGCGATGTTGAAATCACTGTAAACGGACCTGGTACATCAGCAGGATTTAGAGAGTTCTGCCCAGGTAACACTGACATTAATGATGCCAGTCGTGCTATCAAAGATAAAGAGAAAGATGATTGCGTTCCTTATGTAGAACTTAAAGTTGCCTTTGATGGAATTGCTGTCATGGTCAACCCAGACAATCCTCTCGAATGCGTAAGCAAGGATGACCTGTATGCAATAGCTGGTCCGGAATCAGAAGGAAATACATGGGAAGAAGCACAAGCTCTTGCCTCTTCACTTGGTTCCACCACAACAGGGTGGCCTTCTTCAGGAACTATTGATGTTATTGCTCCAGGAACCGAATCAGGTACCTATGGATCATTCATTGAAATTGTTCTTGAGAAGAAAGCTGAAGCACGAGGAGAAGAAGGTGCCTTTACTCTTGTTCAAGATGAGAATGGTGACGATATCTTGATTAGAACTGACTATGCAGGACAACCTGATGACAATGTCATCATTGAAGGTATTAATAGCTCTGCCAATGGATTTGGTTGGGTTGGTTTCGCTTTCGCTGCTGCTGCAGGAGATGCTGTCAAGGTTCTTGATGTACTCGATCCAGACACAGGAGAGTGTGTAACCCCGTCATTAGCAACTATTGCAGACGGAAGCTACCCAGTAAGCCGTTCACTTTATATCTACGTCAACACTGACAAAGCTGCTTCAAACCCAGCTCTGGTCTCATACGTAGACTACTACCTAGGTGATGGATACCAAGATGGTGTCGAAAATGCGTTCGGACCCGGTGTTGGATACGTAGCTCTTCCAGCTGATATCAAAGCCGAAACAGACGCAGCTTGGGCTGGTAGATAGCGAATCAAGAGAATTAATTATCAAGATTTATAAAATTGTACAATGATACAGCAAAGTCTTGAAAAGTATGATGAGATCGGGACTGGGGGAACTCAGTCCCGATCAAACATTTGGAGCATAGGGTGGATACAAAGCTAAACGGATCATCTCAACTAAGCCTGAACGATTTAACTGGTTCTCCAGCACGTGTGAAAAGGGAACGATTCGTAAGTGTAGGATTTAGAACAACCGCATACGTTTCGTTACTAGTTAGTGTGTTGATCGTCCTCTCGCTAGTCTTTGAAGCTTGGACTTTTATGAGCGGTATTCAGATTGGATGGCTTTGGGGCGATCAATGGGCTCCACCCTTCAATGAATATGACCTGAAAACGCCACTCGTCGGGTCTCTGATAGTAACCGGAATAGCGATGATTGTCGCAATACCAATAGGTTTAGCTTCCGCGATCTATCTGTCCGAATACGCAAAACCAGTCGTAAGGAAATGGCTTAAACCTTTACTTGAAATATTGGCTGGAATTCCATCAGTAGTACTTGGATTTTTTGCTTTACGTTGGATTACCCCAAATATTGTTCAAAACATTAACGCTGATGCACCAGGCTTCACTTTGGCTGCCGCGGGCATTGGCGTTGGCATTCTTACAATTCCCCTAATCGCATCGGTATCTGAAGATGCTTTAGCTGCAGTTCCTTCATCTCTTCGAGAAGCCTCTGCGGGACTTGGAGCAAAGCGGGTTACAACAACAATTCGCATAACAATACCTGCAGCTATCTCAGGGCTAGTAGCTGCCTTCATCATTGGAATTTCGCGAGCAATCGGTGAGACAATGGTTGTATTTCTTGCTGCCGGCGGGGGCGGTAACCAAGCACAATTTACAGCGTCAGCATTTGAATCTGGAACAGTTGTAACAGCTGCCATGGCAGCGACTACTGCTCCCTCAGACCGGCTTTCAGAAGGTGTAGCCCTGCAAAGCCTATATTTCCTTGGCTTACTTTTATTCGTAATAACACTTCTACTTAATCTCGTAGCTGACCGTTTCGTTCGTAGAGTAAGAATGGTTTATTAGGACGCGTATGGCTTTATCGACTCTCAATTCAGGCGCAGAATACGCGAAATCAAAAATCGCTAAAGATCTTGAAGGTAACTCATTTGACTTTGCTGGATTTCTTTTTAGGGCAAGTCTTTTTCTCGGTTTAGGACTCGGAGTAGTCATCCTCGGGGCAGTTCTTTGGGATGTGATTGGTGACGGTTCCGGATTCCTTTTAGATCGTGGGTGGGATTTCATTACAGGGAATGCAAGCAGTCGCGCTAATACATACGGTATTTTTGAAGGACTTCGCGGAACTTTCTGGATAGGAGTTTTCGTTGTTGTCTTTGCGTTTCCAATAGGAATAGGTGCGGCAATATATCTCGAAGAATATGCACCAGATACCCGCCTCACTCGATTTATTGAACTTAATATCCGCAATCTTGCTGGTGTGCCATCAGTTGTGTACGGGGTTCTCGGACTCGCAATCTTTGTAAGAGCCCTTGACGGCTTCTACCCAAATTCAATAGAAAAGCATTTAGGTTCAACAACAGCAGCTGCAGGTTCAACACTAGCTATTCTCGTCTTACCTATAGTTATCATCACTTCAGCAGAAGCGATACGAGCAGTTCCACAAGCTTTACGGGAAGGTGGCTACGGTGTTGGAGCAACAAAGTGGGAAGTCATCAAACACCATGTGCTCCCGTATGCAGCTCCGGGGATCTTCACCGGGACCCTGTTATCTTTAGCAAGGGCACTAGGAGAAGCAGCTCCCTTGATTCTTGTGGGTGGTGTTTTAGGATCGTTGGGACCACGGAGTTCTCTATTTGAACTCGAGCAACTTGGTGAGCGATTCACTGCAATGCCACTCATGATCACCCAACTAGCTAAAAAACCAGCCTTTATCGGTGACTGGAATTCAGCTACTGCAGGGGCAATTCTCGTATTGCTAGTGGTTGTAATATCCGCCAATATAGTAGCCATACTTCTCAGGAATTACTTTGAGAATAAAAGAACGAATTAATCAAGGGATAATTTATGGAAGTAAATTCTGACGAAATACCGTTAAGCGAAAATAACATATTTGAAGTTTCTGAACTGAACGTTTACTACAGCGATTTCCGTGCGGTCAAAGACGTCAATATGGAGATTTCCACCAATGAAATTACCGCTTTCATAGGACCTTCAGGTTGCGGGAAAACAACTATGCTACGAAGCTTCAACCGTATGAACGACCTGATACCTACAGCACGAGTTACGGGTGACCTTAGATATCGTGGAGTAGATTTATACGACAAAGCAGTTGACCCCGTAGAAGTAAGAAGACGAATAGGTATGGTTTTCCAAAAACCAAACCCCTTCCCAAAATCAATCTATGACAACGTAGCATACGGTCCTAAAATATCTGGCCAAGTTAGTAAAGGATCAGAGATGGACGATCTCGTAGAAACCTCTCTTAAAAAAGCTGCGTTGTGGGATGAAGTAAAGGATCGATTGAAAAGCTCAGCCTTAGGTATGTCAGGTGGGCAGCAACAAAGGTTATGCATAGCTAGGGCAATAGCTACAAATCCAGACGTTGTGCTTATGGATGAGCCTTGTTCTGCACTTGATCCAATAGCGACAGGAAGAATTGAAGAATTAATGGCTCAACTAAAAGACGAATATTCAATAGTTATCGTTACGCATAATATGCAACAAGCAGCTCGTGTATCAGACAAAACGGCGTTCTTTTCAGTTGAAATAATGGAAGATAGTGACATGCGGACAGGAATATTAGTTGAGTTCGGAAACACAGATATTATTTTTTCGAATCCAAATGATGAACGTACTGAAAATTATGTCACTGGTCGATTTGGCTAGACAGAAAGGGTTATAACGTGACCGAAGAATTACGAAAAACATTTCATGAAGAGTTGGAATCTATAAAAAACGGAATCATCAGAATGGCTGGTCGGGTCTCAGAAGCAATTGTAAGAGGAACAGATGCGTTCTTGGCCGGTGACATGGCAGAAGCTGAATCTTTGATCGGGAATGATGATGTGATTGATGCAATGTCAATTGAGCTAGAGGAGCGTTGTTATCAAGTTCTAGCGCTTCAACAACCCATGGCCTCAGATCTACGAGCGATTACGGGAGCTCTATGGATTAATGGAGAAATAGAACGCTGTGGTGACCTCATGTCTAATGTCTGCAAAGCAGCACGCCGCATGCACGGAAGTACAATCAACCCCTCTATAAGAGGCCTTATCCAGCAGATGAGTGATGAAGCAGGACGACTTTTCCGACTGTCAATAGACTCCTATATCGAAGGAGATTCCGGTCTAGCATCAGCTCTAGATGACATTGATGATCGTTTAGATGAACTTAATGAAGAAACTACTAAAGCTGTTTTATCAGAACATACGAATAGTGAAATGGAATTGAATGTTTCTGTGCAACTTGCGCTTGTTTGCCGTTACTACGAACGAATAGGTGACCACTCAGTAAACATCGGTGAGCGAGTTTCTTATATTGTAAATGGCTGGATGCCAGAGAACACCGGAGCAATCAGGGCTCAACATCGTATTGAAAAAAACATAGGCGCCAAGGAGTTAGACGGGGATAGTTGATGAAAATGTTTCACCTTTTTCAAGTTAGGAAAAAAGTTTGACTTCGCTAATCCTCGCCCTTGTACTCATGATCGCTGCGTTTGCAGTGGTTCTAAAGCAAAAGAATGAAAGAAAAAACGCCCTAAAAGCAATAGACGAAATGTCGAAAACTCTAGAACTTGATGAAACAATAGAATCAGAAACTATCCAAGAAGCATCACGAAGACTTACTAGGTCAGCACATCGCATAAGAGAAACTAATCTCAACTTAAATAAACTACAAAGTCAATTAACGTCGTCATTGGATTCGCTTAACTACGGAATTGCAATTTATGGGAAAAATGACCAACTAGTTTTCCAAAACCCTTATGCATCTTCTTTCCTCTCAGGGATTCACTCTGGGGCCCTCATAGCCGATGCGATAGATCAAATGTTTGAGAGTCGTCAGGGACAGGAAATTGTTGATCAAGAATTAGATATTTATGAAAGCTCTCATCCCGCAACAGACGTTCGCTCGAGAAAGAAGACCTTTTATCTCCTTCTTCGCAAACTCACACTAGATAACCATGAGATCGGATCTGTGGTAACGATTGAGGACATCTCTGAACAAGAAAGATTGGAAGCTGTTAGGAGAGACTTCATATCTAATATAAGCCATGAGATTAAAACACCTATCGGAGCAATATCTTTACTTACAGAAACATTAATAGAGAATCCAGATATTGAGCTCGTGCAGAAATTTGCTCCCAATATTCTTGAAGAGACTGACCGCTTATCTGAAACTATAGATGATCTCTTAGCGCTAAGCCAGATAGAACATGGATCGAGAGATTCATTTGAAGAACTAGACTTAATACAATGCTTAGTCCAAGCCCAGGAAAGAGTGCGGACTTTTGCACAACAGAACAAGATTACTATTCACGCAACAATGCCCTCTAAGCCGCTAGTCATTCATGGGGATCACCTTCAACTCACATCTGCCTTTTATAACCTCTTAGAAAATGGTGTGAAGTACAGCAAAGCCCACGAGGGCAAAATACAAATAGAAGTTAGCGAACATAATAGCTCTATTGAAGTTTTAATTCGAGACAACGGTATTGGTATACCGACAAAAGACCTCGACCGTATTTTCGAACGATTTTACTGTGTCGATAAAAGCCACTCAGGTAGAGGAGTCGGACTTGGTTTGGCGATAGTTCGCCATGTTGTTGTAAACCATGAAGGAGCGATTCGCGTTGAATCGACTGAAGGGGCAGGAAGCACATTTTTAATACAATTCCCAACCAATACAGAAAGTTCTGAAAAGAATATCAATTTAGATTCTCTTTCGTTGGTGGGAGAAAATGAGGTAACACTATCATGAACCAAAATGCCCCAAGAGTCCTTGTTGTTGAGGATGAACCAAGCTTTGTAGAAGCATTAAAAGTTGGATTAATCCAAGAGGGTTTCCAAGTTGATGTAGCTGAAGATGGCTTAATGGCTTTAGAGTTATTCAAAACTTTGAAACCTGATCTTATACTTTTGGATGTAATGTTGCCGAAAATGTCTGGTTTTGATGTTTGTAGAGAGATTCGATCAAAGTCAAGAGTCCCAATTGTAATGGTTACTGCTAGAGGTGAAGAAATAGACACTGTTGTAGGCCTTGAGGTTGGTGCAGATGATTACATCACGAAACCATACAGGCTAAGAGAAGTCGTAGCTAGGATGCGGTCACTGCTTCGACGATCAAATTGGTCCGATGATACCGAAGCTCTTAACGAAGGTAGAAAAATAATGGTTGGTGACATACGAGTTGACACTGACAAATATGAGGTTGAAGTACGCAACGAAATAGTTGATTTTCCATTGAAAGAATTTGAATTACTTCTACTTCTCCTTGAGAACGCCGGAAGAGTACTCACAAGGGATGTTCTGATTGACCGGGTTTGGGGATTCGACTACGTAGGTGATACGAAAACACTTGACGTTCACATAAAACGTTTACGCTCAAAAGTTGAAAAGGACCCAAGCAAACCACAGTCAATAATCACCGTTCGGGGCGTCGGATATAAGTTTGTAAATACCGACCGACCATAAACAGATCCTAAGCAAATTTTATGCGCTTTACTTATGTAACTCCTAGACTTGTTACGTGGATGACAACGTTGAAACACAACCTGATTTCTTCAAAGGCGAAGTAAGCACATCAGCTGCGAAAACAAATAAAGGTAAATTTGTTGTGTCACCGTTCGTCCGGTTAAGTCGCGTCCACGCGTTATGTGCGGCCGGAGATGCAATGATCACGGTTGCTCTCGCCGGCTCATTGTTTTTCTCTATTGATCCAAGCGCCGCTCGTTGGAGAGTCGGCTTGTATTTAGCACTGACTATCGCCCCGTTCGCTGTAGTCAGCCCTCTTATCGGTCCGGTAATAGATCGTTACGCAGGCGGTCGACGATTAATGATTCTTGCTATAAACCTCGGGCGGGTACTTACCGCAGCGCTTATGGTGGCGAATTTAGATTCACTTTTCTTATTTCCACTGGCATTCACAATGCTCGTACTGCAGAAAAGTTACGCAATCGCTAAAGCCGCTCTTGTACCAACAACAGTAAAAACGCATGAAGAACTTGTTGGGAAAAATGCCCGACTCGCTTTCCTTTCTGGAATAGCTGGATTTTCAGGGGCTGCACCTTCAGCTTTAGCTCAATTAATCGGAGGTCCAGAATGGTCTGTAATCTTGGCAGCTATAACGTTCTCTTTCGCTGTCATAGCATCGTTTAGGCTTCCGAAAACAAAAATCGTAACTAACGACGACGAAGAAGAGCAAGAACAAGAAAGAGAAGAACTCAGATCAGAAGGAATAACGAGAGCTTCAAATGGAATGGGTGTTCTAAGAGGAGTGATAGGTTTTTTCACATTTCTTGTAGCATTCGCCTACAGGGGAGGCACTGATGACCTTGATCTCTCTGGAGTAGGAACATCAGTAGGAGTTAAATTACATGAAGAACTTCTAGCGACGGACGTTGGTGCTGACGGCACCTCAGCAATAGCACTTGGGGCAGTTGTCGCATTCAGTGTTATCGGAGGGTTGTGTGGTTCAATACTAGCCCCCAGGTTACGTGCCCGAACTAGCGAAGAAAGGATGCTCCTTGGCGCACTCTTCACAGTGACCACCGCAGCCATACTTGGTACATGGAGTGGTGGAATAAGCGGAGCCCTTCTCGTTGGTTTTGCAGTAGGTATTTCAGTAAGTTCCGGAAAGCTAGCATTTGATTCAATCGTCCAACGCGACGCCCCAGATGCCAATTACGGCCGTTCATTTGCACGATTTGAAACACGATTCCAACTTATGTGGGTATTTGGGGCACTTATCCCGGTTATTTTTACACTTCCAGCTCGCCTCGGTTTTCTCGTTCTATCTATTGCAGCCGGACTCGCCGCGCTTTCCTACATGTTCGGAGCAAACAGTGAAACATCTAGTTCGCCTGAAACCACTTTCAGCGTCGTAAAAAATCTGCTCAAAAACAAAAAAAGTGAAAAACTACAAGAGACCGTAGAGATTGAAAAAGAAATTTCCCCAGACCAAACAATAACTGAAAGAGAAATCTTTACCCCATACCCGCAAGATGAAGATGACGATAATTTAAAACTATTCTGAACTCTAACTTTCGTTAGGCAAGTCAATGCGGGCAAGCCATAGACCCGGGGCATCAACTTCATTAGGAGTAGGAAAATTCTTACGGTCACTCCAAAGCCTACCCAGTTCGTTCGCGTCAGATCTCTCAACAACACCTTCGATAAATGCGTTGCCACGATCAAATTGTTCTTGAGTTAATTCAAGCCCCAACATCCGTTCAATAAAACGATCTGAAGGGGAAGCTTCAACACGTTGCCGTCTGATCGCTTCTGTAATTTGGCTATAGGAACCAATCAAACCATTCCCTACACTGTCCATGATGTAATCAACGTACCCGACGATAACAGCGATAACAGCATGTAATTCCGGCAACATCCGTAGCTGCGATTCACTTTGAATAGCGCCTAAAACTACTTCTGGGCTGCCTAAAGAACGTTGTAAGTCTTCAAGAGCAGATGGCGAACTCATATCTATATCGAGCAGTTTTTCTTCTAAACCCGAAGGGTTACTTTCAAATCCGCTCACGTAATCAAACAATAAATTACTCACATGATCGCGTATATGTTCTACGCGGAAAACAGCATGAAAACAAAACTCGTGTAAACATACCCAAAGCAACAACTCTTGAATAGAAAGAGCCCATTCCTTTCCAAAATCTTCAATATTGCCAGTAATTACCTGAAGACCTGCATCTTTTTCGCGAGGAATTGGTAAATCAAACTGCCCAAATGATCGTTGCGCTAAATGCCCAACCATTGAACCAGCTGTCATTGATAACATCATCGGTCCCAAGAATTGCATCATTTGACCAAAAATTGCGTTCATCGGGTCAGCGTTATAAGAATCTTCCACCTTCTGAGGGGTAAGGGCATCAGTCAGACTTTGAAATAGTGTTTTATATCCATCAACAGTCGAATCAACCCATTCTGTTCTAGTGACCGCCTGAATCGATATAGTCCCTGTACTTAATGACGTAGCATCATTTATGTGTAGCTGCGCTATCCGAGAGAGTTCCTCCAAAGCAATTCGGTGAGAAGGATCTACATTTAAATCATTGTTACCGTCAATAGCCATCTGCGTTGCTACTTGCTTGGCAGTTCTCCAAGGATCCTGATTGCCGCCGCCGAACATTTTTTCAAAATCACCAAAAAAGGGTATTCCTCCAAAAGGGTTATCATTATCCATGTGCTACCTTCATAACAAACTTTTTCTTCATTCTATAAACTTTTCAACAAGAAACTAGGCCACAGTTGAAGAGTGGCCTAATTTCTCGGTGGGGAGGTTGATGTTAGTTAATAAACAGTATTTTTTGAAAGAAGATCTTTTCTAAACTGAATGTTTCTCAGCAAAAAGAGTCCCATTCTTGTTCCCATTCTTGTTCCCAAGTATCTATGTCAAAACTGTCATCTTCATTGATAGGCGAGTCAGCTAATTCTGGTGGAATTATATTTCCGTATGCATCCGACCACCCATAACGTAAGATATGCAACCCATAACATTCAAATATTTTGTTCAACGAGAAGTTCATGCCTTAATGATGCTTACCTAAAGTGAACTAAATATTTTGAAACAGTAACTAAGAGGTAAATATATTTTAAAATTTATTTGGTGAATGAAGTATTTAAACATTAAAAATCGCTGAAAAAGGCTTTTTTAGGTAAAGTGCTAGTACCTAAGAGCAAAGCGAAAACACAACAGCCAAAATTTGAGGGAGGCTATGGAAACGCTTATCGTCACAGGCGCAGCAGGATCAATCGGAACACGAGTCTGCAAAACCCTCGCTGAAACCGATGGAATATCAGCAGTACTCGCTATAGACATGCGACCAGAAATGCCTAACCACCGGCGCGTCTATCATCATCAACTAGATCTCCAAAGCGACGACCTTAAACCAGTCTTCGAAGGAGCAACGTGCCTAGTCCATCTCGCAACATCATTTGGGCCAAGCAGCGATGGGATAGATGCAGGCGGAGCAGAAATAGATGCAACCAGAAGAGTCTTCGAAGCCGCATCTGATGTGGGTATCCAACGAATAGTTATCCTCTCATCAGCAATGGTGTATGGTGCATGGCCCGAAAACTCAATACCAATAACAGAAGATACACAAAAAGAACCAAACCCCGACTTTTCTTTCGCCTCAGTAAAAAACGAAATAGAAAACTTAGCTACAGAATGGAATATCAATCATCCAACTGCAGAAGTAGTTATCCTCCGACCGACAACTGCTCTAGCTAAAGGTCAAATAAGTTGGGTAGCCCGATCGTTAAAAGCATCAGCAATAATTGATGCTGGCGACAACGACCCGCCCGTCCAGTTCCTTCACTTGGATGATCTAGCAGCAGCCGTTTCACTTGCGAGTACAGGCGGGCTGAAAGGAATATACAATGTAGCCCCTGACGGTTACATAGAAGCTGAAGTATGCCGAGAACTAAGCGGAAGGTTCCCTCGTCTTCGTTTGAAAGAAGAAATGGCAGATCGTCTAGGGAGATTTAGTTGGCGCTACCGAATCGCACCTACACCTCCTGGGTTAACCCCCTACACAGTTCATCCCTGGATAGTTTCTAACGAACGCCTCCGAAACGCAGGTTGGGAACCTGAATATACAAATGCTGAAGCCTATATAGATGGAACTCCGGCTAAACCATGGTCCAATTTGAATGCAAAGCAACGCCAACGAGCTTCACTGGTAGGGGCAATAATCCTCGGTGCGATTATGACTTATTTCCTTTCGCGCCTTGCACGCAAAATACGAGAATAAATTTAACTTAAGAAAGAAAGTATTTCGCTTCCCCAAAGCAAAATAAAACCAACACAAATCGCTACCTTCCCGAAACTTCGCAAACGCTTCATTGACCGATTAATGCGTTTTAATTGCCCTACTTCAGCAGGGTGTCTCCAAAGACGATCTTCCTGCAAAGGAGGAACACTAAAAGTAATTTTTTCCTCATCCCCATCTGAGCCCACCTAGTTACTTTAGAACAGAACATCTAAAAATAATTCGCGAGGACTAATAACTTAATTAAAACCAAATAAACGAAGGAGCAGAGACCAAACATCGCCTCTAGCATGGTCTTATGCAAGCTCCCGACAATACGGATACATGGATTGGTTTAAGTCATGAACCTTTACCAGTCGAAATCGCAAGCCAATGGGTTCTAGAACCATCATGCGGTGCATCTGTAACCTTTAATGGAGTTGCTCGAGACCATTCAACAGGAAGAGATAACGTCACTGTTTTAGAATACGAAGCATATGAGCAGCAAGTAGCGCCCAGACTAGAAGCGATTGCAGATAAAGCTCGACAACAATGGCCCAGTATTAAGAAAATAGTTATGCTTCACCGCATCGGAAAAGTTGAAATAGGTGACTCAGCCGTTGTAATCGCAGTAAGTTCACCACACCGAGATCACGCTTTTTTAGCCTCACGATTTTGCATCGATACTCTAAAGTCAACTGTCCCCATCTGGAAAAGAGAAATCTGGGAAAGCGGAGAAAGTTGGGGACTAGAACCACAACACATACAAGAAATAGATGAAATTCTAAATGATAAAAACCAAGATAAAGGAGAAGTTCTTCAATGAGCCCATTATTATTTCTCGGAGCAGCAGCTGTTGTTTTTCTTCTCGTAACCCTAGTTATTTGGGCTTTCCAAAGAGAGAGAAAGAAAAGCTTCAATTCATCAATCGAGCAATTCCGTGCAAGCCTTGACGCAATAGCTCCAGACCAAAAGAGAAAACGGCGATAACCATGGCACGCGACCTTGCTATAGATCTCGGAACAGCAAATACTCTGGTTTACTCTAGAGGTCGAGGCATTGTCTTAAACGAACCTTCAGTTATCGCACTAAATCAAAACACGAACGAAGTCCTAGCTATGGGCGAAGAAGCCTGGCAAATGATAGGACGAACCCCTGGTTACATAGTGGCCGTTCGCCCACTGCGACATGGAGCAATTACAGACTTTGACGTCACCCAACGAATGATACGACTCCTTCTAGAAAGAGTTGGCGTGTCAAGATTTAACCGCCCAAGAGTTGTTATTTGCGTGCCTTCAGCTATCACAGCGGTAGAGCGAAGAGCAGTAACAGAAGCAGCGAGAAGGGCTGGCGCTGCAGATGCCCGACTAATTGAACAACCCCTCGCTGCTGCGATAGGTTCCGGACTCCCGATCAACGAACCAATGGGTAACCTAATTGTTGATGTTGGCGGAGGCACTACAGAAACAGCTCTCATTTCGATGGGTGGTGTTGTCGCTCTTGAAGCAGTCCGAGTCGGTTCGTTTGATATCGACTCAGCTATTCAAAATTATGTAAAAAACGAGTTTGGCGTAGCAATTGGTGAAAGAACAGCCGAAGAAATTAAATTAACTATTGGTTCAGCTGCACCTTACGAAGGAGAATTACGTGCAGAGGTCCGCGGCCGACATATAGCAAGTGGCTTGCCAGAGGTGATTGTTGTTACTCCTAGTGAGATAAGGGACGCTATTGATGAATCCGTATCAGCGATGATTGATTCAGCTACTTCATGTCTTTCGCAAGCTCCACCAGAGCTTGCACAAGACATAATCGTTCAAGGAATCAATCTTGTTGGCGGCGGCTCTTTATTAAAAGGCTTTGATAAACGATTAAGTGAAGAAACAGATGTCCCAGTAAATATTGTCCCAAATGCTTTAGAAGCAGTTGTTCTTGGCGCAGGAAGATGCATTGAATCCTTCGAATCAGTTAGAGCGATGTTTATGGATGACCCCTCGACAAGACCCAGGCGTTAATTATTCTTCAATTACCAAATCTTCAGCAGCCTGACGAACCTGCCAGTCCCGATCTTCAAGAGCCTTGTTAAGAGCTTTCTTTGTCTCATCATTATCAAAAGGAGCTAGGGCAAGAATCGCTCGTCGCCGAACAGTAGCTATATCTTCAGTCGCTACCAAAATACTTTGAAGACCATCAGGATTCCCAAGTGCCCCTAACGCAGCAACAGCAGCTTCGCGACAAAGAGCATCCTCATGACCCACAGTAATCTCAGACAATATCTGTATAACACCATCGCCTTGATCACCACGTTCACCCGCAGCCCAACACGAGATCTCAACAACAGTAAAATCAGGATCTTGAAGCAAATTGATAAGTGGAATCGTTAATATCGTCGTAGCCGCTTCCGCAACCGAACGCCGAACAAGAGGGTCAAGGTCTTCTGAAGCCTCTAAACAAGCCTGCTCATTTAACAGTCCATTTTTAGAAAGCACAGAAATTGAAGTAGCTCTTACTCTCGGATTATGACTCTTTAAACCAACCTCAGCGAGCGAATAATTCCCAACTTCGGCAGCTTCAAGCATCTCTTTCCTTACCTGAACTCCTTCTTGCGTTAAGGACTGACTTGCCCGCGTATCATCACTCACTT
>JACERY010000031.1 GCA_013912105.1 Acidimicrobiales bacterium | reverse complement strand
TTTGACACACCAACGTTAGATCTTCACAAAGCCGCCGCATACAGACGAAGACCACGATTCAAAGCACGCACCCGGTATTATCAACAAACAAATACAGCAATGCTAGAAGTTAAAACAAAAGATGGACGAGGAAAAACAGTCAAAATACGAACAGAATATGACTCAGAGACACTCCACTCTCTTAATAAACAAGGGAGACAATTCATCAACTCAATTGTTGAAGAAAAAGAAATAGTGAAAGATCTTCGGCGAACTCTCACAACCAACTATCAACGAACAACAATTGTCGACCTCGCTACGCAGACAAGAATGACGTGCGATGAGTTCTTAACCTGCTCTGATTGGGAAAACAACACGATCTCATTACCAATGATTATTCTTGAAACAAAATCTTCACAAAACCCAAGTCCATTTGATAGATGGCTATGGTCGCATAACCTCCGACCAAGTAGGATCAGCAAGTATTGCACAACCCTCGCAGTGCTTCACCCTGAACTCCCATCTAATAAATGGAACACAACAATAAAGACATATTTCTAATACAAGAATAATTAAAAGAGAAACTTTACCTAATGTTCTCTAAAGGTTATGAAGTTTGAAACATCTCTGTAAACCCCAAAAGGGATAATAAAAAGGAATCCCCTCCCAGGGCGGGTCAGCAATGGATTGTTGACCCGCCCGCCCTCTTTCGATAGCAGTTAAATTTGTTTCTTGCATGGGACAAGGAGCTACTCGTGCGCTACATTTCTTCAGTCCCCAAAAATAGAAGGGAAAATAATGGACTTAGGACTAAATGGAAAGAAAGCACTTGTAACAGGTGCAACAAAAGGACTCGGCCGCTCAATTACTGAAACGCTCCTTGCTGAAGGATGCTCTGTCGCTATTTGCGCTCGCGATGCTGACGGTGTCTCCGCTGCGGTAGCTGAACTTAGCGAACATGGAACCGTATGCGGCTCAGCAGTAGATGCTGGAGATATGGATTCTCTCACGAACTGGATTAATTCCTCAGCTGAAGAACTCGGCGGCATTGATATTTATGTTCACAACACTTCAGGGAAACCTCAGAAAAAACTTGAAGCATGGATCAACAATTTCCACATAGACCTCATGTCGCTAGTCGGTGGAGTAGGCGCAGCTAAAGAGGAACTCTCCGATGGAGGTGGAAGCCTTATTAGTATTGGGACAACAGCAGCTGCTGAACACTTTGCATCAGGGTCAGGAAGCTACAGTGCCTTCAAAGCCGCTGTTACCAATTGGACACTTGGCCAAGCACAAGTTCTAGGAGCGCAAGGAATCCGTTGCAATGTTGTTTCTCCTGGCCCGATAATGGTTGAAGGGGGAGATTGGGATGGTATTAAACAGGGAATGCCAGAATTTTATGAGGCAACACAGAAAACCCATCCTGTAGGTGATTTAGGTGTTCCGCAAGACGTTGCAAATGCTGTTGCATTTCTTGCCGGAGACGCAGCAAAACATATTAATGGAGTCAATCTCACAGTCGATGGCGGATTCCTAAAACGGGTAAACTACTAACTATCAGCAGTCAATAATTGATGAATCAATCCCAAGAAGTCTGAATTGATGAATTGCTCGGATAGAGTATCGGCTTCGGGGCTGTAGCTCAGTTGGCTAGAGCACCTGCTTTGCAAGCAGGATGTCGGGGGTTCGATTCCCCCCAGCTCCACACCTAAAGTCCCTGCTCAGAGAGTAACTAAAGAACACTCACACATGTCACAAAAGTAGAAAACCCCCTCGCTTGGAGGGGGCTTACTTTGGGGGGTACTGATAAACCTAAGCGATAGATCGCCTGTAGTAAAGCGATGTGACAACACGCACACATGAGAAAACCCCCTCTTTCCGAAGAGGACCACTGTCTTAGAGTGAAGGCTCAATTAATGTCCAGCGTCGATATAACTCTCGTATTCGCTTCCCCGAATATAGCTTCATGAGGTAAGAGTCATTCTTCTTTTATTTCTATTGCGAACTCAGGACACCGTTGTGCAACCAGCCGAGCTTTCTCTTCAAGTTCTAAAGGGATCTCTTCTTCAATTAATAGGAAAGCAAGGCCTTCGTTATCAAGATTGAAAAGTTCTGGTGCTAGCTCAAAACAGCGGGCGTGTCCTTGACATGCCCATTGGTTGTAGATGATTTTCATCCGCTAACTTATCGGGGTGAAGGTTAGAGGCATATGCCGCGGAGCTCGGACAAAACTGCCAAGTTGTTTGGGTGATTTACCATTTGAAAACGCGATATCACCCATTGCGTCAAGGAGTAGGTTTGTAGCAATCTCAGCTTCCATAACGGCAAGGTACGTGCCTATACAGAAATGGCGACCCAGCGCAAAAGTCATGTGATTCGCAGCAGCCGTGTATTCTTTTTCAGTTTCTAGATCATCACGAAAAATATTAAAAGTTTCCGGTGCTGAAAATTTACGCGGGTCTCTGTTTGCAGCTGCAAGCATGAGAGTTACAGTCGCTCCTGCGGGAATTGTTACTCCATGAAATTCGACATCCTCAGAAGCTTCACGCATGATCATAAGTACTGCCGGAGTATGTCGAAGTGCCTCAGCAAACGCTGTTCGTATTAGACTTCTATCTTCCCGCACCGCTTTAAGCTGCTCAGGATTTTCCAGTAAACGCATCCACATATTTGCCATTTGAAGATCTGTAGATTCACTCCCTGCCACAAGAAGAAAACTGATATAAGACTTAATATCAATATCTGACATGCGTTCCCCATCAATTTCCGCGTGGACTATTTTACTGATGAGGTCTTCGCCCGGATTCATTTTACGTTCTTGGATTAGCGGCATTAAAAACGCTTTCAGTTCATCGTGTGTCCGAAGTCCTGCTGCTTCGACTTCAGGGTCACCAGCAGTATTAGTGAAGTAATCGTGAATTGCGTTATACCAGACATGAAACTTAGGTTTATCTTCAGCATCAAGTCCAAGAACGTCAATAATGACACTAAGCGGAAGTCGGAGTGTGAACTGGCTAACGAGTTCTACGTTCCCATCGTATCGCCAGACGTCAATTAGTTCTTTAGCATTGTGCTCTGCTACAGATTCGAAATTTTCCCGTAATTGATCTCCTCGAAGTGTTGGGGTAACAATGGCCCGCATCGAACGATGGTCGGACCCTTCCATCTGGAGAATGTTCTTTCCGTGCACGGGTTCGAGTTGCCAAGCATAGTTTTCAGTTGTAAACGAGGGGTTGCGTAAAGCTTCCAAAATATCTTCGTGACGGGAAAGAACCCAACTATCAAGACCTTCATGAAAGTAGATGGGGTGATTTTCACGAATATTATCGAGTATTGGGTTGGGGTCTACTTCATATTCGGGTGTCATAATATCTATTTGCGGACGATTCACTTATTTCTCCTAACGCTGTGTGATTCTAAACATAGCGGATAAAGCTTGGACGCAAAAAAAATGAACTCTTTAGTAGGCAACTTTTATTCTGAAAGAGATAATCCCAATTCTAATCCAGAATTAAATACTGAAATTCTTGAATATGTAGGTCAATCAACTGTGTTCTAGACGGTGAACTTACTGTTAAGCAGGGTTGTACCACGTGTAAGTGACTGTTAGCTCTTCCCCGGCTCTTATATCGTTAGTCGTAATAATATGAAAAGAGGAAGGGCCACCTACTCTTTTGCAATTACTGGCTTCACTATGATTGATGAAACCCCCAAGTGGAGTACGTTTAATTTCGCTAGTTTCACTGCATCTATAATGGCTCTCACCGAGATCTGTATCTATCGGTATATCCGATAAAGCGAAGAGGCCGTTCCCATGTATGTCTGATTCCTTAATGGTTAGATAATTTGGGAGAGGTTGATATTGATTTTCTGTTAACAATTTTCCCCCAATTTGTAATTCCTTAGATTCTAGGGAGAAGTATCCAAAAATGCTTTAGATAGTCAGGGAAAGTCATAGAAATGCATAATTTCATTAGGTGTGTTTACATTTACACCTAGTAGAGGTTCAACCCAACGGACATACGTTACAGATAGGCCTGTCCTACACTAGGAATATGTCAGAAATTTCAAAACAGCAAAACATTTCTGACAAAGACATCTATCGAACCGGACTTATCGCGTGCGGGTTTGGCTACATGTTGACTGCTATTTCACCAGTGATAGTAGCTGATTCAAATATTCACGGCCTCGCAATGGCATTTTGGAGATGCTGGCTAGCATTTGCAGTACTAGCAGTATTTATAATAACTCGGAAGGGTCTTTCATTTAAACATTTCCTATCGGCGGCTCCGGCTGGCATTTGTTTTGGCAGCAGTATGGGCCTCTTTTTCTGGGCTGCAAAAATTACAAGTATTTTAAATGCGACGCTTATAACTATTCTTCTTCCTATTCCACTTACTCTCGCAGCATTCTTTATTTTTAAAGAAAAGCTTTCCATACGACATATCCTCGTTTCTACAATCACTGTTTGCGGAGCGATGCTAATAGTCGCTTCAGGAAGTAGCAGCGGAACAGGAGATTTTAAAGGAGATATTCTTGCTGTCATTGCCGTCTTTATTTCTGCTGGTTACTTTATTTTCGCAAAAAAAACTTTACTTACCGTTCCGTTGGTTGAATTCATGGCTGGAGTTTTTGGGTGGGGGGGGCTTGTTCTAATACCCATGGTCCTTTCAACTCAGGCAAGTATCGTTGCTCAAAGCAATATCGATTTGGCAAGAATTTTGATGGTCGCATTTATACCAGGAATAGGTCATTATCTTTTAAACTATTCACAAGGGAAGGCGCCTTTAAACCTTATAGCTGTCTTTCAACTCATCGTCCCTGTAATTTCTACGCTTCTAGCTTATTGGATTTTGTCCCAATCAGTCACAGCTTTTCAAGGCGCAGGGATGGCAATAGTTATTGTGACATTAGGTATTAATTCTTACTTTAAACCAAATAATGTAGAAGATGAAGTGTAGTGAACGCATCTTTTTCACAACGTTATTACATTGAATAAAGCTTCTTATAGATCCAAATTTTAACAAATTTAGCTAGCGAGGGGCCAAGGCTTCAAGCGTGTCTAACGGAGTGTATTCCGTTTTCGATTTTACATTAAGAGGATGAATACAAATATGAGTAGCTCCCGCGTCTTCATGCTCAGCTAAACGAGCGTTAACCTGATCAACTGTTCCCCAAGCAACAATTGCATCTATAAAACGACTTGTTCCTTGATCAATATCCTCATCGGTATAACCTAACCGTTTCCAATTATTACGGTAATTAGGGAGACTAGCGTGATGGCTATAAGCCAATCGTGCTACTTCGTGAGCCTCTTCCTTATTCGTAGTTAAGACTACTTTTTGCTCGACGCACAAAAGTTTATTTTTCCCAAGAATTTTTTTTGCCATTGCAGTGTGTTCGGGAGTTGTGAAATATGGATGAGCTCCATCTGTATATTCTCCTGCGAGTTCAAGCATCTTAGGGCCAAGCGCAGCGAGAACGCATGGTGTTTCAGCAGATGGAGCAATGGATGTGTACGGGGAATTTTGCATATCTTCTAAATACTGTCGCATGCTACTTAATGGCTTCGAATAGTTTAATTTTCTTATTCCTTCAACGATTGGAGCGTGTGAAACCCCTAAGCCGAGTAAAAACCTATTATCACTCATTTCAGCTAATGTCGCTGCAGCTTGTTTCGTGATACCAGGATGGCGATGATAAATATTTGCAATGCCTGTTGCAAAAATTAATTTGTCTGTGTGGGTAGCTAAGAGTGCCATATGAATAAATGGATCTCGTCCGGTAGTTTCCGGTAACCATAAAGCTGAATAGTTTAGTTTTTCTACCTGTTGCGCAAAATCTATTGCTTGATCGGAACGCATAGTGTCAGTTCGGAACCAAACTCCGCGCTTAACGAGCTCTTTTTTGATATCCATACTTCTACTTTAATGTCTTAAATCTAAAGCTCCCAATAAATTCATACAAGCGCGAAATTCGTACTTAATTGATAAATCAGAAGCATGACCTAAACTATCCGTAATCTTGCATGAGAATTAATAATGAGGAAACTACATGAGACCATTACCTAAAAATCCTAATGAGATAACAGTTGATTGGTTAACAAAAGTGCTTCAGCAGAAAGGCACCATATCTAGTTCCGGTGCGGTAACTGAAGTTAAGCGTAAATCTATTGGAGAAGGTGTCGGGATGATGAGCGGGGTTGAAATCCTTGAGCTTAAGTACTCTCATGATGTTTCTGATGCTCCTTCTTCACTAGTAATTAAGTACCCAACTGATAATGAAGCGAACCGTGAAATAGCGAACCAATTTAATGTGTACAAACGAGAAGTCCGCAGTTTCCAAGAAATAGTTCCACAAAACCCTGCAGCTAGCCCTGAGGTATATCTTGCAGATATAGAAGGAGATTCTGATTTCATTATTCTTTTAGAAGATCTCTCAGATTACAGACTGGGGGATCAAGTCATTGGAGCAACTTTAGAAGAATCCCAACTAGCACTCCAAGAAGTAGCGAAACAGCACGCTACATTTTGGGGGAAAGTCTCGTCAGATGAGTTCGAATGGATGCCACGTTTCTCGAATTCTTGGAATGCAACCAGCATGTTTGAAGGGGCTTTAGCCAGTTGGGAAGCAGGTATAGAA
This sequence comes from Acidimicrobiales bacterium, assembly GCA_013912105.1. GTDB lineage: Bacteria > Actinomycetota > Acidimicrobiia > Acidimicrobiales > UBA8592 > UBA8592. Next base: position 9,026 of record JACERY010000031.1, on the reverse strand, counting down.
AATTTTTCTGATTACATTCCTCAATGGATACGTGAAATAAAAGATGATTTCTTTTCAGCATTACCATCTCTACAAGCTCACCTAGATATCGATCCAGTAACCGTTGTTCATGGAGATTTTAGATTGGACAACTTATTCTTTGGGAAAGAACCACATCATCACAAAGTGACATACCTTGATTGGCAGGGGCCAGTTCGTGGAAAAGGAATTATTGATGTGGCATTTCTTTTAAGCCAAAGCACTCAAATTGAAGTTCGCAGCGCCCACGATAAAGAACTCATCCATCTATACGTTGATGCTCTTGAAAACCAAGGTGTCAAAAATTATACTTTTGATCAAGCTTGGGAAGATTATCGTGTCGGGGTTCTCTATCAATGGTGCTTTGTTGCTCTAGTCACAGGTTCCCTTGACCCATCAAATGAAAGAGGCAAAGCTTGGATGACTGAAATGGTTAAACGTAATGTTTTAGCAATCAAAGAGCTCAATTGCTTAGAACTTCTCTAAAAAAGTGTACTTCCTACGGCTCGTTTAATTTCTAATCAGATGTTAAATATGTAACAGTAAAAAAATGGGTAACAATAACTTTCAGCAGCTATGTTGAGCCCATGATCAGAAAATTTTTTATAGTTTTTCTTTCTTTCGCTACCACGTTCGCAGTTCTATCTTGCGGCTCAGCTAATAAAGACAAACAGTTTGTTTTATTAGAAAGTGAAATTTTCTTAGAGCTAAACCTTGCAGTTAATGATTCAGCTCAATTTTTGGAAAATTGTTATTTTCCCATCGCATTTGATGAGGGGTGGATTGAGTCGTGGGAAGATTCAAAAGAGAAAATAATATCAGGGGCTATTAATCCCATATCGCAATCAAAATTTATAGAAAGGCTTGATCTAACCCATCGGCAATGCGGTGGTGAAACGCTTGACCCCGTTAATTACGCAAAATTGCGCGGAGCTATAGCTTTGAACCAATCCTTAACAACTGATTCTTAGACGAAGCAAGTGAATATCGTTATAGGTTTAAACGATTAAATCTCTGCTTCTAGTTTGGCTAGACTATAGACATGACTGCGATAGACAGCGCTAAAAACATCAGTGGATATTGGCCTTCTCACTGGCCTGCAGAATCTGGCGGACCGAGAAGGCAAAAAATTACTTCTTCCGCAGGTCTAAATTTACAAACTGGAGAAACATTAGATTCAACTGTTCGAGAAACAGATGGTTGGGCAGTGATGACTATCCAAAGAAATCCTGGTGAAATGTATTTACTTTGTGGTGCAGCGCTAGGCCCAAATGAATCCCCTCCAACGTTTAGATCATATGATTCCCATGGGTGGGTTGAACGAGTTGACCCCATCAGCCTCCAAACAATTACTAGATCTATAGACTTACCAAGCGGAGGCTGGCTTTGGTGCGGTGCACTCGTTGCTCATGCTAATGGTGACATCTATGCAGTTAACGGCAACTATATTTTTAGACTTGATTCCAAATGTAATGTCATTACGCAAAAGGAACTTTCTTTTGATGGCCCCTTTAATGGATTATTAGTAATGGCCGACGGTAATTTAGTAACCAGAAATTTAGGCTTTAGAGAAAATGACCAAGCGTATTTTATTGTACTTGACCCCGAGAATTTAGAAGAAGTAAGTGAGCCACTTATCCTGAATCAGCGATGTATGGGCCGATTTTCTTCGGATAGGTCCAGTAGCGGAGAATTTATCTATACAACAACTGATACAGATGTTCTCCGTTTGAAGTATCTTAATAATTCTTTAACTATTGATCATTGGAAACGTTCATATGAGATACAAGGAGAAGTTCAATCAGATGCCTGGGATACCACAATTGGTGACGATCGAATATGGCTTATGGATATGGGTCGGCCACCAGGGTGGATGACTCCAGGAAAAGCAGCACAGCGAGCTTTTGGCTTTTCCATAAATGATGAGAACGAACAGATAATTTTAGATAATCATCGTTTGCCATACGCATGGAATCCTGGACCTCCTCTTTTTGACCCAATTCGTAAAATACTCGTCCATTACGACTCAATCAATGGAGGAATTGTCGGTCATATTTGCCCAACGAATAGTCAACCTCAAATGATTTGGAGATTTGAAGCGAATAATTATTTACAAATGATGGCCTTCTCTGATACCGGAGAATTGATTGTTGAGAATGCAGAGTTACCACCACACTTTGGAGGAGATGTCCTAAAAGCAGAAGCTGTTGTTCTTAATATTGAAACAGGGGAAGAGTTAGGCAAAGCAAATACTGGTTCCCCTTCACTCGGCATGTTTAGTTCGCCTGGGTTTTCTCGTGATTTTTATATAGCTTCGTTACTTGGTTCGATAGCAAGAGTTTTTGTTAGAGAAGAATAAGTTATCGACCATTAAGCATGTAGTACGTTGTGCCATCTTCAGAAATATGTTCGTGGTAGGGGAATGGGATGTTACCAGGATCATCTAAATTCATTCCAGCAGCTATAGCTGCTTCCATAGCTGCTTCAGGAGTTAGGTAAACAGTCCCTTCACAACCATCCATGTTTACATAATCTCCATCTCCAAAACTATCGTCTTGATTATCGGTAACAGGTGTCTCAACTATCTCTTCAGGAACGTCTTGTTCTTGGGCAGACAGGACACCTCCGATAGAGAGAGAAAACAAAGCCATGATGCACGCCAGACCGAACGTAACTAATAGTCGCATACTGCAACTATAAATTCTTCATCTTCTGTTTGCAAAGGTCTCTTTCTAAGGGCCTACGAATTTCTACCAGCCAAAGTATGTTCTGATAAATTCACGCTCTACCCCATCACTCATAGTCCTGTGACCGGAGTATTTTAAATAATTACTTCTTTGCCATTTTTCTTTGAATATGTTCAGTAAAATTCTCATATTATCTCCCGCATATACGCATATTTGTTAATTAATTAATTTCAGGATAATGCTTGTTTGTTTCTGTTTTTTTACAGGAAAGTTAACTTAGGAAGTTAAAGAATCTACCTTTTATTATTCAGATTCTTTATAGCTATAGTTTTAATATGGTGTCACTCCCGGATGTACAAAGTTTTCTTAATAGTGAAAATGGGCTTGCGACAGTAAGCACAATACAAATTGACGGCGGGATTCTATCGAGCGTCGTTAATTGCGGTGTCGTCACTCACCCCCGCACAAAAGACTTATGTGTTGCTTTTGTTTCAGTTGGAGAAGCTGCGAGATTAAAACATATTCAGCGTGGATCAAAGGTCACTATCTCCATCCGAAGAGGGTGGAAATGGGTTTCAGTCACAGGTAACGCAGCGCTTTTTGGGCCAGAAAACATTTCAAATAGTTTAAGTGCTGAATCGTTAAGGCTTCTTTTACGTGATGTCTTTGTTGCAGCTGGGGGAAAGCACGACAATTTTGAAGAATATGACCAAGTTATGGCATCGGAGAAAAGAGTTGTTGTGTGTATAGAAATTGAACGCATTCTAGGAAACAGCAATTAAAAAATTATTAAATTTTCTAGCAATTCAAAAGTTAAATCATGTCTTTTAAATTTACGAAAAGACTTTGTTGCTTCTTCCCGTTTTCAAAAAGTATATTTAAATTTTTTAAACTAGGGTGCTAAAGCGGTGAGCTGGTAAAGAGTTACACCGCTTTGAATAGATTTGGTTCTTTCAGCAAATTCCGGAGTGCCCATAAAAGCTCCCATAGCTTCCATATCAACGCCATATGCGACTATAGATACTTTATTATTATCTATGGGCCCACTTTCCATTGATGTCGAAAATTTTTCTCTCTCGCCAGCGTCTTCATCAAAGATTTTTCGCCACGAATCGTAGTCAGATACGCCATCAATAATGATTAATAAATCCAATTTTCCTCTTTCAAAAGTATTGCAAGTTGTTATTGCATGAAGTGTTTTTGTATCGCTTCTCGGGCAGGGACATCTGTAACTACTGGTTTAGCACTCATATCGCAGACTTCAGCCCAAGCGAGTTGAAATTGATTACATTTAGAGAAGTCGTCCGTTTCAACAATCATTGTTCCTGTGCCGTCTCCAAGGCAATGCCATCTTCCAATAAGGTTGACGTCGTTGTCATTTAGCAAAGACTCAAGCTGCTCTTGAGTAAAACTGCCGAAAGCTCGCAAAGAATCTCCTCGACTACCCTCAAAAACTTTATAATCAATTTGAAATAACATTTCTGCTCCTTTGGTTATTTCATAAACTTTAACTTAGCTAGATAGGCAAAGATGTATCTATCTGCTGAGTTAATACAGCATTCATAATCATGGATTTTTGATTACACAGGCGGCTACTTCTTCTTTTCATCATCAATTATTGTGGAAAGCGTCTAGGGTTAAAAAAGAAAGGGAATACACAGTGGGAAAACTTGATGGAAAAATAATAATCATAACCGGTGGAGCTAAAGGTCAAGGAGCCGCTGAAGTTCGGCTTGCAACAAAGCTTGGTGCTCAAGTCATAGTTACCGATATCCTCGATGACGAAGGACAAAGTCTCGCTGATGAAACCGGAAATACATACGTGAATTTAGATGTAACTTCCCCTGAGCAATGGTCCAATGTCGCTCAAAAGACTATTAAAAAATTTGGACGGATAGATGGACTAGTCAACAATGCTGGAATTGATCAACAAGACCACGAAGGAGTTATTGATTGCTCTCCTGAACTTTTTAGAAAAATTGTTGAAGTGAACCATGTCGGAACTTTTTTAGGAATGTCTGCCGTCGCTCCGTCAATGGTTGCCCAACAAGCGGGAAGTATTGTCAATATTTCATCTGTTGCAGGAATGCGAGGTTACACCGCTATTGCTTATGTCTCAAGCAAATGGGCAGTGCGAGGAATGACCAAGACAGCTGCGAGCGAGTTAGGAAAATCAAATATAAGGGTTAATTCTATACACCCGGGGGCGATAGAGACAGATATGCTTTTTGATCTAGGTGAGGACTCAATAAATCGCCTAGTTTCTAAAGTGCCTATGAAACGATCAGGTACTCCAGATGAAGTTGGAGAAGCGGTGATGTTTCTCCTTAGTGATGAATCAAGTTATATTTCTGGCGCTGAAATTACTGTAGATGGGGCCTTAATCACGCGTTAAAACCTTTAAATTATCGGAAAAGACTAGGTAAGTTAACGTCTCTACGTGCTCGAAGGATCTTTCGTTACCCGTAGATATGGGCGGACTTCATTCCAACCATCAGGGAAAATTTCAGCGGCTTCTTCATTAGACAATCCAGGAGAAATGATAACGTCCTCGCCTTGCTGCCAATTTACTGGAGTTGCAACTTTATTTGAATCAGTCAACTGCATTGAATCAATAACTCGAAGTATTTCATTAAAGTTTCTACCTGTACTCGCTGGGTAAGTCAGTGTCAGGCGAACTTTATTGTTTGTATCGACTATAAAAACGGAACGGACAGTAAGCGTATCATTTGCATTTGGATGAATCATCCCATACAACGAAGCCACTTTCTTATCTGGATCACCGATTATGGGAAAGTTCACAGTCGTTGATTGTGTTTCTTCAATGTCGCCAATCCAAGATTTATGGTCTTCAACGCTGTCTACTGAAACAGCGATAGCTTTAACGTTTCGCGTTTTGAACTCCTCGGCTAACACTGCTGTATACCCAAGTTCTGTAGTACATACTGGAGTGAAGTCTTTAGGATGTGAAAAGAAAACTGCCCAAGAATCTTTTTTCCAATCATAGAAATCTATTGACCCATGTGTAGTTTCCGCTTCGAAATTGGGGGCCAAATCACCTAGTTGTAATGTCATAAGAGTTCCTTTCTCTAGTAATCAGATAATCGTTACGAATGTAATTATATGGAAATAGTTAGTCAAAAGTACATTTGTTGATTCGAGCCGTTGAACAGCAGTTACCTTAATAATTGGGGTACTTTGATTTTGCTAATGCTTATCGATCTTGCAAAGATTTAGTCTGTGCAATCACCGCAGGTACCTAAAAGGTCAAGTCGGTGTTTATCAATACTGAACCCAAAATTATCTGCGATTTCTTTCAGTGATGACTCTAAGGCTTTTTCTATCTTTTCAGATAAGTGAAAATCAAGTATCTCTCCACAAGGGGAGCAAATAATATGGTGGTGATGGTCAAGAATTTGCTCAGCTAACTCGTAGTGCGCATGATCATCGTTTGTAATTATTCGAACTACCAATCCTGCCTCTTCTAAAACAGAGAGGTTGCGATACACACTTGATTGTGCAAGCCCAGAATCAATTTCTAGAATTTGATTTATCGTGAGGGGCTTAGTTTCATTAGATAGGATTGAAATTAGTTGGCGACGGTTTTTCGTGTAGCGCTGATCGATTGATCGCAGTTGCGATGCGGCTAGTTGATCTATTTCTGTTTCGCTAATCGTGCTCATATCCACATATTACTTTCAAACTTTAAAATGATCTTATTCCTTCGTCTTTATTATCTGAAGCGTGAGAGTGATGGGGGTCATCAAGAAACACTTTTGTTCCTACACGCATTTCATTCTCCCCAAATGCTCTGCGGAGATTAGGTTCTGTTAAAACTTCGTCTGGAGTCCCTAAACAGCATGGGCAATTGTTGAGAAGAAGCACCTGGTCGGCTTTTCCAGCGTCGCTGAGATTATGTGTGGTGAGCACAACTGTGCGACCTTCATTTACTTCTTCTTTGATCATTTCAAGAATAATGTCACGAGAAATAATATCTAACCCGTTAATAGGTTCATCAAGAAGTAGTACGTTGCTTTCTTGTGCTAATCCCTGAGCGACAAGAACACGTTGTCGTTGACCTCCAGATAGTTCATGAAGTTGTCTTTTAGCAAGGTCTTTCAGATTAAGTCGTTCCAACGCACTATCTACGGCGTTTCGGTCTTCTTTACGGAAGCGTTTAAATGCGCCCCGGTTTGAATATCGTGCAAGTGAAACGACATCTTTGACCGAAATTGGTAGAGAAGGGTCAACATCAGTAGATTGCATGACAAATGAGGGAGGTGGGCCAGTAATCTCAATTTCGCCTGAATGAATTTGGACAGCTCCAGCTAAAGCTTTAAGAAGAGCAGACTTACCTGCGCCATTAGGGCCAATTATCGACAACAACGATCCCGCTGGGACGTTTAAATTCACATCGGTTACTGCAACCGTCTTTCCGTATCGGACTTCAAGTTCCGTTGTTGCTATGGATGTTGCAAAAGTATTCATTATTTATACAAAATATCCCCGTAAGTGTGGAAAATGACACTCATGATGCGATAATGAGAACCATTCTTATTATAGGAGGTTGCGGATGTTTCGCAATTCAATGAAAAAAATACTACTCTCAGCCACTACTTTCGTGGCAGTTATCTCACTCGTACTTACTGGTTGCGGTGACGACAACAATTCTGACAGTGCTAGTTCAGCAGATAAACCTTCAATCGTTGTCACGACCAACATTCTTGGTGATGTAGTGACAAATATGGTCGGCGATAGTTTTAACGTTGAAGTAATTATGCCTCCAGGTTCTGACCCCCATGATTTTCAAGCGTCAGCTCAACAAGTCCAAAAAATGATGGAGGCTGACCTCCTCATTGTTAATGGAGCCAACTTTGAAGAGGGAATGCTTGACGTGATTGAGAACGCTGAATCAGATGGAGTAATGATTTTTGAAGCTATCAGCGTCGTTTCACAATTAGAAGGAAGCGATGACCACGGCGATCATGGAGGACATGACGACCACGATGATCATGAAGGACATGATGATCATGAAGGACATGATGATCATGACGAAGAAGGACATGACGACCATGATGAAGAAAAAGACCATCATGACGAAGAAGGACATGATGATCACGAAGGACATGATGATCATGACGAAGAAGGACATGATGATCATGAAGGACATGATGATCATGACGAAGAAGGGCATGACGATCATGAAGGACATGATGATCATGACGAAGAAGGGCATGACGATCATGAAGGACATGACCATGGTGGTATTGATCCTCACTTCTTTACCGATCCTGCACGAATGGCCGTAGTCGCAGAAGGACTTAGTGAATTCCTCGTTGCGAATTTCCCAGATATAGATGGATTTACATTGACTGCAAACGATTATGTTCAACAACTTCGTGACTTAGATGCAGATGTTGAGGAAATACTCTCTGTAATAGGAAATAATGAGCGAGCTCTAGTAACAAATCATGCAGTGTTTGCATACTTTGCTGATCGTTATTCATTTACAGTGCTAGGTGAAATTATTCCGAGTTCCAGCACACTTGCGAGCGCAAGCGCTCAACAATTAGCAAGCCTTGCGGAAGAAATCAAGGAAAATAATGTAAAGGCTATCTTCGCAGATGCTTCATCTTCAGATGCCCTTGCGCAAACTCTGGCAGCCGAAGTTGAAGGTGTAGGGGTTATTAATTTGTACACAGAATCACTTGGTGATCCTGGTTCCTCCGGAGAAAGCTACATTGATATGGTTCGATTTAATGCTCAGGCAATAGCCAGTGCACTAGTTGAGTAATATCATTCATACATGAGTTTCCTTATTGATGCCTTTGAACCTGCGTTCATGCAAAGGGCACTGATAGGGGGACTCATCGCTGTGATCGCCACGTCTCTTGTCGGTACATGGATTGTACTGCGGGGACTTGCGTTCCTAGGAGATGCATTAGCCCATGGAGTAATTCCTGGAGTTGCCTTAGCTGTTCTATGGGGATTTAATCCCGCTTTAGGGGCATTTATTTCAGCACTTGTAATGAGTGGGCTCGTCACTGTAGTTTCAAACCGTACTACCGTCCGCGATGACACTGCAATAGGCTTACTTTTCGTAGGGATGCTCGCATTGGGTGTAACCATGATCTCCAAAACAGGGTCGTTTAAAACTGATGTAACTGTCGTTCTTTTTGGTGATTCCCTAGGAATTACCAATAGCGATATAAGAAACCAGATCATTTACACCAGTATCGTGATCATCTGCACCGTACTTCTGTATCGTCCTTTCTTGGCACTCACATTCAATGAAATGAAGGCACAAACATTAGGCATGTC
>JACERY010000030.1 GCA_013912105.1 Acidimicrobiales bacterium | reverse complement strand
TGGGAGTACAGGGTCCTCGTAAGCCGTTTCATAAAGTTCTGCTTGGAGGTCTAAGGGTCGCCAAGCATCAAAAACACATAATCCCCATGGCTCAGGAAGTGATTCAGCAACTTTAATCAATCGAGATAGTGCTTCCTTACGTAGGTAAGTTCCTGATTGAGAGCACTTCCAGCCGGCTTTTAGGTAGTTTTCTAGCAATAAAATACGTGGGTGATCGACTAGGACTAGTTCCCCAATCTCAACTGGCGAACTTTGAAGAATTTTGGGCTCTCTTAGTTCGGGTAGCTCAGGTAATGCGGGAGGAAAAATATCGTATTCCCTGCAAACTGTATCGCCAGAGCGAGTCAATAAGGGTTCAGCAAAACTAGCCATAATCCGAAAGTACATCAGAACATTCAGTTGATTGAGTTAATATCGTAATTAATGGAATTCTTCGGATTCAAGTTCTGTTAATAATTTGGGGTAGGATTCCGAATTAGTCCTCGAGGATAAGGGTAAATATGTTTGACGCTGATGTGATTATCGTTGGAGGCGGCCACAATGGCTTAATCTGCGCCACGTATTTAGCTCAGTCTGGGATGAAAGCTATTCTATTAGAGGCTAGGGAAACGGTTGGAGGTTGCGCATCGACTGTTTCAGACCTAGGAGCAAAATTTAATATCTGTTCTTGTGATCATAGCCTTATAAGAGCGATGCCTCTTTTGGATGAGCTAAATCTATTCAATAATGGATTAGAGTACCTCGAACCTGAAGCAACGTACGTAAATGCCTTTCATGACTGTAAAGATTCTTGGGTGTCTTTCTATGATCCGGAAAGAACGCTGGAAGGGCTATCAAAGACCCACCCAAAGGAAGTATCGAACTATAAAAACTACCTTGACGATGCCATCCCGCTGGCTGAACTTGCAATTGAAATTGCTAAAAGTGGAGTTTCAACTAGGGAGTTTATGTCAAAAGCTTTACTTTCAAATATGTCAACTGCGCGAAGGCTTCTCCGCTGGAGTCGTGCTAGCGCTCTTGATATTTTGAAAAGTTATTTTACTGATTGGCGTCTAATGATGCCTGCTATTAGCACTGGTCCTACAGTTTGGGGTGCTCCTCCTAAGGCTCCGGGAACTGGTATGGGGGCTATCGTTTATGCAACACGGCATCTTATACAAAGTGGCCGCCCACGCGGGGGAAGCGGCTCATTGCCTGATTCGCTTTCTAGGAGCTTTGAGTCGAGTGATGGTTCTGTACTAACAAGTTCAACAGTTAGTGGTTTATTGGTAGACAAGAAGAAAATAGTTGGCGTGCGACTCGAAAACGGGGGTATTCTGACAGCCCCTGTAGTTGTTGCAGCATGCGACCCTCACCGTGTATTTATTGACTGGCTAGACGAAATTCCTAAACCAGCAAAGAAGTTGGTTGATAACTGGAAGAACATTCCGGTACCTGAGGGTTATGAATCAAAGTTAGATGGAATCCTTAATAAAAAACCCACCTACCGATTTATGCCAAAGCTTCAGGAGCTATTCCCAGAAGTTGATCTTGACCAATCCACGGTAATCATTTCTCCGACTATAGAAAAACTAAATGAAGCGCACGTTCTGAAAGCTAGAGGCGAAGTGTCATCCACACCCACAATGCTTGCTAGTTTTCCATCCATTCTTGACCCGAGTATGAAAGCAGATAATGGTTTACACACTTTCAGCTTGGAGGTTCTTTTCACCCCTTATTCTCTAAAAGGAGGATGGAGCCATTCCGGTGAGCCGGAAAAGTGGCTAAATGCATGGGGAGAGTTAATGAGTGGTGATTTTCTAGAGACAATTACTGAATGGAGAGCTATGACTCCAGATATTTATGAAAAGGATTTCTATATGCTCAAAGGTCATAGTCCTGCATATAACAACTCTCCATTAGCAACCTTATTTGGGAAGCAAAGAGAGCTAAGTCGGTATACGACCCCAATTGATGGCCTCTTTCTAACCGGTGCCGGTACGTTCCCAGGTGCAGGTATCTTTGGAGCGCCTGGCCGAAATGCGGCTATGAAAGTTCTAGAATCTGTTAAAGGGAAATAATAGAATGCCGTCATATAGCATCAACGTCATGCCGAACGTTTCAGCAAAAAATATTGCAGAATTGGCACTTTATGCAGAAGATAGAGGCTGTAGTCGGTGTTGGGTATACGACGAAGGCGTAACTGCCCGAGATGTGTATGTGACACTTGCGGCGATTGCCGCAAAAACGAAATCAATTAAATTAGGTCCTGGTATCACTAACGCGTATGTTCGACATCCAGCTGTAACAGCCTCAGCTATAGCTACTCTTGATGAGCTAAGTAACGGGCGAGCGTTTATTGGTATTGGAGCAGGCGGTGGGTTAACTCTCGATCCAATGATGATTAACAGAACAAAACCTCTCACGACGGTTAAAGAAATGGTTGAAAGCCTGAGATCCCTATTTCAAGGGTCCGAGACTTCAATTGAAGGAACAAATTTTGCATTAAACAACGCTCACCTTGCCTACGGAAGAAGAGATATTGAAATTATTCTTGCTGGAAGAGGCCCGAAAATGCTTCAACTAGGAGCAGATGTCGCTGATGGCTTCTATCTGAGCTATATCTACAAAGACCATATTCCTGAAATAATGGCAGGTTTCCGAAATAATTCATCTTTAAAGAGAAAGAAATTCCACGTTACCTATTCAACAATGCTTGCAACTAACACGAAAGAGCTTCAGGAAGCGCGTGGTCAACTCTCTTTTCGTCTTGTAGATTCACCAATTCAAATAAAGCAAGATCTTGGTATGACCGCGCATGACATAGAGAATATAAAGAATGCTTTAAGAGAAGGGGGGACAAGCCTTGCAGGTAATTATGTAAAGGAAGAATGGGTAGATAAATTCGTCGTGGTAGGTGATTCGCAATCCTGTAGAAATGAGTTATTGCGAATTTTAGAGGATAATCATATTGACGAATACCAACTTCCTGTTTACTTGCCAGAAAATGCCGAATCGCTTATTGATAAAGTTTCAGATTTTTTTTAGAAGACTACTAAGAAGAGTGAAACTAGCCTCTTCCTTTCCAACGCTTTAATGCAGGCATGTCAAAACCTAGGTGTTCTAGCGCTCTACCAACTGAATGATCAACTAGGTCAGCGATGGAGATCGGTTTATTGTAGAAAGCTGGGATTGGCGGGTAGATGATAGCGCCCATTTCAGTAGCTTTAGCCATCAAGCGTAAATGGCCTAAATGAAATGGAGTTTCCCGTACCATCATTACAAGTGGCCTTCGTTCCTTGAGAGTTACATCAGCTGACCGAGAAACCAGATCAGCCCCGAAAGAATTTGCAATTGCTGAAAGGGACTTAATCGAACATGGGGCAACAATCATTCCTTCAGTCTGAAATGAACCGCTGGCTATCGAAGCACCTATATCTCTTGACCCATGAGTGTGGTCAGCAAGGCCCTCAACGTCAGACGACGAGTAGTCGGTCTCGATATTAAGGGTACTTTTCGCTGATGAAGTAATTATTAGGTGTGTCTCAACATTTTCGAGATCCTTAAGGAATTCAAGAACCCTTATGCCATAGATAGAGCCACTGGCACCGGTTATTGCCACAACTACACTTTTCGTTTTCATATAATTTACTTTAGATAGTCGTTCAGATTGACCGAAGGGTACGCAACCCTCTCACCGTATTCTCTGCGTTCTCGCTTGTATGTTGCGTCTATGCCTACTTTGGTGCTGATTCCCCTTCTGTCAGCTGTTGGATCCATTTCGTGGCCTTGGGCTTCAGAAATTTTAAAGACATCTCTATCCCACTGAACACGGTTAGTAATTGCCCAAAGGACTTCAGACGATTCGTGCATATTGACATCGCGATCAACTACGACAACATTACGGATATTAATGTGGGCTGTCATAGCTGCTATAGCAAGATTTTTCGGTGTGCCCGGGTTGTCTCTATCAATTTGGATCACTGCCATAAACCCATTTCCGTAAGGTGGGATAATAACATCTGCTGTCGGATCTATATGTCTAATTTGTTTACGTAAAAGCGGCTCTCTCGGAAGAATATTTCCAATGTAAATATGTTCATACCACCCTGGGATAATCGTTTGGTAAATAGGTTCATTCCTAAATGAAATAGCCGAAACCTCTACAGTTGGGGAGTCCCACATCTCACCGTGGTAACCATGAAATTCAGCTAATGGTCCTTCAGGTGAACGATTAGAAGGTCGTATGTGTCCCTCAATCACTATTTCTGCTCTTGCCGGAATTTGAATATCAACAGTTTGGCCTGTGCAAACTTCAATACCTTGACCACGAATTGCCCCAGCTATAAGGAGTTCGTCAACTGGTGTTCTCACACCCGCGGCAATCATAATCGCAGGATCAAGTCCTATTGCCAACGCAACAGGGAAAGGAGCGTCCGGATTAGAACGCGACTTGATGAAAGTTCCAACATCACGCCATTCATTTACGTTAAAACCAAGAATATTTTTATCAAGAACAAGCATCCGGTTATAAGAGAGATTCCCTCTTCCTGAGACCGGGTCCTTAGTCACTGTGACAGCTCCCGTAATGAAAGAACCTCCGTCACCTCGACTATGTTTTGGAATGGGAAGACTTCCAAGGTCAACTAGTTCACCAGTCAAGCAGTTGTCGTGCCAGTCAGCTTTCTCAACTAGCGTCGGGGCTATTCCATTTTTAGTTTCAAGAGCTTCGCCCATGACATCTATAATTGAGTCTGGTTCGCAACCAAGTGATATTGCTGTTCTTGCATGTGAAGCAACACCACCAGCGAAAATAGGTAAGTCGGTTCCTTGAACGTTTGAGAAAAGTGCAGCTCCGCCTTCTGAACGGGCTAGTGAAGCAGTTACATCAGCAAGTTCGTGGTCCATAGAAACTTCTTTTGAAATCTCTGCTAGTTGCCCACTTTGGCGGAGCGCTTCAATAAATGAACGTAAGTCCTGAATTGATGTCATGTATTGACCCTACATCGGCCTCGGTCAGTTTTGCTATTGTGATAGGACATAGGTATTAGCAATCTTCAAATATAAAATGGAGAAGTGGTGAATTCAAAACAATCAACAACTCATATAAAGAATGCGACCATTGCGGATTATGGACTTGTTAATGTGTTTATAGAGGACGGAAAAATTTCTTCCATTTCCCAAAAAGATGAAATACTTAGCGCAAGTCAAACATACGACCTCGGTGGGTGGTTGCTGCTTCCAGCTATGGCTGAGCCTCACGCGCATCTTGATAAGGCACTTACAGCAGACCAAGTTCCAAACCCATCAGGAGAATTAATGGGGGCAATAAATGCTTGGATTGCCGCAGCTGAGAAAGGTACCTTTACCCACGAGAACACGGTCCGAAGAGCCTCAGAAGCGATGGAGCTGCTTCTAGTGCATGGGGTGACATCTGTAAGAAGTCATGTCAATGTTACTGAAGATATCGGAATATCTTCACTAAAGGCTTTAGCTGAAGCAAGACATAATTTCGAAGGGCTGATCGATGTGCAAATAGTAGCACTAATGAATTCGCCTCTAACTGGACCGAACAGTGAAGGTAATGTTCTAGCGTTAGACAAGGCAATCGAATTCGGAGTTGATTTCCTAGGCGGATGCCCTCATTTAGAGCCTTATCCCAAAGAAATGATTTCTTATATGTTAGATCTAGCTGAAAGTTCTGGTTTGGGTATAGATTTTCATGTTGATGAAACATTAGACATAAATGTTTTGACGTTGAAGGAATTAGCTCTGCAGGCTTTGGATAGAGATTTCCAGCTCCCTCTTTCGGCTAGTCATTGCGTTTCATTGGGGATGCAATCTGAAACTATCCAAAGAGAAGTTTCTCAGCTGGTAAGTCAAGCAGGTATTAGTGTGTTCACCCTTCCCCAAACTAATCTTTTTCTTCAAGGAAGAGATCATATCTCTCAGATGCCGAGAGGCTTGACTGCAATTAAATCTCTCCAAGACCAAAATGTTGTTCTTGCAGCTGGCGCTGATAACGTTCGGGACCCCTTCAACACTATGGGACGAAGTGATCCTTTTGAGACTGCTGCTCTTATGGTAATGGCAGGCCATCAAACGCCACAAGATGCATTTGATTTGGTTAGTGTTAATGCCCGTAAAGCTATGGGTCTTGAAAAAGCAGCTTTGGAGATAGGCGATGTAGCTGATTTTGTTGCTGTTGAAGCCCCATCTTTAGGAACTGCTCTTGCCGATGCGCCTATGAATAGGCGTGTTTTTAAGGAAGGTATTCTTGTGGCTGCGTCTGATCAACGGACAGTAATTTATCGAGGGTTATGAAGTCAGAATCTCGTCTAGCAACTGACTTAGTCATAAGTCCATTTGAAGCATCTGCTAAAGATATTCTGGAAGTCGCTAAGTGCGCTGAAGAGGCGGGGTTTGATGGAATTTGGATGCTAGATCACTTTAGTGGCGCTGTAGCTAATAGAAGATGGTCGCATGAAACCTTTACAGTTCTTGGAGCGATAGCTGCGGTTACTAAGAAGATTAATTTAGGGTCATTAGTAGCAAATATGATGAACCGAAATCCAGTTATTTTGGCATCAGCCTTCTCTACACTTCAAGGGCTCTCTAACGGAAGGGCAACGCTTGGTTTGGGCACAGGGGCACCTACAGGGACAATGTTTGCGGCCGAGCAGGAAATGATAGGGAAAGAGTTAGAAACGGGCGAAAAAAGATATCGCAGGCTAATAGAAACTATTCAATTGCTCCAGAAAATATGGTCTGGTGATAGAAATTTTAGCGGCGAGTTCGTTTCTTTTGAAGGCCTTGAGGGCGTCATAGAGCCAAGTTCTAATTTGCGAATAGTTCTTGGTGCTAATGGATCAAAAATGATTAATGTAGCAAGCCAGTATGCCGATGGTGTGAATATAAGAGTAGGGCCATCTATTGATCGTCTACTAAACGAAGCAATCAGCCTAGCTCCAAATAAAGATTTTGAAATTTCTATTCATGAGAGCTTAGACTTGGACCACCCCTATGGTGGGGCAGTAGAAAACTGGAAAGAACTAGGAGTACATAGAAGAGCTTGCACAGTTTCAGCTCCTTTTGATTTGGAAAGAATTTCAAAGATAGGCGTTCGGCTTCAAGAACAATAGACAAGCATTAAATCACTTTTCTTAAGAAATATTGGAAATACTTAGACTAAGCCAGCACGATCCGACCATTTACCAATAGCTTTATTCTGGATCCAGGTAAATAGAAGAAATACAGCAACGCCAAGTGCTGCTGAAAGAATCACAGAAGTAAGGAGTTCCTCTCCTTGCAGTCTGCTTGCAAAGCGTTTAAGAAGTTGTCCTAGGCCTACTTCACCTCGTGCGAAGAAAAAATCTCCTACGATAGCACCAACTACAGATAAGCCTGCGGAGATTCTCAGGCCAGCGAAAAGTGCTGGGAGAGCAGCTGGAAACATTAGTTTCCTTAATCGGGTAGTGCGACTTACATGATGTAGCGTAAATAAGTCATGCATACCTTTTTCGGCTGATTGAAGGCCGAAAAGAGTATTTACAATTATGGGGAAAAGAGAAATGATTATGCAGACAACGACTCTAGAGGTTTGACCAGTTCCCCACCAGAATGAAATTAATGGAACAATCGCAAGTATCGGCACGGCTTGAAGAGTCACTAAGAATGGGAATAATGCTTTCTCAACTGAGATAGCTTGGCTCATTAGAACAGCTAGAAAGAGCCCAATAAGAATTGCTAAAAAGAGGCCGATACCGGCAACCTTTGTAGACGACCATAAAGACTGAAGCATCTCTGACATTCCACCAGTTCCTCCCCAGTCTAGGAATCCTTCAGTGAGGACCTTATCGGGTGGCCTTAACAGAAATCTGCGGTTTTCGCTTAAAATTACATAAGAGATAAAGTACCAACCACCGATTACGAGTGAGCCAAATAGCGCTGGAGGTAAAATATTCAGCACTATTGCCCTCCATCGATTTTGAATCACTGATGCTGTTTTTGGTTGCACATCTGTGGAACTCGTTGTCTCGCTCATGAGTGGCCTCCTCGTAACTCTTTGGAAACTTCGCCAGAAATTCTGGCAAATTCAGCGTCGAATCTTAGATCTGGCTTTCTTGGGTATTCAAAGGGAATATCAAACTCTGCGACAATATTTCCTGGGCGAGCAGACATGACTAATACCTTTGTGGACATGAAGACTGCCTCGGTAATTGAGTGTGTGATAAACAAACCTGCGAAGCCTTCATTAAGAAATAGTTGTTGTGTCTCGTCATTAAGGTGCTCTCTAGTTATCTCATCAACAGCGCCAAATGGTTCGTCAAAGAGAAATACTGGTGGCTTTAAAGTCAAAGTTCTCGCAAGAGAGGCTCTCATTTTCATGCCTCCAGAGAGCGATTTGGGGTAATGGCTCTCAAATCCTTCTAGCCCTACAAGCTCTATAGATGCCTGAGCTAAGCTACGTCTTTCTTCTTTTTGCATCCCATGCAATTCACAAAGCAACTCTACATTTTGCATTACGTTTCTCCAGGGCAACAATGTAGCATCCTGAAAAACGTAGCCTATTCGGTCTCGGTCAACTTCTACAGATCCTGCTGTGGGTTCCAATAAACCGGAAGCAATTTTTAGAAGCGTTGATTTTCCGCATCCTGATGGCCCTACAACGGTTACAAATTCGCCTTTCGATACAGAAAACGAGATTTTTTGTAGAGTTTCGGTTCCATCAGGGAATATCATTCCGATATTGTTGAAGGTTAATGCGGCTTTAGCACTATCAGTCATTAGGGTTTCCTCAATGTCTTTCTGATCACCGAAACAATACCTCTTCTTATAGAATTTAGCGAACTTAAGAAGATCTAGTTACAATTTTTAAAGTGTTGGAAACATTTCTTCCTGATTGAGAAGTTAAGCTAGCCTTTACTTATGGTTATTGAATTTCTGACATTCAAAGTACCTTCAGAGAAAAGAGATCAGTGGCGTTTACTAGACGATGAGGTATGGACGTCTTTTCTGTCATCACAATCCGGTTTTATGAAGAAGGAATTGTGGCAATCTCACGAAAGGGGTGATGAGTTTCATGCCGTTATTTGGTGGAAGGATAAAAAGTCTTGGGCAGCAATTTCTACTGAGCAAATTTCTAAAGTCGATGAAGGTATGGGTGAGTTCCTTATAGTCCCAAGTATGCGAGAGTTTATAGTGTTGGAAAGCTCTGATTAGGTTTAATGTAGATTTAGTGCGTATGGTTATGGGTATCGAGGCAAGATTATGAAAACAGGAATTTTCTTATTTGGCGGAGTTGAAATGGATGATGCTGGTGCAGGTCCGCCTGCGCCTACAGATAGAAGATATGGGCCGGAAGAAGTATGGCATGCAACGGAGCGTATTCTTGATATGGGTGTTCTTTCAGATAAACTTGGCTTTAGTTCTTACTGGTTGACTGAACACCATTTCCAATACGAGGGGTATGAAGTAGTTCCAAATGGAATGATGTTAGGTGGAATCCTTGCTGAACGAACAACCAATATTCAAATTGGGATGATGTTTAATGTGGTTGGGCAATGGCATCCACTTAAACTTGCAGAAGATTTTGCTACGTTACACAATATTTCTGGAGGGCGAGGTGCTTTAGGTATAGCCAGGGGAACTGTACCTCGCGAAGCAGAGAACCTAGGTTCTAAGATAGGTTCCTACGACAATCCTGACAGTATTGCCGCTGATGAGTTCAATCGAAAGCAATTTGATGAAGCTGTTGAGGTCATCAGACTGGCACTTGATAACGAAACGTTTAGCTACGAAGGTGAGATATATACATTCCCAACTCCAGGAATTCCTGATCGAGGCGGCTTTGTAGAAAACCTGACGTTATTACCTCAGCCCTTGTACCCTTATGAGATTTGGCAAGCGATTACATCGCCTCCGACGCTTGAAACAGTCCCACGAAAAGGTTGGGGTGGAGTAATGTGGCTAAAACATTTTGAATTCATGAAGCAGTTTTGGGAAAAGTATGCGTCAATATATGAAGAAACTCATGGTGTTGGTTTGGCTCCGGGGGAGAAAAGAACACTCGTGTTGTGTACATGTGTGGATGATACGCGGGAATCAGCCATGAGTTCTGTTCGCAATGGCCATGATGAAATGTGGAAATTTCTAGGCCCCTACGGATGGAGTAAAGGGTATATGGGGCCTGGTGGTGGACCAGCTCAATCAGGCTTAATACCTACGCTTGAAGAGTCAATCGAGAATAAAGTCTGGTTAGTTGGCTCTGCAGACGAAGTCGCGGAACAGATACAGTGGTATTGCGATTACTTAGGAGGAGTTGAGAACCTGGTTCTATTCCCCGCTATGCCTGGTGACCCATATACAAAAGTAGAGGAACAACTTCACCGTTTAGCCGAAGATGTAATGCCACAGTTGTAAAGCACAGAATCACTACCATAGGGCTAAGGAAGGAATCTATACGTGGCTGTTCTAGTTGTGCAATCTCACCCAAGTATGAATAGCTTCAATGAAGCTATTCTTGAAAGGGTGATTAGCTCTCTTAAAAAAACTGGGAGTAACCCGAGTCTGGTTCGTCTCGGTAAAGAAAAACAGTTAAGAAATATAGTTGACCAAAGACCGGATACCTTGATTTTTGTTTACCCGACATGGTGGGGGGGATACCCTGCATCTTTACTTGAATGGATAAATGAAGTTCTTTTACCCCAAAAGTCGTTGTTTCAAGATGTTCAAGAGATTCTCTCTATAACTACTCATGGATCAAGCAAGTTAGTTAATTTTTTGCAAGGCGAATGGGGTAGAGCGTACACAAAACGTAATATAGGCGCCGTTTGTCATCCTGATGTAAAGATTAAATGGGTCTCTCTCTATAAAATAGACCGGTGTACTCACACAGAGATTGAAGATTTCCTTGGAAAAGTTAGCAGCGAACTAACATGATTTAGCTCGCTCTAAATTATTTCGAGCGGCTATTCCAAGCGCATTGAGGTCATTGACAACCGAAAGAGAAGTCTGGCATCTCAGCCCGGCATTCATTCGGATAGCTCGAAGCAACGATTTGCTGGGGTCTGACCGTTTAGTAATTTTGGCATTTGGTTCGGCCAGTACGAGGAAGTGGATACAACGTAAATTTTTTAGGGCGCCTTTTACTCTTCCGCCTTTGGTGAAAGTAAATGAAACGCCTGGTATGAAGACACGTTCAAACCAACTTTTAACTATCGGAGGGAAGAGGCCATTCTCAAGCGGGTAGTAAAGAATTAGCCCATCGGTTGCTTTAATTAATTCTGCTGATTTTATTTGACTGGGGTTTATCAAATTCTCACCATCATTATTATGGTAATTGTCTCGTTCAGCTTTGGACATGTAATATCCAAACCCTTCATCGGATAAGTTCAAAGTTGATATTGACAGGCTTAAATGATTAAGCTCATCTAGAATAATTTGTGTCGGCGTAGTTGCATCCTTGAAGCCGTCTACGAGAAGAAGTCTCATAAATTAACTATTCCACACTTTGATGAAGCATAGAAAAGTATTGAAAGACTTGTTTCATTTCAGCTTGCCTGTATTGTCAATCCATGGCACAAAGAATGGGACTATACCTTCAGGACAAGCACGATATCGACTACGAACTTCAGATAGCGCAGTATGCGGAAGAAAAGGGTTTCTCCGAAATCTGGCAAGCTGATACGAGGCTGGCTCGCGACTGTATTGTTATGATGAGTGCTTTATTGACGTCAACATCTCGAATTAAGATAGGGAGTGGCGTCCTTCCAATTTATACGCGTAACCCAGCGGTGATCGCTGCATCCTGGAGCACTATGTGGGAACTTGCTGGTTTAACCCCTGAAGGAGAGAGCAGGGTAATGCTAGGACTCGGAGCTTGGTGGGAGCCTATTGCGTCCAGGGTGGGAGCAGACCGGAGATTGCCCCTGAGGGCTATGCGTGAGAATATTGAGGCTATTCGTGCTTTATTTACTATGCAGGAGATTAGTTATGAGGGGGAATTCGTAAATCTGGATAAAGTCAAATTAGACGTAGCGTACGGGTCCACTGAACCAAGAAATATACCTATATACATTGGAGCAACAGGTCCCAAAATGCTGCAATTAAGCGGGGAAATTTGCGATGGCCCTGTTTTAAATTACGTAGTCTCCACGGACTATATAAAGAACGCCATCGACCAAGTCGAAATTGGTGCCGAAAGAAGTGGTAGGAGCATCGCCGAGATAGATAGACCTGAATTGTTGGCTTGTTCCTTGTCTGATGATGACCCTGAGGGTGCAGTCATGATGGGTAAATCATTAGTTGCATATTATCTCGGAACTGAGCCGCACATCATGGAAGCATCTGGAGCTGACCCTGATCTTGTTGAAAAGGTTAAAGAAATAGTTGGCTGGCCGGCTACAGAGGAGGACTATAAAAAAGCTGCGTATTTAATACCCGAGACTCTTGTCAGGAAGTTGATGGCAGTGGGAACCACAAATGAATGCAGAGAGAAAGTCTCAGAATTTATAGAAGCCGGTGTTACGTGTCCTATCTTGTATCCATTGATGGACAAAATAGAACCAGTAATTGAATCATTCTCTAATTGGGAAGTCGGGCAATAACGTGCCTGAAAATGAAGGAGAGGGTATAGACATACTCATTGAGAACACTGCTGTTCTTCTTCTGGACAATCAATTTACTGTTGTAGACCCCGGTTGGGTAAGTGTTAGCAAAGATAAGATAAATGAAGTTGGTGCTGGCTCTCCTCCAGAAAGCGTCCGCAAGGAAGCAGTGAATATTCTTGACGGCTCCGGTACTGCGACTATGCCGGGGATGACTAATGCGCATACCCACCTATTCCAAACCTTTTTCCGCGGATTGGGTGACGATAAATCACTTTTGGATTGGCTCAAACAATGCATTTGGCCAGGAGCTGTTCATTTAGACGCAGAAACTGCGAAACTTGCCGCCATGGTTGGCCTCATAGAAAACCTACGCTCAGGATCTACCTCAGTCATTGATCATCAATACATTCATATCGATGAAAAAATTGATCATGCAATTTGCGAAGCTGCAGATGAGCTTGGAATTCGTTTTCTTCTTGCCCGAGGTTGGGCAGATCGTAATTACGAACCCTTATTAACTGAGACTCACGAGCAGGTTATTGAAAGAGCTTGGTCAGTTCGAGAGAAATGGCACGGCTTAAACGATGACCGAATCAGGATTGAGTTGGCACCTCTAATACCTTGGGGCTGTAGTGATGAGGCGATGACCAAGACCATCCAAGAATCTAGGTCTTGGGGGGCGGGCACACACATACATTGCGCTGAAACACATACTGAGGTTGAGATGAGCATTGATGAGAGGGGCATGCGTCATGTCGAATGGCTGTCACATTTAGGTGTGTTAGGTCCCGACACGCAACTAGCTCACAGCGTTTGGTTAGACGATAATGAATTAGACCTCATAGCAAATAGTGGCTCAGTAGTTGTCCATTGTCCTGTAAGTAATATGTATTTAGCTTCTGGAGTTCCACGGATTTTAGATATGATCTCAAGAAAAATTCCGATTGCTCTTGCAAGTGACGGTCCAGGAAGCAACAACCGTCAAGATATGTTTGAAGTACTTAAATCAACAGTCCTGCTCCAAAAAATACACAATCTAAACCCGACTGCTCTTCAACCAGAGGATGCTCTTTGGATGGCTTGCCGAGGTGGAGCACTAGCATTTGGTAAAGAAAAACAGATTGGGCAGATTGCGCCTGGTTATAAAGCTGATTTAATCGTTATAGATCTTGAGACTGTTTTTACCGCACCTGTTCACAGTGTTCCCAGCTCAATAGTTTTTTGTGCTTCACCAGCTCACATTCGACATGTAATCATTGACGGAAACTTGATCATCAAGGAATCAAATTTGATTCATTCTGATGAATCAAGCATTCTCGAGGCGGCGACTATTTCGGCTGCGGATCTATTTAGAAAAGCTGGGATTAACACTCGACTTACAAGATAGGTTGACAACGCTAATTTATGCCCCGATAACTGGACGCTCTTCTCTCACTACTTTCTCTTCTGGGGAAGAGAAACTCCACACAAGAACGTCGTCGTCTGTGCTTTCATGAATTTCAGCTAGCTCATTCGCTTCTTCAATTATGTTCGAGTCTTTTTTGATATCTTCAACATCCGCTTCTTCAGCAGAAACATCAGCAGTATTATCAATAGACTTTGTTGTGGCATCTAACTCTTCTATTCCTATTCTCTCAGTTAGGTGAGAAAGGTAGATGGGATTATTTGACCGTGGATAGCCGGGGACTGATCCAGTGATGATTCTGACTCGACTCTCAGTCGAACCCAGGCGTTCCTGGATAATGTCACTAAGTTCTTTCATTTTTGCTACTGCTTCGCATTGAATCAAAACCTGACAAGTAAATTTTCCTGTAACGAGAGCAATATCACAAACCTCTTCAATATCTTTTAATACGTCAGCGATTCGCTCAGCTTTTGCTCCATTCGGAAGAACCACATCAACATAACCTTTCGGGAGAAGCTCGTCTTTATAGTTCGCAAGTTCAATTGTGAATCTACTGATAACACCTGATTTCATCAAATTATTTACCCTAACTCGCGTAGCGGAGTGGCTTCTGCCAATCGCCTTTGAGATCTCAGTCACAGTCCGGCGGGAATCTTCTTTTAGTTGCATAAGGATTTCTTGATCTAATTCGTCCATGAAGCGATTATAGCTATTTGATCTATTAATTGTTTCTTTATTCTATTAAATTAACAAATTTATCTCTCAAGCGAAACATTCGATTATTGCGAAATTGATACCAGGAATATTAAATTACGATTTTCGTTGCTGTTTCTGGAGAGTTTAACTATGGATCTTCCAGATTATTCCCAATTTCTGCATGACTTTTTTTGCAGATAGTCATGAGATGGCTACGCCAATTATTTTCATTGTTGACTTAAGTAACTTCTTAGAAGAAGTAGAAATACGATGCGATTTTTGCTGTACTCATTTTTTTATGTAAAAAGGTTGCTTTTTATTGTTACGTTATTCAATTCATTTCCTTGCAAGGATGACTGGACTGAATGAAACGTTTTAATTTCGTGAAAACACTACGGCGTAAATCGCAGGTAGCTTCCACCGAAGAAGTGAATTCAGGATGTCCAAAATACTGGAAAAAAGTATTTGTATTCGGATTTTTAGCTGTAATTCCAGTACTTTTTACCCAAAAAGCGGTTTTCGCCGAAGGAGAAGCTTTCACGATTTCTGAGTCTTCAGGCACAACTTCTGTAGATGAATCAGGAACAAGTGACACTTTCACCATTGTGTTGGACGTCCAGCCAACTACTGATGTGACTTTTTCAATTTCTGATGGTAGCTCTGACGAAACGTCAATTTCACCGACCACCGTTACCTTCACCAACAGCAATTGGGATACGCCCCAGACAGTAACCGTAACCGGGAGTGACGATAACCTGATTGACGGGTCGCAGACTTCAACGATAACCATTTCCGTTGTTGATGAAATTTCTGATGACGCCTACGACTCTGTAGCTGATCAGACTATTTCGGTGACCACAACCGACGATGATGTAGCTGGGTTTTCGGTTGCTGAGTCGAGTAGCTCCACTGAGATTGCTGAAACGGGGTCTACGGATACCTTTACAGTAGTGTTGGATGCCCAACCAGCAACTGATGTGGTTATTGACGTTACTTCTGGCGATACTGGCGAGGCAACGGTTTCACCGTCAACTCTCACCTTTACATCCGCGAATTGGGACATAGCCCAAACTGTGACCGTTACCGGTGTAAATGATGATCTAGTCGATGGCACACAGACAACGACAATTACCCTAACTGTTAACGATGGAAGTTCAGACAACGATTTTGACGGTATAGCTGATCAGACGGTATCAGCGACGACAACAGATAGCGATACGGCTGGATTTACGGTCATTGAGTCCGGCGGGTCATCAACAGTTGCCGAAACAGGGTCTACGGATACCTTTACAGTAGTGTTGGATGCCCAACCAGCATCCGATGTGGTCATATCCGTAACTTCTGCTGATACTGGTGAAGTAACTGTTTCAGCTGCGACCCTCACCTTTACCTCGGGAAACTGGGATGCTTCACAAACTATAACCGTAACCGGGATTGATGATTCTGTTATTGACGGGAGTCAAACTACTCTTGTAACTCTCGCAATCGTTGATGGGAGTTCTGATGATAGTTTCGATTCGTTAAATGACCAAACAGTAAGTATTTCGAACGCAGATAATGATACGGCAGGATTTACGGTTACTGAGTCGAGTGGGTCTACTGGAGTGGCTGAAACGGGGTCTACGGATACTTTTACCGTGGTTTTGGACGCCCAACCAGCATCAGATGTAGTTATATCCGTAACTTCTGCTGATACTGGTGAAGCAACGGTTACTAGTTCGTTAACCTTTACATCAGCCAATTGGGATACAGCCC
>JACERY010000003.1 GCA_013912105.1 Acidimicrobiales bacterium | reverse complement strand
GTATCGGAAGTAGTGGAGTTGGGTTTGGCGCTGATATTCGAAAATCTACCGACAAAGATCTCACAAATCTCTATACTCAAGTTCAACCAGAGGATTTAGTTAAATATGGACTTATCCCAGAGTTCATTGGACGGTTACCAGTGGTTGGAGCTGTCGGAAATCTTGAAAGCGATGCGTTGGTAAGAATTCTCAGCGAGCCTAAAAATGCTCTTGTTCGGCAATATAAAAAAATCTTCGGCTTTGAAGATGTCGAATTAACCTTTACGGATGAAGCTCTTGAAGCTGTAGCGGAATTGGCGCTTGAAAGGCGTATAGGAGCTAGAGGCCTTCGCTCAATTCTAGAAGAGGTATTGCTGGAAGTCATGTATGACATTCCTGGAAGAGAAGACGTCATGACCTGTGTCATTGATGAAGATGTTGTTCGAAATAACCAAGCCCCAAAGTTAATATTGCGTGGCGAAAGCGATTTAGCTGCGTCGTAAGCAAGCAAAAGCTAATGCAGACAGAAGAAGCACTCCGTTTTCTAGATCAACATATTAATCGTCGGTTAACACGAGATAATATTGATGATAGTTCCCTTGAAACCATGCGCTCTCTATTGCATGTACTTGGCGATCCGCAACTTGATTTTCCTGTAGTGCACATAACCGGAACTAACGGTAAAGGCTCAACTTCTGCCATAGCTTCGAACCTACTGGCATCTATGGGCCTTAAGGTCGGAACCTATTCGTCTCCTCATGT
Organism: Acidimicrobiales bacterium; assembly: GCA_013912105.1. Classification (GTDB taxonomy): domain Bacteria; phylum Actinomycetota; class Acidimicrobiia; order Acidimicrobiales; family UBA8592; genus UBA8592. The sequence goes on along the minus strand of JACERY010000003.1, from coordinate 126,170 downwards.
CAGCTCAATCACTGAACGCATTCAAATAGATACAGAACCAATAGCTGAAGAAGAATTTAATGAACTAGTGTCTCACCTGTCGCTAGTAGAACCATCGCTTCAAGCGACTCCAAGCTGGTTTGAGCTTATGACTGCTGCAGCTTTTCGCTCGTTCGCAGATAACGCTATTGACGTAGCTGTTATAGAGGTGGGAATGCTCGGGCGTTTCGATGCGACTAATATTGCAGATGCAGATGTTGCTGTCATAACAAACGTCGGCTTTGATCACACTGATGGGTCCGAAAATTGGCGAAGGAAACTTGCTTGGGAAAAGGCAGGCATTATTAAACCAAGAAGCATTCTTTGCCTAGGTGAAACGGATGAAGAAATAGAAGATATTTTTATTTCAGAATCTCCACAAAAGATATACCGCCGTAATCTGGACTTTGAGTGTTTTGCTAATGATTTAGCTGTGGGTGGCCGCCAACTGGGCTTAAGAACAATGCAAAACACTTACGAAAATATTTTTTTAGCACAACATGGATCGCACCAAGGAAATAATGCTTCCATAGCACTGGCTGCTTCAGAATCGTTTCTTGAGACAGGAATCCCCGAAGATATTGTTGAATTAGCTTTGAGGGAAATTAACCTCCCTGGACGTTTTGAGGTAATTACTTCTGCTCCTTTGTTTGTGCTTGATGGGGCGCATAACCCTCCTGGTGCTATTGCAGCAGCGCAGACTTTAAGAAACGGGTTTGCAAACAATGGAAGACGTATTCTTATAGTCGGAATGACTGAAGAAAAAGATGCTGATTGGATGCTGTCTAGCCTGGACGCTGATCAAGCGGATTTAATTATCTGCACGCAAGCTGAAAGCCCCAGGTCGATGGATGCAAAAACTCTTACTGAGGTCGCATCGTCGCTAAATGAGAACGTCCTTGCTTCTTCCAGTCCTAAGGAAGCTTTAGATAAAGCATTTGAATCTGCTAGTGACGAAGACGTTATCTTCGGAACTGGCTCAATGTATGTTGTAGGGGCTTTGCGAGAGGCCTATGAAAGCTTTAAATAGCAACTAAAACAAAAACAATTCGGTAAAATCCTCTTATGAACCAAACACTTGTACTTTGTAAACCCGATGCAGTAGAGAGAGGCTTAGTAGGAGAAATAGTATCTCGCTTTGAACAAAAGGGTTTAACTATTGTAGCACTTCGTATGTTGACGATAGGCCCTGATATCGCAGAAAAACACTATGCCGAACACGTAGGTAAACCGTTCTACCCAGATCTTGTTTCTTTTATAGGGCGATCTCCCGCAGTTGCAATGATTCTAGAAGGTCCTGAAAATACTTGGTCCATAGTTCGCACCATGATGGGCGCCACTAATGCTGCAGAAGCTGAGCCTGGGACCATTCGAGGAGATTTAAGCGCGCAATTTACAGAGAACTTAGTTCATGGATCTGATTCAGCAGAATCTGCCGAAAGAGAAATAAATATCTTCTTCGGGTAATTTCAATACAAGTAGTGAAGGTGCATTGCACTTTTGCTAAGAAGTCGTAGACTAAGGTTTGCGGAAAGAGGCTTGAACTCATAGAAAGCTAAGAGAGGCGTGTGAGAAGAATAATGAAACAGGGTAGTTTCTAATGGCTTCTATTTTGGGCGTAATGGGCAGAGATATGGCAGTGGATCTCGGAACCGCTAATACTTTGGTCTATGTACGCGGAGAAGGAATTGTGCTTAACGAACCTTCAGTTGTAGCAATAGATATCAGAGACGGATCTGCGCTGGCAGTTGGTTCTGATGCTAAGAGAATGATTGGCCGGACTCCATCCCATATTCAAGCATCACGACCATTAAGAGATGGCGTAATAGCTGACTTCGATATGTGTGAGCAGATGCTTCGACATTTTATTGAGAAAGTTCATCAAAGTCGTTTGGCGAAACCTCGGATGGTTATATGCGTTCCATCTGGAATAACAGGCGTTGAGCAGCGAGCCGTCCAAGAAGCTGCTGAATTTGCTGGTGCACGTAAACCGGCTTACATAATTGAAGAACCTATGGCGGCTGCAATAGGTTCTGGAATGCAAGTTCAAGAACCAAGTGGAAATATGATTGTGGATATTGGCGGGGGAACTACTGAAGTAGCTGTTATTTCACTTGGGGGAGTTGTTGCTAACAAATCCGTCCGTGTTGGTGGCGATGAGCTAGATAATTCAATTATCCAATACATCAAGAAAGAATATAGTGTCGCTTTAGGAGTGCGGACAGCTGAAGAATTGAAGATTAAACTCGCGAGTGCTTGGTCAACGGAAGAATTATTTGCTGAAGTTCGAGGGCGAGATCTTATAACTGGTTTGCCAAAAACAATTGTTACTTCAACTTCTGAAGTGCGCGAAGCAATAGCTGAACCCTTGGCGGCCATTGTTGACGCAGTAAAGTTAACTCTTGATGTCACGCCTCCGGAATTAGCCGCAGACATAATGGAAAAAGGAATAATGCTGGCAGGTGGTGGGGCGTTACTCACTGGAATGCCAGAGTGCATTGCTCACGAGACTGGCATGCCAGTGTGTGTCTCGCCAAATCCTTTACACGCAGTAGCTCTGGGTTCAGGGAAATCTCTCGAAGCATTTGATTCGTTAAAAGGCGTTCTGTTCACTTCCACTCAAATTTGAGGAATGGAGACTGTAAATGGCATTGCCACGAAGAAATAGTGGCTCTCGATTTACGTTAGCGATACTCTTGCTTTCTTCTGTAACGCTTATTTCACTTGATGCACGAGGTTATGAACCTTTAACTAACTTAAGAAAGGCAGCAACAGCTATTGTCCAGCCTTTTAGGAATATCGCAAGCACAATTTTTGACCCAATAGGAGATGCTTGGGAATCTTTATCAAACGGGGATACTTTAGAGAAAGAGAATGCACTCTTGCGGGCTCAATTAGGTGAGCTTCTTGAGTACCGCAGCACAACTGAAGGTGCTGTTGAAGAATTAGCAGCACTCCGAACGCAACTAGAGTTAAAAAACTTGGGTGGTCAGGAAACAGTTGTTGCAGAAGTAACCGCTCAATCAGTTTCAAACTTTGATCCGTATATTCTCGAAATCGGTAAGGGAACTCAGAACGGGATACGAGAAGGCATGGCTGTGATTTCAGTGGGGGGATTAATCGGTCGTATAGAAGATCCTGGCCTCCGAAGCGCAAGAGTTCGATTAGTGACTGACCCTAACGTAAATGTCGGAGCTTTAGTAGTCGGAACTAACCAAGTGGGAATAATAACAGGCAACGGTGTGGGGCAGCCGCTTAGAGTCTCTGATGGTATTCCTGTTTCAGCCGATGTAGAAATAGGGAGCGTACTTGTAACTAGTGGTTCCGAAAGAAGCCCTTACCCAGGAGGGTTTGCGATTGGAACCGTACTCGAAATTATCGTTGATGAAATCAATTTGGAGAAAGAATTAGTTGTTGCACCAACAGGTCAAATAGAAAATCTTGAATTTGTGACTGTGATCATATATGAACCAGTAAATTCGCAAAATGAGCGGAGCGGCTAGTGGTATTCCTTCGTTTCTTAAAGGGGTTTCTAGTATTATCGCTAGTTCTCATTCTCCAACTTGAATTATTCGCCAGCATACGCTTTTTCGGAGTAATGCCAGAGCTAATGCTTGGAATAGCTATCACCGCCGGCTGGAATGGCGGATCATCACGGGGGGCAGTGGTTGGTTTCATAAGTGGAATGTCTATAGACCTTTATTTAGCAACACCTTTAGGTTTAAGTGCTCTTACGTATTCAATTATCGGTTACTTAATCGGAATTGTGGCAGAGATAGTTGCTGAAGATGTTGAAAAGATAGTTCGACTAGTTATCTCAATCGCTACTGTTGCATTCGGGCTCGTACTGTTTGTTCTTTTTGGAGAGTTGATTGCAGAACCCAATCTATATAACAAGAATTTCGGTAAAATCTTAGTAGTCGGTTCACTTTACACAGGCATATTTATTCCGGTGCTTCACTACCTGATGTCATGGGTTTTTTATGAGGCACAGTATCCGACCAATCAGCGAACCATTAATCGCTCTCAGTTGATTTAGCATGTGGGGATAGATGGCACCTGTATCAAAATATCTACCCCAATCTCACCGCTTACGTTTGGCGATTTTAGCTGCGGTGGCGGTTTCCTTATTTGTCCCTCTGGTAGCGCGATTGTGGTACCTGCAAGTAATTAAAGAAACTGCTTTCATAGAGAGGGCGGCCGATAATACAACAGAAACTATTATTGAAACAGCGCCGAGGGGGCGAATTCTAGATGCTGAAGGTCGCGTACTAGTAGACAATCGTCCTTCTATCGTTGTAACTATTGATAAAGAAGAGATGGCAACTGTTGGTGAGGATGATTTAGGGGATCTTTTCTTTGATTTAGCAACTGAAATAAGCAGATCCGGAAATCTAACTAAGATCTCTCAGATTGAGCAGGCATACAGGTCTAATCGATATGGACCTTTTGCTCAAGTGCCTGTCGTTCAAGATATTTCGAAAGAATTACAAATTTATCTTGCCGAGTATTCTTATAGATTTCCTGGAGTGCAAACAACGGTTACTACCGTAAGGGATTACCCTTACGGTTCTCTAGCTGCACACATCCTTGGATACGTTGGACTTCTTAGCGAGGATGAAATGTCTTCAGTCGCCACAAAGAAGAAGACTTATCTGGCAAATGATGAAATCGGTAAGAGCGGAATTGAACTCTTCTATGAAGACGCTTTGCGCGGCACTCCTGGAACAAAGGTAGTTACTGTCGACAGATTTAATAACATTCTTGAAATAAACGAAGAAATTCCGGCAAAAGCAGGAAGCGATGTGCAGCTAACAATAAATATTGACCTTCAAGCGCTAGCAGAGAAAGAGTTAGAGCGTGGCCTGAACCTAGCCCGACAGCAGCCAACAAAATTTGAAGAAGAGGGTGTCGTAATTTTTAACGCTCCTGCAGGAGCTATGGTGCTCCTTGATCCAAGGGACGGCGCAATTCTAGCGATGGCTTCGTATCCTACCTTTGATCCTGAACTATTTGTATCGGGAATCAGCCAGGACGATTTTGATGAATTGACTGACCCGGGAAACTTTTTACCCTTACTCAATAGAACGATACAAGGTACATACCCACCAGGCTCGACGTTTAAACCCTTTACAGCGTATGCTGCTTTAGACACGGGGTTAATCGGTTCTCGAGGAATTCTTGGTATTGACTCCATGTTCTATGACGAAGGAATTTTTACTATCCCAAATTGCGAAGGCGGAACGTGCCAATTCCAGAATGCTGGAGAGGCGGAATATGGAGATGTTGATTTACGTTTAGCCCTTACGTATTCTTCCGACGTTTACTTCTATAATCTTGCTGCGAGCTTCGATATTCTTCCCGGCTTTGACTTGGAATCTGTGCAGGTGGCAGCAAGATCTTTTGGCTATGGCGTTCGGACAGGAGTAACGCTCGCTAATGAGGGCAGCGGCCGGATTCCTACACCTGCTTCTAGGCGCGAAGCATATAGAGAAAATCCGGATGCATTTTTGACTGGCCAGTGGTTAACTGGAGACACATTAAATACATCCATCGGGCAAGGAGATGTTCTCGCTACTCCTTTACAGATAGCAAATTCTTATGCAGCTTTGATTAATGGAGGTACCCTCTATGCCCCGAATCTTGGGAAAAGAGTATTGAATCCTATTACTGCTGAAACAGAAATTGAATTTTCTCCTCGGACATTAAAAAATATATTTCTGCCTGTAACTTTCTCTGACCCAATTCTTGAAGGATTAGCAGCAGTTACCACATGGAGGTCAGATATTGGAACTGAGGGAACGGCATATAACGCTTTCAAAGATTTTCCGCATGAAGAATGGCCAGTTTCTGGGAAAACCGGAACATCTGAAAAGCAAGTAGAGAATAGATTGATAGCCGACTATGGGCTATTCGTAGGTTGGGGCCCCAACCCAGAACCGGAGTATGTGGCAGTAGTCGTTCTCGAAGAGGCTGGATTTGGTGGCCAGGTAGCAGCACCAGTTGTGCGGAGATATTTTGAAAAAATTGCAACAGGTACTGTCCCTAGGTTTTTAAACCAAGATGAGTTAGATGAGCTTGCTGAACAGCAACTTGAAGAAAGTCGTTTGAACCCAACCAACGAAAGTGAAGACCAAACTATTGAGTTGCAGGAAACACCATGAAATATGGAACTTCGCGAAAAAAACTCAACCTTAACCCCTCGGGAGACCCTTGGTCTCCGTGGCTGCATGTTGACGTCGCATTAGTGCTAAGCAGTATTACTTTAGCTATAACAGGGGCCTTCATGGTTTATAGCGCTACACGTGGTAATAACCCAGAGTTGTATGACCGGTCGTACTTAAATAGACAGTTACTTTTTGTTGCTATTGGTACGGTAGCGATGATAGCGGCGGCATATATCCCTTATAGAAAACTTCGGGATTGGGTTCCGATCTTTTTTTGGGGGGGGATGCTTCTTTTGTTTCTCGTTCTTACCCCTCTAGGCGTTGAGCGTAATGGTACGCGTGCTTGGTTTGAGTTCGGTAGTTTCCAACTGCAGCCATCGGAGCTTTGCAAAATCGCATATATCTTCATGATGGCAAACTATCTTGAAAGGTTTAATGGGCGTCTTGACATTAGGCAATTAGGTAACGGGTTGTTGTTGGCTGTGATCCCGATAGGACTTATTCTTTTGGAAACTGATGTTGGAACTGCATTAGTTTTTATTGCAATCACTATGGGAATGCTTCTAATTGCTGGAGCTCAAGCAAAACATATTTTTATCTTAACTGTTGTTGGAATTTTCTTCGCAATTGTGGTTTGGAGTAGTGGCTTACTTCAGGATTACCAACAAGATCGCCTAACTTCCTTTATTGACCCAGAATCAAGTCAGACAGAAGCTGCTTATCAGCAAACTCAAGCACAGATTGCCATAGGTAGCGGGGGGCTAACAGGTCAAGGGTTTGGTCAAGGCCAACAAACTCGGGGTGAATTTGTTCCTGAACAGCATACTGATTTTATTTTTTCAGTTATTGGCGAAGAATTTGGTTTTGCCGGCTCATTAATCGTACTTGGCTTATTCGCTATTCTTATGTGGCGTTGTATGAGAACTGCTAGGAAATCACCTGATCTTCTAGGGACATTGATTAGTTGCGGAGTCATGACGCTTTTTGCCTTTCAGATGTTCCAATCGGTAGGGATGACTTTAGGAATTATGCCAATAACAGGTATCCCAATACCATTCGTTTCTTACGGGGGATCATCAGCTATTTCTTGTTTCATTGGTGTTGGGCTAGTTCTAAATGTTCACATGAGGCGTTATCAGGTAGTTCGATAGGTAGTACAATATGACTTGGCAAGAAAGGCCTTAACAGTCAAATGGCATCTATCTGGAAAACACTTGAGAAACACCTTATCAACGTTGAAAAACCTGCTCGTTACATAGGGTTAGAGCAAGGCGTTCAATACCCAGAGCATGATGAGTCCAAAGTTGCTTGGTTGCTAACTTATCCAGATACCTATGAAGTCGGTTTTCCAAATCAAGGTCTCCAAATTCTCTACGAGATTATTAATGAATCTAACAATGGCGAAGCCGAACGTGCATATGCACCGTGGGTCGATTTAGAAAAAATAATGCGGGAAGAATCTATTCCTTTTTTTAGCGTTGATACGCACCGACCCGCTGATGAATTCGACGTGATAGCTTTCAACCTTTCTTCAGAACTTGTCTATACAAATTTAATTAACTGTGTTGACCTCGCCGGTATTCCTATTCGGGCTGAAGAAAGAAACATAGACCATCCGCTAATAGGGGCTGGCGGCCACTGCACATATAACCCGGAGCCGTTAGCTGAGATAGTTGATTTCTTTGCTTTAGGTGACGGTGAGGAAGTCGTTACAGATATTACAAACGTAGTTCACAAATTTAAGTCATTGACTTCTTCAAGCAAAACTCGGGCTCATTTGCTCAGAGAACTTGCAGCTATTGAAGGAGTTTATGTTCCGAGCATGTATGACGTTCAATATGATGAGGGAGGTAACCAATATTTAACTCCTAAACATGAAGACATCCCTAAACTGATTGAGAAACGGACAATTGTAGACCTCGAAGAATGGCCGTATCCCAAACAGCAACTAGTACCAATTACTGAAGTTGTGCATGACAGATTAAACGTCGAAGTTTTTCGTGGATGCACACGGGGCTGCCGTTTCTGTCAGGCGGGGATGATTACTCGTCCAGTTCGCGAGAGATCTGGTGAACAAGTACGAACGATGATACAAGCCGGAATTGAGCGGACTGGTTATGATGAGGTCGCTTTAACTTCATTATCAACTGCAGACTACAGCGGAATAAATGATGTTGTCGATCAAACAATCGTTGACCCAGCTAATTGTGGTCAAGTAAGTATTTCTTTACCTTCTCTTCGAGTTGATGCATTTACCGTTGGGATTGCAGCAAGCATACAAAATGCTCGAAGGACAGGATTAACTTTCGCGCCAGAAGCTGGTACCTGGAGAATGCGGCAGGTTATCAATAAACTAATCTTAGAAGAGGACTTGTACGGAGCTGTTGAATCAGCATTCTCTCAGGGTTGGCGTCGCATGAAGCTTTATTTCTTGATCGGACTTCCTACGGAAACGGACGAAGACACCTTAGGGATAGCTCGCCTTGCTGCGAATTGTGTTGCTATAGGAAAAAAGTACACAAGTAGCGCCTCAGTGACAGTTAGCGTCGGAGGGTTTGTTCCGAAACCCTTTACACCATTTCAGTGGTTCGGTCAGAATACTGTTGAGGAGTTAGATAGAAAAGTTAATCTCCTTAAAGAAGAAGTACGAAAGACAAAAGGCGTAAAACTGAAATGGCATGACCCTAAAGCAACATTAATAGAAGGAGTGCTAAGTAGGGGAGACAGGAGACTCGGAGATGTCTTGGAAACTGTATGGCGCAAAGGAGGGACATTCCAAGAATGGAGTGAATTTTTCCATCTGCATATCTGGGAAGAAGCTATAGAGAAACATGGCTTGGACTTTGAGTGGTATGCGTATAGGCATCGTCTGAAAGATGACTGTTTGCCTTGGGATCATCTTGATGCGGGGCTTTATAAGGATTTTCTTTGGCAGGAATGGAGAGATGCGCTTGATGAAAAGGGTTTGGAAGATTGTCGTTGGATTCCTTGTTACGACTGTGGTGCCTGCACAGGTTATGGGCTAGATCATGTTGTAGCATCTACATCGCCACCGGTTGGTGGAAGCCAAGGCACGTGGCAGAATTTAAACGAAGGAGAACATGCCCCACAGTTGCTTCAAATCGCGTCTAAGAAAAAAGTAGAGATGACTAAATGATTTTGCTACGTGTTAGATCTACCAAAAATGGAAAAATTCGTTTCGCAAGTCATCGTGATATAGCTAAAGTTTGGGAGCGAGCATTCCGTAGGGCAAAAATCCCACTAATTTACAGTGAAGGATTCTCTCCTCGGCCTAAGATTGCATTTGGGTTAGCGCTACCAACGGGTGCTGAGTCAGAATGCGAGTACCTTGATGTGAAAGTAGATGATGAGAGAATAAGTACTTCTCAAATTTTGGAAATACCAGAATTGATCACGAAACTTCTTCCAGAAGGCATGAAAGTCACAGGAATGACCGAAATTGATAGCAAAGCAATTTCACTTCAACAAGCCGTGACTTCGTGTTTATGGGAACTAATTGTTCAGGAAGATAAAGAGATCGTCGATACTTGGATATGTGACGTTACAGGATCCAAGGAGTTAGTTGTAGAAAGAGACCGAAAGGGGAAATCTGTAGTAGATGACATTCGCCCCTTTATAAATGATATAAGTGAAAGTGTAGTAAATGAAGAAGGGCATGTTGTTTTGAATGCAGAACTGCGAACGCAACCTCGGTCGCTTAGGCCTAGCGAGTTTTTAAAATCAAAGCAGCCATATTTGACGCAATTAAATTTGCGCCGCAAACGACAATTTATAGATACAGGAGATAGACGCCTAGACCCGCTAGAAGTCGGGCGATCTCTGGAAGCGAACATGGAATTATGTTCGTTATGAGAAGGGAAACGATTCAATGGAAAACCGTGAAGATGTCAGTAACACTGGCTCTCAAAACAATAAGAATGAAAATTTAGATAGAAAAGTCGCTGCTAAGGATGACAGGCCAAAAATAGGGGATACTAAACCCGCGCCTGAGGCGTTAAAATCCCAGAAACCTAATGAAGGAAATAACCGCCGTCGAAGAAAACGGCGAAAAGAAAAGAACTCTAGTAATAAAGCTGACTCTTCAGTTGCTGCTGCAATTTCGGACTCTCCTGTAGAGCTTGATGCAGAAACACTAAAAAAACGTCGTGGTAGAGAGCGAAAAGGTAAAGCTGTAGGCCGCTACACGATGGTTGTTCATGTGGAAGAAGGCGTTACGCAATTAGCGACACTTGAAGGTCGGTCATTGATAGAATTCTTTGTCTCACGTCCCTCGGATGACGTTAGCGAAATACATGGAAATGTTTACATGGGACGGGTCGAAAATGTCTTACCCGGAATGGAAGCAGCCTTTGTTGATATAGGAACTCCAAAGAATGCGGTTCTTTATCAGAGCGATTTAGCTCCAACCGGAAAGGAAAATAAAAATGAGATCGTCCGGATTGAAAGTGTTCTAAAGAATAAAGAAACTGTCATGTGTCAAGTTACGAAAAACCCGATTGCCCACAAAGGAGCTCGTTTAACACAAGAAATTTCCTTAGCTGGGCGGTTCGTTGTGCTTGTCCCGAACAGTTCAACTTTTGGTATTTCTAAACGGCTTCCAGAAAGGGAGAGAAAGCGGTTGCGGCAAATTCTTGAAAAGGCAAAGCCTGCTGAACATGGAGTTATATTGAGAACAGCGGCGCAGCATATAACTAAAGAAGAAATTGAACAAGATGTAGCTCGGTTACTAGAACAGTGGAGAAGTATTGAAAACGCTGCTGGGATGTCAAAGGCGCCCTCTCTTCTTTACAGGGAACCTGAAATGCCGTTTCGAATGATTCGCGAAGAGTTTAATAAAGAGTACCGTTCAGTAGTGGTTGATGATGTTTCTTTATATGAGGAAACAAAAGCTTATCTAAATAGTATTGCACCTGCTTTGGCTGAGAGGATTGAATACCATGATCCCGATTCTCAGAGTATTCCTCTGTTTGAACGTTTCTATATTGACGAGCAGTTAGCAAAAGCGCTTGATACTAAGGTATGGCTTCCTTCCGGAGGGTCGCTGATCATAGAACATACTGAAGCGCTTACTGTCATCGATGTGAATACAGGAAAAAACGTCGGATCATCAAGCCTTGAAGAAACGGTGTATCGAAATAACTTAGAAGCTGCAAAAGAGGTTGCACACCAATTGAGATTAAGGGATATCGGCGGAATTATCGTTATTGATTTTGTTGACATGGAAAAAGCAAAACACAAAGAAGACGTTATTAAAACATTCCGCAGTGAGTTAGCAAGGGACAAAACGCGTACGCAGGTGTTTGGGATCTCGGAACTAGGGCTTGTTGAAATGACTAGGAAAAGAATTGGTGAGGGCTTAAAGCAAACTTTCCAAAAAGCCCAAGAATAAATACTCTTCTCTTGTTAGATTGTCGGTATTTCGGAGGATTTCCATTAAGATTGTAACCTATGTATGCAGTAGTAATTTCCGGTGGAAAACAGTACAGAGTAGAAGAAGACCAAGTTCTAGATGTTGAACTGGTAGGCGAAGAAGGGTCCTCGGTTGACCTTGTGCCTGTCATGCTAGTTGACGGGAAAACTGTCCTAGCCACTCCAAGTGAACTACAAGACGTTGAAGTGAAGGCAGAAATTCTAGGAAGAAAAAAAGGAAAAAAAATCAATGGTTTCACCTATAAAAATAAGAGTAACCAGCGACGCCGATGGGGTCATCGTCAAAATTATAACGAAATAAAAATTACCCAAATTTCAAGGAAGAGTTGATATGTCAAAAACTAAAGGCGGGGGTTCAACACGAAATGGTCGCGATTCAAATGCGCAACGCTTAGGGATTAAAGCCTACGACGGTACGAGAGTCTCCGCAGGTTCAATTCTCGTTCGACAGCGAGGAACTAAATTCCATCCAGGTAACAATGTTGGAAAAGGTGGAGATGATACGTTGTTTGCTACAGCAGACGGACACGTCAAATTCGGTTCGCGACGCGGGCGTAAACTCGTTGACGTCATTGTAGATTAGCTCAATTCTAAATTCCTCTTCTCCTTTCTCTAACTCAAGTAAGATTTAATTTCTTAGGAGCGAAGTGTCGAACTTTGTAGATGAATGCGGGCTTAATGTAAAAGCAGGAGATGGTGGCGCTGGTTGCGTTGCCTTTAGACGCGAAGCCCACGTTAACCGCGGAGGCCCAGATGGAGGCGATGGAGGCAACGGAGGCGATATATGGCTAGTCGCTGATCATAATGTCGCATCGCTCTTAGCCTTCCGTGACTACCCACACCGAAAAGCAGAGAACGGGGGACATGGTAGCGGGAAGAAAAAACACGGGGCTAATGGTGATTCTGTAGATGTTGCGGTTCCAGTCGGCACAATCGTAAGAGATTCCGATGGTAACTTATTGGCAGATCTCTCTGTATCAGGGTCAAAATGGCTAGCTGCAGCCGGTGGTGTTGGCGGAAAAGGAAACACTCGCTTCTTGAACAACAGACGAAGAGCACCAAGCTTTGCTGAACAAGGAGAACATGGAGAAGAACAATGGTTGAAATTAGAGTTGAAACTACTTGCTGATGTCGCGCTAGTTGGATTCCCAAACGTAGGGAAAAGTACACTTATCTCTCGTCTTTCCTCAGCCAAACCAAAAATCGCCGATTACCCATTTACAACTCTTGTTCCAAACTTAGGAGTAGTCCGAACAGACGACGATTTTGAAATGATTATCGCTGATATTCCAGGTTTAATAGAAGGAGCAGCTGACGGAAAGGGACTAGGCCACCAATTCCTTCGCCATGTTGAGCGTGCACGAGTTTTAGCTGTTCTTCTGGACCTAGCACCATACGATTCTCAAACGCCAGAAAAGCAACTGGAGATTCTTCTTGGAGAGCTTGAGCGATACAAGCCTGAACTTTTGAACCGTCCCCGGGTAATTGTTTCATCTAAGAACGACGTGGCGCAATATGATCCCATTTCTCAGAGTCTCATCATTTCATCCGTTACTGGTGAAGGATTGAACGCTTTACTAACCGAACTACAGGTTCTGGTTGCGGAAGCAAGAAAGCAAGAACTCGTTCCTACTGAAAAAACTGTGATACATAGACCGATGCCCAAGGGTATTAGAGTCGTTAATGACGGTCAGATGTTCGTGGTCGTTGGTAGGGCAGCTGAACGCGCAGTGTCACTTAACGATCTAACAAATATTGAAGCGTTAGAATATGCCCAAAGTTCTCTTAGTAAGTTAGGTGTTGAAAAGGCACTCAAAAAAGCTGGAATTAGAAATGGTGACCTTGTTAAGATTGGCGATTTAGTTTTTGACTATTCTGACGATGATAGTTTCCTGATCGAATAGAAGGATCTAGCTAAATAGCAGAATTTAGACATTACTTCTGCGACAATAGGTATGTGACTGTAATAGTTAAAATAGGAACGTCATCGCTTGCGGATCTTTCAGGAGCTATCAAAATTGAAGCGATTGAAAAATTATGCTCAGAGATAGCTGTGGCTCGCGAAAATTTTGAAAGAATAATTCTCGTAAGCAGTGGTGCTATCGGAGCAGGTTTACCCGCCTTAGGGTATGTGGGGATTAGGCCAACAGACCCTCGTGTTCTCCAAGCAGCTTCTGCTGTAGGGCAACCACGACTCATGGCAACTTACTCAGAAATTTTTTTAAAATACGAAATTGAAGTAGCCCAATTGCTTATGGCGCCCGACGATTTTTTTGTACGAAAACGTTATCTCCACGCAAAAGCTACTATCGAAGAACTCCTTTCTGCTGGAATTTTGCCTATCGTAAATGAAAATGACGCTATTGCCGATGATGCGATTAGGTGGGGGGATAACGACAGAATTGCAGCGCTCTTAGCTCAACTGGTAAATGCAAATCATTTATTGATGTTGACTGACACAAAGGGTATTTATTCTCGCGATCCTAAGATGAGCAACGAAGAGGAAGCAGAACTAATTCATCAGATTGATTCGCAAGAAGATCTAGTAGCTCAAATAGGAGGTTCTAGTAACGCTCAAGGCAGTGGCGGGATGGCTTCTAAACTAGCTGCCGCTCAGATGGCATCTTGGGCAGGTGTGACAACAACGATTGCCGCAGCTACACAAGTGAATATTGTTATTGATGCATTGCAGAAAAAAACTGATGTAGGGACGACGATTCACCCTCACCCGAAACCTCTTTCAGCTCGTAAATTGTGGATCGCTTTCGCTTTAGAAACAAAGGGAAAAATCACAATTGATAAAGGTGCTCAACGGGCGATTATAGAGGAGGGGGGGTCACTTCTATCTGTAGGAATAATTAAAGCGGAAGGTGAATTTGATGAGAGTGATGCTGTTGAGATTTTGAATATTGAAGGCGAAACTATTGCGCGGGGCTTATCCAGTATTGATTCACATGGCCTAAATGAAGTGCTTTCGAGAAAACCTGATGAGCTTAGTGGGGTTAAGTCTAACGAAATTATTCATAGAGACCAATTGGTTCTTTTAGTAGGTTAACGACGTATTAAAGATCTGGGAATGCGAAACGCTTTCAAGAATTTCGCAGATGTAGGTGATCCAAGTGCGAGCGAAATGAAGAGATAGATGCATCCACTGACTCCTAAACTTACTGGAGCACTTAGAAAAGGGGTTAAGTCATCTAGAAAGTACGTTAGTAACGATGCAGATATTCCAGCTGTAATTGCTGGGAAGAGAAAATAACGTCGGTTCTTTCGCTGTTGTGCTTTGACCGAGAGGTTTTGATTTATTTTTCTCTTCAGTAAAAAAAACTCAACCCAAGCGCCTAAAGCACTTCCTAAAGCGAGACCAACGGCGCCTAACCTTTGCGGTGATGCATCTAAAGAACGAATAGCTTCAGAAAGTGGTTCAAAACTTGGTATGGTTCCAAGCTTGACGAAATGATCACTATCAATAGCTAACCGATCAAACTGAAACATTAATAGAAAACCTAAGATTCCTGAGCACAGAACTCTCACACTAGCTATTTTCGCAGGCCCTTTAACGTCACCTGTCGAGTAGCAAACATTTTGGTACAGGCGGCTAAACCCAGAGGCGCAAAGGCCAAGGCTGTAGGCTGCTAGAACAACCCAGATGTAAAGAGTGTCTTCGCTTGTAAATTTGCCCCTTTCAAAAAGCATAGATACCAAGGGCTTACCCATCGTGATAAATGCTGCAGTGGAAAAGAAAAGATAAAAAGCAATTCGTTCTGAACTTGTATCTAAACGTGTTTGAAGTCGCGAGGTGTTATCTCGGTCTCTTGAAAGCTCTGGTAAATCTGCAGAGATAATAGACATGACAAAAAGTCCAATAGGTAAGAGGTAAATGATCTGAGCCATCGACAAAGCTGTGAAAGCTCCGGTAGCTAAAAACCCAGCTAAGAATAGATCAAAGAAGGCTGAAAGTTGAATTGCGCCTCTGCCAAGTAAAGCTGGTACGAACTTGCGAAAAATTTCTTTAACCGGTTCTAAACTCCAATCAAAACCCAACCGTAACGTCGGAACAATTTTATGGATTGACGGCAACTGAATGCAGAACTGGAGAGCACCACCAATAAGGACCCCCCAAGCCGCCGCTTTTGCTATCTCGCTATCAGTCCAGTCAGCAGCCCATGCCAATATTGCAAAAACTACTTGAGCTGCGTTCCAGAGGACTGGGGCCGCAAACGCAAGAAAAAACTTCCTATGAGAGTTGAGGACCCCAAGACACCATGAAGATAGGACAATGAAGCCCAACCCAGCCCACATTATTCGGACTAAGCTCACTGTTAATTCAAAGGTGTCATCGGCAAGTAACGGTAATAAAGCTTTGGTTATCGGACGTGCAGCAACAATTCCTAAGAAGACGATAACAGCAGTCAATAACCCGAGTAGAGTCGCCACTACACCGGCAACAAGCCCAGCTTCGTCCTTTCTATCCTCGTCATCGGCTAAACGGCTATATACGGGTATGAAGGAGGCGGAGAGGGTTCCTTCCCCAAGTATATTTTGTAGAAGGCCTGGTATCTGAAGAGCAGCTTTAAACGCATCTGCTGCAACACGAGTGCCAAGAAAGGCTGCTAAAACAAGTTCTCGGATAAGTCCAGAAAATCTAGATATGAGAATGCCTAATCCGACCATAAGGGCTGGTTTCCCGCTACTTTCAGGAAGATTTCTCTCATTATCTGTATCGCTCACATGGCAATCCTACCGCTAAACACGTTATGACCGGATAACCTCATAAATAGCAAATACATTGCCTACAGTTCGCCTGTTTGGAATTATCCCCTCTACCCTCAGAAGATATGTCATACCGTTTTGAAAAAGTACAAAAAGTCCAAGAGGATCTCAGTAACGTTGAGTACCTCGCTGATGATGGAATAGCAGGGATAGTTTACTTAGGGGATAGACTTCAAAAACCAATTTTAGTCGAAGGCCCTGCAGGTACCGGTAAAACGCAGTTAGCTAAAAGCGTTGCAGAGATGACAGGCTCAAGACTTATTCGACTTCAATGTTATGAAGGCTTAGATGAATCAAAAGCACTTTACGAATGGAACTACAAGAAGCAACTACTCCGAATTCAAGCCGAGAGGAACACGAATGAATCTGGTTCCTGGGAAGATCTTGAAGAAGATATTTTTTCGGATGAATTTCTTTTAACCCGGCCGTTGTTGGAAGCGATTCGTTCAGAAGATCCAGTGGTCCTCTTAATTGACGAAGTCGACAGGGTGGAAATTGAAACGGAAGCCCTTCTGTTGGAGATATTATCTGACTATCAAGTATCAATACCCGAGCTTGGGACAGTTGAAGCACGGCAGATTCCATTGGTTTTCTTAACATCTAATAACACCAGAGAATTATCCGAAGCTTTAAAAAGACGTTGTCTTTTCCTTCACATCGATTATCCAGATCTTGAAAGAGAACGAGAAATTATTCTTACCAAGGTTCCAGATATTAACGAAAATCTTGGGGACCAAATAGCGAGAGTCGTAAGGACAATTAGAGATCTAGAACTTAAAAAAGCGCCATCGGTTTCAGAAACTCTTGACTGGGCACGTACTTTGGTTCATTTAGGCGTTGAACATATTGATGCGAAAACTGCAACAGAAACAGTCAATATACTTTTGAAATATCGTTCTGATATTGAAAAAGCGGTTAAAGAATTCTCGACTGATGAAGAGTTGAATTCTAACGAAGAATGAAAAATACCTCAACGTCAGGAACTCATTCACCGCTTTTAGAATTGCTCAATGGCTTTATCGTTGAGTTACGGGAGGCCGGTTTGCCTGTCAGTCTTACGGAAAATCTTGACGCCGTAGAGGCGGTCAAACACATACCAATCGATGAGCGAGAGACGTTCAAGTATGCATTAGCAGCAACGCTTGTAAAAAATCATGCACATTGGCGTGCTTTCGAAACCGTGTTTGAAGTCTATTTCTCTTTACGGGGTGCAGAATACGAATTGCAAGACGGTGAATGGAGTGATGATAATCCTGAACTTGAAATGCATGAAGAAGGCCAAAGTGGACAAATGCCCGGCCAGGGTGGCGGTCAAGAAGGTTTAACACAGGAGCAACTTGCTGAAATGTTATTCCAAGCTCTCGCCAAAATGGATCAGAATATGATGAGAGCAGTGGCTAGACAATCAGTGCAGCGTTTTGCTGGCATGGAGCCGGGGCGCCCAGTAGGGGGCACATACTACTTGTATCGGACACTAAGAAACCTTGATCTCGAAGGAGTACTGGAACGCCTTATAGACCAACATAAGCAAAATGAAAATGACGCTGATGTTTTGGAACAACGTTTACGAAAAGATGAGTATGAACATCGAATCGATCAACTCAAAAAAGAAATAGAAGCCGAGATTAGACGAAGGTTAGTTGCTGATCGAGGAGTTGAAGCTATGGCGAAAACTTTAAGAAAGCCTTTGCCAGAAGACGTTGATTTTATGCACGCAAGTAGAGAAGAGATGGTGTCTCTCCGACGAGCAATTTGGCCCTTGACGCGAAAACTAGCTGTTCGCTTAGCCAGAAAGCGAAGGCATGGAAGAAAAGGCCCCTTAGATTTTCGAAGGACTGTACGGCATTCCTTATCATATGGAGGAGTACCTGCAGAACCAAAATTTAAATACCCGAAACCTTCAAAGCCAGAAATTATGGTGATTGCTGATATCTCAGGTTCAGTCGCAGCCTTTGCACGCTTTACCCTTCACTTGGTTTATGCATTGAATAACCAGTTTTCAAAAGTAAGGTCTTTTGTTTTTATTGATGGACTTGACGAAGTAACGGATTATTTTGAGGGTGTTGATGATATCGCTCAAGCTATTCATCGTGTAAATACAGAAGCAGATGTTATCTGGGTAGACGGGCATTCTGACTATGGTCACGCTTTTGAAGTTTTCAACGAACGCTACGGAAAAGATGTAGGTCCAAAAACAACAGTGATGATACTTGGAGATGCGCGAAATAATTATCATGCATCCCAATCTTGGGTAATTAAAGAAATCGAAGATAAAGCTCGAAAAGTCTTTTGGTTAAACCCTGAACCTATAAGTTATTGGGATACAGGTGACTCAATCGTTAGTGAATACAGTGATCACTGCAACGGGATTTTTGAAGTTAGGAACCTTAAGCAATTAGAAGCATTCGTGGAGAATTTAGTCTAAATCTAAAGCTAATTTCTAAGTTGTTCCGATACATGGAATGCCAGTTCAAGGCTTTGGGATGCATTTAATCTAGGGTCGCACATTGTTTCATACCGAAGCGCTAAATCTTCGTCGGAAACCTTGTCTGCCCCTCCAAGGCATTCAGTCACGTCATCTCCAGTTAATTCAATATGTATCCCGCCGGCCCAACTACCAATTGATTTATGGATGTTAAAAAAACTTTTGGTTTCTTCTAGGACATCGTCAAACTCTCTTGTTTTGAGTCCAGACTCTGCAGTAAAGGTATTGCCATGCATCGGGTCGCAAGCCCAGACAACTGGATGGTTTGACTGTTCAACTGACTGGACAAGGTCTGGAAGTAATTCATTAACCTGCGAAGCACCCATACGAGTAATTAAAGTAAGCCGTCCCGGAATCTGATCGGGATTTAATGCTTCGCAAAGGCTTATCACGTCTTGTGGTGAAGCAGTAGGGCCAATTTTGCACCCAAGAGGATTATTCACTCCTCGGAGAAATTCAACGTGCGCCCCATCAAGTTGCCGAGTTCTTTCGCCAATCCACAGCATATGGGCAGAGCAGTCATACCAATTCCCGCTCGTAGAATCTTGACGTGTTAAAGCTTGTTCATAACCTAGCAATAATGCCTCGTGGCTAGTGTAGAAATCGACCTCGTGTAATGCGGGGTTATCTTTTGATGTGACTCCACAAGCTTTCATAAACGCCAACGCATCGGTAATTCCATCAGCTATTTGTTTGTATTGTGCTCCTGCAGGGCTTTTAGCAACAAATTCTTGGTTCCATGAATGGACCTGAGCTAGGTCAGCAAAACCGCCTCGAGTAAAAGCTCTAAGCAAATTTAAAGTTGATGAGCTTTGGTGGTAGGCCTGCAGCAAACGCTGCGGATTTGCTTTTCGAGCTCCGGCTTCAAAATCCGCATCATTTACAATGTGGCCACGAAACGAGGGAAGTTCTAAATTGTCTTTTGTCTCTGTTGGGCTCGATCGTGGTTTTGCAAATTGTCCAGCAATCCGACCTATTTTTACTACCGGTAGACCAGTTGAATATGTTAATGCGACTGCCATCTGTAGAATAACTTTTAGCTTGTCTCTAATAGAGTTAGCTGAAAGAGCATCAAACGACTCAGCACAGTCTCCTGCTTGAAGAAGAATTGCGTCCCCAGTGCAAACTTGACCTAACTGTTCTTGCAGGGTTCGAGCTTCCCCAGCAAACACGAGTGGAGGAAGGCTCGATATTTCTTTCAGAACATTTTCAAGTTCATTAGAATTTGGCCAATCAGGTTGTTGGTCAACTGGAAATTCTTTCCATGTATGGGGCGTCCAATTATTCGTCACCTAATAAGTCTCTCGTTATATGGCGCAGATCACAACTGATTTAACGTATTGGTCAATAAAACTGTCCAAATTTGATCTAAGCAGCGTCGATATCAGCTTGATCGGGGGCACTCTCACGAACAATATTGACTGCGCGTTTGACTAGCCTACGGGCTGCTTCAGCAGTTACACCTAACTCTTCTCCAACTTCACGATAACTTCGCTTTCGTCCATCTTGGAGTCCAAATCGTTGTTCAACAGCGTAGCGAGCTCTATCATCGAGAACATTTAGAAGGTCGTATACCATCGTTTCTCTAGCCTCTTCCATCACTGCTTGTTCTGGACCTGGATTGACATCTGGAAGTAAATCAACGAGTTCGTTACTGTCATCATCACCGATAGTTCTATCTAATGAGGTTGGCGTTGTTAATCGATGAAGTCGAGCATGTTCCTCATCTAACTCATCACCATCGCCTGAAACTTGCCTAAGGGCTGCTCTTAAGCTCGCTGAACGGTCACCAGGAAGTCGCACTAAGCTGGCTTTTTGATCCAGCGCTCTTCCAATTGCTTGTCGAATCCAGAACGTAGCGTATGTTGAAAACTTGAAACCTTTTCTCCAATCAAACTTATCTACGGCATGTTCAAGTCCAAGATTTCCCTCTTGGATAAGATCGAGCAATTCCATGCCAGCAGGAAGTGGGTATCGGCGAGCAACGCTTACTACAAGGCGGAGGTTAGCTCTTATGAACCTGTCTTTTGCTTCAGCTGCTTTTCTATCAGCACGTTTTAATTCAATGCCTTTTTCGCCGTCAGCTAGACGTTGTCTTGCTTCTACGCCTTTTTCGATAATTTGCGACAGTTCGCGTTCTTCTGCTGCAGTTAGCAAAGGAACAAGTCCTATCTCGTTTAAATATTGTCCTACTGAATCACTCATATTCTTTTTCTTCTCACTATGGGGGGTTGGTCTGGTTTCCCAGAATTTTGTACAACAATTTTTTTAACCCTAAATCATCTAACGGATCGGGGGGATCTTGATGATGGATTTTGTTGTCTGTGCTTTTTGAAGCGCATAGCGCGTCAATTTACGACCCAAAAAGGCCCGTGGTTAAAAGCAAAACTACAATAATTGATAATTAAAGAAAAATCCAGCATTTCTATGATTTTTTTTAAATTCACTGGTTAAAGCTTGTTTTAAGTGAACATGTATCGCCTGAAGGGGAGCCTAGTAAACTTCCTTTGTGGAAAAAAAATCAGCTATCGGTGTGTTCGGAGGTACTTTTGATCCACCGCACTTCGGTCATCTAGAAGTAGGCAAATTTGTAGCTTCGGAAGTCGATTTAGAAAAAATAATCTATGTGGTAGCGAATGACCCTTGGCAAAAGACTGGGGAAATGGAAATTACCAATGCAAGTGATCGATATGCAATGGTTGAAATTTTGCTAGCTGAAGAAGCAAAACTAGAAGTATCCGATATTGAGATTGCTTTAGGTGGACAATCTATAACCACGCGTACTCTTCAAGCTCTCTCAATGTTGTATCCCAATCACAATTTTGAACTAATACTTGGTTACGATGCCGCCTTGGGTATCCAATCTTGGGAAAACTATGATGAGATACCTGCCTTAGCTGGCCTTATCGTCGTTGATAGGCCGGGTTTGCAACAACGCTTACCGGATTTCTTTGAATCAGCAACCCGATTAGAAGGTCCAAACATTGACATTTCTTCAGAAGAAATAAAAAAAAGATTAGCAAATGGTTTGGGAGTTGATGAAATGCTTCCTGCCCTTGTGGAGAACTACATTAAGAATAAATTGATTTATGGTAGCGAAACTTGAAGATGTCGGCTCAGAAGTTTCGGTGGTGGATGTTCGGTGTTCCAGTGGCACTCATAGTTTTGGCTGGAGCCATAGTAGCGTTAATTCTTAATGCTACGAATGCAATTTTGAATTCAGCAGACGGCGAGTTGACTGAGGTCATTCTGGACCCAACTGCTGAGGGTTATGAAATTTATATAACGCCTACCCCGTCTTACCTTGGGATAGTAGAAGATCAATCGGGAGAGCTAATCTCCGTGGTAGTAATTTCCCTATTCCCTAATGATATTGGAGGTTCGCTTATCGTGCTTCCATCTGAGCTTCTAATCGGAGAAGAAATGACTGCGGGCGAGATTTATAACATCAATGGGGTAGTAGGTTTAGAGCAATCAGTAGGCGATTATTTCACAGTTGGGTTTGATAGCACTGGTGTTCTTTCTAACGATTTCTGGATTGAGCATTTCTCGCAAATAGGGGAGATAACGGTAGAGATAGACGACCCTTTAACGACCTCAGAAGACGGTCAACAAATCGTCGTTTTCGATTCGGGAAATATATCTGTTGCTCCCGAAAGGCTAGATGATTTTATTGCTTGGGAGAACCCCTCTGAGTCTCCCTATAACCGTTGGGTTCGTAATCAAAGATTCTGGTCCTCATGGGTGGATCTTGTTCGAACAACTGATATTGATTTAGAGAATTCCGATAGTAGTGAACCTCAATTGATGAGAATGTTAGCTGCGCTGGGAAGAGGTGAAATGCTTTTATTTGAGCCACCATTAGTAGAAGAATCTTCATCAAGAGCAAGTTTCTCGACAAATAGAGACGATATGAAGAGTCTTATATTGCAAATGATTCCATTTCCTACATCTGCTTCAAGCGGATCACGCCCAAAAGTAAAGCTTCTTGACGGTATCGGAGGTCTGGATCTCCCAAATTCATACGTACCGCCTCTCGTGGCTAGTGGAGCGCAAATACTGCTGCTAGGGAATGCGGAGACATATGGGGTCGACAAAAGCCAGATAATTTATCACAACGAAAGTTTGCTTCCCCTGGTTAATGATTTTTCTAACGCCATATCAGGTGCTGAACTAACCTATGACCCTATTACAGAAACAGCTATTGACGTCACGGTTATAATAGGACGTAATTCTTTAGGGCTTGATTGATAGGACAATGATTGGTTGGCAGATATGAAGTCACAATGGATAGAACTTGCTTTACAGGCAATTAATGACAAATTGGGTGAAGAGACGTCAGTTGTTGATGTGGGCGATGTGATAGGAATCACAGACCATTTCGTCATAACTTGTGGAAGAAATACTAGGCAAGTACGTGCCATAGTTGAGGAGATAGAAGATGCGATAAAGAAAGGAACAGGACCAAGCCCTAGACGAATTGAGGGGCTTACGGATTTCAAATGGGTTCTCATGGATTACGGCGACTTTGTTGTTCATGTTTTTGATTTAAAGGAACACGAGCATTATCAACTAGATAAACTTTGGTCGGATGCCCCAACTGAGAAAATTGTGTAGGGCAATTTCCGGCTTTCTGTCTTGCAGTGAATAGTACAAGATAAAGTTACCAAGTTAAGGGGCTATAGCTCAGTTGGTAGAGCGCTTCCATGGCATGGAAGAGGTCAGGGGTTCAATTCCCCTTAGCTCCACAGGTACGAATAGAGAAAGTGATACAAGTTCGTTACGTCTTCAGCAAAGCATATTCATAATATTTGCGTGTATGAGAAGAAATCTAGTTCAATATATTAACGATTCTGACGTAGACACGGTATATTCTGCGTATGCCTGACGTGACTGACTCAACTTTTTCTGAAGAAGTTATTGAGCGTTCCAAGGTGCTGCCTGTCATCGTAGATCTGTGGGCACCCTGGTGTGAACCCTGCAAATCCTTGACTCCTATTATAGAAACGGTGATCAACAGAACAGATGGAAAAGTGGAGCTTGCAAAAGTTAACATTGACGAGAATCCACAAGTACGCGAAACTTTTCAAGTCCAAAGTATTCCTGCAGTCTACGCATTTAGAGATGGGGCTATAGTTGACGGTTTTATGGGGGCACAGGGCGAAGATCAAGTAACCGATTTCGTTAATAAGTTATTGCCAAGTGAGCAAGAGAAGATAATTGAAACTCTCCTAGAAGATGGTTCTGAAGAGAGTTTAGAAGAGATACTGACAGCTGTTCCAGATCATGAAGATGCAGTAATTGCTCTTGCAAGTCTTTATGTTGAAACAGATCGAAGTGAAGAAGCGCTTTCTCTTCTTCAGCGAATTCCCGAGTCACCTAGAACAAGGCAGCTAACAGCAATAGCGCGCACGGGAGACGTGAAATTAGATGAGATTTTGGAAAGGTTAGAAGTCCTCTTGGAAGATGTAAAAGATGATGAGGTAGCACGACAGGAGTTTGTAGATCTGCTCGATGTACTCGGTCCAGAATCAGTTGAAGCTGGAAGTTACCGAAGGAAGTTGGCATCAAAGTTATTCTAAAATAACCTTTAGCTTTTATGTCGTGTATCTTTGAGGAATGGGAGCCCATGAAGCTGTTTACCTGATACGAGGAGATGACTCTTCCGTTATTGGTCGCGAAGTAACAAAGCTAACTGCCGAACTGATAGGCGATGGCGATCGTTCCCTGCTGCTTGAGGAGTTGGCAGAGCAGGATTACGAAGATGCTGAAGGCAATTTTTCTCTTGTGCCTTTGATAAACGCTGCACAAACTATCCCTTTCCTAACTGAGAACCGAATTGTTCTTGGTCGTGAGTTGGGGAGATTCTCCCGGTTGGAGGATATTGCTTCGTTACTTAGCTATCTTGAAAACCCACTTCCTTCTAATTCTGTCATTCTTGTTTGGGAAAAAGGACCGAAATTGCAACGATTAGGGCAAATACCCAAGAAGTTGCTTGAGGCGGTGAACAGCCATGGCCGCATAATTGATGCGCGTGTAGGTCGTAAAGCTAAGGAATGGATTATTGAACAAGTAGCAAGCTCAGGATTGAATTTCGATAGAGCTTCAATTGATCTCATAGTTGAGACTGTCGGAGAAGAGATTGCACGCGTACCCGCACTTTTGGAAACGCTGCGTTCAACATTCGGTGAAGGCAGTCACCTCAAACCTGATGATATCAATCCTTACTTAGGAGAACTTGGTGATGTGCCCCCATGGGAATTAACTGACGCTATTGCTAAAGGTAATCCAGCTTCTGCTTTAGAAACCTTGGCTAGGATGCAAGGACCTGGTGGACGACATCCAATGCAACTGATCGCCTTCTTGAGCAGCCACTTTAGCAGGATCCTTCGAATCGCAGGCCTAAATATTTCTAATCCGCAAAGAGCAGCTGAAGAATTAGGAGATAACTCAACGTTTCGCTCAAAGAAAACGCTTACTGAGGCGAAAAAGTTAGGTAACGAAAGAAGCAAGAAAGCTATTGTTTTACTTTCAAAAGCGGATCTTCATTTAAGAGGCTCTACCGGAACTCCTCCAGAAGTAACTATGGAACTTTTAGTAGCGAGATTATCCAACCTCTATAGGTGAACGCCTTATGACTACTGTATGGAGTCCAAACGTTTAGCCAAGCGGCTTTTCTTTCGCGCAGCTGTGTTTTTATGAAGTATTTTCTTTGCAACAGCTTTATCAATTTTCTTAATGGCCAACCGAAGTTCTTCTGCCTCAGCTTCACCAGATTCAGCGTTTGATACAACAGATTTAATTCTCGAATTGATCTCAGACCTAATTCCCTTGTTTTTAATTCGCCTTTTTTCGTTTTGACGATTTCGTTTTATTTGACCTTTAATGTTTGCCACGTTTTTTGCCCTTGTAAAATTATTTAACGGCACAATTGGAGGAGTTTCTTCCGAACGCAACTACCGTCACTAGTTACCTCATATGCTACCGAATCAGTGTAAAAATAGGACATATCCGAACAAGAACTAATATGAAACAACAAAATATTCGAAATATAGCGATAATCGCACACATAGATCACGGTAAGTCAACCTTAGCTGACCGCATGCTTGAGTTATGTGGGGCAGTCGATCCTAGAGAGATGCGCGCTCAATACTTAGATTCTATGGATTTAGAAAGAGAAAGAGGAATAACAATCAAACTTCAGAGTGTGTGTTTACAACATGAAGACGTGAAAATAAACCTGATTGACACTCCGGGGCACGTTGACTTTGGGTATGAAGTCTCGCGCTCTTTGGCAGCTTGCGAAGGAGTTGTTCTTCTGGTTGACGCTGCTCAAGGTATCGAAGCACAAACACTAGCTAACACATATCTTGCAATTGAAAACGATCTTGAGATAGTGGTAGCGCTGAATAAAATCGATTTACCGGCCGCAGAACCAGAGCTATATGCTTCAGAAATTGAACAAGTTCTAGGCATACCATCTGAGGAAATATTAAAGATAAGCGCAAAGACAGGCGAAGGCGTTTCTGAGTTGCTTGATAGGATCGTCGAAAGGGTACCAGCTCCAAGTGGGTCCTCGGAGGGCCCTCTACAGGCCTTAATATTCGACAGTCATTACGATCAGTATCGCGGTGTTATAAGTTCAATACGTGTTATGAATGGCCAAATATCAGATGGAGAAAAAGTGCATTTCATACAACGTGGTAGAAACGCAGTAGTTGAGGAAATAGGAATACGATCACCGGATCCGGTAAAAGTCGAAATGCTAAAAGCCGGTGAAGTAGGGTATTTGGTCGCAGGAATAAAAGATGTAGGCGATGCAAAATCAGGAGAAACTGTTACTTCTCTAAGAGATATGGCTAGCGAACCGCTAGACGGTTATAGAGAACCAAAACCGATGGTTTTTAGCGGTCTTTACCCAATAGACGGAGATGATTACCCAACGCTGCGTGATGCATTAGAGAAGCTTCGACTTAACGATTCCAGTTTCACTTATGAACCAGAGACATCAAGCGCTCTCGGCTTTGGTTTTCGATGTGGTTTTCTCGGTTTGCTTCATATGGAGATCATTCGCGAAAGGCTTGAGCGAGAGTTTAGTTTGAGCTTAATTTCTACTGCCCCATCCGTTGAATATCGGCTAACACTAACTAATGGGCAAATGGAGAATGTTGACAATCCTAGTGATGTGCCTCCACTCAATCAGCTTGAAAGTATCGAAGAGCCGTATTTGCTCGCATCAATTATTACGCCGAGCAATTATACGGGAGCATTGATGGACTTGTGTCAAAGCCGACGCGGTGAGTTGGTTAAAATGGAGTACCTTTCACCCGAGCGCGTTGAATTATCGTATAGATTGCCATTAGCAGAAGTCGTTTTAGACTTTTTTGATCAG
This sequence comes from Acidimicrobiales bacterium, assembly GCA_013912105.1. GTDB lineage: Bacteria > Actinomycetota > Acidimicrobiia > Acidimicrobiales > UBA8592 > UBA8592. Next base: position 98,884 of record JACERY010000003.1, on the reverse strand, counting down.
ATGAAAAGCAGGACACAGGGTTATGCCAGCATGGACTACGAAAGTGATGGATATAGCAAATCCGATTTAGTCAAAGTAGAGATTCTCCTTCAAGGTGACTCAGTTGATGCTTTCAGTTCGATTGTCCATCGCGAGAAATCGTACGAATATGGACAAAAAATGACTAAAAAACTTCGGGAATTGATACCGCGTCAGCAATTTGATGTACCAATTCAAGCTGCAATTTCTAGTAAAATTATCTCGCGTGAAACAGTCAAAGCTTATAGAAAAGATGTGACAGCGAAACTGTACGGTGGGGACGTTACAAGAAAGAATAAATTGCTGAAGAAACAGAAAGAAGGAAAGAAACGAATGAAGTCAATAGGCCGAGTAGATGTGCCTCAGGAAGCCTTCGTTTCTGCGCTAAAACTTGATGATTGACCTGCTAACTCACGTAAAATCTATTAAATCAGGATTTCATACAGAGGTTGGTAGTTATGGGTGAAGATCTATATTCCGTACTCGGGGTTGATAGAACTGCATCCGCCTCAGAGATAAAAAAAGCATACCGTGAGCTAGCTCGGCAATATCACCCTGATGCAAACCCTGACAATGCTGAAGCTGAAAAAAGATTCAAAGAAATCGCTATGGCTTATGAAGTTTTGAGTGATGACTCTAAAAGAAAACAGTATGACCAATTCGGACTTACAAATGGACGAGGCGGTGCTGGGTTCCCAGGTGATGGTGGTATCTCAGATATTTTTGAAGCATTCTTTGGGTCTGGTAGCCCTTTCGGTAATGGCAATTTTGCTTCTGGAGTATCAAATGGGGGAGCGGACATAGAGGTCGTAGTCAATGTTTCTTTAGAAGAAGTAATTCTTGGTGGCGAATCAACTTTCACTTTACGGTTACCTCTTGCATGCGAAGTATGCGAGGGCTCTGGCTCTGAGTCTGACGATATTGAAAAATGCCGGACTTGCGAAGGGCATGGTCAAGTTCAGAAAGTTCGACAATCCATTCTAGGTCAGATAATGTCCACTGTTCTTTGCCCAACGTGTAATGGGCATGGAACTATGATTTTAGATCCTTGTAAAAAGTGCAGCGGATATGGAGTGGCTGAAAGTGAGAAATCTTTCTCTATTGAAATACCAAAAGGAATTGATACTGGTGTAACTCAGCGTTTAACTGGTTTAGGCCCAGCAGGGCGTCGAGGTGGTTCACGCGGTGATATACACATGCGCTATGTTGTCGACGACCATGACAGGTTCCAAAGGTCAGGAGACAACCTTATTGAGCAACTTTGGATACCTGTAACTCAAGCTGCGCTAGGGGCAACACTTGAATACAAGACCGTAGACACAACTGAATCACTCGTAATACCAGCTGCAACAAAAACTGGAGATAGATTTCGATTTCGTGGCCTAGGAGTTCCTAAACTTCAGCGACGCGGGAGAGGAGACCTAGTCGTTGAAGTCATTGTCGAAACTCCTACGGATCTTTCGGATCACTCCATTAATTTGCTGGAAAAATTAGCTGAAGACCGAAGCGAAACTATAGATAAAAAAAGTAGACGTCAGAGGAAACGGCAAAAATAAATGATTGACTCTTTATCAGAACTCCATCGCTTAAATATTCCACATCTGTATATCAGTGATCTGGATATGGATGAACTATCACCACAGGATAAGCACCATCTCCTTAATGTTCGAAGGTTAAAGGTCGGGCAAAGAATTACAGTTACAGATGGTAAGGGCACTTGGCAGGAATGCGAAATAACGAAATCAACTTTAAAACGAATTAGTGATCGTTACTTTTGCGAGAATTATGTTGCGAAGTCATCTATCCATATCGCATTAACCAAATCCGGAAAGCCCGAACTTGTTACGCAAAAATTAACAGAGTTGGGTGTCACTTCAATACAATTTTTTTTCTCTGAAAGGTCAATTCCACAATGGGATGAAAGCAAGACTCTTAAGAAACTCAGGAAACTAAAAACTATCTCGAAGCAGGCATTAGCCCAATCTAAAGGTGTTTGGCTGCCCAGGCTTAACGTAGGAGCACGCTTTGAAGAGTTGGTTGCAGAAGAGGGAATGTTTATGGCCGACCGACGTGGGGAGAGACTTACCGAAGGAGTTAGGAAAATCATGATAGGGCCCGAAGGTGGTTGGGGAGAATCTGAATATGAATACGGAGCAAAAAAAATTCGCATCCATGAATTGAATTTGCGAGCAGAAACAGCCGCAATCGCTGTAGCTACTCTGATGTCGAGTAGTTTTCCGAAAAATTAAGAGTTCTATCGATCAGTCAGAGGTATGAATGGCCTGCTAGCCGCCCCAACGTAAAGCTGCCTGGGTCTAGCTATACGAGTATTCCGACTAAGCATCTCATCCCAGTGGGAGATCCATCCAGATGTACGAGCAACCGCAAACAACACTGTGAACATTTCTACAGGAAAGCCCATAGCTTGATAAATCAATCCAGAGTAGAAATCAACGTTTGGGTATAGCTTTCGGCTTATGAAGTAATCATCTTCAAGAGCGGCTTCTTCTAGTTTCAAAGCGATGTCTAACTTAGGGTTTTTGCCGGTAATTTCAAATATTTGGTGAGCTGTTTCTTTGATGATTTGAGCTCTTGGGTCGTAGTTTTTGTAGACGCGGTGGCCAAATCCCATGAGCCGACCTTCGCCATTTTTGACTGATTCAATAAACTTTTCGACGTTGTCAAAAGTTCCGATATCGTCCAGCATATTAAGGACAGCTTCGTTAGCGCCACCATGCCTGGGTCCGGATAAAGCAGCGCTACCAGCAGCTATAGCTGAATAAGGGTCAGCGTGAGAAGAACCTACTACTCGGACTGCAGTTGTTGAGCAATTCTGTTCGTGGTCAGCGTGAAGAATAAAAAGCTGATCAAGAGCTTTCGTGAACACTGGATTACTAATGTGTTCAGAATCTCCACTCCCAAAAGCCATAGAGAGAAAATTTTCCGTATAGGAAAGGTCCATGCTCGGCGGTGTTGGTTTGTTGCCATTTCGATATGCCGCTGCAGTTGCTGCGAGGGTAGAGACTTTCGCTATTAAGTTAACAATATGCCTCTGGCGATTCTCTGAATTCTCAACATCTTTAGCTTCTGGGTAAAGAGTTGAGAGAGCGGCTAAACCGGCAGTGAGCATTCCCATTGGGTGTGATCTGGAATTAAACGCGCTTAGTAGATTATCATTGTGTCTTTCATCTAATGATGCATGTTCATTTAACGCACTTGACCAATCAGCAAGTTCATGTTCATTAGGAAGTTCACCATGGACAAGAAGATATGCTACTTCCGAGAAAGTTGAATGATTCGCCAAATCTTCAATAGAGTAACCTCTGTATTCTAGCTGCCCTGCGCCACCATCTATGTAGGTGATTTGACTATTTGTTACAGCTGTTGCTGCAAAACCCTCATCCTTAAACCAAAGACCAGGAAGATTTTTTGTCCACTCGCCAGAATCCATTCCACCATCAACAATTGGAATTTCGAATGATTCTCCAGAGCGGTTGTCGGTGATAGTTATTGAGTCTTCCAATGTCCCGCTCCAGATAGTTTAACATTGACATGATATCGGAAAAAGTTGGAATCTCGGACTTCAATTTTGGAGTTTGCTATGAATCTGTAAACAATCAGATACGAATACTTAAAGAGGTGTATTGCTGTGAATTCGTTTTTGAAGCGGTTCTCTCTTAGAAAGTAGGAAATCTAGACCAGCTGAAATCTCAGTACGAGTATCTTCTGGATCTATGATCATATCTACTGAACCTCGCTCAGCTGCCATGTATGGATTTAGAAGGCGCTCTTCATAATCTGATTCAAGATTTTGTCGCTCTGATCCACTAGCATTTCGGTGCAAGATCTCAATAGCACCCTTCGCTCCCATTACAGCTATTTCGGCAGACGGCCACGCGATCGCAAGGTCGTTACCCATATTTTTGCTATCCATTACTATGTAGGCACCTCCGTAACTCTTACGAAGTGTCACACAGATGCGAGGTACTGTTGCGTTTGCATAAGCAAATGCCAATTGGGCACCATGGCGGATCATTCCACGCCATTCCAAGTCTTTTCCCGGCTGAAAACCGGGAGTATCTACAAATGTAATTAGTGGTAAGTTGAAAGCATCGCAGAAAGTTACAAAACGAGCTCCCTTTTGAGACGCAGCTATATCAAGTGTTCCTGCTAAGAATTGTGGTTGATTAGCAATAATACCCACTGTGTGCCCGTTGATAGTTGCTAGCGAGGTGACAATGTTTGTAGCCCAATCCTTCTTTAATTCTGTAAGAATCCCTTCGTCAACAATTTGTTCTATCACTTCGCGAACATCGTAGCTTCCTGTTGCTGACTCTGGGATTATTTCAGCTATCCCAATTAACTTTCGTGAGGGAGAGTCAGTGTTCTTCATCTGAGGAGCTATCGAGGCGGAATTTATTGGAAGGAGAGTTAAAAGCTCTTGAATTATTTCGGTTGCTGTTTCAATTGAGCCTGTTACAAAACTTGCTAGGCCTGACATCTGAGCATGCTTAGAAGCACCACCAAGTGTTTCGTGATCGACAGGTACTCCAGTGAACTCTTGGACCATTCTTGGGCCGCTAACGTAAGAGTATGAGTTTTCAATCATTATGACGAAGTCTGCTAAACCTAATAAGAGCGCTGGACCTGCTAAAGCTGTTTGCTGAACGCAAAAAATAACCGGGATGACGCCAGAGCATGATGAAATTTCAGCTGCTGCTGAACCCCAACCGTGTAGAGCTCCAATCCCAGATTCTGGAGGCGCACCCGAGGAATTTAATAAACACACGAGCGGGATCCTTTGGCTCAATGCGGTTCTAGCAGCAGAGGCGAGTTTGAGTCCATCGTTGCCCGTTAAAGCGGAAGGTTCGTCTTTCGACCCCAAGGTAACCTCCACGTAACTTTTATTATCAAAAGAAACAATACGAATTTTTGTATTATCTGAGACTTGAGCTTGTATATCAACCTGAGACGGGTTTACTGATGCCACAATTTAATCTTACTTCCTGCAGGGGAATACGTATTCTATTTCGCTAGGTATATTCCATTTTGATCTGACCCATGATCACGAATCATATTTCTCAAAACATCTCTAACAACCCGCGTGGTCGCTGAAAGAGGGACACGTTTATTTGTAGCGAGTCCCACTACTCTTCGTGTGAAACCCTCAAGCTGGATTCTTTTCCACTTTCCTGATCCTTGCGCAGCTGTGGCGGGAAGAATCGCTGCTCCGAAACCATCTGTTGCTAAAGAGGCGAGCAACCGCATCCCATCTACTTCCGCTTTGGAGGTTAATTTAATGCCGTGGCTCTCAAGATCCTTATCGATACCATCCCTAAACGGAACTCCTGGCGGATTAAGGAGGAGGGGAAACTCCGCTAAGATATCAGGTGTTAGTGAGTCATATTTTGCGAGTGGATGCCCGTTAGGAGCGACAAGCACTGGTTCCTCTTCAAATAAAGCTTCTACCTCAACATCTGGATGTGAGATTGGAAGGTTAACTATGGCCCCATCTACTCTCCCTTGAACAACCAATGGCATGAGATTACTTGTTACCGCGTCAGTTATCTGAATACGGACACGGGGGAATTTCTGTGTCATTGACTCTAGGAGAATCGGTGAAACCCATCGACCAGTCGTACCGATGACTCCAAGCCTTACTATCCCTGAGACTTCGGAATGTAAGGCTTTCACATCAAGCGAGATTGATTCAAGCTCAGTCTGGACTCGGCGGGCCCGCTCAACAACTAATTGGCCTTCTTCTGTCAAGACCCCTGTTTGCCGATCAATCAAGGAGACATTTAATTCCTTTTCAAGGCGGGCAATATGCGTGGATATGTTTGATTGAACTGTGTGTAGTGATTGCGCTGCAGCACTGAAACTACCGTTATCGACTACTGCAACTAGTGCGTTAAGTTGACGAATATCCATGTCGTAGCATATCTACAATAAAGATGAAATAAAGAAATCTATCAAGTATTTAGATATATAAGGGAAACCTTACCGATTAATTCGCGGTTTTTGATCGGATAACGTTAAGCGCTGAGCCAGCTTTAAACCATTCAATTTGTTCTTCACTAAAAGTATGTTTTGTTTCGAATGAAAAGGGCTCTTCCCCGTTCTGGTTTACCTCAACTATTACAGGCTGTCCAGGAGCTAACGATTCGAGGTTCCTCACCGACAGTCGGGCGTCTTCGTTTATTCGGTCATAATCAGAAGGGTCACTGAACGTCAAAGGAAGCATGCCTTGTTTCTTCAAGTTCGTTTCATGGATTCGCGCAAAGCTACGAGCTATTGCAACGAGCCCCAAACGAAATCTTGGTTCCATAGCGGCGTGTTCACGGCTCGAACCCTCACCCATATTCTCATCTCCGATAACAACCCACGATTGACCTGCTTCATGATAAGACTTCGCCATATCTGGAAAGGTTTGAGTTTCATCTGTAAGCATGTTTTTCCCAAACCCTACTTCGTAACCTTCGTACGCATTTACCGCACCTAAATAAAGATTTCCTGAGATATTCTCAAGATGACCTCGATATTTAAGCCACGGTCCTGCCATTGAAATATGGTCAGTCGTAAATTTTCCAGTTGCTTTTACCAAGACTGGTAGATCTATATAGTCTTCACCATTCCATGCTGGGAAAGGGGTGAGCACCTGAAGGCGATTCGATGAAGGAGAAATTTTCACTTCAACTAGTGAAGGATCGCTTGGCGGAGGTAAGAAAGTGTCTTCTCCCGGGTCAAAACCAGAAGGCGGTAATTCAAGTCCCTCGGGTATTGAAAGAGATACCTGCTCCCCATCCCTATTCTCTAGAGTTCCATTTATAGGATCAAAATCAACGGTTCCAGCGAGCGCTAAGGCCATAACGGTCTCAGGAGAAGTTACGAATGCAAGGGTTGAGGGATCGCCATCATTTCTCTTAGGAAAGTTTCTGTTGTATGAGGTAACGATAATATTTGGCGTGCCCGGTTCGTGATCAAGTTCCTCTGATCTATCCCATTGCCCTATGCAGGGGCCGCAGGCATTAGCGAGTACGACTGCTCCAAGAGCTTCAAAGTCCGCTAATAATCCATCTCTAGTAATCGTTGCCCTGACCTGCTCAGAACCAGGGGTGATAAGTAATCGGCACTTAGCTTTGATACCTAATGCTGCTGCTTCACGTGCGATTGACGCTGCCCTTGTTATATCTTCATACGATGAATTAGTGCAACTCCCTATAAGTGCAGCACTTATTTCTGTAGGCCAACCATTTTTCTCAGCTTCTTTCCCTAATTCTTTTACTTCTCTTGCCAGGTCTGGGGTATGGGGGCCATTGATATGCGGTTGGAGTTCATCGAGGTTTATTTCTATGACTTGATCAAAATACTCTGATGGATTTGCTAGAACTTCCGGGTCAGCGGTCAAGTGCTCAGCGTATTTAGAAGATAGTTCAGCAACGTCGCTACGATCTGTTGAATGCAAGTAACGTTCAATAGCAGAATCAAATGGGAATAAAGACGTGGTCGCTCCTATTTCGGCACCCATGTTACAGATGGTAGCTTTACCAGTGGCTGATAAGCTTTCCGCTCCCTCTCCGAAGTATTCAACAATAGCCCCTGTTCCGCCCTTTACGGTTAAGATTTCAGCTACTTTTAGAATTACGTCTTTAGGGGCAGTCCATCCGTTAAGAGAGCCAGTTAGATGAATCCCAATCAGCTTCGGCCACCGTACATTCCAAGGGAAGCCAGTCATCACATCTACAGCATCCGCACCACCAACGCCGATGGCAATCATTCCAAGACCACCTCCATTAGGCGTGTGACTATCTGTGCCGATTATCATTCCTCCAGGGAATGCGTATTGTTCTAGAACAACTTGATGGATAATGCCACTTCCAGGTTTCCAGAACCCAGCCCCGTATTTTGCACAAACTGATTCGAGAAAATCGTAGACTTCCTCGTTTTCTCTTGACGCTGTCATTAGGTCGTGCTTGCCTTCAACTTTTGCTTGAATCAAGTGATCAGCATGGGTTGTCGTTGGTACCGCAACTTCTTTAAGGCCTGCGGTCATAAACTGAAGCCACGCCATTTGAGCAGTTGCGTCTTGCATAGCGACCCGGTCAGGGCGGAGGTCTACATATGAAGTACCTCGTTCTAATTCTTGCTCATTGGTATCTAAATGATTAATTAGTATTTTCTCAGCATAGGTTAGAGGTCTTCCTAGGTATTCTCGTCCCGCAGTTAGTCTCTCTTCTAAGGTTGTGTAGACCCCTTCGATTAGCTCTATAGGGGTATTAGTATAAACAGTCATAAGTTCTCTCAATTAGTCAACAAAAGCAATATAAATCTAGCGTATTAATAGTTGATTTTAGTTGAGTCAGGCGAATAAGGGCTAAATTATCGGCCATTTGCGTTTTTTGGCGCCTTGTACTCTCTGTGAGTTCTCTAAGTTCCAAGACCTTCTCCAAGGGCTAGCATCTGGACCGTGCAGTATGGGAGTCGACCCTGAGTGAGCTCGTTTCTGGGCAGTCCACCAATCTGCTTGTGTTTCATCTGCTAAAGCAGCTACAGAGTTCTCTATTCTTGAGGAGAATGACCTTGAACTTTCTTTTTCACTAGGCCAAATAGGGTCACCGAAAGTAACAGTAGTATCCGAACGTCTAGGCCATATTTTTCCCTTACGTAATATTTTTCCTGTTCCTCCTAAATGAACAGGAACAACTGGAACTTGGCACTTTAAAGCAAGATAAGCGGCTCCACCTCGGAATGGTTGACCCCAGCCATCCGGGGACCTACCTCCTTCAGGGAAAACCATAAACGACCATCCTTTGTCAATCAGTTTAGCTATTTGATCGGAGGACTTTCGACTTGCTTTTGATCGCTCAACGGGGATTGCGCCTATGAACAATGCTGACAAAGCACCGCTAAATCTTGACGAGAAGAAGTAATCTGCTGCTGCGCCAACTACTAAACGTTTTCTCCAGCGCAGCGGAATAGATGTCAGCAAAAGTGGTGTATCCGCATGGCTATGATGATTCGCTACAAAAATGACAGCCTGATTTTTGCTTAGAGAACCTAATCGGTCATATCCCGTCCTTTTCGGGTTCGCTAAGTAGCTCATCACTGGTCTTGCAATTATTTCGACCGCTAGATTACGGAGAGCGCGACTAGGTAATGTGCGAGCCCATTTTGTTGGGTAGTTTCCGCCTAGCTTGACCTCATTTTCTAGCGGCTCTATCCCTTTTGGCGTTGAAGGTGAACGGTAAGGAAATTGAGAAGAACGGATAGAACCTATAGTTTTAACTTTGTTCTGAGCGTTGCCAATAGATCGATAAATTTGTCTAGTTTTCCGTCGTATTTCTTTCGAAGTCAGCTTTTTGGCCATGATTTAATTTACATCTGCCATCAGTATCGGCGGGCTATGATAATGCGAGATTGTAGGGTTGAATCCGACCGTATCAGAAGCGATTTCTAACGCATCTTGCATAGTGGTTGCAGGTCTAAAGCCCATCCTTCTAACAGATTCAGATTGACCTCCGACAATGATTACCTGAGAAAGGTGGTCAAGGGCATGCGAGCACCAGTACCACATATAGAACGGGTGAACCCCATGATATGCATATGATGTTCTATAGAGATGGCGGTACCATTCGTCTTCGGCAAAATCCTTTTCATACTTTTGACTCATTTCAACAGGGTCAGTTGTTTCACTTAGGACTCTTTCAAAGAAGTCAATGTAGCTTGGGTGATGAACAGGGTTGAAGTCCCAAGGCGTCGGGTGAGTCATTATCGCGACTCCACCTTTCCTGACTAGAGGTTTTCCTTTGTACATGTTGAAGAAGTATCCCAAGCCGAGGCAAGCAACTAGTACTGGGTTCATAACGGAATTCACGTTGTATGGACAAATATAAGGGAGTCCCATCGTTAATATGTCAGTTTGCCCTTCAACCTTTACTAAGTGCTGCTTGTAAACATTCTCAGTTGTTTGTTTATGGACAGCTTCAACTTCGCCCGCTTGAACTGACGTTATTTCATAGGGAGACTCCCAAGCCATAAATGCTTTCCGGCGACTTTGAGGAGACATGCGTTGTAAGCCTGCTTGCATCCCTATGAACAATGCTCGATCCTTCAAGTTCCATTCCCACTCTCTTTTCTGAAGCATTGCTAGCGGGCCATCGTAGCCGAAAGTGTTGTTATTAACAGTCGTTTCAATTTGAAAGACTTTTATACCTGACTCTTTTAATACTTTTCCTTGCCTCCAATTCGACTTATGGAGTTCTGAGTTCTCTTGGTCCATGAAGCTTTTGGATTCAACCATGGTTTGAGGATTATGGTGGTGCCGAAGAGCGCTGTATCCGGATAAACCCGTTGCTGTGCTTTTCCAACCGCCATCCATTGAAACTAAATTTATGTTCACATAAACGATTAAGTCACTTTCAGCTGCACGTTTATTTATCTGGACTTCCTCACCATGGGGTGTCGTTCCAATCGACATCATCCCATCTGGATCTTCAGCATCATGATTATATAAGGCTCCAGAAGGTGAGAAAGCATCGTAAACACGGTCACCTACGGCATGGCGAAGCTCGGATTCAGTCATCCTACGGTGTAAAGCTAGAGCAGCGATTAGGTGAACATCATCAACGCCCGAAGCGGCTGCTGTGTCTAATACTGCTTCGATCACTCTTTGTCTTATGTCGGGTTTTCGCATAGGTGGCAAAGGGAGCGAAATGTCGTCAAATGCAATTGTCAATTTCATTCCAGAATATAAAAGTGCGGATAGTGGAGGTGAATCGCCGAGAGGAGACTCAAGCGCCTCTCGTATTGCGTTATTTGGATCTTTCAAACCTGGAAGTGGTTCAGCTGGATAAATGATGCGTGAACGTCCAGGCGGTAGCTTCTCCAACCGGAAACCTTCTCCATGATGGAACAAAGCCGGTGGTGTGGTGCGGTCCACTTCGAGGACCAATCCGGGTCGAGGGTTTTTTCTTCGATTATCTGCCATTTAAGTTTCCTTGCTAGTGCCGATGGGAAGTATTTTTTTCGGAGAACCAGAGACGGGTTGAAAATTTTCAACTAACCACCCTCTTCTCCTCGCTAGAGTTGCTAATTTGGTTTCGGGATTTACAGCGACGGGGAACCCAACTGTTTCTAGCATTGGAAGATCACTGGTTGAGTCGGCGTAGGCCACGGATTGGGAAAGGTCGATTCCGTTACGGTCAGCATATTCACGTAAGACAGCAGCTCGTGTCTCGCCGATCGGTGGTACTTGGTTCATTTTTCCAGAGTAGTTAAGGCCTGATTTTGTTAAAGACGGAGCGAGAATTTCATCAAATAATGGTTTCAAAGGTTGCACCACGAAATCCAAAGCTCCAGTAATCAGTATTGTTCGGTGGCCTAAAGCTCTATGTTCACGAACCCTTCTGATAGCCGCAGGGAAAGACTTATTAAGAATAAATTCGTTAAACATCGCTAGTGAATCTTCATCTATTTGGGCAATTGGAGCTCCCTCGTACCTTCGGTAGAAACTACGTAAAAAATCTGTTCTATCACGACGGTCCATCGCGAGCATTCCGGGTGCTTCAAGAAGTGTTTTCCCTATAATGCGGATTCGGTCTGAAGCAGAAAGTCGTTTTGTGGCTAAGAAACTCCAAGATGAGACAACGTTTGATGCAATGAGGGTATTCTCTAAATCAAAAACTGCTAACTCCCGTTTGGGGTCTAAAATCTGTTTTCGGAGACGGGATTTCCTAGAATCTACGTTTGTCGGCGTTGGGGAAGTCTTTACTCTTCCTTGAGTAATGACGGTAGGTAGGTGAATGTCGTAAACATACTTTTCCCAATCAATAATCCTTGGGTCAAATGCAAAAGATTCGCGATCGTCCTGTGGTAGGTCATTCCATAGCGTTAAGAGGTTTGAAACATCATATATAGCTTCACATTCAACATATTTTCCATACAAAGTAATGTATTCCATGGCTTTGTCTAACTCATTTCGACGTTCTTCAAGGTCTGCAACAACCATTGCGCTAGTTCCTCTGATAGGAAGTCTATGGAGAGTACTTTCAGCAATTTTGAGTAGGCGTTTAGCGCGTGTTAGCTGAGTCACTACACGTCCGCGCCCTGGAAATTCCCATTTTGATGGGTTTATAGGTTGGTTTTTCTCGTCAAGGATAGGGTATTTGCCGAAATAATCATGGACATAATCAGCTAAAAGCCCAATACGGATAGGATTACAAGCACCGGAAGCAACTTGGAAAATCTGTGTTTTGTTTGGCGGCTTTTGTGCAGCCGTTGCTACGATTGCCGCTGCAACTAGATCAACTGGAATGATGTCAATGATTCCTTCCGGCCGTCCTGGAAATTCTTTAAGTGTCCCGCGGCCAAAGTTTAATATTATGGGCTCTGCCATGCGGAATCCTCGAATCCAACCGGAGACTGGTGATTGCCACGAAGATTCAATTATGGATGGGCGAACGATTGATAGAGGGATATCTTCTTTGATTTCCTGAACAGCTTGCTCAGCCATGGCTTTTGTAAAAGCATATGCGTCGGGGAATCCTAAAGAAGTAGCTCGTTCTCTTCCGGCTTCAACCATTTTTTCTTTAACCCAACGTTCGCGGATTTGCTCAGTTTTGCTGGCTATAACTGAAATACCTGGGGCGCCAAGTTCATCTTTAGCTTCAGATCTAAATCGTTCTAGGTTTTCGCTTCTTCTGCTATCGTCTTCGGTGTAGGAACGGGTTCTTCTTGCAGCTTCAGTTTCCTCTCTCCAATTTAGGGGAACATAGAAAGGACTTTCAGATAATGGTTTTTCAGGGGCTTTACCTTTTCTATTGCCAGCTACATAGCATGTACTTACCATTACTAAATGAGGTTTAGATTTGAGCTGTTTCAAAGATTCAACCAAGCGCACAGGACCCATTAAATTAACTTCCGCTGCTCTATCTAGAGGTTCATCAAAACTAACTGCTGCAGCACTGTGAATTATGACATCGCATTCTGAAAGTTCTTTGAAACCATCAGCGTCTAAGTCTAAATCTGGTTTAGAAATATCTGCTGACAAAGCTTTTATTTGCTCCTTGACCATTGTTGCGAAGCGATCTTCGCCGACTGAGGATTTCAATGAGTCAAATGCATCATTTTTGAGGATATCTCTTTCGAGTCTTTTGTCAGGGGACCGTTTCCCAGAAGGTCGGATTAATAGCCGTAATTGAATATCTTCAATTTCCCGCAGAAGGAGTTCAACTAAGGCAGTTCCAAGAAAGCCTGTAGAACCAGTTATAGCTATTTTTTTACCCCGGAGAGCTTCGTTTATCACACTCTATTTCTACCACTTGGTAGAGAATGGTACAATCTATTCATGAAGACTTCAGAGAGAATATTGATTGCAGCTACAAATGCATTTGGCGAATTTGGCTACGATGCGACTAGCTTAGACGACTTAGCCAAGGACCTTGGTATCCGAAAGCAGTCAATTCTTTATCACTTCCCATCTAAAGAGCAATTACTTATCGCATCAGCCGATAAAGCTATCTCTGAATTGGTAGCTGTTCTCGACAGTGCTATTGCGAGGAGCGAGAATGGATGGGGTCGCGTAGAAGCGGTTGTTAAGAGTGTTTTTCGTCTTGCTATTCGAAGGCCAGAGTTACTCGGGTTGCTAAGAGAGATTACTCGTTTAGGCCATCCAGTCTTAACTAGAGCGATTGGTGGGGTAAACCCACTGTTTAAAGGGGCAACGGACTGGATGCGTGATGAAATGGAACAAGGGCGGATACGTGAATCTGACCCAGAGCTTCTAGTTTTATCGATTTACTCCACGGTTATGGGAGCAGCTACCGAGATTAAACTTTTCGAAGCCATAGGCGAGAAGCAGACACTACGAGGCGCCGCACTTAGAAGAAAAGAATTACTTAGGTTTCTTGAGAGTGCTTTAGCCCCCAAAGCACTGCTATAGACTATTTGTTCTAATAAGATCGGTAATCAATCTTTCGATTAGATTCTTGTAGCTGATTCCAGAATAAGACCAGAGCTTAGGGAACATGGAGATTGGAGTGAAACCCGGCATAGTATTTACTTCGTTCACAAGCCAGACATTATTTTCTTCTTCAAAGAAAAAATCTATTCGAGCCAAACCCTGACAGCGGAGTAATTTGTACACCTTTAATGCTAAGTCTTGTGCTTCTTTTGTCTGAAGTGTAGATAGTTTCGCTGGTATCTCAAGTCTTGCACCGTCCTTATATTTGTCGTTGTAGTCATAGAATTCAGCACCTGGGATTATTTCTCCAGGTACCGAAACTTGAATCTTTCTATTGCCAAGAACGGATAATTCAATCTCTCTACCATTCGTAGCTTCTTCGATCACGATCCAATCATCGTATTCGGCTGCTTTTCTGAGGGCACTAAAGAGTTCATTTCTATCAGTTACCTTTGAAATTCCGATTGATGACCCCATATTTGACGGTTTCACAAAGAGATCCCCTTTAAGGTCAATCCCTAGTGAGCTATTTTTGAATTGTTCAATTTCTGTAGCGTGAATGCTGATCCATTTCGTTTGGTTAATACCAGCATTATTGAGAATTTCTTTTGTCTTTAGCTTGTCCATGCATAGGGCTGAAGATAATACTCCGCTACCGATGTAAGGAACTGATATGAGTTCCAGAAACCCTTGGATAGTTCCGTCCTCTCCATTTGGGCCGTGTAATACAGGCCAGACAACAGGTTGTCTTTCAGAAAATTCTGCAAAGAACTGGGTTGGATTAATGGACGCTCCTTCTGGTCGAAGCATTTCGGGAATGTTATTGAGGTCAGTTATGTCAAAATCCTTGCAAGCTTCAACCCAATCGCCTGCTTGAGTGATTCCTATCATGTGTATTTCATATTTCAATGGGTCAATTGCTTTGAGAATATGGGCTGCCGATATGCACGAGACTTCGTGTTCAGCCGAGACACCTCCAAAAATTATAACGAGAGGTATTAAACCTTTGGGTGAAGAGTTAAGTCCAGCTTGATCCATAATTTTAGAGTACCTCAATCTTCACTCAAGAAGGAAGCGACACATCGCCACGCATTTGCATCTTGCAGCATGAATAAGTGACCTCCATCGAATAGTTTTAGTTCCGAATTGGGAATTAAATCATTAAGCTTCTGCAAGTTTTGTGTAGGGGCGACAAGATCATAACTGCCTCCAATGATCAGAGTAGAGTGGGGAATTTTTTCAAGGAGTTGTATCGCATCGTGACGGGATCTTGCCTCTAACTGATTGAGGAGTCCCGCTGTTACGTTATTGGGAAAGATTCGTTTTCCTGTTGAAAGGAGTGTCTCGACCGCATCAAGGATAGGTAGTTCGTGCTCGAGCGATCCATAGCGAGAATCAAGTAATTTAAGCCAAGAAGTAACTTGAATATTTTGGGGTTTGTGAATAATTCTTCGGAGATCGTATGACGAATACGCTAACCCTCCCGGGGATGTGCAAGCAAGAATCAGCTTGTTTACTGTTCTAGGATGTCTTGCAGCGAGGTGTTGAGCAACCATCCCTCCAAAGGAAGTTCCGATCACATTCGTATGGTCTATGTCCAAACTCGATAAAAGGGCAGCAGCATCGTTTGCATAATCCTCCATTGTGTATGGAGGCTTTGGTGTTTCTGTTTGCCCAAGTCCACGTTGATCATAACGAATGATTTGGAATTTATTGTCTATCTCAGGCACTGGGAGGCGCGGTGAACGGAGATCTGCTCCGGTCCCACTTATAACCAGAAGGGGTCTTCCTTCGCCTTGAACTTCATAGTAAATTTTAATTCCGTTGCTATGAACAAATGGCACTTATTGATCATAGATCATGTTGCTTGGCGGTGGCTATACAAATGCTGAAGCGAATACAAGTGAAACAATGGTCATAACCTTTAATAGGATATTCATTGCTGGGCCGGAGGTGTCTTTGAAGGGGTCACCTACAGTATCTCCGACTACAGCTGCTTTGTGAGGGTCAGAACCTTTGCCTCCATGGTTGCCAGCCTCAATATATTTCTTTGCGTTATCCCATGCCCCTCCAGCATTTGCCATGAATATTGCTAGGGCGAAGCCCGTAACCAAAGCACCTGCAAGTAGCCCTCCTAACGCATCAATGTCTATAAAGCCGACAACGAGAGGGACTACTACAGCTAAGGATCCAGGTATAACCATCTCTTTAAGCGATGCTTCGGTAGATATTGCTACACATCGGGCTGAGTCAGGGACAACTCCTTCTTTTCCTTCTCTCAGGCCAGGAACTTCACGGAATTGTCTTCGGACCTCTTCAATCATTGCAGTTGCTGCTCGTCCGACTGCATCAATAGTAAGAGCAGCGAACAGGAAGGGAAGGCCCGCTCCAAGGAAAAGACCGATAAAGACGTCAACGTCACCTACGTTAAGTTCCAAAGAGCCTCCAGCTTGACCGACCGCTAATTCAAAGCTCTTGAATAAGGCTAGGGCCGTCAAGGCAGCAGAGCCAACAGCAAATCCCTTTGCGATAGCTGCGGTTGTATTCCCAAGAGAATCTAACGCATCTGTTACTTCCCGAACAGATGGGTCAAGTTCTGCCATCTCCGCTATTCCACCAGCATTGTCAGCTATGGGGCCATAAGCGTCGACAGAAACGACTGCTCCAGTTGTAGCTAACATACCAATTGCGGCTACTGCGATACCGTAAATTCCATTACCTAACGTCTCTTCGCCTCCCCAATAAGCTATTCCTATTCCAGCAAGTACAAGAATTACTGAAGCTGCGACAGAAATCATGCCAGCGCTGATCCCGCTCAATACTGTTGTTGCTGGACCGGTTTCTGATTGTGCTGCGATTTTTTTAACAGGGGCGAAATGATCAGATGTGTAGTATTCCGCAGTTTTTCCAAGAGCCCAACCCACAATCAAACCACCTATGACTGATACTGCAAGTCCAATCGGATTCCCTTCAGCGGAATCAAATATCCAGTAGGAAATGCCAAGAGTTCCAATAATGGTAAGACCCATAGCTACATTCGTGCCCCTATGGAGCGCATGGCTAAGCGCCTTGGAGTCTGTCGAATCTCCTCCTTTGACAAGAAAAGATCCAATAATAGAAGCAATCATTCCGATGAATGCGATCGCCATTGGGAACATCAATTGGCCTAGAACGTTAACTCCATTGAAATCTGTTAACGTCGCCTCTGTCGCAGTTGCTCCCACAGCAAATGCAGTTAATGCGACAGGAGCAATGATTGACCCTGCGTAAGATTCAAAGAGGTCAGCCCCCATTCCAGCAACGTCGCCTACGTTATCGCCTACGTTGTCTGCAATAGTAGCCGGATTTCTAGGATCATCTTCAGGAATGCCAGCCTCTACTTTTCCCACTAGGTCAGCTCCAACATCAGCAGCTTTGGTGTATATTCCACCTCCAACACGAGAGAACAAAGCTATGGAAGAGGCACCTAGTCCATAGGCAGTAACAATTTCGAAAGCATCATCAACTTCAAACCAAATAACGAAAAGAAGGTACACGAACATAAGGCCTAGTAACGCTAGTCCGGCGACACAAAACCCCATAACAGCTCCACCACGGTAAGCAACTGGAAGAGCTTTCGCTGGTCCTTCTTTTGCTGCTTCGGTAGTACGTGCGTTTGCCATAGTAGCTACGGTCATTCCGATGTACCCAGCAGTCGCAGATAGGACAGCTCCTATTAAATAGGAAACAGATGCTAACGGAGTAATAACTATTGCCAAAAGAATAATCATGGCAGCTACAAAGAAAGACACCCAAGTATATTCTTGTTTCAGAAAAGCTTTGGCGCCATTTTGTATCTCGTTCATGAGAAAAACCATCCGGTCGTTTCCAGCTGGGGCTGCCTTGACGGTCGAGAAAAAATAGGATGCGAGTGCTAACGCTGCGAGAGCGCTTGCCAATGCTAGATAGGGGATTGATTCCACAGTTACTCCTCGTAAGTTTCAGTGCAAAGCTATATTATTCGCACTCATGTTCAATCCGGAAGTCTATATTGATGAGTCTAGTTTGTGAACCATTTCAAATGATTTCTTAAGAAACAAAAAAAAATTCAGTTTTTTAGCGAGTATCTATGATTTCTGCCAAAAGAACTGTTACCAATTAGGGGTGTACATAGTTGTCGTTGGGGCGGGGGAAGTTGGTTATTACATCACTCGTCTATTAACTGACCCCAAACATCAAACACAAAATATGGAAGTAGCAATCGTTGATTCGGACTCTGACAGGATTTCAAAACTTGATGGAGAATTAGATGCAGCAATGGTCGAGGGAAGCGGTAGCCACCCTGAAAGCCTTCAATTAGCCGGAATCAGAAAAGCAGATCTACTAGTGGCGGTTTCCTCAAGTGATGAAGTAAATCTTATTGCTGGACAGTATGCAAAAAATCAAGGCGTAAAGAAGACGATTGTTCGTATTGAAGCTGATGAGATCAAAGCAGAACAAGGAAAAGATACTTGGTTTCTTGGAGCAGATGAACCTGACTTAATCTTTGATCCAGATCAGGACACAGCAAATGAAATTTATTCTCTTCTTGACTCTTGGGGGGCAGACGAAATAGCTACTCTCGCCGAAGGAAAAATTGTTATGATTGGCATTACACTTAATTCTGATGCTGATTTTTGTGGTAAGACACTGTCAGAGATTGGGAAACTTTATGAACCAGATTGGAGTTTTCTGGTAGCAGCTCTTCGTAGGGATGGAGAGACAAAAGTTCCAAGGTCTGAAGAAACTCTCCAGGACGGAGACCATATCTGGCTCGTTATTAAAAGGTCTGAGAAAAGTAATGTTCTCGAAACCTTAGGTTTCAAGAGCAAAAAACAAAAAAGAATATTGTTGCTAGGCGGTGGGCGAACTGCTGAGTTTCTAGCTAAGAAACTAGTAAAGAAAAAATTTCGTGAAGTGACTCTAATAGAGTCAAATCCGAAACGTGCAAAAAAGTTGGCTGCGAGATTAGACGGAGTTGATGTAGTCCGGGGAGATATTACAGATGCACAGTTTTTAAGCTCAGAAATAGACGCTGGTAAATATGACGCGGCTATTGCTTTGACCGGAAAAGACGAAGCTAACGCCCTCGCATGCATGTATGCTAAATCGCTAGGTACTGATCGGACGATGGCGATTATACATCGACTAAAATTATTGGACGTTCTGGGTTCGGCAGGTGTAGATTCGGCTCTTTCCCCTGTAACAGCTAGCGCGAATCGTGTACTTCGGTTTGTTCACGAGGTTGAAGACGTAGCTACTTTTCTCGGTACGGACCAAAATTTCGAAGTTGTAGAACTTCGTGTAGAAGAAGGAAGTAAAGCAACTACATCTGAAATAAAAGATATGAAATTTCCTCGCGATGCTCTGGTTGGGGCATTAGTAAGGAATGGTGAACCTGCTATAGCTAGAGGTAGAAGTCAACTCCTTCCAGACGACTTAGTCATACTGATAGCTCCACCAGAACAAGTCGATAGTATCCGAAAAGAGTATTTTCTTACCGTGGATTCGTCCTCGGAGTAACGAGACTTAGGCTATTGCATGCTGTTCAATGGAAGTCTCGAATCGCGAGCTAGACGACTTTTCGCTCTATCGATTTCGATAGGGTTGCTAGCGATTATTTCTCTGGTTTCGGTTCTGGCCAGATTCACCAATCCCCCGAGTTTGCGGGTAGATTTAGTTTTGATCGCAGTAGCATTAGGCGGCGCAGCTACAAGCTTTTTTTTATTTAAGTGGTCTGGCTTTCCGAAAGTAACAAAGGCATCTGAAGTCTTCTCAATTAGTGTAAGTTTCTTCGGTTCGTTTATAGGTTTCGGTTCAATTGTTTATCTATCTAGCGGAGTAGTCGAAACTTTAGATGCAGGAATCTGGGAGGCTACAGCGGGCATTACTACTACTGCAATGTCAGGCTTAGATGCTGAATCATTATCGTCTTCGATGCACATATTCCGATCCTTGACACAATGGTTTGGTGGTATGTCTGCTCTTTGTCTTGTGTTTATCGCAACTCCTATAAGCGCAAAAGATGATATCGCCTCCTCAGGCTATGCATCCAAAATATTCAGCAGGTCGCCAATGGGGAGAACAAAAGAATTAGCTTCAATCTATTCAATATTGACAGTAGTTATTTTTTTAGGTTATTGGATAGCTGGGATGGGCCTATTTGATGCGATTTGCCATTCTCTAACCACAGGGTCGACTGGAGGGCTAAGTACGAAATCCCTATCTATTGCTTCATTCGAATCGGCAGCTATTGAATGGGTAGCGACTGTTGGGATGTTAATAGGTGGATTAAATATAGGTATTTTATGGTGGCTATGGAAAAGAAAATTCAAAGCGATCGGAGTAAATACGGAATTACGGCTTTATTGCATAATTTTTCTTATTGCATCGTTAATTTTTTGGTGGAAATTAGAAACTGGGCTAGCCGTATTAACTGAACTTCGGACCGCTTTTTTCCTAACAGCTTCGCTAATCAGTACAACTGGCTATTTGACTATAAGTTGGGATTTCGCTTCTGGGATGACTGCTGTAATGCTTCTAGTTCTCGCAACTGGAGCTATGGCAGGTTCTACAGGTGGTGGTTTTGGAATGCACCGACTGCTTAGAATCATGAAATATTTGAGAAGGGAGATAACCCTTAGTTATCGACCAAACGCTGTAAGAGCAATAAAGGTAAGTGGTGAGGAAGTTGAGGATCGGGAGTTAGACAAGCTTCATGGTTATACTGCTACCTTTATTTTCTTTGTTGCAGCAGGAGCTTTTCTAGTTTCCTTAGCGTCTCAAAACCTGAATTTAGAAGAATCTATAAGTCTCTCCCTATCAGCTTTTGTAACAAGCGGCCCTAGCTTTATTGAGCAAAGTTCGGTTGGTTTCGAACAAAATGCCGTAACTCATATCGCCCTATCGTGCTTAATGCTTATTGGGAGATTGTCAATTTTCCCTATTGCGTATGTTGTTCTCTTTTCAGTTCAAAATTTCCGCTCTAATTTACGAGGTTTTACACGAGATCCGGTTGTTGACTCATGAAAGTAAGGCAAAGGATTTTCATTGAAGGCCTATATGAATCAGCTACGTTAAATGTGTTGGGCCTATCGCTTCTGTTTCTAACTCCAGGGCTAATTCTCTCTGGCTTGATCGAATGGGGGTCGAATAACTCGCATCAGGAAACCGCACTGTTTCTTTCTGCAGGAATAGCTTTGCTAGCTGGTTTGTTGCTCAGAGCATTAACCTCAATCGCTGATGACGCAATGGATAAACCGATAGCAGTCTTTTCGGTTGTTTCCTGGACATGGGTTGGCTGTGTTCTTGTAGGAGTGCTTCCTTACCTTTTTGCTGGTGTCTTTCCATGGTCACAAATTGATAATGCCTTATTTGAAACGATCTCAGGATTTTCGACAACAGGCTCAACCGTGCTTCAAGATATTGAAGCTAATGGCAGGGGTATCCTGTTCTGGAGACAACTTACGCAATGGTACGGAGGTATGGGAATTATTGTCCTTGCTGTAACAGTTCTCCCAAGTCTTGGAGTCGGGGGACTTCAATTAATGACTGCAGAATCTCCCGGTCATAAATCAGATAAATTACGTTCTCGCTCCATTGACACAGCTAAATCTCTTTGGGCAGTTTACTTTGGCGTAACTATTCTTATTTCGTTGCTTCTATGGTCTACACCTAACGTAAACTTATATGATGCAGTTGCCCATGGGTTAACAACTGCTGCTATCGGTGGGTTTTCAACTTACAACGGTTCAATAGGAAGCTTTGATTCATATCTAGTTGAATTGATCATTATCCTTGGAATGTTTACTGGAGCAATGAACTACACCCTCCAATACAAGTTTTTGAAGTCGAAAGGTAATTTTCGGGTTTTCACTCGCTCTTCAGAATGGAAACTGTACGTTAAAATTACTCTACTGTTCATCTCCGTAGTCTTTTTATTAAATTGGCTTGTTGATGCTGTGCCAATCGGGTTAGCTTTCCGGGATTCCTTATTCAATGTTGTTGCTCTTGCGAGCAGTACCGGTTTCGGGAACATACGGCCAGGTGGTATCGGTGATTTTGTCTTATGGGGTGCTGCCAGCCAATTACTTCTTTTGTTCCTTATGACTGTAGGAGGAACCTTTGGCTCAACCGCCGGCGGAATGAAAATGTTTCGCCTACAGATAGGTCTTAAAGCACTTGCCAAAGAGCTAAAGTTGCTTCGTCATTCTTCCGGCGAATTCCCTATAAAAGTTGGAAGAGACGAAATTGACAAAAAGGATGTTTCATCAATAGTTGGTTTTATTTCCTTGTTCATACTTCTAGTTATAATGGCAACGGTTTCACTGACATTGTTTTTTGACGAGGATCTCATTACGGCTCTCAGTGGGGCGATTTCTGCAATGAGCAATATGGGACCTGCACTTGGAGAAGCAGGTCCTTCAGCTAATTATTTGGCATTCGAAAGGCCAAGTAGAGGAATACTTGCAGCACTAATGGTAATTGGGCGGTTAGAAATCTACGCTGTACTATTAATGTTCCTATCTCTTTTTGACCGGTTAAACATTCGTAAATGATTTTGAAGTAAAAAAAGCAGCCAAGAAACGTTCCAAATGTTTGACATCTTCACGTCCACATATTTCTCTACTTGAATGCATAGCAAGCTGAGGAATACCTATATCAATTGTCTCAATACCAAGTCGGGCAGAGGCGACAGGGCCAATTGTGGATCCACAACTCATATCACTCCGATTAGAGAAAAGTTGGAAGGGGATATTGATTTCTTTGCATAAGGATTGGGCAAAGGCTTGGCCTTTTGCAGTCGTAGCGTAACGTTCGTTGCTGTTTCTTTTGATAGCTATGCCGCTGTTTAACCGAACTTCATGATCTAAGTCGTGTCGGTCGGGGTAGTTCGGATGAGTAGCATGTGCGCCATCCGATGAAATTAGTATTGATTTTCTTAGGGCTTTCTGTTTTTCTTGTTGAGATAGATCCTGGCATATCTGTTCAACGGTAGAAGGTAAGAAACTTCCAGCTGCCCCAGTAGAAGAGACACTTCCGACCTCTTCGTGGTTGAATAAACAAACAATGGGAATTCGGCTAAACGAATTACTTTCTTTTGAAATGATTAAAGCCGCTACTGCTGCATAGCAAGAAACAAGGTTGTCAATTCGCCCAGATGAAACCCACTGTTTATCTATGCCAACTTCTTGCGCAGGTTGTATGTCATGGAGCATCAAATCCCATGATTCGAGATAGTCATTCTTCTCAACAAATTTTTCTGTAATGTAATCAAAGAATGTTCCGAATTCCGAATCCGTGTCACTCCATATAGGCCTTAGGTGGTGATGGGGGTTAAGGGTTAACCCTTTTTCGTTGACGTTGCGGTCAAGGTGGATAGCTAATTGGGGAATACGGCATACGCCTGAGTCTATTTTGATCAACCGTTCTGTGAGTACACCGCCTCTAGAAGTGACTATTCGTCCCGAAATTCCTAAATCCCGATCTAACCAGGTATTTAACAAGGATCCACCGTAAACTTCAACCCCAAACTGCTTCAGGCCAAATTGTTCTCCCTTTAATACTGGCTTTAACCGTAAGTTTGGACTGTCAGTATGTCCAGCAGCAATTGAAAGACCGCTATCTGGAGAAATTTGATCTGGAATTATCCAAGCTATCAAACTGCCATCGTTGATTATGTAGTGGTTCCCTTTCGTGTTCTTTGGGTCACCCTCTTCTGACTCTATGAAACCTGCTGTGTCTAGAAGAGCTCTTACTTCCTGAACTGCATGGTAAGGAGAAGTGGATTTATCTAGGAATTCTTTCAGCGACTTTTGCATAATTTCTTTGTTGCTCACCACTCCATCATGCCCTTTGGTTAACTGACCTGCTACTTCAAGAGTAACAACTAGTTAAAATCTCAATAGAATTGGTAAGCTTTAAATGGCTGGGTCAACGTCGCCTCACGCTGTCCTAGTAGAAGAACGCTAAGGAAACGCATGAGTCTAATACAAAACCCAGATTTACCTTCTCCACAAGGGCTATACGATCCTGTGATGGAACATGACTCGTGTGGAGTAAATTTTCTCGCTGATTTACAAGGACGACGTAGTCATGAGATTGTTTCGACAGCAATTGCAGCCTTATGCCAACTCCAGCACCGAGGGGCTCTTGGGGCAGAGTCAAATACAGGTGATGGTGCAGGAATTCTTATTCAAGTTCCCGATAAATTCCTCCGACAAGTAGTTAATTTTGAACTTCCAGAAGCAGGTGCTTACGCAACGGGAATAGCGTTTATGCCCCAAGATGACACTAACTTCCAACAGGCCACTAACCAAATATTAGCATTTGCTAAAACTTTGAATATTAGCATCCTCGGTTGGAGAGATGTCCCTATTAATAGTTCCTTTCTTGGCCAGGGGGCTTTAGGGACTATGCCGAAATTTTCCCAGATTTTTTTAAGTGCTAGTGACGATAAAGGAAACGAACTTTCAGGTATCGATTTAGACCGAAAAGCATTCATTCTTCGAAAGAAATGTGAACAAGAAATCCAATTTGAGCAAATTGACGTTTCTAACCAGGGCATGGGGGGAATGTCAAAAACCCATCAAGGCGTTTACTTCCCCAGTTTATCTTGCCGAACTCTTGTGTATAAGGGAATGTTGACAACGCCTCAGCTTGGCGAATTCTATCTTGATCTTATAGATGAAAGAGTTGAAAGTGCTCTGGCTTTAGTCCATTCGCGATTCTCCACAAATACATTTCCATCATGGCCGCTTGCTCATCCGTACAGGTTTGTTGCCCATAATGGTGAAATTAATACAGTCCAAGGAAACCGTAATTGGATGCGTGCTAGAGAAGCGCTTATGGACTCTGCATATTTGGGTAACGAGCTGCAAAATTTATTTCCAATTTGTACACCTGGAGCTTCGGATACAGCAGCTTTCGACGAATGTCTAGAACTACTGGTTCTATCCGGATACTCCCTGCAAGAAGCTGTTTTGATGATGATCCCAGAACCTTGGGAAAATCACCTAACCATGGATCAAGGATTAAAAGATTTCTATAGGTATCACGCTGCAAGAATGGAGCCGTGGGATGGACCCGCATCTATTATTTTTACAGATGGAACCGACGTTGGCGCTGTTCTGGATAGAAATGGTTTGCGTCCTTCAAGATATTGGGTTACTGATGACGACCTAGTTATCATGGCGTCTGAAGTTGGGGTTGTAGATGTTCCACCAGAAAAAATAGTTGAAAAGGGTCGCCTCCAACCAGGAAAAATGTTCTTTATCGACACTGCTGCTGGTCGCATCGTAAGGGATGATGAAATTAAGAGAGATTTGTCGTCTTCCAGGCCATATTCTCAATGGCTGAAAGAGAATGAGGTGAAGCTAAAGGAACTTCCTGACCGACATGTGCCAAGACTGGAAGACAGTAGCTTGCTTAAGCGACAACAACTATTTGGGTACACCAATGAAGAGATAAAAATGCTAATTTCCCCGATGTATAGAGATGGGAAAGAAGCTATAGGTTCAATGGGTACTGATACCCCCATAGCTGTTTTATCTGATCGGCCGCGCCTTGTGTATGACTATTTTCAACAGTTGTTTGCTCAGGTAACAAATCCACCCCTAGATGCAATGCGCGAAGAAATAGTCACTTCAACTTGTGGGTGGCTTGGCCCAGAACAAAATTTGTTAGAACCGAATGCAGAAGCCTGTCGAAGGATTTATATAGAACATCCTGTAATTCTCAATCGTGAATTATTGAAACTCCTTGACATCGATGGTGAAATTAGTGGACAAGACGGCGAAGATAATTTTAAATCACAAGTGATTCCATGTGTCTACCCGGTTGACGAAGGTGGGAGTGGATTACGCGCAGCGATTCAGAATATTCGTTTATTAGCGACTAAGGCTATTGAGGATGGTAGAAACTTAATCGTTCTTTCTGATCGTGGATCAAGTGCTAGTCATGCGCCTATTCCGGCCTTGCTAGCAACCGCAGCAGTTCACCACCATCTGGTAAGAGAGAAAACTAGATCTCAAGTGAGTCTGATCATTGAAACGGGTGAGATGAGAGAAGTTCATCACCTATGTCTTCTTCTTGGCTACGGAGCTAATGCTATTAATCCCTATTTAGTTTTCGATACGATAACGGACTTAGTTGAACAGCAAGAAATGGATGCAGATCAGAACCTGACTGTCAGTAAGGCACATGAGAATTTTGTTAAAGCCTGCGATAAAGGCGTTTTGAAAGTTATGTCAAAAATGGGAATCTCAACAGTACGTAGCTATATAGGCTCACAAATCTTTGAATCTATAGGTTTGGGGCAACCATTAATTATTGATGCATTCCCAGGAACGATGAGTCGCTTAGGTGGCATTGGTTATTCTCAGCTAGCGGAAGAAATACGTTTACGACATCAAGTGGCCTTTCCTAAAGTTTCAACGCATCGTGCTCACCGTGATCTTATAGCTGGGGGTGAATACCAGTGGAGGAGAGAAGGTGAGTACCACCTATTCAACCCAGAAACTGTTTTTAAACTCCAACATGCCACACGTGAGAAACGCTTCGATGTCTTCAAGGAATATACAGATCGTGTGAATCAGCAAAGTAAAGAATTAGCTACGCTACGGGGCCTATTCAAATTCAAACATGATCTTCGTAAAGCAATCCCAATTGAAGAAGTTGAGCCAATTTCTGAGATAATGAAAACATTTTCAACAGGAGCAATGTCGTATGGTTCAATTTCAGCAGAAGCTCATGAAACCCTTGCAATTGCAATGAATAGAATCGGCGCTAAGTCAAATACTGGAGAAGGCGGAGAAAATCCGAAAAGATACATTCCTGATAGCAATGGAGACCTACGGAGATCAGCAATTAAACAGGCAGCTTCAGGAAGATTTGGCGTAACAAGTGAATACCTAGTCAATGCTGATGATATTCAGATAAAAATGGCTCAAGGCGCTAAACCTGGAGAAGGTGGGCAATTACCAGGGCACAAAGTTTGGCCCTGGATTGCTGAAGTTAGGCACTCTACCCCTGGTGTAGATTTGATCTCACCACCGCCTCACCACGATATCTACTCAATTGAGGATTTAGCTCAGCTGATACATGATCTAAAGAATGCAAATCCAGAGGCGAGAGTTCACGTAAAACTTGTTTCTGAACTTGGTGTCGGAACCGTTGCTGCAGGTGTCGCCAAAGCTCATGCCGATGTCGTATTGATATCAGGTCATGACGGCGGCACTGGGGCGT
This sequence comes from Acidimicrobiales bacterium, assembly GCA_013912105.1. Classification (GTDB taxonomy): domain Bacteria; phylum Actinomycetota; class Acidimicrobiia; order Acidimicrobiales; family UBA8592; genus UBA8592. The sequence goes on along the minus strand of JACERY010000003.1, from coordinate 71,643 downwards.
CGCCCTTAACGTCTATAAAGCACGCTGGAACCCCATGGGAGTTGGGGCTAGCAGAAACCCAACAAACGCTATTATTGAATAATCTTCGGGATCGAATAGTCGTTCAATGTGATGGGCAATTAAAGACTGGTAGAGACGTGGTAATAGCGGCTCTGTTAGGAGCAGAAGAGTTTGGGTTTGCCACAGCTCCTTTGGTTGTTATGGGTTGTGTAATGATGCGAGTGTGCCATTTGGATACATGTCCAGTGGGGATAGCGACCCAAAATCCAGAACTGCGAGAGAAGTTCGCTGGACAAGCAGAATTTGTCGTCAATTTCATGGAGTTTGTAGCAGAAGAAGTCAGAGAGTTGCTCGCAGAGTTAGGTTTTCGTTCCCTTCAAGAAGCAATTGGTCAAGCAGACTCGCTTGATGTTACCGACAGTATCGATCACTGGAAGGCGGAAGGGCTGGATCTTAGCCCCATTCTTTATCAACCTCCTTTGGGTACTGATTCAGTGCGGTTCTGTAAGGAGGAACAAGACCATGGTCTTGATAAAGCTCTAGATCAAACGCTTATCCAATTAGCTGAAGGAGCTCTTCGCCATGGTGACCGAATTAATTTAGAGCTTCCGATCAGGAATGTAAACAGAACTGTTGGGACAATGCTTGGGTACCACTTGACAAAGCGTTGGGGTGGCGAGGGGTTACCAGATGACACTATTCAAATTAAATTCACAGGTTCAGCGGGAAATAGTTTCGCAGCATTCGTTCCTTCAGGGATCACGTTACGTTTAGAAGGAGATGCAAACGATTACGTAGGGAAAGGTCTTAGCGGAGGAAGAGTGATAGTGGCACCTTCTCCTAACTCAAACTTTAAAGCTGAAGAAAATGTTATCGCTGGAAATGTTCTACTCTATGGAGCTACAGGCGGTGAAATATTTATTCGTGGACTTGTCGGAGAGCGATTCGCTGTTCGAAATTCTGGAGCAACAGCAGTTGTCGAGGGGATCGGTGACCACGGTTGTGAGTATATGACAGGAGGTAAGGTAGTCATATTAGGCGAAACAGGTAGAAATTTTGCAGCTGGCATGTCAGGCGGAGTAGCGTATGTTTATGACGAGAATAGCTCGTTCGCTATAAATGTGAACACCGAACTTGTTGATCTTGAATCACTTGATTCGGACGACATTAGTTGGTTGCGAGAAATTATAGCCAAACACCAAATTGAAACTAATTCAACTAGGGCGAAACAGATTCTAGATTCCTGGCCGGCAAGCAGTACGAAATTTGTTAAAGTTATGCCTCGGCATTACAAACGTGTTTTGCAGGCTATAGCTGAAGCTGAAGCATCTGGCACTGACACAACAACAGCAGTTATGTCAGTAGGGAAGGGGAGTTAGATGGGTGACCCTAAAGGGTTTATGAACTCAGGAAGAAAAATGCCAGATCGAAGACCCATACCAGTTAGGCTTCGAGATTGGAAAGAAGTATACGAACCGTTTTCAAATGCAGAATTGCAGAATCAAGCTTCGCGCTGTATGGATTGTGGAATTCCGTTCTGTAATAACGGCTGTCCTTTGGGTAACCTCATCCCGGACTGGAATGACCTGGTTTATCGGAATAACTGGAAGGATGCTATTGATGCATTGCACGCCACCAATAATTTTCCCGAATTTACCGGAAGGTTATGTCCCGCACCTTGCGAAGCAGCATGTGTGCTGGGGATCAACGAGGATCCAGTAACTATTAAACAGGTAGAAGTAGAAATTGTTGAGCGTGCATGGAATGAAGGTTGGATTAAGCCGGTTATACCTGAAGCTGCTACTGGGAAAACAGTAGCAATAGTCGGTTCGGGCCCAGCCGGGCTAGCTGCTGCACAACAATTGACGAGAGCGGGTCACGGTGTAACTGTTTATGAACAAAGCGATCGAGTAGGAGGTCTCCTAAGGTACGGTATTCCTGAGTTCAAGATGGAAAAGAAATATATTGATCGACGTTTATCCCAAATGGAAGCCGAGGGGACGGTCTTTAAAACAGGAATTACTGTTGGAAGCGGAATTACTTATTCAGAACTAAGTGCTTCACATGACGCCGTTGTAATTGCTATAGGGGCAACTAATTGGAGAGATCTTCCTATTCCTGGAAGGGATCTAGATGGCATTTACCAAGCAATGGAATTCCTTGTTCCTGCAAACAAAGTTCAAGAAGGTGACTTTGAAGACCATCCTTTTTCTGCTACTGGGAAGAATGTAATCATTATTGGGGGCGGTGACACGGGTGCAGATTGTCTCGGAACAGTTCTCCGGCATGGCGCTGCATCTGTTAAACAATTCGAAATTATGCCAAGACCACCAGATAGTAGAGATTTATCCACGCCATGGCCAACATGGCCTCTCATGATGAGGACATCCTCTGCACACGAAGAAGGGGGAGATCGACTCTATTCAGTTAACACTAAACAATTTCTAGGTGATGACGGATATGTGACTGGGTTAGAGACTGTATCGGTCAAGCAAGAAATAACAGAAGGGCGAATGGAATTTTTAGAAATTGAAGGAACAACTGAGCTGCATAAAGCTGATCTTGTATGTTTGGCAATGGGATTTGTCGGGCCAGCTGCTAGTGATTTAGTGACGCAATTAAATGTTGAACTTGATCAACGTGGAAATATAAAACGGAATCAGAACTGGATGTCATCACATGATGGACTTTTCGTTGCCGGAGATGCAGGAAGAGGGCAAAGCTTGATTGTATGGGCTATCGCTGAAGGTCGATCATGCGCTGCTTCTGTGGATAGTTGGTTGCAAGGAGGTTCTCAACTTCCCGATCCAGTGACTCCTGACCTACAGCAATTACGCTAGATCCTCACCAGCTAGGCTCAGCATCAAGAAACCTTAGAGTTTCATCGATAAAGGAATAGTCCTTTGGTGTAGCGAAGTGGTCAACGCCTTTTAGTTCAAGGTAAAAAGGGTTAGGCAATGCTTCAATTAACTGAGTCGCGGGCCCAGCAAAGTCTTTATCTCCAAGCGCTACAAGAACAGGGCAGGCAATATTTGATAAGAGGTCAGGAGTTAAGTTAACAATTGGTGATTCCATAAGCTGAAGCAAAACTTCTTTATTGATATCAGTAGCGTTAGTTAACTGAGAGAAATATTGCGATTCTGGGTCCGAAATCACTGAGTTCCCGCTGATGGCATTAGCGATCCGCTTTCCACGTTTTTCGTCTCGGGAGAATAAATTCTGACCTACACCTGCAACGACAAGCTTACGAAATTTAGTTGGTTTCCGGGCTGCGATATTGAGTAGTAAGCGTGCACCAAGAGAAAACCCGACGGCATCTATCTCATCATTCGGAAGTTGTTTTTCGATAAGATCAAGTGTCTTCTCAAATGTTGCGTCCTCGCGGTTATCAATTTCTTTGCCATGCCCAGGGATGTCTAACACTAGAACTGAACGATCAGCCTCAGTGACTAAATCCAGCCATCCATTGTCACCCCAAGTGCGTTGCCCTGATGTAGCCAAGCCATGTAAGAAAATTATTGGGGGTAGTTCTGTCATATCAAAAATTGTATTTATGTAAAATCCTTAAAAACACATTAGCCCCGATTGGTTTCTGCCTAAACAGGAACCCCCCGGGGCTGTGCAGTTTAACGTTTTTCCAAAGTCATCCCCTGAAGGACTTCTAAGGTTTGGTTCTGCTCATCTTGCGACTTGCTTATCAATTCCTACCATTCTCCTAAGATCATGGTCTGATCTGATTTCACTTTCCTCCTTGCGGATTCTTGTGAGAACCCATCTGGCTCAAGAGCCTGATGTCGGTCTGAATTGGTTTCTGCCCTAGAGCTTTCGCCTTTTCAGTAATCATCTCTTTCGATTTGATTCCGTTAAACCTGTTCCGATGGCCGTTCACACTTTCCTTAGCCGTACTTTCCTGGGCTTCAGTGCTGCCACCGCTCCCGTTGAGTTTTGCTATTTCAAGTGCGCCGTTGTCATCGGCGTATAGGTACAATTACATGTTCTGATGTATTCGTCAAGCTGTTTTACGAAATCCTCAACATTTCCCCAAAAGTTTTATAGTAATCCACAAAATTTACAAGCTAAACACAAGTTATCCACAAAAAAATCTATTGAAAAGATCTATTAAAATACTTTCCTCTCCATCAGAGGAGTTGAATAGTGAATTTGAATGGAAGCCTAGAACCAGATTCCTCTATCGGTAAAGGTGGATTTGAGGACATCAAGCCTGTCCGTCATGATGCCGTCAACGCCATAATCGAGAAGCTTTTCAATATCGTTGCGTTCATTAATAGTCCAAGCATGAATGACTTTCCCGAGGGAATGGACTCTTTCAACAAATTTTGGAGTTATTAAAGGGACCCCTTTGACGTGCATAGGGACTTGCACACAATCGCCAGAGGGAATTTCCAAACGGTTCACGAAACGACCCAATTGGATCTTTGAGATTCCTCTTGGCCCCATACCGGTGCATAAATTTTCCCCTAGAATTTTAGCGATACGACCAATTCTTGTGTCAGAAAAGGACCCTATGCATATCCTGTCGATAGCTTTTGTACTCTTAATTATTTTTATGAGAGGGTCGACAACGCCATCATGTTTAGGGTCAATGTTAAATCGAGCCTCCGGGAATTCTTCAAGAAGTTCAATAAGTAGTGGTATGCGCTCTTCGCCATTAATTTTAGCGTTAGCAATTTCGGCGTATTCTAAATCAGCTATGACGCCGACACTATCTGTTACTCTTTCCAAGACGTGATCGTGGAATGCGATAACCACTCCATCTTTGGTAGCGTGAACGTCAGTCTCAAGATACTTATAACCCATAGAAGAAGCGAGCTTAAAAGCAGTCAGTGAGTTTTCGGGGGCATCTAAAGCTCCTCCACGGTGTGCAAAAGCTATTGGGAAGCGATGGTCAATGAATTTTTTTTTACGCATTGTTATTTAGTGTAATGATTAGAGAGTTAATTAATTTTCTAAGTTGCAGAAGTCCAGAATTTAAAGTTCAGTGCCTTAATTCTTCGAGGAATTACGACGCTTTTGCTGCGCTTTCGCTAGCGTTAAAGTATGCAAAGAAGAACGAAAATCGTTGCAACAATTGGCCCCGCAAGTGAATCTGAGAGTTCACTTAGGAAACTTATTGACGCGGGTATGGATGTAGCTCGATTAGGACTAGCACACGGAACCCTTGAAGAAGCCCTCGAACGTTATCACCTTATACGAAGCGTTTCGTCTAACTTGTCTAAGCGAGTTGGAATACTCGTTGATCTACCTGGCCCAAAGATACGGGCTGCTTCTTTCCCTGACGATGGTTCGGAACTGCATAAAGGTCAAGAAATTAAGATCGTTCCAGGTGCCACTGGTTCGACCGGAAAAGTTATTGAGGTCGAGTACGAGAACGTCTTAGAGGATATAGTTCCAGGTGATGTGCTCCCATTTGGTGATGGTCAAGTAGTAGCTAGGGTAGAAAATGTTTCTAACGACGGCGCAACCGCAATAATTACTAGTGGGGGGAAGTTGCATGGGCGTCCCGGAATTCGAATACCCTCCGAACGATTAAGCATGCCAACACCCACAGATGACGATTTGAAGAAGCTAGATGCGTTCGTCGAGGTAGGCATAGATATGGTCGCAGTTAGTTATGTTCGATCAGCTCATGACATTAGACGAGTTGGGACTGAGCCACATCCGCGGGGGCCACTAATTGTTGCGAAAATTGAGACTAAAGCGGCTGTCGAAAATCTTAAAGGAATTATTGAAGCATCCGATGCAATTATGGTTGCTAGAGGAGATCTGGGCACGGAATTTGATTTGGCTGATTTACCTCACTTGCAAAAGAAAATTATTGCTGAATGCATTGCTGGAGGTTTACCTGTAATCACGGCGACCCAGATGTTAGATTCAATGATACAAAATTCTTCGCCTACTCGGGCAGAAGCTTCTGACGTAGCTAATGCCGTCTTTGATGGAACTTCTGCGGTGATGTTATCCGGCGAAACAGCTATAGGTGACTACGCAGTTGAATCTGTTGAAACAATGGCCAGAATTGCCCATAGGGCCGACGAAGCTTTCGACTATGGCCGGTGGGCGGAACGTGTGGCTGAAATAAGGTCCGAAACAGATACGGAAGCTTCTAATGGAGGCTCTCAAGGAATTACTGATGCAATGACTCTAGCGACATGGAGAGCGGCAAACGAACTTGATTTAGCAGCCTTGGTTTGTATCTCTGGTTCAGGTTTTACTGTTCGTTCCATGGCAAGATTCCGACCTAATGTCTCAATTCTAGGGATGACCATGGACGACCGGACTGCACAACAGCTAACACTCAGTTGGGGAGTAGATCCTTTCACTATCACCGGTGACCTGAGCTACGAAAGTCGCATTATGAATGCTATTGAATTAGCAAAAACAGAAGGAAAACTTAAATCAAATGACCTAATAGGTGTTCTTGCAGGTATCACAGGGGACTCACCTGCAACAGATGTTTTGCGTATAATGAGAGTTCCATAATGAGGCTAGAATGAATGAAGTAAAGCTAAACAGAGGTGGGCTTCCAGAAACAATTTTGCCCGAAGAGAACAGTGATGTTCTTAAAGGACTTCACAACGCTGAGTCTCTAGGAAATAACGATGAGAAATACAGTAGTTTATTGTTGTTGGCAGAATCTCACCCAAATTCAATTGCAGTTTGGGTCGCATTAGGGACTTTAAGTTCGCTGAGAATGCAATCTTATGCTTTCTACCGAATTGCCTATCATAGAGGTTTGGACTCACTTAGAAAAAATGGATGGAGAGGCTCAGGGTTCGTGAGATGGGATCATCCTACAAATAGAGATTTCTTACTCGCCCTAGATGGTCTTCAAAGACTATCTGTAGAAATAGGTGATCTAGAAGAAGCAACCAGATGTCAGCATTTCCTCATACAGTTAGAGCCAAACTGGCAAAGAGTCTCAAATACCCTTTCGTAGGTGAAGACATGGATTTTTCGGGAGCTGTTCTGAACGGGGGTTCCTCTACTCGTATGGGGGTAGATAAAGCTGAAATCAGTTTTAAGAATAAGCGACTAATAGATATCAGCTTGGAAGCTCTTGCTGGCGCACGGGCTAATGAAATATTCATTGTCGGTGGAGCGTCCAGAGTTGCTGAAGATTCACTAAACATCTTATATTGCCAGGATATGTTTCCTGGAGAAGGTCCGCTCGGTGGAATAATAAGTGCTCTTTCTGTTGCTGAATATGATGTTTTGGTCACTCTTCCGTGCGACCATTTATACGTAACATCTCAAGTTGTTGAGCAGTGTTTAGCAGCGTTAACTATACATGAAATGGCATGTCCTTTGTTAGAGGACACCAAACAGGTCTTATGTTCTGCATGGAGAAAATCAGGGTTGAAGAAACTTAAAGAAATTTTTGATTCGGGAACCCGATCAGTTATGGATGCAGTTAGCCTGCTGGATGTGGTCACGTTTCAGGTCTCAAATCCGGAGATACTCCGAACCGCAAATACCATTGATGAATTGTGGCAATGACTATCTTTATGAGATCATTCACAAAGATTGGTAGAGGATTTTGAAAAATATAAATGAAATAGACATAGACGAATTCGCGAAATTAGATATCCAAACAATTTGCTTGGTTGATGTTCGGGAATATTACGAATTCACTGAAATGCGAGTCCCAGGGGCAAAATTATTGCCGTTAGGTGAGGTTCCAGAAAATATTAGTTCTTTTCCTTTAGACACCCCTGTATATCTCATTTGTGCAACAGGAAATAGATCTGGAGTCGCTGGAGAATTTCTTGCAGAGCACAATATAGAAACAGTTAACGTTCTCGGCGGAACAAAAGGTTGGGTAATGTCTGGCCGAGAGTATATGCATGGTGACGAAGGCGTAGTTATGTTTGTTGAAGCTGGATGAATTCTAAAAATATTCAACCAACGATTGTCGAAAATCAGGATCAACTAGAAGATGTAGTAAATGGGCTACAACTCCACGAACGCTATGCGATAGATACTGAATTTCATAGAGAAAAAACATATTATCCACGGTTAGCGCTAGTCCAGATTCGGTGGGGTAATAATATTGCCTTAATTGACCCAGTAGTCGTCAATATAGACGTTCTAGCACCAATTTTCCGAGCGGATAAAATCGCTATTTTCCATGCCGGATCTCAGGACTTAGAAATATTACTTAGAGAAGTTGGCGAAATCCCAACTCAAATATTTGATACCCAAATAGCAGCAGGATTTTTAGGTATGCGGACCCCCTCCTTAGCGGCCCTTCATGAAACTATGATTGGAGTGAAATTAACTAAAGGTGATCGCCTGACAGACTGGTTTCAACGGCCCCTTTCAGTGAATCAAATAGAATATGCGGCTTCAGATGTGCGGTATCTGCTCGAGGTTCATGATGAACTCGTCACAAAACTTGTGCGGAGAAACCGTCTTAAATGGGCCGAAGACGAATTTCAAAGATTCATTAATAAACGTCAGAAAACTCTAGAACCAATTGATGCATGGCTAAAAATTAAAGAAGCCAAGCACCTCAATAGCAAATCTCGAGGCGTTGCCCAAGCGTTAGCTGAATGGCGAGAGGATACTGCAAGGCGAAATGATATTCCTCCTCGGTATGTCCTGTCTGATCTGGGCCTTGTGGGTATAGCCCAACGCATCCCTAGAGACACTAAGGAACTTGAAAATATTCGCGGGCTTGACTCTAAACAGTTTAAAGGCAGCATGTCGGAGAAACTAATAGGTATTGTTGCAGATGGATCGAAACGAAATGTTAAAAAACCGGCCTCAGGAGCGAAAAAGAATTTAAGTACTGAATTGCGTCCTGCAGTCACTTTGTTATCAGCTTGGCTCTCACAATACGCTAGTGATAATGAATTAGACCCCGCTCTCTTGGGGACGCGTTCCGATATAGAAGCCTTGTTAAGGGGAGATGATAGTCCCCGATTAGCAGATGGATGGAGGCATGAAGAAGTCGGAGTTCCCATGCAAGATCTACTAATGGGTAAAGCAACACTTGCTTTTTCTGAAGGAAGACTTCTTATGGAGAAAAGGAGCAGTTAGAGCAGGAGTATTATGCACATCTAGTAGTGCTTCGCCTAGAATAAGAGTCAATCCGTATCGGCTGACAGCCTTTGGAGGTAGCAATGAAAAAAGGACGACACCGAAGATACGAGGAAGCTCGAGCCCTAAAACAACGGAATGATCAACTCGATGACTTATTTGCTGAGAATGAAGCACCTTGCGATGAGTGCGAAGCTTTACCAGGTCAAGACCATAAAAGTTGGTGTTTGGCCCAAAGCTGATTCAATCTTCAATCAATTAGCAGCAAATTAGTCACTCAGCTGCTATAGGAATCACTGTTCTTGACGAGGATAATGTTCTTTCCCGAATCGGCCTATAGAGCGTAGACCTCTCTATCAGTCTTCTGCCGAGTGGCTTACATATGTTTGCAAATTCTTTTTCGGTTAGCATTTGCCCGTGTTTAGCACCGGCGGCTCGTGAAATATTCTCACCATTTAATGTTCCACCGACATCGTTTACACCGGCTTGGAGAAGCTGCGACATTCCATCAAGTCCAATCTTGACCCAAGAGGCTTGAATGTTGTCTATGTAGCCATGATAAGTAATTCTTGCGACAGCATGTAAAAGTAAATTTTCCCTGAATGTAGGACCTCTCCGAGCACGTTTGCGAAGGTAAATAGGTGAAGCCATATGTACAAAAGGGAGTCCCACAAATTCTGTAAAGCCGCCTGTTTCTTTTTGCAAGTCTCTAGTTACCAGTAAATGCTTAGCCCAATGTTCTGGATTTTCAACGCTGCCAAACATCATGGTTACATTTGAGCGTAAACCGACGCTATGAGCGACTCTATGAGCTTCAAGCCATTCCTCAGTATTAATTTTGTCTGGGCACAATATTTCTCTTATTCCATCATCTAGTATTTCCGCAGCTGTGCCAGGAAGAGATTTCAAACCAGCATCAACTGCCCTTTTCAGATACGAATCAAGAGGCTCTTCTAATCGTTTTGCGCCTTCCGTGACTTCAAGTGCAGTGAATCCATGAATATGCAGATTTGGTAATTCGTCATGGATTGCCTGGCACATGTCAATGTAATAATTACCATCAAAATCTGGGTGTATTCCGCCTTGAAGGCAAACCTCAGTCGCTCCATTAAAATGAGCTTCAGAAGCTCTTGCAATAACATCTTCCAAAGTGTGAAGATATGGCTTTCCCCGAAGATTTAGTGAAAGGGGACCTTTAGAGAATCCGCAGAATTGGCACTTAAACGTGCAAACGTTTGTGTAGTTGATATTGCAATTCGAGACAAAGGTAACGTCATCACCGTTGACGTTACTTCGTAGAGTATCGGCAAGCTCCGCTACCGCTTTAACCTCGCTTCCGCGGGCTCGTAGTAAACTAAGAATCTGCTGCATCTCAACTTCTTGGCCTGATAGAACACCTTGGGTGATTTCGTCAATCTCCGACGAACTCTTTGCATATCCAGATAAAAGATTTTGGGGTGAAACCGTAGACCCTGAATACCACTGAGTCGAATCTTCTCCAACCTGAGCAACTTCTGCACCATCATCTGCATTTGTTACGAATTCAATTTTTTCAGGAAAAATAGCCCCAGGATCATCTCTTCCCAGCCATTCGGAATCTGAACGGTCTAGAACGGCAAAATGTAGTTTCGGGTCTAACCACTTCTCAGGCTTACGAGCGTATTCGGGATAGATGGTCAAGCGGGGTGCAAGGAAAAACCCTAAAGATTCTGTAATCTCAGAAATTCTAGTTAAGGCTGGCCAGGGCCGCTCTGGGTTGACGTGATCTGACGTCACAGGGGAAACTCCCCCCCAGTCATCAATGCCAGCATCGAGGAGTATCCCAAAATCATCGGATAAATTTGGAGGAGCTTGAATGTGGATCTCACTGGGAAGCAAAAGGCGAGCCAGTGCAATCGTTTCCAGATAGTCATCAGTAGGACAAGGCTTTTTCTTATGCATTCGAGTTCCAGCCTTAGGAAGGAAATTCTGAACTATCACTTCTTGTATATGCCCATGTCGTTTATGAGACTCAGCTATAGCTTCTATTGCCTTAACCCTATCTTTTCTTGATTCTCCTATTCCGACAAGTAGGCCAGTAGTAAAAGGAATTGCTAGCTCTCCAGCCGCTTCTAGAGTCTCTAACCGCCGCCAAGGTTCCTTATCGGGGGAACCAATATGACACTCAAGATTAGCGTTTAATGACTCCAACATCATCCCTTGAGATGGGGATACTTCACGTAATAATTTCAAATCTTCATAAGAGATAGCACCAGCATTTGCATGAGGTAGTAAGCCAGTTTCTTCAACAACTAGCTTTGCCATATCGTGTAAATAATGGATAGTGCTTTCAAAGCCATGCTCTTCAAGCCAAGACTTTGCAGCAGGGTAACGTAACTCAGGTTTTTCACCCAATGTAAACAATGCTTCATGGCAGCCAGCTTTTGATCCATCAAAAGCAATTTGTAGTACTTCGCTTGGCGAGAGAAACGGACTCTTAACCTTTGCTGGGGGTTGAGCAAATGTGCAATAACCGCATTTATCTCGGCAAAGATGCGTTAGGGGGATAAAAACTTTAGGAGAAAATGTTACTCTTCTGCCAAAAGCCGAATCTCTTTTCGCACTCGCCTCAAGAAGAAGTGTCTTTAAAGGTGAAGTCGTAAGGTCAGTCATGCTGTATTCCTCAATGGTTTCGAATCTCCGGGCCTGCTTGAGATTCGGTCTGGGGAGACAGAGATATCGCACTTAGGGCAGAAAGTGAATTGCTGTAAAGGAGTATCACAATGTGAGTGTGTTAAAATTGTTGGCGGATTGCCGTTGGCAAACCACCGATCTCCCCAATGCATGAGAGCAATTAAGGAAGGGGAGAGGTCCAGTCCTTTCTCTGTTAAATAATATTCGTGTCGTATCGGATTACTCTGGTATGGCTCTTGATGAACAACTCCAGCTAGATGTAATTTACTTAAACGGTCACTTAAGATATTTTTCGCAATACCTAGATCCTTGCGCAGTTGCTCAAACCTTCTCACTCCTCTAAATAGGTCGCGAAGAATAAGAATTGTCCATCGGTCGCCAATAACTGACAGTGTTGAATCAATTGAACAGTTAGTTTGATCTATGGACACATGGATAGGGTAACATGTCAGTTTCAAATTGCAACTGACTATTTTTCAAGTAAATCTGCCTTCTGTTTTAAGGTCTCCAAAAGGTTTTCAAATGAATTTTCAAAGGAAGCTACTCCTTCAACCTCTAACTGCTTTGCTACATCACCCAGATCTATCCCTATAGCCTGGACATTAGCGAGTACATTATGAGCTTCGGTGAACGATGCGTCAATAGTCCGTTCAAGTGTCCCATGGTCTAGAAAAGCAGCTAACGTCCCATCGGGAAGTGTATTAACAGTGTTAGGGCCTATGAGCTTATCGACGTACATTGTGTCGGGGTAATCTGGGTTTTTTGTTGATGTAGAAGCCCATAATGGCCTTTGAAGTTGAGCACCACGATCTTCAAGAACCTTCCACCGGCCATCACTAAATTTTTCCAGAAAGAGTTCATAAGCAATTTGTCCCTGCGAAATAGCGGTTTTCCCTTTAAGCGCTAGGGCCTCAGGAGTCCCTATCTGTTCCAGCCTTTTATCAACCTCAGTTTCAGTTCGTGAAATAAAGAAAGACGCTACTGAAGAAATGTGAGAAAGATCGCCTTCATATGCTTCCAATCCAGAAATATAAGCTTCAATTACTTCCGCATACCGTTCAACTGAAAACAGTAGAGTCACATTTATAGATCGACCCTCGCTTATCATTTGTCTAATTGCAGGGAGACCTTCGCTAGTGCCAGGTATTTTTATATAAAGATTCTTACTATTTAATTCGTCGTCAAGTTCTCTAGCAGCATTTACTGTGGCTTGCGTATCGCGGGCAAGTCTTGGATCAACTTCCACAGAAACATACCCATCTAGGCCTCCGCTTGATTCATGTATTGGTTTAAGTAGACGAAGGGCATCAGCAATATCAGTTTGTACCAGTTGCCAATACGCATCCTCAATACTCATTCCGCTAGTTATTAGAGATTTAAACTGTTGATCGTATGCATCAGATTGCGAAATAGCTTTCTCAAATATAGATGGGTTCGAAGTTAATCCACGAACTCCTTTATCAATCCAATCTTGCAAGTCTCCAGAATGGAGCCATTCTCGCTTGAGATTATCTAGCCAAGGACTTTGGCCGAATTCATTGAATAATTGATTTAGTAATGTCATTGATTTAAAGCATTCTGAATTGATTCTATATTTATTCCCAGTTCATTCATTACTACATTCCCAGGAGCAGATGACCCAAACCGATCAATCCCAATATTGATATCAGCAAATCGGGACCAGCCTAATGTGATTCCGGCCTCTAGGGACAAAGATGGGATTGACGTATCAATATTTAGAGAGTCAGAATTAGTTAGCTCCCAACTTGGCATTGAGATAACGCGAACTGAATTTTTTTCAGCGTATTCAATGCAAAGGGAAACTTCAGAACCAGTAGCAACAAGGGTAGCTTCAGGATCCTCAGTGTCTATCAATACGTAACTCCCTTCCTGAGCCTTATCTACATTAGTTTCTTCTAATATTGGTAAATTCTGACGAGAGAGTATCAACGCAGTTGGACCATCATGATTTAACGCAGATATCCAAGCAGCTACTGTTTCCTTCGCATCTGCAGGCCGAATAACATTGAGGCCTGGTATTGCTCGCAGGGACATGATCTGCTCTACAGGTTGATGTGTGGGCCCATCCTCACCTACGCCAACAGAATCATGAGTAAAGGAATAGATAACTTTTGCCTGCGTCAAAGCAGCCAAGCGGATAGCTGGCCTCATGTAATCGCTAAATACGAGAAAAGTGCCACCAACTGGAATTATTCCACCATGAAGAGCAATCCCATTCATTATTGCACCCATGGCGTGTTCCCTAACACCAAAATATAATTGCTTTCCAGAAGGATTCTCAGAAGAAAGAGCAGTTTGATTAGTTAGTGCAGTTCCAGTGTTGCCAGTTAAGTCTGCACCACCAGCAATAATCGCTAGATTTGAAGACACCGAATTCAAACATTCTCCACTAGCTACCCTTGTCGCAACCGACTCTCCAACTTTCGATTCAAATTCTGATTGAATCTCACTAAGATCCCAGGTCCCAAGTTCTGATTCAGGGGACCAATTGTTCTTTGATATTTCGTCATCGTGTTGACTGCCGACGCGTCTGTAGAGATTAAGGACATCATCGGGGACATAGAATGAAGAATCTGTAGGTAACCCCATCAAACGTTTTGTCTCAGCGATTTCCTCATCTTTGAATGCGTAGCCATGTGCGCTAGGAGAGTCGGTTAATGATGGGGAAGGGTAACCAATGTGGGAGCGAATAATAATCAAGGAGGGCTGAGACTCATTATCAATTGCCTGTCTGAATGCACTTTCGATACTGTCTAGATCTTCTCCGGATTCACCTATATCTATTACATTCCATCCATAAGCCTCAAACCTTTTTGCTGCATCATCTTGTAAGGAGAGTTCAGTAGGGCCATCAATCGTCACATGGTTGTCGTCATAAATGCAGATTAGTCGACCTAGCTTCTGTTGTGCAGCCAGAGAAGCTGCCTCATGACTAATTCCCTCAGAAAGGTCCCCATCACCGCAGATAGTAAAAATTCTATGATTAATTTTACTCTCGCCATAGTTGTGACGCATCCAACGCTCAGAAATAGCCATCCCAACAGCATTTGCAAATCCTTGCCCTAAAGGACCGGTGGTAACTTCAACACCTGCAGTATGACCTACTTCAGGGTGACCGGGCGTCTGGCTACCCCATTGTCGAAAGTCCTTAATATCATTGAGAGATAGGCCATATCCGGTTAGATAAAGCATTGAATACTGAAGTATTGATGCATGCCCCGCACTCAGAATAAATCGATCTCTGTTCGCCCAATTGGGATAGTTGGCGCTATACCTCATAATTCTCGTATAAAGAACATGAGCTAACGGAGCTAGTGCCATGGCCGTTCCCTGATGGCCAGATCTAGCTTTATGAGGTGCGTCCATAGCCAAACCACGAATTGTATTTATAGCAAGCTCTTCTAGTTCCGGATTTATGTCATTATTCTTCATTTCTCTCCCTATCAACGAGTCCACATTAACGTGACAGCAGTCAGAATGCCGTCATATTAGAAAATCAAATTAGAACTTAAGAAGAAGCTTCAATTGTGTAGGGAACTATGACTGGTTCACCATTATCTATTCTGCAATGTGCATGAACCGTGCATGGCTCTGCTAGCTCTAATTCAGCGCGTACAAGACGGTATGCAAATAAGCCCGGTTCGATTTGTAAAGGCTGGGCGTTACGTGCAATTATTTCGCCCTCGAGATGGTAAGTGACCTCAAGTACACCAAAGCCATTCCCCTCAGATTTGCTGTGAACTAGAACTACAAGGTGTGGAGCTAGTTCTAAAGGAAATGGGTCAGCTATTTTTGTAGTGAATTGAATCCCGGTTAAATCAAGTCGCGTAAGCGAATCAGGAGTTTCCCTGATTGAGATATCATCTAAAAAAAGTGCTGCAAGAATCTGCATTGTTCCTCCTCAATCGGGACGCTATCAGCTGAAATTGGATTAGGCACAACTATGAATATTTGTCGTTGGATCGACCTAAAGCGATATCGTTAAGAGATGGCTGCATTATCAGAATTTGATAGTAAGAAATTGTTAAGCGATTACGGATTAGCAATAACAAAAGAAACTATTGTCAAGAATTCTTTAGATGGAATCGTGGCAGTCGAAACCCTAGGTTATCCAGTGGTTGCTAAATTGTGTGGCCAAGAAATTCAACATAAGACTGATGTTGACGGGATTAGGTTAAATCTTCGAAATTCCAAAGATCTAGAAAAGGCTATAGACGAACTTTTGGAAAAAAATGGTGAAGGTCAAGAGATCCTCATAGCCCAACAAGTGAGCGGTAAACGAGAATTTATAGCTGGTTATCACATCGACCCTGATTTCGGGCCGGTCTTAATGTTCGGAGTTGGTGGTATCTTCACTGAGGCTTTATCTGATGTGAATTTTCGTCTCTTGCCAACCAGTCGAGAAACTATCGGAGACCTGATTTTTGAAATTAAATCCCAATCATTACTTGGCGAATTCCGAGGAGAAGATGCCGTAGCTATAGACGATCTCATTGATGCCCTAGAAGCTATTGCAAAATGCGGCATTGATAACTCAAAAATTAGCTCAATAGATGTGAACCCAATAATTATTTCCAAGGGCAAACCAATAGCTGTTGACGCTCTTGTCATAATGTCATGAAAGAAATAGGCAAGATAGAAACTCTATTTAATCCGGATGGGGTAGTGGTGGTAGGCGCTTCTACGCATCCTGGGAAATTCGGCTTCGTTGCACTGCATAATATTATTAATGCTGAATTTAACGGACCCATCTTCGCGACAAACCCTAAAAGACCAGAAATACTAGGGATTCAAACCCATGCAGAGATTTTAGAAATACCAAAGGGGAAAGCCAATTTCGCAATGATTTGTATTTCGCCCGAAAAAATAATTGCTACTCTGCCCCAACTCTCAGAAATTGGTGTTGAAACAGCTTTCGTAGTGTCTGGTGGGTTTAAAGAAACGGACTCTGCTGGTGAGAATTTAGAAAAGCAATTGGTGGAAGAAGCTAAAAAATGGGGTATTCTGCTCGCCGGACCCAACGGGCAGGGACTGGTATCTACACCCGCTAACCTCTGCTCGCAGATCGTTTCTCCTTACCCGCCTGCAGGAAATATCTCAATTGCAAGTCAATCCGGAAACATTCTTTCAGCCCTGATGAATATGTCGCGTTTCTCGAATATCGGCGTTGCTCGCGCTATCTCAACAGGCAACCAAGCTAGCTTAGGTGTATCTGATTACATTAGATATTTTACAACTGACTCTAAAACGTCTGTAATTGTTGCTTATGTTGAAGGGCTTCCTAATGGTAGAGAATTTTTTGAAACTATCGAAAAATCTACAGCAAAGAAGCCAGTCATCATAATACGAGGCGGCTCTACCAAAGATGGTGCTGTTGCTGCAGCAAGCCACACTGGATCATTAGCTTCAGACCATAAGGTATTCGCCGGAATGGTTAAGCAAGCCGGAGCTTTCTTGACTGAGGGAGTGGAGAGCGCATTCGAGCTCGCAGCTACTTTCGCCAAACAGCCATTACCAACAGGCAGGAAGACGGTCGTAATGACAACGGCGGGCGGTTGGGGAGTCCTAACAGCTGACGCTATATCTAAGAGCGAATTAAGTCTCGTCGCTTTACCTGATGATTTAAAACGCTCAATTGACTCGTTACTTCCGCCGCGCTGGAGTAGAGGTAATCCTATTGACTTAGCGGGTGGAGAAACTAGAGACACTATTCCTGATTTGCTTAATGTCTTATTGCAACATGAGGAAGTTTCTTCACTTATCTTCCTTGGTTTGGGTATTCAAGGAAACGTCGCAAGAACATACTACGAAAGTAACTCAGTAACTGATGGAATGATGCGTATGGCCGACTTCCATGCAGATCAAGAAAAGCGATACGCAAATTCAATCATTGAAGCAATTACCAAATTTGGGAAGCCTGTTATGGTCGCATCGGAATTAGCTTTCGCTGATTCAAGCAACCCGGGCCCTAAAACACTTAAAGATGGTGGCTTCTTATGCTACCGGTCACCGTCAACGGCAGTTGAATGCCTATCCAGCCTGACGCAATATGCCTTAGCAAATAATAGTTAAATTTGATTAATGGTTACGAGCGGATATTAGAAGTAAGCTTTCTACTGTGTTTCGTCTACTTCAACGATTACTTCTTCCTGTATTTGTTCTCGCTCTTTTAATCGGAGTGTTAAATATCAAGGATGAATTCGGGTTTGACCCTATTGATGAGGTAGAGATAGACGACTCTTCCTCAGAACTTCTTACTCCGGTGTTCTCATTAAGGCGAGCTCCCAACCTCCTTGTCTCTCCGCTAGCGAATCAGAAACTCAATGATGACTTATTGTCACTCTCCAATATGTTGCCGACGTCAAGTTGTTTGGCGGTCAGTTCAAATTCTGAAGAACTTTTTGATTACCAAGTTGATATTCCACTTATCTCAGGAAATGCCCAAAAGCTCATTACTGCTTATGCTGGGATACAACAAATCGGTGTAAATTTCCAATACGAAACATTAATTGGTGTAGTTAGGGAGCCTGAGTCAGATGGGCTTCTTCGAACAAGCGACTTGTATATCTTTGGAAGTGGAGATCCGCTATTAAGAACGGATGCTTATGCAGCTCTGTTGCCTGAAAATTACAGCACGATCCGAACAAGCGCAGATGAATTAGCTGATTTAACTGTTGGTATGAACATATTATTTATTCAAGGAGCTGTCGTCGTAGACGAAAGCCGATACGACGAGGTGCGAACTGTGCCTGGATGGTCAAGCGAGTTAAAGGATTCTGCTGCGATAGGTTCCTTGAGTGCGGCACTTTTGGATGGTGGATACGAAGGGCTAAAGCAAGGCTATTCGTCTCAGGTCGGAGTCGATAACCCGCCACCTCTTCTCCGTAGCCCTGATCCGGTAAAACGATTTGCCGCAAACTTTGATGACCTTCTAGAAGCCCGAAATGTAGTGATATTAAAAGCAGCTAAAGAATTTAGTGATACCGATCTAGAAGATTTGATTGAAATGGTGTCCATCAAATCACCTACATTTGATTTAATTATCAAACAGATGCTCACTAATAACGATTCAATTACTGCGGAGATGATACTGAAAGAAATTGGGTTTTCTAGATCGGGACAAGGAACAACTGGCGCTGGACTTGTTGCTCTACCTGAGATACTTGCAGTCGAAAATATCACTAATTCAGGGATGCTATTGATCGACGGCTCTGGACTAAGTCCTGAGAATCAAGTTACTTGTAAAGTATTGAATTCTGTCTTAAAGAACGAATCAACTAAAGATGTCTTCAAAAATGCTCTTCCCCTTGCAGGTGTAGAAGGAGTGGTCGCCGATCAATTTATAGGAACTGCATTTGAAGGAAACTTGAACGCTGCTTTCTCTCAGGAAGAAAATCATATGTCATTCGCTGGCTATTTTACTACTGAAACGGGCACTGAAATAACAATTACTTTTATTTCAAACCCTGAGAATGAGAGCGAAACTGCTGATAAAGACTTCTCTGAGGTGTTGGCTTTACTATCAGATGCAATAAGCGAGTATACGGGCGGTCAACCTCTTGATGGCTTGGGTCCTCTATTAGCCACTGAAGAATAAATGGCAGTTACTCCCATGTTCCCACTGGGAACCGTTATTTTCCCTACACAAAGCTTTGATCTCCGTATCTTCGAACCCCGGTATTTAAAGTTAGTAGGAGATGTCATGGCATCAGATAATTGCTTTGGTACATGTCTCATCGAAAAAGGTTCTGAAGTAGGGGGTAAAGATAGCAGGTTCTCTATCGGGACATTATGTGAAGTGAAAGAGGTGATCGAACTAAGCAAAGACAACCTTTTTGTTACTTGTATCGGGATTGAAAAGATAACAGTTCAGGAATGGCTTCCAGAGAAATATTATCCAAAAGCTGTCATTAGGTCTTCCGCAATCGACAGTAGTAAAAAAAGGGACTGCGAAAGAATTGACAAAATAGTAGATGAAATTGGTAAGTGTTATTCGTTCATATCTGACCTACGCGATATGAATTTGCCTAGACCGAACTCCCATGAGCTAGCGGCATTGACTCTTTATCAACTAAGTGATCTTGCGCCGTTAGGACAAATGAATAGGTATCGACTTCTTGAATCAGAAAATCTCGATAATCTTGAGGAAACGCTTTATTCATTACTTGTAGATGAAAGAGAAATGTTAGAAGGTCTGCTTCGTTTACGTAATAGCGATAACAATTAAACATAAGATATAGCAAAATAAAATTTTACCGATACCGTTCAAATTAGAAGACCATGTTCACGAAATTAGACAACGAGACGCTCTCACAGAAAATAAGCGAATTTAAGTCATTGCTAATCGCTTATGCGAAACAAGAAATACAATTCCCGTTAAAAGCACTTTTAAAGTGGGTTCTTTTGGGCCTTCTGGGTTCGGTATTCATAATCATTGGCGTACTTCTTGTCGCTTTGGGATTACTTCGTTTGCTGCAAGATCAGATTTCTCTCTTTGATAATGGGTTATCCTTTGTTCCTTATTGCATAACTGCATTAGCATTGATTGTGATCGCTTCCGTATTGTTTAAAAGCGCTAAGAAACATTCTTGATATGACAAAAGAAATAGAACAAATCACTCCTCTGGATCTTGAAATTAAATTAACAGAACTAGGTAAGGAACTGAAGACAGTTTCAGGTGCCGTTTCTTTAGCGAAAAAGGCGTCTCCATCCCTTGCAGCCCTAATGGGGATGTGGTTTAAAAGATCAAACAGGAAAGCCACAAATGAAAAGGCTTTAATAGAAATTCAACTTTTTCCAAAAATTCGAAAGTACTTATTCAAGCCAACTAATGAGACTATGCAAAACGCAGTAAAAAAAGTGGGAAAAGGGCAGGACAGTATTAGTGACTAAAAAAATAGAGCCACTTAAGTCGGGGGAGCTCTTACTTCTAGTAGATCCAAAAGATCGTCGCTACCTCATTACCTTGGAAACTGGAAAAGAATTTCACTCACA
This sequence comes from Acidimicrobiales bacterium, assembly GCA_013912105.1. Taxonomy (GTDB): domain Bacteria; phylum Actinomycetota; class Acidimicrobiia; order Acidimicrobiales; family UBA8592; genus UBA8592. The sequence continues at coordinate 50,891 of JACERY010000003.1, read as the reverse complement.
TTCAGGCTTTATCTCGCACGACGATCTAATCAAAAGTGGGGATGGCGTACGTATAAAATCATCTGGTGGGATGGAGTATTTAGCAATTCGGCCGACGATGGCTGATGCGATCCTCAAGATGCCACGTGCAGCACAAATTATCTACCCCAAAGATCTAGCACACATTCTGGTGGCAGCCGATATTGGGCCCCAGCATAAGGTTTTGGAATCAGGGGTAGGTTCAGGTGCTTTGTCAATCGCTCTTCTACGTTCAGGGGCAGAAGTGATCGGTTACGAATTGCGAGAAGATTTTGCCCACCGAGCGATTAAAAATGTGTCCGCTTTTCTGAGTGAAGAAAAAGCCGGTAGATATTCTGTTAAGATTTCCGATGCTTATAAGGGTTTTGATGAATCAAATTTTGATCGGGTAATTCTTGACTTACCGGAGCCATGGCGTGTTGTGGATCATATTCCTCCTGTCTTAAGAACAGGCGGAATATTCGTTTCTTACACTCCAAGTATTACCCAAGTATCCAGGCTCAGAGAAAAGTTAGGAACTGATGATTATGCGATGGTTGAAACAACTGAAATTCTTAGAAGGACATGGCACGTTGAAGGACAAGCAGTTAGGCCAGACCATCGAATGGTTGCTCACACTGGATTTATAACCTCAGCGAGGTTCATAGGTCGGGATTAGACCTCAAGGTAGATGCATTCACCGGGACATTCTTCAGCCGATTCAATGGTCGCCTCTTCTTGACCATCGGGGACCACTGCTAGACCCTCAGGTCCGCCGGGGTCTGCATAAATAGTATCGCCTTCCTTAACATAGGCTAATCCATCATCAAGCAAAGTAAATACGTCGGGCGCGATTTCCTCACACAATCCATCACCTGTGCAAAGATCTTGATCAATCCAAACTTTCATTTATGCCTTTCAACTATTCCCAAAGAACATTATGACCAAATGGTATAAGAAATGTGTGGATGTTGAAACTCTTTTTACTGAGAAGTAGTCAAAGTCCGTATTTAAATTTCAATAGCACACGCTTACTGAGGCATTGATGGTATAGGCTCCTACGATAAATGTATGGATAACAGAGACTCAAAACGACGTGTAACAGAACTCGAAGAAGAGATATCTGATTTACGCGCCCATGTAGAGTCTTTAAGAGAACGTAACGGAAAACTTACTGAGTCAAACTCCCTTGCCCCTAAAAGGATAGCATTACTAGAAAATAGGTTAAAAGAAGCTAAGGCCTTACTTTCCAAAGCTGCAAATGAAAACGAAAAGTTAGCGCAATTACTTGCAGAAACACGAAACCAAATAGCGAAACTAAAAGTTGAAGTAGAAAAGTTAAGTCAGCCACCTGTCGGTTATGGAACATTCCTTGGAGTGAATGATGACGGAACTGTCGATGTTGACTCTTCCGGAAGAAAACTACGTGTGAACACGCACCCTGAAATTAATATAAATGCGTTAGTTGAAGGGCAAGAGGTCGCATTAAATGAATCTTTGAATGTTGTCCTTGAAAGGTCAGCAGAAAAAAGTGGCGAGATAGTGACGCTAATAGAAATACTGGACGATGGTAAACGTGCACTTGTAAAAGGGAGAGCAGATCAAGAATACGTTATGCAACTTTCAAGTGAAATGCAGGAAATGCCTTTAAAACCAGGCTCAACGATGATCTCAGCAAACAAAACAAATCTTTTAATTGAAGTGATATCAAGACCGGAATTGCAACAGCACCTTTTGTACGAATTGCCGGAAACAACTTACGAAGACATCGGTGGATTAGATCATCAGATACAACAAATACGTGATGCAGTAGAACTGCCTTTCCTGCACCCAGATTTGTACAAAGAACATGACCTGCCATCGCCCAAAGGCATTTTGCTTTATGGACCACCAGGCTGTGGTAAGACTCTAATTGCGAAAGCAATAGCCAACTCATTAGCTCAAAAGGTAAGTGACAAAGATGGGGTCGATTCGCAAAAGAGTTATTTCTTTAATATCAAAGGCCCGGAACTTCTGAATAAATTTGTTGGAGAGACAGAAAGGCAAATTCGCCTAATATTTGAACAGGCAAGAGAAAAATCCAAAGAAGGTTGGCCAGTAATTGTCTTTTTTGACGAGATGGAGTCACTTTACCGTATTCGGGGTAGCGGAATAAGTTCAGACATGGAGTCAACTATTGTTCCCCAATTGTTAGCTGAATTAGATGGCGTTGAATCCTTAAAGAATGTAATCGTAGTTGGAGCTTCTAATAGAGAGGATCTAATTGATCCAGCCATACTGAGGCCCGGTCGACTTGATATCAAAATACGTATTGATCGGCCAAATGAAGATTCGGCCGTCTCAATATTCTCGCACTATCTAACTTCTGATTTACCAATTTCTACTGCAGCTATTGACGAATTAGGGGGAGGCGATATCGATAAAGCTGTTCGAGTTATGATTGAAAAGACTGTGGAAGAAATGTATACCATTGAAGAAAGAAATGAATTCCTCGAAGTCACATACCAGAATGGCGATAAACAAACTATGTACTTCAAGGACTTCGCTTCTGGTGCCATGATTGAAAATATCGTTCGCCGTGCCAAAAAAACTGCTATCAAACGGTTCATCGATACGTCCGAGAAGGGAATTACCTTGGGTGACCTGCTTGAATCTATTCGTAACGAATTTACCGAGCAAGAAGATCTCCCGAATACAACTAACCCTGATGATTGGGCAAAAATCTCCGGAAAGAAAGGTGAGCGAATAACTTTTATTAGGACATTGCAGAACGCTGAACCTTCAATTGAAACTTCAAAGAATGCTTCAGGGCAGTACCTCTAGAAGATGGCCGTTACCAAAATCTGCGGCATTGAGACAGAATATTCAATTATCCAACGTGGGGTAGTAGAACAGAATCCGGTACACGCTTCATCGATTCTTGTTGATGCTTATGGACAGCGCTATCGAATAGCAGATGATACTGGGGTTGCTCCCGCCGTGCATTGGGATTTTCAGGATGAAATGCCAGGAAATGACGCGAGAGGATTTGCCCCAATGGGGTCGATGCCCCCGATAGTTGAAACGCATCTAGTGAATGCCGTGCTTACAAACGGAGCGAGATTCTATGTTGATCATGCGCACCCAGAGCTTTCAACACCCGAATGCGCCAATGCTTTAGAAGTTACGAAGTACGACAAAAGTGGCGAAATAATTCTCCAAAGAGCTATGGAGTACGCAAATCAGAACTTACCTGAGGGTGAAGAGATTATCGTTTACAAAGATAATTCAGATGGTAAGGGAAATTCTTACGGGTGCCACGAGAACTATTTGATGGATAGGTTAACACCTTTTGGGGAAATAATATCCCATGCAACTGCCCACTTTATAAGTCGACAAATCTTCACAGGTTCTGGAAAAGTCGGTTGCGAAATCCCTGGGATTGATAGTGAACTGATTCCTTTTCAAATTACACAGCGAGCTGATTTTTTTGAGGAAGAAGTCGGCCTCGAAACCACTTTGAAGCGCCCCATCATAAATACACGTGACGAACCTCATGCTGATCCTAAAAAATATCGTAGGTTGCACGTAATATGTGGCGATGCAAATATGAGTGAAACAGCTACCTTTCTAAAGGTGGGGTCAACAGCAATTTTACTCTCCATGGTTGAAGATAGTTACCTGCACAAGAACTATTTTTTTGAAAACCCTGTTGCTGCAATGAGAAACGTATCTCATGACCTTTCATTGAAGGCGCCTTTGCTACTGAAGGACGGATCTAGCATTACGGCTCTTGAAATCCAGTGGGAAATATTTGCTAGCGCAAAGCAATACATAGGTGATGGAGGAGATGAATTCACTGGAGGTGAAGTTGCCCATCAAATCATTGCAACGTGGGAACGGATACTCACCGGACTCGAATCAGAGCCGAAAAAATTACTTAAAGAAATAGATTGGGTAGCAAAGAAAATTCTCTTAGATCAATATGCCGAGAAAAAAAAGATATCATTTTTTGATCCCAGAATTCGATCGTTAGCGGTTCAGTACCATGACATTCGCCAAGAACAAAATATTGTAGGCAAACTAGGCATGAAAAATATAATCTCTAACGAAGAAGTTGAATACGGTGTTACTGATCCGCCTAGTGGTACTCGGGCTTATTTCAGAGGAATTTGCTTAAAGAAGTGGCCGGAATCAATAGTCTCTGCCAATTGGGACTCAATCGTATTCAAGCTTGATGACAATAACTTGAAGCGAGTACCTATCCTAGAGCCATCGAAGGGCTCTAAAAGTGACATTGACAGACTAGTGTCTGAAGCTATTACACCAAGAGATCTAATTAATGCACTTGAAACCGTTGTATAAATGACTTATCCGTGCATCGGGAGTAGAGTCGGTATAAGGAAACATTATGGCTAATCAAGAGTACTCGGACAATAAACAGGCGTCAGAATCAGATTCTTCTGAAGAAACCACAATTGAACCGACCTCCAGTAACATTTCTTCTGAAATAGCTGATGAACTGGATCAAATTTTAGATGAAATTGATTCAGTATTGGAATCAAATGCTGAAGAGTTCGTAAAATCTTACGTTCAGAAGGGCGGACAGTAGCGGACTGGTAACAGAAGCGGATACGATTACCCTGTGACTTTGCCACGATTTACTCCACAAAACGATCCAGGACCAGACTTTTCAGCATTGATTGATAAATTTGGTGTTCCAAGTATCTCAAACCGCCATGAAATTATCGAAAATCTTCCTCATGGCACTACGTGCGTTGCCATTAAATACACCGATGGGGTTGTTCTAGCTGGCGACCGGCGAGCTACAAGCGGTCACCACATTAGTTTTCGAACTATGGAAAAAGTCTTTCAATCTGATACCTTCTCTGGGGTTGCGATTTCCGGCGCAGCAGGCCCTGCTATAGAAATGGTTAAACTTTTTCAACTCCAATTAGAACATTATGAAAAAGTCGAAGGTAACGCTCTCAGCTTGGAAGGTAAAGCCAATCAACTAGGGCTTATGATTCGCCAAAACCTCCCGGCAGCTATGCAAGGATTAGCTGTAGTTCCAATATTCGCAGGCTATGATTTTCTCAAAAGTACTGGCCGTATCTTCCAATACGATGTGACTGGGGGGCGTTACGAAGAAGCTTCATTCGCTACTACTGGTTCAGGAAGTCTTCACGCAACAACCGTAATAAAAATGGGATATCAAGAGCGACTAAGTCTTAAAAGCGCAATAACACTTGCAGCGAATGCGATCTTTGAAGCCTCAGATGAAGACTCAGCAACCGGTGGGCCAGATTTAATAAGAGATGTTTTCCCTACGATCGTCAGTATTAGTGATCAGGGCTATTCATCAGTTGGGCATACAGAAGTCGTTGATACTTTTACCGAAATAATTAATTCTCGAAAAGCTCGCAATGGAGGCTCCTAAATGAGTATGCCTTTCTACGTATCACCCGAACAAATGATGGAGGATCGGGCAGATTATGCCCGGAAAGGTATTGCCCGAGGTAAAGCACTTATCGCTTTGAGCTTCAAACAAGGAATACTAATTGTTGCTGAGAACCCATCAAACACCTTGCACAAGGTAAGTGAAATTTATGACCGAATTGCATTTGCTGGGGTTGGAAAATATAACGAATTTGATCAATTACGAATTGCTGGAGTTCGACATGCAGACCTAAAAGGTTACTCCTTTAGCCGAGAAGATGTTGGAGCAAGAAACTTAGCCAATGAGTATGCGCAGATGTTAGGTCAAATATTCACGCATGAAATGAAACCAATGGAAGTAGAAATTCTGGTTGCTGAAATATCTCATGAAAGTGACGATATTCAGCCTCAAATGTTTCATATCTTTTACGATGGGACAGTCAAAGATGAAACGGACTATGTAGTTCTAGGAGGCGAGACAGAAACGATTACAGATAGATTTGCGCCAAACTATAAAAAAAATCTCACTTTAACCAAGGCACTCGCTCTTGCTGTTAATTCTCTAGCAGGTGAAGATCGGGAACTACTTCCAGATGATCTGGAAGTAGCAGAATTATCAGTTAGGAACGGACGTCGAGCATTTCGAAGAATTGCAGGCGATGAGTTGGATAAACTGCTTTCATAAAGTTTTTAAATTTCGCTTTTAAAGTCTTTTTTTGACTAGCTTACATTCTAGGAAAACATATGGATAGACGAATCTTTGGTATTGAAAGTGAATATGGAGTTACCTGCGTGTCAGATACTGGGCAACGACGCTTAAGCCCCGATGAGGTAGCCCGTTATATGTTTCGCCGAGTAGTAGCGTGGGGGAGAAGTAGTAACGTTTTCCTAGAAAATGGTTCACGACTATACCTAGATGTAGGCTCGCATCCTGAATACGCAACTCCTGAATGTGACTCAATATATGACGTAGTCGCTCATGATAAGGCAGGAGAAAGAATACTTGAACAACTATTAAGCAACGCAGAGGAGCGTTTAAGGGAAGAAGGAATTAACGGGACTTTATTTTTGTTCAAAAACAATACTGACTCGGCAGGAAATTCCTACGGTTCGCATGAGAATTATTGCACTACACGCAAAGAAGATATCTCTAGCTATGACGAAGTATTAATCCCATTTTTTGTTAGTCGTCAGATTTATTCTGGAGCCGGGAAAGTTCTTCAAACAGCTAGAGGCGCAACATTTTGCATAAGTCAGCGTGCAGAGCATATTTGGGAGGGAATTTCTAGTGCCACAACCCGAAGCAGACCGATTATCAATACTCGCGATGAACCACACGCAGATGCGGAAAGATACCGGCGTTTGCATGTCATTGTCGGAGACTCAAACATGAACGAGTACGCTTCATTTCTAAAGGTTGGCGCAGCTTCATTGGTTTTACGAATGCTTGAGGAAAGAACTGTTGTACTTGGTGATCTTACGCTCGAGAACCCTATTAGAGCGATAAGAGAGATCAGTCATGATTTCACTTGTAAACGAAAAGTTCGCTTAGCAAATGGGCGGGAACTTAGCGCCTTAGATATTCAGTCGGAGTTTCTTGAGAAGGCATTGAAATTCTCTGAAAGGCGCGAATTATCTGCAGAGGAAAAGCAAGCATTGAGAATGTGGGAGCACTGCGTTGTGGGACTAGCGAATGACCCGTTGTCTCTTCACCGAGAATGCGACTGGGTGTCTAAATTCCATTTAATAGATAGATACCGGTCAAAAAATAAACTGGATTTATCAGACCCGAAGGTTGCGTTAATAGACTTGCAATTTCACGATGTAAATCGCGACCGGGGGCTTTTCTACATGTTGCAAAAAAATGGCATGGTGGAGCGGATATGCACAGATGAAGATATTCGGTATGCAGTTGAGCACGCCCCGCAAACAACCCGAGCTAAATTAAGGGGTGACTTCATTCGAAAAGCAAAAGAAAAAAATCGTGACTATACAGTTGATTGGGTTCATTTAAAATTAAATGACCAAGCTCAACGAACAGTCCTTTGTAAAGATCCATTTTCCTCTGTCGACGAACGTGTCAAAAAATTGATTGAAAGTCTCTAACTTGGTATTTGCCGAAGAAGTGTATGGTTAGATCATGGGAACTAAAAAGTTGGAAAGAGTCCTTAAACTTTTAGCCGAACTGTTAAACGCTGAGTCTCCCAGGACAGCAGAAGAATTACGTAGTAAAATTAAAATGTATCCGGACGATATAGTTGCATTTCGGCGAGCATTCAATAGGGACAAATCGGCGCTCAAAGATATGGGAGTGCCCTTGCAAATGATCAGCGTCGGGGAATCACACAAAAATGTTGAAGCCTATTTTGTCGACAACCAAGACTATTACCTCCCTGACTTAAATCTAACTGAGAATGAGTTAGCAGAACTCAATTATGCAGCTAATAGCGTTCACCTTCTCGGGAAACTTACTGAAGAGGAGGCGTTGAGGAAATTAGGTGGCTATTGGGCAGAAGCTAAGTCAAAGCTTCCTGAAGTTGCTATAGATGCTGATGCGCACCTAACAATACTTTTTGAAGCGTTAACGCGTAAGAGTCGCGTAACGTTTATTTACAGAGAGGCAGCACGTGAAGTAGAGCCGTATCTGCTTCAATTCGCCGGAGAAAAATGGTATCTTACTGGAAATGTTGTTGATGAAGGAATTACGAAATCTTTTCGAACTGACCGGATTGCGGACTTGGTAATCAACAATAAAAGCGGTGAATATTCAATTCCTAAGAATGTGAAAGGAGCAAATTTAATTTCGTATACGTATGGAGACGACCCAGAGATAAACGCGGTTGTAAAAATTGATCCCTCTCACGTTCGGTGGGTAGAGCAGAACTTGAACGTAGAAGTTGGTATTAATGAGGATGGAAGTGGAATAGCAGAGTTTTCGGTATCTAATTACGATTTATTCATTGATCGTGTTCTGTTGCTTCTTGATCATGCAGAAATAGTTCAGCCAGAATCTCTGCGAGCTCAGATGGTTAAGCGCTTAAAAGCCATGCAATGCGAATCGGGTGATAACGATGCTTAAATCCACTGAACGACTAGAACGACTTGTAGCTATGGTTCCGTGGTTAATTGAGAACAACGGAACTTCTATCAAAGAACTAGCTAAACGTTTCCAGTACCCCGAGAATACGCTTATCGAGGACTTAACTAAAGTTCTTTTTTTTGTTGGCCCTCACCCACATTCACCCGGTGATTTGATTGAAATCAATCTTTACGAAGGAGAGGTTTGGATAAGCCAAGCACAATTTCTATCAAAACCTCTTCGACTTACCGCAGGAGAGGCCTTTTCTTTACTCGTAAAGGGAAAAATGTTGCAAAATATACTTGGGTCTCAAGCAGATAATGAAGCCTTAGCTTCAGCGCTAGAAAAATTATCGGCAGCTGTCAATATTGACCCGTCAGATATTGTTCTTGAAAAGAGTGTAAGAGATAGCAATACCTTCAAAGTGATTCAAGAGGGTATTCATTCCAAGAAAAAAATGAAAATAAGCTATTATTCATTTAATTCAGACCGCAATAGTGAAAGAGTAATTCATCCGGTAGCAATTAGTGGCAAGGACAGATATATCTATCTAGATGCATTCTGTCAGACAGCTACTGATTACCGTATCTTTAGAGTCGATAGAATAGTAGAAATTGAACTTTTGGAAGAAGTAGTAGATGTAGATCACCATCAACGAAGAGCCGAATTAGAAGAGGCGGAGTCAATTGATTTAGACTTTTCCTTCACAGGCAAAGAACAAGTTGCACTTAAAATAAATAGGCAAGATGACTGGATTATTTCGAAATATCCAACAACAAATGTTGATGTAGTAAATGAACAATACCTGATTGTTACCCTTCCAGTATCAACTGAAAAATGGCTAGGCCGATTACTTCTACGAATAAGTCCAGAGACTGAGGTCGTTGAAGCTTCCAGTGGGATTTCCAAAACGATAGCTTGTGATCTTGCGCAAAAAATTTTGATACGCTACGGAGAGTCAGATAATGGATCCGGATAGTAGCAGTGAGAAGAGCGAGGATGATAGCTGGGTAGATGACGTTGTTTCTCGCGCAATTGCTAAGTCCTATAGCGAATCCCCGAAATTTCAACCGCCGGAAGAAAACCTACCCTCAGACAAAATCTTGCTAGAGGACGCTGAAGGAAAAAGCCCTTCGGTAACCTCTGTTTCTCCATATCCTGATGAATCTCCTGAAGCTATTCTTAAGCATCCTCAAGAACTGGAAGAACCTGCAAGAAAGAGCGGTCGGCGAGCTTTAGAATGGCTTGCCGTAGTTGTTGGAGCTTTGTTAGTCGCCTTACTGATTAAGACCTTTCTAATGCAAGCATATTACATTCCGTCATCATCGATGACGCCTACATTGCAAGTAGGAGACCGTGTATTAGTCAACAAACTTAGTTATGAATTCAGCGAGATTAGTCGCGGAGATTTAATAGTATTTCAAAAATCTGGAGAGAATACAGTTGCCAAAGCCGACTTAATCAAACGAGTAATAGCTTTAGAGGGTGAGTTGATTGAAATTACTGAAGGAAGAGTTTATATCATCGAGAAAGGTAGCTCTACCCGGAAATTACTTGAGGAGCCTTATCTGTCACAAGGTGTGCTAACGAACAGTTTAGTGAGCACAGAATGGTGCTTAGAAGCTACCGAAAATAGTTGTTTGGTTCCTGAAGGTCATCTTTTCGTGATGGGTGATAATCGTGCAGGTTCAAGGGATTCAAGATATTTTGGTCCAATTAGCGAATCAGACGTAGTTGGCCGAGCATTCATTCGTCTTTGGCCATTAGGGAGTTTAAAACTTCTCTAAGAATATCAGGTGTCTAACGCTAGAGTTCTAGGTACTCTTTACTTGTGTTCAACATTGGTGGAGGCGAGCTATTAGTTATTTTTTTAGTCGTCTTAATATTTATTGGTCCTACTAAACTTCCGGAAGTTGCACGAACGTTGGGCAAAATAGCATCATCAATCAAAAAAATGAATACCAACTTTCAAGATGAGATGAAAAGATCATTCGATGAGCCTATTGAAACGATTGCTAGAGAGCGAGGTCACGCTCTGCTGGATAATGAAAACGATCAATCACTTGACCAAAACTTAAATGCTACCGAAGATAACAATGAAGCTGAATAAATTAAATCCAACTGGTCGTATGGGGGTTCTACAGCACTTAGCTGAACTTCGATCTAGGATTATTCGGAGCTCCCTTGCAGTAGCAATCGGTACCATCATCGGTTGGGTTTTCTATCCAGAAATCCTTAGTTTTATTTTGGACCCTTATTGTCAAACGTTAGGAACAGATTGCACACTTCGAGTAGATGAACCTCTTGAAGGCCTAAATACTCGCTTTATGGTTTCTATTTATACTGGTGTTGCTTTGGCGATTCCTGTTTGGCTTTGGCAATTTTGGAAATTTATTAGTCCGGGTTTACACAAAGGGGAGCGCCGTCAAGGGCTTATCCTAGTACTTAGTGGTGTAGTTCTTTTTGCGGTAGGAACCGCTTTGGCATTTCTCACCCTTCCAAGAGCACTCGATTTTCTTGTCTCCGTTGGAGGCACTGACCTTGTTACCGAATTTAGAGCTAAAGCATACATAGGCTTTATCATCAAGATGATGATGGCATTTGGGCTTGGATTCCAATTACCTGTCGTGCTAATAATTCTTCAACGTTTAGGAATTCTAAGCTATCTAACTCTGAGAAAACAATGGAGATACGCTGTCGTGATAATCGTTGTTCTTGTCGCTGTGTTAACCCCTAGTGGTGACCCTATTTCTCTTCTAGCACTAGCAGTTCCGATGTATCTACTTTATGAAATCTCTATCTTCTACGGATGGTTTAGAAACCGTCGGTTGAAAAGAATCTAGTACACATGTCTAAGCCGACTTCTAATCACTTGCTTCAAACTTGGTCCAAGACAATTCCACGACCGCATGATCTTAAAATAGCTAACTCAGATAAACAAATAGCGGAATACTATGAGGCAGGAGAACCTGTAATTGGTATTACTGGAGGTAACGTATTCACTTCACTTGGTGGGAATACGACGTTGTCCTATCCAGCTACATCAACTGTAACCTCATGCAGTATTGACATTGGTTGCGTGACAGCGGGGGACAGTTCCTTCTATTTCGCATCTTCTCTATTGATTCTTAATTTATTTAGACCATGGGCAAGTTCGGGGATAACTAATACTCAAATCGTCAATGGCTATCGGTACGCTCCTAATGCTCACCCAGGAGATGGGTTTATGGAAGAGATCGAGTCAAAACTTATAATGCGTCAAGCGTTAATAGCTAGAAAAAAAATAGTGTCTGGTGACCATTTGCCGCACCCGCAGCTACGGGTTAGAAAGGGCAGGACATTCACATACGATTTTTTTAAAGCTAAGAGACTCATTCTTGATAGCAAAAGCATAGGCCGCCATCAAGGATTCTCAGTGGAAGTTTTTCCTCATGCAATTCAAGTAATTGTAGGGTTTTCAAATTAATCCAATGACCCTCCACACGTTTGACCAATTTGCAGCGTAATCTCAGATGTCGTGAGTGTTTATGTAGCTGAAGAATGGTCCGAAGAAGAAGCAGATGTTTTACGACGATATTTTACGAATTTAGATCAGCCTGTTTTCGCTCTTGTCAATCTTCCAGAAGTTGTTAAAGGAGCATTATTCGCCAGATACAGTCGCTCTCCAAAAAGTCTACGTCGGTTGTTCCTAGATGAGTTCCTCGGAGATCTGGATATCGCTGGCGATGCCAGCATAGATGCGACCATAGGTTTGGAGCATGCAGAGAAGCTTTACCATCGAATTTTCTTTGAATACGGTGATGATTCTGTTGCCCAACTAGGCGGTGTTCATCTTGCATGTGAACAAGCGTCTAACCTTCTAACTAAGGTTTTAGAGTGGGGACGCTTAATGAGTTACCTTGAGCAGTCAACAAGGTACATATCGTACGATTCACGATTCGGTGGCCGTTATAGGTACTACAGAGATCCCGAAATTCTTGATTCCCCTTATGGGGCAAAATATATAGGAGACATGGACAGACTATTTGATACATACGCTCACCTTGTCCCTAGGATGCAAGAATATGTCAGAACACAGTTTCCTAAACATTCCGATGATGGCGACTTTGTTTATCGCCAAGCGGTAAGAGCAAAAGCCTTTGACGCTCTGCGAGGCCTCCTTCCTGCTGCATCCTTATCAAACGTTGGAATATATGGAACAGGGCAAGCGTACGAAGCTCTCCTTCTTCGTATGAAAGCACACCCATTGCCTGAAGCACGATATTATGCCGACCTTATGTTAAAAGAACTTCGAAAGGTGATCCCCTCATTTCTTGAAAGAGTGGATCGTGTAGATCGAGGAGTGATTTGGAGTCAGTATCTTGAAGAAACCCGTGAAGACACTGCGCATGTTGTAGAAGCATTGTTCCCAGATGGTTCAACAGTTGATCCATCCCCTTTGGTTCGCCTTGTTGATTTTGACCCTGAAGGTGAAACAAAAATGATAGCATCTATGATGTATCCACATACCGCTATGCCTGAAGAGCAACTAGAGAGGCGAGTGTCTGCAATGAGCCACGAAGACAGGATGGCAGTTGTTCGGGCATACGTTGGCGATAGAAGCAATAGACGCCATAAACCGGGCCGAGCTCTTGAGCGACCCTTTTACCGATTTGATGTTCTTGTGGACTACGGAGCATTCCGCGACCTTCAGCGCCACAGAATGCTCACCATGGACTGGCAGAAGCTAAGCCCGTACCACGGATACACAGGATCACCTTTAGTAGATGCTTCTGGAATGGGGCCAATCTTTGCAGAAGCCATGGAAAGATCAGCTGATTTATATGATCTTCTAATCGACGATTTCCCAGATCAGGCATCGTATGCAGTCAGCTTGGCTTACAAGATTAGATTCAACATGAACATAAATGCTCGCTCTGCAATGCACATGATTGAACTGCGAACCACGCCACAAGGGCATCCCTCATACAGGGAAGTCGGTCAAGAAATGCATCGTTTGATATCAGAAGAAGCGGGGCATCACGCAGTGGCTGAAATGATGAAATTCGTTGATCTTACTGATGAAACTGACCTTGAACGATTACAAAGTGAAAGACGTGCCGCTGAGAAGCGACAATCAGCAAATTAAAAATTCTTAAAAACTTCTGTTTGACACCTATATGACTAAATAAGCCTCTATAGTCCCGTTGATAAGCGAAATAGTGAGGAAGTAATGTCTACCGATCAGAACCCTGATGAGGAAGAACTAGATGAAGTAGAAGACTTGGAAGTAGCTGAACCTGATGATGATACTATCGAGGAAGTCGAAGATGGCGACTTGCTTGAAGACGATGATTTACTTGCTGATGATGACGAGAGTGATGATGATTTTGAAGAACCGGCATCACTCGAGAAAATTGGTGAATCAGAGGAAGAAGAGGACTCTGACGAAGTAGAAGCAGACTTGAGTGCCATTCTTCAGGAAAGGATTTCATCTGATGACGACGAGGAGAATGACACATCTGATTCTAAGCCAACACAAGCAGATTCCGAGGAGCTAGTTTCTAAGAAGGACGACGAAGTTCTCTGTAAAAGTTGTTTTACGCTCGTTAGCCAAAAGGCAATTGATGCTGAAGGTGCCTGTCCGAACTGTGGTGCTGATATCTAATGTTTAAAACAACTATAATCTATGAGTGAAGGTGCGAGATTAGCAAACGAACATGACTTTGTGGAGTTCAACAACCTTTTCACCTCTGGACGAAGAGAGATAGAGGATCAGAAAGGTTCAGAGTTGTGGGTTAAATTGGAATCTTTAGGAGATTCAGCTTCTGAAATATTCAACGAATACCTTGCTAACGAAAGGAAAGCCCTAATATTCGGCGAATATTGCAACTACCCATTGGGATTCATGCTTGTTGAAATAGTGAATATCAATCAGGAAAAAGCAGCAAACATACAGGAAGTATTCGTAGACATGGAAGCGCGTGATGTTGGCCTTGCTGAAGTAATAATGGATTATGCAATTGAGTGGTCTAGGTCTAAAGGAGCTTCAGTTCTATTGGGCCGAGCATTCCCTGGAGATAGGGCAACAAAGAATTATTTTGAACGATTCCACATTACTGCTCGTTTAATAGAAGTTTCTAAAAAAATTTAGTGGTCTTAATTCTTTGATTCCTGTAGCGCAGCCATCGCTGGAAATCGCTCAGAATGCTTTACTATCATTTTGCTCAAGTTGTCATTCATTCTTGAAGGCAATGCGATTGGCTGTACCTTTAAGCGAACAGGAGAGTAGGCGACGGCTTCTGCTACCACAGCCCACCTATCCGGGTTAGTCTCGCTGTTAAGAGCTTCACTCGCTTGTTTTACAAGCAGATTAGAAGTATCTTCTGGCAATTGTGCTCCAGCTTTTGGTGGACGCGAACTAAAGTTTAATGCTCTTACGAGCTTCTCCTCTTGTAATGCATCACGAATTATTTTTAGCCATTGCTGTTGTTCAGTTTCAATTCTCTTCTTCAGCCCAGCCTCAAGTTTATCTTTGAGTTCGATTGCCTTTCCTGAGCGTGCCCAATTTTCTGAAGCTGCTACCACAGAGCGAAAATCTTGAAGATCAACTGAAGGCATGTCTTTCTCTATTGCCTCAGCTCGATCCAACCATTCAGCAGTCTTTAGCCCAGTGTTAAGCTCTTGCGCATAGTCCAGTATTGGGTCGCTAAATCCGGCTGGTAAATCCATTTTATTTAACTTCTCACGCAATTTTGGAATTGAGCTATTCGTTATTTCGATCGCTAATGGTTTATGAAGCTCTGGTAGATCTTCTATGAACCCATTGCGATGTATTTTTTTTGGTTTAAGCCTTTTGCCTCTACGTGGTTGGAAATTTTTCGGACGTTTTTTCGGTTTAGCCTTTGGAACGTTTCTTTTATCTTCTCTAGCCTTTGGCTTGACGTTCTTAAAATCGCGTTTCCCTTTTTTCTTCGAATCATTTTTGCGTTTACTCCGTTTACCCACAAGAGAAGTAGTTACACCACCTTCAGACTTTCCAGATCCAATGATGTCCAGAAAGACTGGTTCATCACGTTTTGCTTTCGGTGGTAAAACAGAAACAATTTCTATACCGTCCAGTAAGAAATCAGCTTCAACGCGGAACGTTTCGCCAACTTTTACGCCTGAAGGCAGCAGAGACGACTTAATATTTCCCTTAGGTTGCTTAGCACCAACAGCACGCCAAGTATGGCTTAAATCGTCTATTTTACTTGTTATTTCAATTTCTAATCTACTTGACATCAAGTGAAAGGGTATCTGAATCATTGAGTTCTGCAACATAATGTTTCATGACAATCACAATTGAGTTAAGATCCAAGTAACTAAATAGGGGAGCTACAAAACGGCTGAGAATGCAGAATCCCTGCAGACCCTGAACCTGATCTGGATAATGCCAGCGGAGGAAATTATGGAATTTGTAAAGCATTTATTGAAATTCATTGCCACGGCATTGATACTGTTTATTTCGCTGGCTAGTTGCTCAAACGACGGCGATGATTCATCAGCAGGCCAAGATAGTCAGAGCTGTCTCGCTGACTCAGACCTAAACCGATTTGAATTAACTGATGAATCTAAAAGATTAGCTCGAGGAGAAACAATAGACTTAGTAGTCTACGATGCGTTTCTAGCACCTGAGGGAGCCTTCGAACGGTTCAAAGATGAAACTGGTATAACAGTTAACATTCTCACGACCTCTGATACAGGAACTATGGTTTCTCAAGCGGTACTAACTTCGGGTGATCCGGTGGGGGATGTCATGTTCGGCATAGATAACACTTTCCTCTGCAGAGCATTGAACAATGACGTATTTATGCCTTATAAGTCAAGTACATGGAACGAACTTTCAAATGAACTCAAGCTAGATCCGATAGGAAGAGTGACTCCCGTGGACTATGGGGATATTTGCTTGAATTTCTGGAAAGATGCATTTTCCGATGCCCCTACCAGTATTCAAGATTTAACTAGCTCAAGCTTTTCGGCGCAGTTTGTTACACAGAACCCTGAAACCTCTGCCCCGGGGATGGGTTTCCTGTTGTCGACGATTGCAGTTTTTGGTGACGACTGGGAGGACTTCTGGAAAGAACTACGCTCTAATAATGTTGCAATTCGGTCAGGTTGGAGCGAGGCTTACTACGAAGATTTCTACAGTAAAGACAGAAATATCGTAACAAGCTACGCAACTAGCCCAGTGGCTGAATATATTTTCGCAGACCCGCCTGTGGAAACTCCACCGACAGCAATAATTGCCGATTCTTGTTTTAGGTCTATTGAATTTACTGGCATACTCAGAGGCACTGACAGTCCAGCGGCATCTGCGATGCTAGTTGACTTCCTCACATCTGTTTACTTTCAAGAGATGATCCCAGAGACAAACTTCGTTCTTCCAGCGAATGTCAATGCTGATCTCCCAGAGGTATTCCTTAGATTTCTTGAAGAAGTTCCGAACGCAGTTTCAATTTCCCCAGACGTTATTGATGCTAATCGCAATATTTGGACTGAGCGTTGGACAGAATTGGTTCTTCGTTAATGGCTAAAGTATGAATTCTCGTTTGTTAGCGAGATCATTTAGAACCGACACAGCAGCATTACTCACAGTATTAGGCTTCTATCTCATTTTCTTTTTCTATCCAATTGGAAAAATACTCTCTCTAGGGTTCAGCTTTTCTTCTTTTGAGCAGGCTTTCACATCAGCATCCGTTCAGAAAGCCCTATGGTTTACGCTATGGCAAGCAACAGTCTCCTCAGCCTTATCGCTCATAATAGGGATCTTCATATCTAGCGTATTTGCAAAGTCAAACTTCAAATTCAAAAGATTCCTTGAAGCCTTAACCTTCGTTCCTTTCGTAATGCCAACCGTCGTTGTTGCATCTGCATTCATTTCGGTAAATGAACTACTTAGACTTGATCACACACCATTAAATTTGCAGGGGAGCGCATTAGGAATAATAGTGGCTCATATTTTCTTCAATACCTCAATAGTTGTTCGAACGCTCACAACTACGTGGCCCATGATTGATTTTGATTCTGAGCAAGCCGCTCAAACTCTTGGCGCCAATCGTCTGCAAACTTTTTTTCGCATAACTTTACCTCAACTCAAATCTGGATTGATTTCAGCTGGATCTCTAGCCTTCCTATTTACATTCACATCATTTGGGGTAATTCTAATTCTTGGAGGATTAGGAAAAGCGACTATTGAAACTGAAATTTGGCGGTATGCCACACAACGGACTGAGTTTGAAACTGCTGCAATACTGGGGATAATCCAACTTCTAGTAGTGGTCGTAATGCTTGCTATAAATAATAAGTTCCTGGTAACTGAGAGTAAGAATACAAATCTTGTCTCAAAGGTTCGCGACTCGTATTCGGTTTCAAAATATCGTAAATTATTTAATGCTATTTTTATTCTAGGTTTTTTCGGATTCCCTTTCTTTGTCTTAGTTGAGCGATCACTGAGCACACCAACCGGATATTCATTCGTGTATTACAAGCAGATACTTTTGGAAAACTCCGACGCTCGCTTTTCAATATTTGGCACCAGAAGGGCTATTTATAATTCATTGCTTTGGGGGACATTGGCAATGGTGATAGCGACGGTAGTGGGCTTAATAGCAGCGTACCTATTGACGAATAAATCGAAAGCTCTTGCTCAATTGTCAGGAGTGTTTCTTCTCCTTCCATTAGGGGCATCAGGTGTTCTACTTGGGTTTGGCATTCTGATCTCACTTAATTCCGGCTTTTTAGATTTTAGATCGCAGTGGTGGATTGTTCCTCTCGCTCAAGGTTTATTAGGGATCGGAATAGTTGCAAGGATTACCTCTAACGCAATTAAAAAAATTGATCCTAGCATTAGGCATGCTGCGTCAACTTTAGGTGCTTCTTCATTAATAATTTGGCGTAAGGTCGACTATCCAATCATTGCGAAATCAATCATTGCTGGGTCGGCATTTTCATTTGCTTTAGCTCTCGGTGAGTTTGGGGCAACATCATTCCTTGTTCGCCCGCAACGCCCAACAATTCCCACTACTATCTTTAATCTTCTTGGGCGCCCAGGTTCAACTACATTCGGACAAGCTATGGCCTTGAGTGTTATCCTTGCAGTGATAACTTGGCTGGTAGTCTCTTTGCTCGACAGATCAGGATCGTTATCTACTAATGACTTTTAACGGCTTAAAAATATCTGAACTATCTGCCAAACTTGCCGGGAAAACTGTGCTTCAAGGCATCAATTTTCAACTCCAAAAAGGAAATGTATTGGCCGTATTAGGTCCTAGCGGGTGCGGGAAAAGCACGCTTTTAAAAATAATAGCGGGAATAGTCCAACCGACTTGTGGGAATATCACATGGGGTTCAGTGGATATTTCAAAAACTCCTGCACATAAGAGGGGAGTAGGTCTGATGTTTCAGAATAATGCTCTCTTCCCGCACATGAACGTGCAAGAAAACGTGAGATTTGGTTTAGAAATGCTGTCAGTGTCAAAGGAAGAAGCTAATGACCGAACAATTGATTTGCTAGAGTTAGTCGGTCTTAAAGGCTATGGAAATAGAGCTGTTGATACGTTATCTGGAGGAGAGAGCCAGAGGGTTGCGTTGGCTAGAGTTTTAGCACCGGAACCGAAAGTAGTACTTCTAGATGAACCATTTAATTCTCTGGATCGAGCACTTCGGCGAACTTTAGTCGATCAAGTATTCGAGATACTGCGAGCGAAAAAAATGACTTCAATCCATGTGACACATGAAGGAGACGAAGCGTCTCTATTCTCAGATTCAGTACTGATAATCAATAATGGTCAAACTATAAATAAGGGGTCTTTTGCGACAATTGTTAGTTCTCCTTCAAATGTTTTATCTGCTGACCTCCTTGGATTACGGACTATGTGGGTGCCCAAGGCGCAATTTCGCGATGGCAAATGGAGTTTCTCAACACCTTGGGGTGTGAAAGAATTTACTGGCTCTCAATCAGGTAGACACCAACTCTTGCTGCGCCCTGAGCTAGTTCAAGTATCAGATACCGGAGCTAAAGCTCTTGTGACAAAAGCTTTCTATACAGCAGGTCAGAGGTACATAAATTGCAGCATAGGCGATCTAAAAAATTTCACTGTACTGTCCGACAGGGATACTGGGGTGGGGGAGTCAGTGTACCTCACTGCCGATCTTGACTCCATCGAAGTGCTGAACGACGCTTGACTTCCCTAGTTGAATTGTTCTGCAACTAACCTATAGGAATTCTTTCGTTGTTCGTGGTCGTGACAAATCGTGACAATCAACAATTCTTCGGCTTGATATGCACTAGCTATAGACAAGAGTTGCTCGTGAACGCTCTCTGGATTTCCGATAGCCATCGGGCGGCTAGGGGAGAGGACGTTTAGAGCACCATGTCTTTCCTTATCAACTGACTTGGGTATTGGGCCACGCAACCCGTCTCTTCTCCATAATTCCAAACTCTCTAACATTTCTGAAGCTTGTTCTTCGGAATCAGCACATAAAACATTCACCCCAACTGAAATCAGAGGATCGCTATGCTCCAACGAAGGACGAAAGTGTTTGCGGTAAAGATTGCAAGTCTCAGCACCACCACCATTAATAAAGTGGGCCCAACTAAGAGGTAATCCACAATGAGCCGCAACACTTGCAGACCCTTCACTTGAAGCTAATAGCCAGAGTTCGGGCATTGTTTCTGTAACAGGTAAAGCTTGAACACCGGCAAGAGGGCCAGTTTCAATATTTTCTCTTCGTAGAAGTGTTCGAATTTCAAGGACGGACTCTAAGTACCTATCGGAACCAGAGGCATTTCCAAAGCTTTGAAGAGCGTAGGCTGTTCGGGCATCTGAGCCTGGAGCCCGTCCAAGTCCCATGTCAATCCGATTTGGGTGAAGAGCTTGTAATACTTGAAAGTTTTCAGCGACTTTGAGGGGGGAGTAGTGGCTCAACATGACCCCGCCTGATCCGACCCGAATACTGTCTGTATTCTCTGCTATATGTCCGATAAGAATTTCTGGGCTTGAACCCGCTAAACCATGCATACCATGGTGTTCAGCTACCCAATATCTGTGATACCCAAGATCATCAACAAACGCAGCCAAATCAACTGAATTCCGTAGTGCTTGTGCGGGAGATACGCCTTCGGGTACAGGTGTTTGATCTAGAACTGAAAGTCGCACACCATATGTTCTCATTAATGTATGGGGAAGTCACATCAAAGCAAAAATGTCATAATCGACAATGATTTAAGAGGGAGCACAACGAGGAACTGTGACCTGTTCGATTCAATAATTCAAATCTAGGTTTGGGAACTATCTCACACCTTGACTCACCATGTGTCTAATATAAAAATAACCGTATTGATATTGGAGAATTTAATGAAACCTAAACTTTTACATGCTTGGGTAAGCAACCGAAGCAATGATTTAAGAATGATTACCCTTGTATATACAGCTGCGACCGTGGCAACCCTCTTCCTCATTAGAGACGCAGCTGGATTCAGTAGCGAGATGCAGTTTGCCGTTGCTGTAGCAGTTATCTCCTTTGGCGTGAATGCATTAGTTTGGTTTGACGGTGCGATTGCAGACATAGGAGCCAGTCGATCTTCAATGGATGAGGATTTAGCTAACTCCGAAATGGGAAAGAACTTTAACAAGGCTCCATTTATCGCTTTCAGAGGTATGGCATTCGCGATCGTCGCTATCAACACTATTTCTCAAGTAATAGCCCTTTACGCATAGAAACACCCCGCTTAAATTACTAAACGCCGGAAATACACGTTATGTAAAGTAAAGTATGATTAAGTACTGAATTTGCAGTGTTTCTGTCTCCTCATTCGCTTTTTTAAGTTTGGGCTGGACTTTTAGTCAGACATTATGTGGTTTAACCTAAGTTTCAGATAAATTAAATCTAAAATTCACCAAATTTACGGGGGCAACATGCTTGAAGACAAATGGATAACTGATAGAACTCCTTCTAAAGGATTTCCACACTACACACGAGCCAATGCAGGTGAAGTTCTTGCTGACCCTGTATCACCACTGGGTTGGACTTTTGGTTGGGAATCTGGAATTGTTCTCGGTTGCAGAGACGGCTTCGTTTCATATGGTGTATTTGATGCAGATGAATATGGCGACCCGCCAGAAACTTTTGGACTCTTTGGGGGTTATTTCTACAACTGCTTGACTCAAGCAAGGATGATGGGTGTAAGAATGCCCGGTGTTACTCCTGAAGCAATAGATGATGCTTATTTCGATGCACATCCAGATGTACCCGAATATATTGCCGAAGACTGGCATGAAAGCCCAAAGCATAGTGAAATTCTTGAGAAGACAGGTGCTTATCTCATGGAAGCTACCGCCCACCCTCCTATTGAGGAATGGAAAGTAAAAGCTTTAGATGTAAGAGCAAATCGACCAAACTTGGCCGGGCTAAGTAACGCTGAACTAGTGGAGCATGCGCAATCTCTCCAGCCGCACTTAATCGCAATGTTCGAACAACACGTTTGGGCATCGTTGGGTGCCTCTAACGGACCTGGGATACTTTCAGCTTTACTTGGAGAAATTGGAAGATCAGAAGATGTAGTTAAACTTCTGACTGGAATCGGTGATGTAGATTCCGCTGAAATTGGGAGAGAGTTATGGGTCCTATCAAGGATGGTAAGATCATCAGACGAAACAACTCTCGCTTTTGACCAGCACTCACCGGCCAGCGTCTTAGAGAATTGCAATGAAGAATTTAGGAATGCCTTTAAAAAATTCCTCTACAATCATGGGTCCCGTGGGCCCAACGAGTGGGACATAGGCGCTCATACTTATGAAACAAAACCAGAATTAGCTTTATCAATGCTAAATTCCATGCGCAAACAAGATGATGCAGCTGATCCTATTCTGGCATTTGAACGGAATGCTAAAATTCGTG
The DNA here is from genome assembly GCA_013912105.1 of Acidimicrobiales bacterium. Lineage (GTDB taxonomy): Bacteria > Actinomycetota > Acidimicrobiia > Acidimicrobiales > UBA8592 > UBA8592. The sequence goes on along the minus strand of JACERY010000003.1, from coordinate 28,477 downwards.
AAGATTTACGCGATGAATTTACAGAACTGTTCGCCGAAAATGTAGAGGCTTCAGGAATGTTTGCGGCAGGAATGCAAGCTGGAGAAGTTTGGCTTGTTGCTCGTGAACGCTCTAAAAGTTCTATCGTTAAACCTATACAAGAAATTCGACTGTGTTTCAGAGAGATTGGAGACCGATTGGTCGCAGACGGTATTCTTGATAACTCTGATCTAATATTTATGCTGCTTGAAGAAGAGCTAGATGAATTTCTCTCTAATCCAACTGCTTTCGGATCAATTCTGAGCACGAGAAAAGCTGATTTTGACTCATTATCGGACCTTGTTCCACCATTTATTGTTAATACTACTTGCCCTCCCCTATCTGAATGGGAAAACAGGTCAGATCGGCAAATTGATCTTGTGAGCGCTGCAGATGAATTGGTAGGTGTCGCCTGTTCGCCTGGTAAAGTGAGCGGGACAGCGAGAGTAATTCTAGATCCAAACGATTCTGATAGTCTGCAACCTGGTGACATTCTCGTAACAGAAAATACCGACCCAGCATGGACTCCGCTGTTCCTAGTAGCTGGAGCTGTTGTCGTGAACGTCGGAGCAATCGCTAGCCATGCAAGTATCGTCAGTCGCGAGCTTGGAATTCCATGTGTTTCATCAGTACCTGATGCGAGTTTAAGAATACCTGATGGGGCAACTATCACTGTTGACGGTTCGAATGGGACGGTTACTATTGATCAATTGCCTAATTGAGAAATTTCCTTGGATAAAACGTACCGAAATTCTAGGAAGAGGCGTGTTAAAGGAAATCTAGAGCTTGCTGCTTTACTCGCCGGTTTTATTGGAGGTTGGGATGCCTCGGCATCATTTTTCGTCTTTCCAGATATTCGTGACAATTTTGCCGGCGGTAATGCATCGAGCGCGTCGTGGGTTCTAACAATAACAAATATCGTCGGTGCAGCCTTATTGCTTCAGTCCGGTCGCCTAACAGATAAATCCGGCCCACACAGGCTATATAAAATTGGAGTCCAGCTATTTGTAATTGGTGTTTTGCTTTCTACAATCGCGCCTACATTATGGTTTCTTGTTTTCGCCCGCGGATTAGCTGCAGCTAGTCAGGCTTTAATGGGTCCTGCAGCTGTTGCACTAGTGATCATGTATTCTGGCCGTGGCCGTGAAGCTGAAGCTGTTGGCCGGTGGGGATTCTATACTGCGGTTGCTGGTGCCATTTCCCCTCTTATAGTTACCTCATTAATAAGTACCTTTACCTGGCGAGCATTATTTGCCCTTCAAATACCGATAGGTATCTTTGTTCTATATTGTCTTTCTGGTGCCGAGTTCCCTCATGGCGGGGACAAATCAGTTTCAATTAAAATTTTCGACTCGGTATTGACGATTGCGGGTTTGTCAGCAATTATTCTGCCAATAGTCAAAGCCGATTCATGGGGCGTTTACTCTATCAAAACACTCGCTTTGCTAATGGGGGGTCTGTTTCTCTTAGCGGTACTTGTAAAAAGGTCCAGTGACTCGGCATCATCACCTCTACAATTGCAATTATTTCAAAATAGAAATTTTCTTATCTCAAGTATCATGTCCTTGTTTGCCGGAATAGCGTTTTACGCTCATTGGTTAGCAGTATTGCTGTTTCTAACAGAAGTTTGGGAGTATGGGATAGTCAAAGCAGGTCTGCTCTTGACGATAATGCCAGGATCTATGAGTTTATGTTCAATTTCATTTGGGCGAATATCCGACAGGTACGGATTCCGGAGAGTTGTTATTCCTGGAATATCCATCTATTCACTATTATTTTTCTTCTTCTGGCTCTTTGTAGACATAAACGAATCTATGGTCTTTCTTATACCGGCATTAATAGGTTCAGGAATAGGAATGGCGACAGTTTGGCCAACGCTAACTTCAATTGGTGCTAGCGGGACTTCAGAGTCTCTTTTAGGTAGTGCAACTTCAGTAATACATACCATTCAAAGGATAGGAGGCGCACTAGGTATAGCTGTGGTCCTTGCAATAATTGGCACTGTAGGTGAATCTGGCTCTTTCGAAGCTTACAGAAGTGGATTGTTAGTTATGCCGATCGCAGGTTTCTTAACTTTCCTTTCTGCTATTCGTTTATCTAATCGTTCTTAACGATCAGCGAGATGTTCGCTGAAGAATTTCTTGAACCACTGTTGCAACATGCGATCCATCTAATGAATAGATCTTACCTGTTGCTAAACCCCTATTCCCGATATGAGTAACGCCCTCATGAAGGTGTAATTGCCATTCGTATGGGTTTCTTGATCTATGAAACCAAACAGCGTGATCCAAGCTCGCTCCAAAAAATGGAGGGTCACCTGCCCCGTCCCATAAGCCTGTAAATTTTGGATGTTGCCGTATAGCAGCATCAAAAGGAACATCGTCACTTGCGTAGACAACGCCAAGTTCATTAGATCTCTTATCTTTTGAACTACCATTCAGTTTTAGCCAGACGCCATGGCTATTTGGTATTTCACCAGATGGAATCACTCTTCTCTCCATCAGATCAGACCAATTCTCACTCTCTAGGGAGGACGGGCGCGGTATTGAGGATAGGTCAATTCTGTTGTCGATATCAGGCCCATTCTCAACAAGTTGGAATGATGCTGAAAGATTTAGAATCGCCCCATCGGCTTGATTCGCTACAACGCGTCTAGTCGCGAATGATTTCCCATCTCTTAGGCAATCTACCTGGTACACAATCGGTTCTTCGGATGTCCCTCCCCTAATAAAGTAAGCGTGTATAGAATGAACGCGAAGCTCTGAAGAAACTGTATTCTGTGCTGAAGCTAGACCTTGAGCGACGACTTGGCCTCCATACACCCTCCCCCACGTGTACTTCGGACTTTGCCCCAAGAACTCAGTTTCATGAATCTGTTCTAGTGCGATTAATTCTTTAAATGTGCTTATTTCAGTATTTGACGTCAATCTAAATCCTCACAAGTATTCTCTATTCCTAATTTCGAGGCTATTATTTCTCTATGCAAAACGCTGTAATCATAACAGGTGGAGGCTCCGGTCTAGGTAAAGCACTTGCAAAATTACTATCTTCTAAGGGTGAGAGCGTGATTACCATTGATCGCTCAGGTGAAGTTGATTTAAAAGCAGACTTATCAACTGTAAACGGACGTGTTGAGGCTGTCCAGAAGTCTTTAGAGCTATGTCCATCCCCAAAGGCTGTCGTCTCAAATGCCGGCTTAAGTCCAATACACAGTAATCCAATTGAAATCCTCGAAGTTAACTGGTTTGGAGCTGTTCACATATTAGAACACTTTCTCAGCCCATTATCCCTGAATACTGGGAGCTCAGCTGTCGCTGTATCATCAATCGGCGCAGCTATCGGAGGGGACCCTGTGCTAGAACAGTATTTACTTGATCGTAATTCGGACAAAGCTATAGATTTAGTAACGAAACTATCAAAAGCTTCTCCATTAGACGCTGGAATTATTGCGTACAGTAGTTGCAAATCTGCGTTAGCTAGATTCGTTCGCTTAAACACTCTTAAGTGGGCTGAAGCTGGAGTGAGATTGAATGGAATTGCCCCCGGGAAAATGGAAACACCTATGTTGGATAGCCTGTTAGCCCATCCTAATGTTTCTTCGGGGATTGAAGCTATGCCAACTGGAATAGCAAAATCTGCTCCCGCCGAAGAAGTTGCAAATGTGATTGACTTCTTTCTAAATCCAAAATCTTCGTTCGTTCACGGTCAAATACTTTATGTAGATGGTGGATCCGAAGCCTTACTCCGTCCTGAACTAATTTAGTGGAAAGGTTCACCACTTTTGGTGACTTATCGGCAACAATCAACCCATGTATTACTTCCCAAAGGAATTGGGTGATCTAAGTGAAGAAATTTTCGAAAGACTTCCTGCGGATATCCAAACATCTATTAAAAACGGAACTCTGAAACTTTTACCTAAGGATGTAGTTAACTCTTTACCTGAACAGATATCGAATTCGATACCTGATTCATTGATAGAAGCCGCTAGCTCCAACCCGATACTAACTTTGATTTTAGTTATCGTCGGTGTAATCGGTGTAATCGGCTTTCTCTATGGGGTTCTAAAAAGTGGCTTTAAAACCACTTTGTTTTTTGGCACGGTTGCTGCCTGTGCTTGGGGCTACTTCGCTCTTCTTTAATTACTTTCTAAGAGAGCCAGCTGTGATTCCACCATCTACATACACTATTTGACCGTTAATGTAACGCCCTTCAGCAGAGATCAAGAAGTTAATAACTGCAGATACGTCGCTAGCATCACCTACTCTCTTTATAGGAACTGCATTGCCACGTATCTGACGTGCTTCTCCTTCATAGTTTTCCGCGGTCCCTTCAGTAACAATTAGTCCAGGGCCAACAGCATTCACCCTAATTGGGGCTAGCTCTAAGGCCCACTGTTTAGTTAATGTTTCAATCGCTGATTTTGAAGCAGCATAAAGGCCTAGACCTGGTGAGTTTGTTTTAGCTGCAGCTGAGGTCAGATTGACTATAACGCTATCAGACGTTTTATCTAATTTATCAAGGGCATATCTGGTACAGAAAACTGTTCCCATTAGATTGACCTGAACCACTTGTGCTTGATCTTCAGTTGACATATCAACTAAATTCTGAGGAATCCATATTCCTGCGTTATTGACTAAAGCATCTATCTTGCCTGTCGAGCCAAAGAAACTTCTTACTTCATCTTCATTTGAAATGTCAATGTGAACTGTTGTGCAATCTAGCTTTTCACTTACTTTGCTAAGAGCATCCGCATTTGAATCAAGAATTGAAACATCATGACCCTCTTTTGTCAATGCCTCTGCGGTTGCAAAACCTATACCTTGTCCTCCCCCAGTAACAACAATGTGCTTGCTTCTACTCATTTGGTTGTGATTCGTAAATTTGTCGTAGAAGCCAGAATCTTAGGAATCTGCCAATGCTGTACCGAAGGTAGATGAAACCGCCAACTATGGATAGTGCTAGGCCAAAGATAGATAAAATTGTATGTTCATTATGTTCTAAGTTATCTATTGCTAAGTTACCACTGTTCTGAGAACCAGCAATAATGTAGGCGATCAAAGCTATCAGAGCGCCAACCACTAACAGAGAAAAGCCAATAATCTCATAGATACGATCTCGGTCATGGGTGGTTTTCTTTTTTCGAATACTCTCAACTGCTTCTGCAAATTCGTCTTTCATCTTCATCCCCTATTATTATGTTTAACTGTTAGAGCTCTTCTTGCCAAGATAGGCAGCAGAGAGTTGTTCCTCAAGTTCGTTTGGTTCTCCTTCACGAACTATTTTACCGTTAATCATTATTCCGGCTTTATTTGAAACGCCTAACACAGTTCTCGCAAATTGTTCAACAACCAATACGGCGATCCCTTCTTGCGATAATTGGTGCACTATTTGGTATAAATCTTTGACAATAATGGGGGCTAATCCCATTGATAGTTCGTCAAGAAGAAGTATTCTTGGATTCGTTCCGAGGGCGCGAGACATCGCTAGCATTTGTTGTTCTCCGCCTGACAAAGTCCCAGCTAGTTGCTTTCTGCGAGTTGCTAATTGAGGAAATCTTTCAAATGTTACGGATTCAATATCTTCAAGTGAAACTCCTGTATGTGTCATCATAATAAGATTTTCTTGAACACTTAAGTTAGGGAATATACCTTTCCCTTCTGGAATTGTGCAGACGCCTACTTTGGAGAGTTGTTCAGGCGTAATTCCTACCATAGTATGCCCCGCAATTTTAAAGTCCCCTGACGTAATTTCTAATTGATTTGAACAAACTTTAAGTGTTGTTGACTTGCCCCCGCCGTTAGGGCCCAAGAGAGCATAGATGTCCCCTGGGTAAAGTGAGATACTGATGCCGCGCAAGACGGGTATCCTTCCATAGCCAGCACTAACGTTGATCAGTTCCAACAGAGGGGCCGTCATGTGCTATCACCTAGATAGGCATTAATAACCGTTGGGTCGTTCTGAATTTGCTCTGTAGAACCATTGGCAATAATAGTTCCGAAGTCCAGCACGTAAACATCATCGCAAACTGCCATTACTAAAGACATGTCATGTTCTACTAGAAAAACCGTAATTCCATTTTCCTTTAGGTTGAGCAGAATATCGCCGAATTCGGCGGTTTCCTCATCATTTTGGCCTGATGCTGGTTCATCAAGAAGTATCAATCTGGGGTTTTGCATCAATGATCGGCCGAGTTCCACTAACCGAGCTTTGCCGGTAGGAATTTCTGCCACATGATAATTCGCTAGGTTTCCTAATCCAGTCTGCATAAGGATTTCATCAATCCTCTTATTTATGGTTTTCGTGGAATTGGAAGTTTTTCGATTTTTTGGCCACTGATTTCTAATTTCGCCTGCAACCCTTAGATTTTCTGAAACTGTTAGTGATGGAAACAATTCGAGACGCTGGAAGGTCCGTCCGATTCCTTCTCGGGCTCTTTTATACGGAGCGTTATTGGTTATGACTTTCCCGTCCAATAGTATTTGCCCCTTATGGGGACGTTGGAGACCGCTTACTACATTAAACAGCGTGGTCTTGCCAGCACCATTTGGGCCAATCAAGCCCGTAATTTTCCCTTCAGTAATGCTCATTGATACATCGTGCAGGGCTGTATGTCCACCAAATTTCACCGTTAACTGATCTATCGTCAAGAGGCTCACTTTAGATACCTCTTTTGTGATTTTTGGATACCGAATTAGGTAAAGATAGTTTCTGGTCTAATTCTTTGACAATATCGTCGGTGAATTCGGTATCTATACCAATCAGCTCCATAGTATTATTACTTCGCGACTTTTTATCTTTAGTTTTAGCATCTGCGATAAGTGGGCATAGCAGTATCACAGGTGTTGAGAGAAGTAAGAAAACCCAACCATCAAAAACCTGAGTAACTCGGAATAACCAAAAAGAAATAACCAATGTTATCGCACCGACTACAAGCCCTCTGTTGCTTTTTTCTTTTAGTGGTCGATACCCATTAAAAATTTGCGATGCAACACCATTTGGGTTTCGTCCTAAACCAATACCAGCGACAGCCGGCCCTAAGAAGATAAAGAAATCATGCAAGAGTGTGAAAAACCAACTGAAACTCGCCCAATCAGTCGCTAGCTTATCCCAAAAGTCAGCCGTCACTAGAAAAAGTGTTCCATAGAGAATGCCGCCAATTAATGCGCCAGATATATAGCCAATTCCACCAACTACTGTGAGCATAAACAAAGCTAATCCTTCGAATACAGTAAATGGGGCATCTTCTTGAATCGCTCGTAAATTTGATGCATGAAGAGCTCCGCCAAATCCTGCTAAGGCAGCAGCAAGTGTGAATATAGAAAGTTTAAGTTTGACCATATTTAAACCAAGGGTTGCACATGCTGCTGGACTATCTCTAAGTGCTGCTAATTGCCTGCCGTAAGTACTTCTTCGAAGTGCAACAAGCAACACAGCTAGAATAGAGAAAGTAATCGCCAGCAAGATTAACATCGCAGATTGATTCTGCCTGAAGTTAATCCCGAAAAATCCAGGTCTAGGAATATTTAACGCACCGTTGTTGAAGATATTAAAGGTGATATCTTCTCCGTCACCAATAAATGGAATATCGAGACTTAATGTCTGTCTTTGTTTATAAATCATTTTGTCAACAAAAATTGCAAATGCGAATGTCGCTAAGCCTAGGTATAGCCCTCTGAGACGCAATGCAGGTAATGCCACTACGGCACCGACAGCCCCTGCAATAAGTGCAGCAATTAATAGACCGCTGAAAGACATTGTTTCCCTACTAGCAATTCCAGTTCCAGAAGTTTCATCGAACAGTGTTACTAAGAAAAGAACTATTGCTGCGAAACTTAAGACTGCTAGTAATAGTTTTGATTTCCTAAGTCCAAAAGCTGGAAAAACTAAATACCCGAAAAAGCCAGCTAGTAGTACCGCAAGAATAGCGAAACCTGATCCGGTCTCTACTGCAGAACCAACATCAAACTGATACGCAGCTATAGCTCCGATTCCTGCAAATGCGAGAGGGGCTAAATTAATTTCCCCTGCATACCCGGTTAACAAAACCATCGACAGTCCAATAATTGCGAAGCTAATACCCTTAGATAATGTAAATTCCCACTTAGCATCAAGTATCAAGGTGCAAGCAGAAACAGTTGCGATTAAAATTAGACCCCAGGATAATGATGATTTTATCGAAGGGATATTGAAGCTTTCTTTGTATTTAGTTAACGAATTTCCTCTTAATCGATCCTGTGGAAGGACTATGAGGATAGCGAAAAGAATAACTACCGGTATTGCTGAGCGCAACTCAGATAGCCAAGGCCATTTCCGGCCAGTTCCAGAAAGCCAATTCCAGTATGAAACGCCTAAACCAATAGCTAATCCACCAAGAAACGTCAAAGGTAAATTCTTTAATCTCCCAAAAATCGCTGCTGCATAAGCATTAACCACCAGAAGTGTGAGAGCAAGTACGTTCAAACTTCCTAATAATGGGGAAATCAATATACCTGCTAGTGCTGCTAGCATTGCCCCAATTGCCCAGCTAAGTAAGGCTGCAAAGTCTGGTTTTCCACCGTTCAGCTGAACAAGTTCCCTGTTATCAACTACTGCCCGCATGGTTATTCCAATTCTCGAACGAGTTAGAAGAAACCTAAGCAGAAGTGCAAGAGCGAGAGCAGTAAAAACAACAATTGTTTGATGAGTTGTTATGTAAGCATCACCTATTGACCACTTTGACTCTCTACCAAAGAAGGGCTCAGGAATTCTTGATTCAAAATCTTGCCATATCCAATTTGTTGCCCCGATAAAGGCCAACATTACTGCTATCGGTATAACTAGTTTTGTAGTTTCGTTTGTGCCTTCTAAGCCACGCATTACGACTACTTGTAGGAAGATACCGATTAAAGGAGCTACGACAAAGAGTACGAATAGTATCGCTATTGGAGCAGGCCATTGACCTCCCCACCCATTGTCCCAACGTAACTGCCAATATATGAACGCCGTAAACATCCCAATAGCACCATGAGCAAAGTTAAATATCCCTGAGGTCGTATAGGTAACTACCAGCCCTGCCGAAGCAATTGAATATATGGAACCAATTGCTAAACCAACGACGGTGAACGTAATGAGTTCAGTCATTGCTGTCTGAGGTTACTCAGCTATAAATTTCTGAGAAACTCTATTCTCATCGAGATTAGCATCTTCGGTCCAACGGTTTGAGAACTCACCTCTCCATGCCTCATCACAAGCGTAAGTTCCTGGTTCTGTTGGAAATATTCGTTTATAGGAGTTACCGATTAATTCAAGAACAATTCCGCAAGGTGGTGGTTCATTTATCCCTGGATCACTCGCTACATGCATGCCGCCTCCACTCCAACTATCAATGCTTGCAGCTTCTTCCATTACGCATTGCCTTGTTAATTCTGAACCACATTCTTTTGCCGCAGTTGCCCATAGTAGGAAAGCTGAGGCAGACTGCATACCTAATAAAGCTATTTCGCCCCCAGCAGCTTCCATGATGTCTAGATAATCAGATACTGCTCTTGAATATTCCCGCTCTTCAAATGGAACGAAAGCCATTCGCACAAAGGTATTGTCCATTACCCCGTCGTTATTTGCTTCACGACAACTGTTCTCGTAGAAATTTGCATCTGTAGTATAGAAAGCATCAAATCCGTTAACTGATGCTGCTGATCGAAACGCTTGATAATTAGGTAAACACGTTCCTGTAAAGTAAATATGTTCTACACCAGCATTTTTTAGATCCAGAACAAAAGGAGTCCAGTCGTCTTCGCCCACGATGTTGTATTCCAAGTTAATGATGAATTCGAAACCTAATGGCGGATAGGACGCTAGCGTTTTGTCTTTTGTTTCAATTGTTGCGCCGAAGTTTCCATACATTGTTCCCGACTTTGCAATTGAGTCGGGGTATGTCTCTGCGATGTAGGCTGCCATTGATAACGGATTTCGATCTGATGGATTCGGAACTGGTTGTATCATCCACGGTCCATGTGCAGCCGCAGCGCTAACTGTATAGGTAGGGATATGTGCAAGTTCACATTGGACTCGTGACTCTTCACCAATTCCATCGACAGCAAACCCTTCGGCGACCATCATAAACATTCGCGGGCATGCATCCAGCCAGACATTGTTTACTTCAAAGATTTTCGCGTCGTATAGTTCTACTTGTATTTGGCGACCATTAATACCACCAAGTGAGTTGCACTTATCTACAAACGCTTGCAGGGTATCTGTCTGTGTAATATTTAGGCCAAGAGATGCTGCATACCCTCTATCATCTCCTCCGCCAATAAGTATTGAAGTGTCTGTAACCCCTTGGTCAGTACTCCCCGTTGCTGTCCCTGGATTGCAGGGCCATATAATGTCACCAAAAGTTTCATATTCGGGTTCAGTGTCGACTGCAACTTCTTCAGGTGTCTCGGACTCTTCGTTACGTGAATCCTCAGAGGTTGTATCTCCACTAGGTGCCGATTCAGCTTGTTCGTCAGTCGATGAGTTATCTCCCGCTATCTGAGTTTCCGTTGAGGAATTCTGTGAAGTTGATTCTTCTGTACTAGTTCGATCTCCTCCACCAGCACACGCTGACCCGATAAGCATCAGGGCCAGAATAGTAGCTGTTACTTTTAGTATGGTTCGCATAATCCCCCAATCACGTCTTGCTAGGAAGATTACACGTCTTTGCGGAGTTGGTCAGATCTAAATACGATTAAGAAGAACTATTTAACGTTCACCGTCGAGAAACGCTTGCCTTGCTGTCTCACCTTCTCCGGATAAATTTAATTCAAATGTGTATCCCTGCTCATACCGATAACTATTGCGGATATCCAAAAGCTCTATCCCGTTTGCAGATTGTTTGGCAGCCCGAATCGTGCGTTGAGGCTTCTCGGCTATCCTAGCTGCCAACTCGTGAGTGGTATTCATCAATTCGTCTCCTGCTACAACTTGAGAAACTGACCCATAACTTGCCAACTCTGCTGCAGAAGCTGTTTCGCATGTATATAACATTTGTCGTGCACGTTGTTGAGGAACAAGTCTCTGAAGATGCGTTAAAGCCCCCAATGCTCCATTATCTACTTCAGGAAGCCCGAATTGAGCCTCGGTTGCCGCAATAACAATATCTGCTGAGCCCGCAAGCCCAATTCCAGTACCTAAGCAAAATCCATTTACTGCAACTAACACAGGAACAGCACATTCATATATCGCAGCAAAGGCGTCATAGCACGCTTCATTAACGTCAAGGATTCCTGTATGCCCAGAAAGCGACTCTATCTCTTTTATGTCTACGCCAGCACAAAACCCTTTACCAGAGGCAGTAAGAATTGCGACTTTGATGGTTTTATCTCGAGCTACATCATTAAAAATAGTTGCGATCTCAAAAGTATCTTTGATGTTAAGAGCATTTACCGGCGGGTTTACCATCGTTACTTCTAGTATCCCGTTTTCACTTAAGTGTTTTTCTATCGCCATTTATTTCCTCGCTATCACTGAACTGCCATGACCAAACATGCCGTAATTAATAGACATACCGATTTTTGCACCTTCTACTTGTCGACCGCTCGCATCACCGCGAAGTTGCCAAGTAAGTTCACATACTTGAGCTATTGCCTGTGCAGGTATAGCTTCCCCAAATGCCCCTAATCCTCCTGAAGGATTTACTGGTATCCGCCCTCCAAGGCTAGTCGCACCATCGTGGAGAAGGTTCCGTGCTTCTCCACGTTCACAAAGGCCAATATGCTCATACCAATCTAGTTCGTAGGCAGAACTTAGGTCGTAGACTTCAGCAAAATCTAAATCATCTGGTTCAATATTTGCTTCTTTATATGCATGCTGGGCTATCTGATTTTTAAATGTGTGACTCTCATCACCAGATGTAGCCCAGGAATCAGAAGCAAAATACGGCATATCAATGATTGCATTAGGGTAAACAGGACTCACTGTTGATATTCCGGATATTTTCACTGGGTTCTTGATACCTTTTGTCCTGGCGTATTCAAGACTAGAAACAACAAGGGCAGCGCCACCGTCACTTGTTGAACATATTTCCAATAACCGGAGCGGATCTGCTACTACCGGAGAAGCGTTAACATCGTCAAGCGTAAATGATTTTGCATATCGGGCGTTTGGGTTTTGAGCACCGTGTTGTGAGTTTTTTACTTTGACGGCAGCGAAGTCGTCTTGGGTATCGCCGTACAACGCCATTCTTCTTCTTGCAAACATCCCAAAATATGCCGGATTAGATAGCCCCATTAATCTGAATCTGAGCCAATCAACGTCAGTTGGTCTGTCCCCAGGTACAGGAGCAAACATGCCTTTAGCAACTTGGTCAGCACCTACAACAAGAGCGACATCACATACGCCAGAAAGTATTTGAGCACGCGCTATTGATAGTGCCGTTACTCCAGATGCGCAAGCAGCGTAGCTTGAGGCTAATTGACAACCTTGGAAGCCCAATGCATTAGCGAATGTTGATGCCGATACCCAACCCGGATATCCGTTCCTAACAGTATTTGCTCCGGAAATGAATTCAATTTCTTCCCATTCTATGCCGCTATCTTTTAGTGCTTGCTTGGCGGCATGGACTCCGATATCAACGAAGGATTTTCCAGGAAATTTACCCCACTGGTGCATCCCTACTCCCAGTACAGCTATTTCATCTACTGCCATATCGGTTCCCTTTCATAGAAGATCCCATTTCCAAACGATGTATTCGTATTCATCATCTTCGAATAACACATCTAACGCTAGTTTGACGTCTAATCCTACTTCTAAATCATCTATACCTACTCCGGGCATCATCTGGCCGCATATGACGAGGCTTTCTTTCTGTAGAAGCGCTGCACAAATAAGAAAAGGCTCGAATGGTTCTGTGATCTGATATGGAAGTGTTGGCGGATAGTCAGCAGAGGTATAACTCCAAATTTTTGCCGTTGAAGATAGATAAACCTCTTCTCTAAGCTCGTCATTTACACATTTTGGATCACCACCACTTAGATCCTTAGGAAAATAGTAACTTTGGCTTGTTGTCCCCTTGCCTCCAATTAATGAAGGATTTTCAAAATCCATTGTGAACATGCCCTCTACTGCAGGAACGCGTAACTTTGCCATAGGATTAGTGTAGAGGATGATGCCTGATGTTTGCCGCACAAAACGAGGAGGGCTTGAATTTTGGACTCGCAAACCTTGCTAGTAACTGACCTTGATGGAACTCTTTGGTTTGATGGGGAAACTTGCCACCCTAAATCATTACTTGCCTTTCGTGTCTTGCAAGAACGCAATATAGCTATTTTGGTCGCTACTGGAAGGAGACTGCGGATTGTTGCTGATTCATTTAGTCAGTTTAATTGGGAGATTCCGTGCTTGTTATTGAATGGGTCATTGTGTCATGATTTTGCTAAAGACCGAACAGTTTTTAGCGTTCCATTTTCGAATGAATCTAGTGCTTCCATACTGGAGATATTCCGATTGCACGGCCTATCCCCTACAATTTACGCAGATGATAGTTTTGTGTATGTGAAAAAGCCTACAACTAGCAATGCGCATATTGCTGCAATAGGGAGAGATCTAGTTCCGACCAACTCTCTCAACGTATACGACAGAGGATTAAGTGTTCTTAATTTCTGCATTCTTGGAGTCCCTAGAGAAGATTTGATAAATGTGGTTTCTGATTTGGAATCATCAGGATTAGGGAATCCGTCTTTCTACGTAGATAAACTTTTCGGAGGATATTCGCTTACCGTCCAACCCCCAGAAGTATCCAAGTGGTCCGGAATTATGCAATGGTGCGAAATTGAAAATTTTTCACCGAAGCGAATCGTGGCTGTTGGAGACGCAGGTAATGATCTCGAGATGCTAACTAATGCCGATGTATCAATAGTGGTGAAGGGTGCAGAAAAAAGACTTTTAGATCTCGCTGATTATATAATCGACCAGCCAGATATTGGTGGCTGGGCCAAGATTGAAAAAATACTTTAATTAGACATTCAAACGATTATTTCTAATCAAGACTTACAGTCAGCTAATATGCTTTACACAGCATTCTAAAGGAGTTTCATGTCTATATCTTCCTGGGACGACTACCCAGTTCATCAAGCGGCTGAGTATATTCGTCACCCAGCTACAAGCGATCGAAATTTCTATGACAGGTACTACTTCAACCTTCATGGTTCCTCTGATGACGTAATGACTATTTTTGGTTTGGGTCAATACCCTAACTTGGGAGTAACTGATGCGTTTATCGTAGTAGGCACAAAAGAGAAGCATCGAGTAGTCCGAGCTTCTATGCCGTTGGCAGATAGATCATCGTTACAAGTTGGCCCAATCTCTATAGAAATACTTGATCCTTTAAATTCTCTTCGGGTTCGATGCGAACCGAACGAGTGGGGCATTGAAATGGACGTTACTTGGGTAGCGAGCCACCGCCCCTTAGAAGAACCTCGGCAATATTTACGTAGAGAAGGAAAAGTTGTTTTCGATACCATGCGATTCGCTCAGTTGGGACGTTGGGAAGGAACATTATCGACGCCAGATCACTCTTGGACTGTCACTCCGGATTCTTGGGGCGGCAGTCGAGACCGCTCGTGGGGTGTTCGCCCTGTCGGCGAAAAAGAGTCAGACGGTATCCGTCAAGGAGTTTCTGTAATGGAGGGGTTATGGAATTACTTCCCAGTTGATTTCGCAGACCACTCCATCATATACATGCTCCAAGAGACAAACGAAGGGGTCAGAGAGTTAGAGGAAGCTGTGCGCGTTTGGCATAATCCGGAAAAACCGAATGAATGGCTTGGTACTCCAGAGTATGACCACCAAATCGTGCCAGGGACTAGGATGCTAGAAGGATCTACTATTCATTTTCCAGATGCAAATATAACTATGGAATGCACTCCCCTGCTAGCTAATTATGTTGCTATGGGTACAGGATACGGAATTGAAGAAGACTGGCGTCATGGAATGTATCAAGGCCCCGAGCTTGTAGTTCAAGGGTTAGAGAATGATGTCGCGGACATCTCTGGAATAGGTCAATACGGCATTGTTGACCATGTCGGTCGCTTTGAATATGACGGTAACGTCGGATTTGGGCTATATGAACATGGGTTCTGGGGTCGCTTCGAAAAATATGGTCTAAATGATCGAGCCGCTACGTTTCCAACTTGAAATTTCTTTAGCTAGCTAAGCAATGAATTTTAATGTAATGTGATGACAGGTCAAACATTGACTGCGGGAGAGTCCAACTAAGTTGGCGCCGAAGGAGCAAGGGTCCCCCCGAAACTCTCAGGCAAAAGTACCGCAGGATATAGATCTATCTGGAAAGAGTGTTCATTCATTCACCGAAGGGGAAAAACCGAAAGGTTGAAGCTCTCAGGTACCGAGACAGAGGGGGACGCCAACAAAAGTCTGAGGTACCTATATGTCACTAACTGAGTTATTTACCGACCGCCACATTGGGATAAAACCCGCTGATGCTGAGCTCATGCTCAGCCTGTTGAATGTTCGTGATTTAGATGAACTGGTTGAAACAACTGTTCCGAAAACTATTCGGGATTTATCTTCTGATCTTCAGCTACCAGATTCTTTAAGCGAGCAGGAAGCGCTGCTGAAACTCAAAGAAATTGCATCTATGAATGAAGCGAAGAAATCAATGATCGGACTTGGGTATTATGACACGCACACTCCTTCAGTTATTCAACGAAACATTCTTGAAAATCCCGCTTGGTACACTGCCTATACTCCATACCAGCCAGAAATTTCTCAAGGTCGTCTCGAAGCACTGTTAAATTTCCAAACACTGGTTAGCGATTTAACCGGATGTGATATTGCTAATGCTTCTCTTCTAGATGAGCCAACAGCTGTTGCAGAAGCAATGACGATGCTAAAAAGAGTTTCCAAAGGCAAAGGCGATACTTTTGTTCTAGATAAGGAGTGTTTTCCACAAACTATCTCTGTTGTTGAGACCCGTGCTGAAGCAATGGGCCTAAAGGTGGTTGTTGGAGATCCAGATAATCCTCCTGAGAACAGTTTCGCAGTGATGTATCAACTACCTGGAGTTTCCGGCGAAATCCCAGATCTAACATCCGCAATATCTAGACATAAGGAAAATGGGGTTCTTGTTGGTGTAGCATCCGATTTATTAGCGCTTTGTCTTGTAACTCCCCCAGGAGAACTCGGAGCCGATGTAGTAGTTGGTAGCGCTCAGCGTTTAGGTGTTCCTTTAGGATTTGGCGGCCCCCATGCAGGCTATATCGCGACGAGACACGAGTACAGGAGGTCAATACCTGGACGTATAGTTGGAGTTTCGGTTGATGCTCATGGGGATCGTGCATTTCGACTAGCTCTACAGACCCGGGAGCAACATATTAGAAGAGAGAAAGCGACAAGTAATATCTGTACCGCTCAGGTGCTTCTCGCAATCATTGCCGGAGCTTACGGTGTTTATCACGGTCCAGAGGGGTTAACTAGAATTGCAACGAAAATACATAACCTAATGAACCAACTCGTAGCAACACTTTTATCCTCTGGCTATGAAGTATTGAATGAAAGATGGTTCGACACAATTACTCTTTCAAGCCCAGGAGAAGCAGCTTTAATCGTTTCTAGAGCTAACGATCTTGGCTATAACTTGCGGTACGTAGATGCTGACCATATCTCCATCGCATTTGATGAAACAACTGAGGTCTCTGATATTCACGCACTTATGCCTGCATTTGGTATTACCAATCTCCATTCAGCAGAGAAAAGCCCAATACCAGCGTCCATGCAGCGCTCATCTAGTTTTTGCGAGCAAGAGGTCTTTCATCGTTACAAGAGCGAAACTGAAATGCTTAGATACCTAAGACGCCTCTCTGATAAGGATCTCGCGCTAGATCGAACAATGATTCCACTTGGTTCTTGCACTATGAAACTCAATGCGTCAACTGAAATGATCCCAATTACGTGGCCGGAGTTTGCAAAAATTCACCCCTTCGTCCCACCTGAGCAACGAACAGGATATAACCGACTTATTAGCGAATTGGAAGATTGGCTTGTAGCTATAACTGGATATTCGGCTGTTAGCTTGCAACCAAACGCAGGGTCTCAAGGAGAACTAGCAGGGCTATTAGCTATACGTGCCTATCACAATTCACGAAATGAACCTGAACGGGATGTTTGCCTTATCCCAGCATCTGCCCATGGAACAAATGCTGCTAGCGCCATCATGGCTGGAATGAAAGTTGTTGTTGTCGAATGTGATATTAACGGAAATGTTGATCTGCTGGACCTTAAACAAAAAGCCTTAAATAATGAACGGTCCCTTAGCGCAATTATGATCACCTATCCCTCGACCCATGGAGTCTACGAGGAGTCAGTCACAGAGATATGCGATATTGTCCATAACTCTGGAGGTCAAGTTTATTTAGATGGGGCTAATCTCAATGCTTTAGTTGGAATAGCTCAACCTGGTCAATTTGGTGCAGACGTATCACATCTCAACCTTCACAAAACTTTTTGCATTCCCCATGGAGGAGGTGGACCTGGAGTCGGACCTGTTGCTGTAGCAGAGCATCTAACCAAATTCTTGCCAAGCCACCCACTTGGAGATCAATGCAATAATGAAAAGACTGTTGGGCCCGTTAGCGGAGCCCCTTGGGGGTCTGCTGGAATACTACCTATATCATGGGCCTACGTAGCCATGATGGGTGCGAAAGGTTTAACACAAGCAACACAAATTGCTATTCTCTCAGCAAATTATATTGCGAGAAAACTTTCAGATCATTTCCAAATACTCTTTACTGGAAATAACGGTTTTGTTGCCCACGAATGCATCATTGACATTCGACCGATCACGGCCGAAACCGGAGTTTCAGTTGAGGATATTGCAAAAAGATTGATGGATTACGGTTTTCATGCTCCAACCATGTCATTTCCTGTGCCAGGGACGTTAATGATAGAACCGACTGAATCAGAATCATTACTAGAGCTAGATAAATTCTGCGAAGCGATGATAGCGATAAAAGGCGAGATAGAAGATATACGAAGCGGGGCTATCGAGTATGGGAGTTCGATGCTAAATAATGCACCACACACTGCGGTGCATGTAACTTCCGATGACTGGGACCACATCTACTCCCGAGAAAAAGCCGCATATCCGCTTCCAGGATTAAAACATGATAAATATTGGCCCCCTGTGGGACGAATTGATGGGGCATACGGAGATAAAAACCTCGTGTGCAGTTGCCCAGCTATTGAAGATTATCGTGACTAATTTATACTTACCCTGCATAGAAAAGAGGAAAATATGCCAGACGCAATTGTAGAAAAAGACAATCATTTAATGACTATTACGATGAATCGCCCTAAGAGAATGAATGCTATTTCAGGGCCTATGATTGTGAGAATGTATGATGCTTTCGTTGAAGCATCTGAAGACGATAATATTCGCTGCATCATTGTTACAGGAGCAGATGGAAATTTTACTTCCGGTGCTGACCTTCGAGCAATGTCCGGAGATGGTGATGACACAGATACGGGAATAGATATGAAGGCTCGTTCCAAAGAAGACCCTGAGATTCACTGGAAAGGGCTGTTGAGGTCTTACAGACCTACTAAACCAATTATCGCCGCAGTGGAAGGTGTCGCAATAGCCGGTGGAACAGAAATACTCCAAGCTATGGATATCAGGGTCGCAGGTGAAAGTGCACGCTTTGGGATCTCAGAAGCCAAATGGAGCCTATACCCGATGGGAGGATCAGCTGTTCGCCTCATAAGGCAGATCCCTTATACAATTGCTGCTGAATTATTACTCACAGGTAAACATATAACTGCTCAAGAAGCAAAAGATATTGGCCTGATAGGGCATGTTGTTCCTGATGGATCAGCCCTTTCGAAGGCTCAAGAGATAGCCGCTCAAATTTGCCAGAATGGCCCGTTAGCTGTTGAAGCTATTCTCAAGACTCTTCATGAGACTGAAGGAATGACGGAGCAGGAAGCACTTGCTCATGAGTATTCTTATGGATGGTCCGTTTTTTCCAGCGAAGATGCAAAAGAAGGACCAAGAGCGTTTTCGGAAAAGAGAATACCCAAATTTAAAAAGAGTTAGCTGGCGGAATTATTACTCTTTAACGAAGAAAAAAATTTCGCTGACTTCCTTTAGTTATCTCTATACGAATTTTTTTTAAACTCGCATATGCAGAATCATTACAAAAATACTATGACGTGATATAAAAAAATTTCTCTTATTCACTTCAAATACCAATATGAGACTCTCTAGCTAGTCTGCTGCGTGCACGTCTGGTAGAAAGTTATTATGGAAAATAAGGCAAAGACGGTCATTATCACTGGCGGAGCAAGCGGCATTGGGAAATCGCTCGCTTTCTATTACGGGCACAAAGGATATAACATAGTCATTGCCGATATTGAAGAACCTGCTTTGGAAGCCACCGCAAGCGAGTTAACAGCAGACAATATTGTCGTCTTAAGTGTTTTAACAGATGTCTCAGACTTGAAGTCTGTTCAGGCATTAGCAGATCATTCAATTAATACTTTCGGGCCTCCTACGCTTGTATGCCTCAATGCTGGTGTTGGGGCTGGTGGAGAAATGGGAGAAATTACCATCGCTGATTGGCAATGGGTTCTGTCAGTTAATCTCTGGGGGGTGATACACGGATTATCCGTTTTTCTGCCAATCATGCAGCAAGAAGATAATGGACACATAGTTATTACTTCATCTATAGCTGGCCATTTGTCCTACCCAAGAATGGGGCCCTATAACGCCTCAAAGCATGCTGTACTCACAATTGCAGAAACTCTTTATTATGAGCTAGCCGAAGCACAATCAAATGTTGGCGTTAGCGTTCTATGCCCCGGACTGGTTCGTACACAAATCTTAAACAGCGAACGCAACAGGCCAGAAAGCTTAATGGGAAATCCTTTAAACTCCTCTGATGAAGAAGATGATATTCGACGTGCGATTGTTCAAGAAATTTATGATCAAGCTTTAGACCCATCAATTGTCGCAGAACTCGTCTTCGAGGCAGTTGAATCGAAGCAGTTGTATATTTTTACTGACGACTCATTCTCTGATGCACTTCGTCAACGTCATGACAATATTGAAAATGGCAGAAATCCTAACCCCAGTGCAAATCTTATTGAGGAACACCTTAATGAATGAAGTTAGAAAAACATAAGAGTGCCTGTGCAAAAATACGACTTAATAATTATTGGAACTGGTTCAGGCAACACGATTATCACCCCAGAATTTGATGAACTTGAAATTGCTATAATTGAAAAGGGAACCTTTGGCGGAGCTTGTTTAAACCGAGGTTGTATCCCTTCTAAAATGCTTATTTACGCTGCTGACGTTCTCACTGAAATTGCTGAAAGTAAAAGACTAGGGATAAGCACAGTCATACCTACAATAAATTGGACGGAAATACAATCCAGAATTTTTGGCCGCATTGACCCTATAGCTAACGGAGGAGAAGAATACAGGAAAACGTTGCCGAACGTGACTGTATACAAAGGGGAAGCTTCCTTCGACACTAACCACACAATTAGAGTAAACGGAGAAATAATTTACGGCGAGCAGATTGTCGTCGCTACTGGAGCCTCGCCTGTCGTTCCAGTAATAGCTGGGTTAGATAGTATTGATTTCCACACATCTGACTCAATTATGCGAATCGAAGAATTACCTAAGCATCTAGCGATAGTAGGCGGAGGGTATATCGCAGCCGAACTTGCACATGTATTTAGCGCATTCGGTTCACAAGTCACGATGATCGTTCGGGGAAACTCATTACTTTCACAAGAAGATACGTCAATACAAGCAAGATTTGTGGAGACCTTTTCCAAAAGAGTAAATATCCGGTTCGGGTCAAGAATTAAAGAAGTTAGAGGTACTGGTGAAGTTATAGTTTGTGAGATTGAGGATACTGATCGATCTACTCTTGAAGTAGATGCTCTACTAATTGCCACGGGTCGGATACCAGATCTTGAAATTCTGAATATAAAGGCAACAGATATTGAAACTGAAGATGGCTATATTATTACGGATGACTTTATGCGTACATCCGTTAGCCATATTTGGGCCTTAGGCGATGTCACTAACCCAAACCAGCTGAAACATGTTGCCAATGCAGAAGCGAAAATAGTTTCGCACAATATAGTAAATTCGAATCTAAAAAAAATTGATCTAGATCCAATCCCCCATGCGATTTTCAGTAGTCCTCAAATAGCATCAGTTGGCCATACACAACAATTTCTTGATCGGAACAAGATGGATTATGTCATGGTTACAGAAGAATTTAGCAATGTAGCGTATGGGTGGGCTATGGAAGACACAACAGGGTTTTGTAAGATTATTGCCGATCCCTCGTCGGGAAGACTTCTAGGCGCACATATCATTGGCCCCCAAGCATCAATACTGATTCATCAACTTATTCAAGGCATGAAGTTCAATCAGACAGTTTCTGATCTCGCACAAGGGTTTCTGTATGTTCACCCTGCCCTTAGTGAAGTAGTTGAGAATGCTCTCATAAAAGCAATGCATGAATGTGACGTAGATTAAATTAGTCAAAAATACCAATTTCATTATTTAATGCACAGTGTTAATGCTGAGAAGTGATCTATCATTTCAATATGAGCAGTTCATATGGTTCTCTATTCAAAATCCAAACTTTCGGTGAATCTCACGGATCTGGTGTAGGTGTAGTTATAGATGGCTGCCCACCGCGGCTTCCGATCACTTTGGAGGAAATCCAAAGTGATCTCGATAGGCGCCGTCCTGGTCAGAGTTCAATTGTGACACAGCGTGACGAAAAAGATACTGTTGAAATTTTGAGTGGTTTAAAGAATGGATTGTCACTCGGATCTCCAATAGCATTACTCGTTCGGAATCAAGATCATATAAGCGGAGCTTATGATCACCTAGAAACTGTCTACCGTCCTTCGCACGCTGATTATACGACAGATCAAAAGTACGGCATTAGGGCTCATGAGGGAGGCGGGCGATCCAGTGCTAGAGAAACTATTGGTAGGGTCGCTGCTGGCGCTATCGCAAGGAAGCTTCTTAACCATGTCGCTGGCATTGAAATACTTGCGTGGGTTCAGCAAGTGCATGGAATCGACGCTCAATGCAACATAGATGAAATTTCATTGGACGATGTTGAGTCTGACCCAACAAGATGTCCAGACCCCAATGCAGCTAAAGAAATTACGAAATCTATTGAAGAAGCCCGAAAGGACGGAGATAGCTTAGGCGGCCTAGTTCAATGCCGCATTACAAATGTTCCGACTGGCTTAGGTGACCCTGTGTTCTCAAAGCTAGAAGCTGAGTTAGCAAAAAGCATGATGAGTCTTCCTGCGTCAAAGGGGTTTGATGTAGGAAGCGGATTTAAGGGCGTTGCTATGACTGGCAGAGAACACAACGATGCATTCAGAAAAGATTCAGAGGGCAAAATCCATACGTTGACAAACCATTCCGGTGGTATCCAAGGAGGAATTTCTAATGGCGAAAATATCAATTTTCGTGTCGCTTTCAAACCTACTGCAACAATTTCTTCTGCCCAAAAGACTGTTAGTACCGATGGCCATGAGGTAGACATCAAAGCGAAAGGAAGACACGATCCTTGCGTTCTCCCCCGAGCGGTCCCAATGGTTGAAGCTATGGCGTGCCTCGTCTTAGCAGATGCGTTGCTTCGTCAAGCAGCAGTTGATTATTTATAGCAAAGTGTCACGCTTATAAAATGGTAGCGAAACGATAGTTGCTTCTATCATTTCTTTTCTTCCAGATATAAGCACTTCGTCGCCAATTAAGTATGCAGTGGGCAGTAACGCCATCGCTATCCCATGCTCTAGAGTGGGGGAAAAGTTTCCACTGGTAATTATCCCTATTTCTCTGCCCTTATGAAAAACCTTTTGCCCTGATCTCGGAGGACGTCGTCCAACAGTCGCAAGGCCAAAAAGTTTCTGCTTAATTCCATTTTCTAACTGCCTTGCAATTGCTTCTCTCCCCGGGTAATCCTTCTTAGTTTTTGATACTACCCAATGCAAGTTAGCTTCAATGGGTGTTATCTCAGGGCTTAACTCATTACCATGAAGCGGAAGTCCAGCCTCAAGACGCAGAGTATCGCGGGCACCTAATCCAGAAGGGTTTGCTCCCGATTCAACCAGCTTTTCCCATAAATCAGCAGCAGTTTCCAATGGAGCACTTAATTCGAATCCATCCTCACCGGTATATCCGGTCCCTGCAACGATAATATATGAGCCAGTTACGTTAACCTTTTCTACGCAGAACCCTTGTACTAACGATGCTTCTCTTGAAATATTTGAAAGAATTTCACGAGCTTTTGGACCTTGTAATGCAATAACTGCACGCTCATATGTTGTTTCGTGGATTTCGACAGTATTTGAAGATTTCTTCAGAGCTGCAATAACACGCTTTGTGTTAGATGCATTTGGCATAATCTCAAATTTGTCCCCTGAAATCCACCAAATGATTACATCGTCCAACACTCCCCCGTTACTATTTAATAAGTGGCTATATTGTGCTTTCCCTGGAGTGATTCTCTGAAGATCATTACTGAATGTGCGTTGAATTGCTGAAAGCGCTTCAGGCCCTTTAACCCGCACGCTACCTAGATGAGATACATCAAAAATAGCGCAGCCAGATCGACATTCATGATGCTCTGCAATTGTTCCCTCTGAGTATGAAAGAGGCATCTTCCATCCACCGAACTCAGCAAACTTTGCTCCAGATTGTTCATGTAAACTTTGCAAAGGTGATTCTAAGAGTTCTTGAGTCACAAATTTATTTTAGCTTCCAGTTTTAATTTGAGTTGATATCCCAGCTTCTACTTCCGGAGGTCTGAGTTCTATAATTGCTGAGTCGACCTCTTCTTTGACAGTTGCTAGAGGAAGAATATTTAGAACTCCTTGTCCCTTTTGCAGAAGATCAACTAATTCATCTCCACTTTGGACAAGTACTGTTTTATTCCCTGAGATAACAAGATTTACTTTCGTAACATCCTCTTCAAGTCCATCTTTAAGAAATTCAAATATTTTTCGTATTTTTTCAACCTTAATACCGCCATCAATCAAATTCTTGATAACTCTTAATTCAAGAAGATCTTTATACGAGTATCTTCGCCGTCTACCGCTTCCTTCTCCTTTATCAATGGAAGGAACGACTAGTTCTGTTCTAGTCCAGTAGTCAAGTTGGCGATACGATATGCCAACAATCTCTGTTACCTTCGTACCCGAGAATGATTCTTCAATATTAATAGCGTCCATAAGCAGCCTTCCTTTAATGATATATAATCACAAATTTGAAATTACGCCGTTGTAACTACCACTAGGGTAAGGAGAAATCGACAGATACACAACATTCATAGGAGTTGTTCATCATGAGATGAAGTCATCTGGTGTTACTTCTTCAAGAAAATCACGGAACTCAGAGAGTACATTATCCTCCGGTTCAGAGCTTTCTTCATCTTTTAGGATGTAACCAGCTTTATCTAATACATCTTCTTCTACATAGATGGGAGACTGCATTCTCATTGCCAAAGCTATAGCATCACTTGGACGGCTACTTATTTGCAAATCTCCGTTTTTAGTTGCTAAATGCAGTTCTGCGAAGAAAGTCTTATCGCTTATTTCTGTTACGACCACTTTCGTAAGTTCGGCTTCCAGCTGATCTAAAGTAATCTTAAACAAGTCGTGAGTTAATGGTCGTGGTGGCTCTTGGTCTCGCAATGCCATATCAATAGCATTTGCTTCGCTGCGGCCAATAAATATAGGGAGCAATAATCCCCGTTCGTTGTTTTCTTTGAGGAGAACAATGGGAGTAGGTCCAGGAAGTTCAACTCGGACACCAACAAGTTCCATTTCAATCATAGTTAGAACATAACTGGTTTTCCTTAAAATTACTCCCCTTCAATTCAGAGTAAAAGGAGTTGCCTCATGAATTAGCCTTCGAAGCATTAAGCTCTTTAAATCATTTCCCAATTTTGCCAATTCTGTTACTGCACGACCCGCTTCGCTATCATCAAGCCCAGTCAAACGTTGGTCTATCAGAGCGGCTTCAGAGTCAGTTGAGCGCTTCACATAACGTAAATGCCTTGGTTCAATTCCATAGGCCAGAAACCTTAAAATTATTTGAGTCACGAATAGGTCATCAGCATTGTATGTTTCTCCAGTTCGATAGTTCCGCTTTGGAAGTAGGCCATATTGCTCTAGTTCGGTAAATAGCGTTTCACTGACTCCTGTTCTTTTAATAAGTTCTTCCTTAGTGAATTCGAGAGTTTCGTCTGGTGGGTTTGCAGGATTTATCTGCGGTAATTGGAGAGAAGCGGACTCACTTTTCTGATTAGCATTTCCCAAGCGCTCTCGAATCACTGTTAAAGGCAGGAAATGTTCTCTCTGCATTTTTAAAACCCAACGTAGCTGGTTTACATCTTTATCCCCATACTTTCGGTAACCAGAAGATGAACGTTCCGGAGTTATAAGTCCTTTACTTTCTAGATATCGTAATTTTGAAATAGAAATATCCGGAAATTCATCTTTTAGAGTATCCACAACTCGACCAATTGAATAATAAGCCGAGGATTCCACTAGTTGCTTTCTTGGAAATAAACCAGTCGGAACTTACCAATTTGCAAAACATCCCCCGGCACAAGTCTCTCCTGATTTTCTATTTGCCTTCGGTTTAGGTAAGTACCATTTAGCGAGCCAACATCACTAACACGAGCAATATTGCTAGTTAACTCAATTTCGGCGTGTCTCCTTGAAACGGTGATGTCATTAAAAAATAGGTCACTATTAGGATGCCTTCCCAACGAAGAAATGCCATTTGAAAGAATATATTTAGCCCCTGCGATAGGACCATCGGTAGCTACAAAACCAGCCGAACCCATATCCGACTCAGTTTGCGCCTTTGAGATCTCGTCAACTATCAACGTTTCTGTTGGTTCTTCCTCCTCAATGTCATTGTCCATGATTACCCTTCTATCAATTCTCGATACTTTTGTGGACTCAATAGATCCTGAACTGCCGTCGCATCGTTAAACTCAATCACGAATATCCATCCATCACCGTATGGGTCATCATTTAAAAGTTCTGGAGAATCGTCTAGTTCGGCGTTTATTTCGATAATTTTTCCCGCCAGAGGAGCGTAAATATCAGAAACTGATTTTGTAGATTCTACCTCAGATACAGTCTGGCCGCTCGCAACTAACTCTCCAAGAGAAGGCGTATCAACAAAAACGACATCACCTAAGGCATCTTGAGCGTAATCAGTAATTCCTATTTTTCCTTTACTTCCGTCCAAGAGAATCCATTCATGGTCGTTGGTATACATAAGATTTTCAGGAACGTTCATATTCAGACTCTACATCATTAGAGCTAGTTAGCGCTATACCTTTAGAGCATCTGCTGCCGGTGTTCCTGTAATGCATTTTTTGCTAGAGGAATATAGCCAAAAGCTGCTATAAAATGCAATACAAGAGATGGAATACCAATCACATAAGCTAAGAGCTCATAAACATTAGATTGATTTCCTTGAGTAGCTTCTGCAAATAGGAATAACGGAAAAGCAAACATCAGTCCGAAACTACTCGTTTTCCCTACCCAAGTAACTGTTAGCGCTCGAGCACCTAATCCACCTAGAATTAAAGCAGCTATTGCAACTACTCCCTCACGAAATAATGTAAGAATTCCGAACCAAATAGGAACAGAACCATCAATAAGCATAGAGAATACTGCTACTAAGAACATAATACGGTCAGCCGTCGGATCTAATATTTTTCCGAGTTCAGACACCTGATCAAACCGTCTTGCGACCCACCCGTCTATCCAATCAGTCGCTCCCAATATGCTGAGCAAAATTGCTGCACCTAATGCATTATCTTTAGAAAGCAGAAGCCAAACAAACACTGGCACAGCACATAGACGAAGAACCGAGATGAGATTAGGAACAGTAGCGTAATTATCTCTCCATCTATCCACAGAAATACCAGAATCATTCATGTAGTTAGCATACGCTTATGTTTACTACTTTAGAAAGAATTACTTATGCCATCTGTTTTTACATCTATCATCAAAGGTGAACTACCCAGCCATGCGATTTGGAGAGATGAATTATGCGTAGCATTCTTATCAATAAATCCCTTAACCGCAGGCCACACTTTAGTTGTACCGATTGAAGAAACAGACCATTGGTTGGATTTACCGACTGATACAAATAAACATTTATTTTTTGTTGCTTCGATAATTGGTAAAGCACAGATGCAAGTTTGGCAACCCTTAAGGATCGGCCAGATGATAGCGGGATTTGAAGTACCGCATACCCATCTCCATGTGCTACCTATCT
This sequence comes from Acidimicrobiales bacterium, assembly GCA_013912105.1. Classification (GTDB taxonomy): domain Bacteria; phylum Actinomycetota; class Acidimicrobiia; order Acidimicrobiales; family UBA8592; genus UBA8592. The sequence goes on along the minus strand of JACERY010000003.1, from coordinate 1,122 downwards.
GGACAATGAAAGATTTAGAATTTACAGCAAACCCTGAAATTGTGGACCAACAAGAACTATCAACTAACGCCAAACTTCTTAGGAAGTTTTTAGATGCAATGAATTACGAACAAGTCGTCAATTCATTTACTTGATTGCTTCTAAACCTAGAGATAATGCTTCTTGGGGCGTTACATAAACTTCGACCCCAGCACTTTCGTACACTTGAACGAAACGCTGACTTATTTTCAGATCAGCTTGGAAATCGAGAATATCTACACCTGTCCATCCGATAGGAATCTCGCTCCTATCAAATATAAACCAATTCACGTTTCTTACTGCTTCGCTACCTAGTCGGTCATCGTATTGTTCGGGAAGAGAAAATTCCCATAAAGCAACTCTTTCCGTAAGGAGAGGTAAGAGCTTAGGGGAGGATCTTACGACTGCATCATCTGGAATTAATTCAGCAATTTCTAGTCTTGCGACATCTACTGGCTGGCGCCTTCCCCAGGCCCAAGGGTCTTCATAAAATGATGATGGCGAGTTTGCTGTGAAAAATACTGCTGCAGTTATAAGAAGAGCGCCGAGAACAGTACGATCTACATTCACTCTTTGAACAATTACTCGGCCAGTTTTCCTTACAGCAAAGATTAATGCGACAAACATGCACACTATTACGGGAACCCGTTGTCCTGCTTCCGCAAATTCTCCTGTTGGAACATCTGCGGTCAAGTAGAGGGCAAAAAGTGGCAAACAAGGCAAAAGGTATCTTGGAGCCACCATTGGGAGAAAGAGCACTGGCGCCAACAAGGCTACCGCTGAATCAAAATTAGCTTCTGAATAAAGTTCAGCGATAAATGTCAAGGGATTGATAATCATTCCCCACAGAACAGAAAACGGGTTTCCGGATCCATAGTCAGAAAACGCTCCAACATGCGGAAATACTCCTCCTTTATAGAGAGGCTGTACACCAAGAATAAAGATTGTTGACCATGAGAAGCCTAAGGCAAGAGTCTGGTAGCCAAGTTTCTTTCGTCCTTCTAGGATCCAAAGGAAACCCAATCCAGCTATCAATAGCCCTAGGTCTGATCGAGTTAATAGCGCAAATAATACCATCGCCCAATATTTAGAATTCTTTTCAGT
>JACERY010000029.1 GCA_013912105.1 Acidimicrobiales bacterium | reverse complement strand
CGTGATGAAACTTGTGGGTAAATCTTTGCCCCTTTATCATTAGCAATTTCGGTGAGTTCTAGGATTTCGCGCCATGTTTCAGGATCATAATCGGGTGATTGAACGAGAGTGAAAGTGACTGGTCGTCCGCTCTGCATTGATACTTGGACCATTAGATCATGTTCTTCTTGTTGCGTAGCCTTTTCACCTCCTAGGCTTTCGAGTTTCCCTACCGTTCCTGCTGGGATCATCTGAAAAACACCTTTAGATGATTTTTTCATTGCTTCGGCGATTGCAAGGACTTCTTGGTGAGGAGCGAATGTTCCTGGAACAGGTTCACCCCAAAGAGATCGATGGCCAATTATCCGAGATGTGCTGAACCCTACTGCACCAGCATCTAGAGCTTCGGTAACTAACTTCCCCATCAAGGATAGATCATCCTCAGTGGCATCTTGATTCAATCTTCCACGCTCGCCCATTGCGTAGTACCGAAGTGAACCGTGTGCAATTTGAGCTCCAACATCTAGAGAGAACTCGCGAGTTTCAAGATAATCAAGGTATTCAGGAAAAGTTTCCCATTTGCCCCATTCCATACCCTCATGAAGTGCTGACCCAGGAATATCTTCTACACCCTCCATAAGTTCAATGAGTTCTTTTTCTTGACCCTCCAGTACTGGAGCAAAACCAACACCACAATTTCCCATGACAACTGTCGTCACTCCGTTATGTGAAGAAGGAGCCATTTCGCTATCCCAACTGACTTGACCGTCGTAGTGAGTATGAAGATCTATCCAACCTGGTGTCACAAGAGCACCATCGGCATCAATCACTCTTTTGGCAAGACCGTTTATTCGACCCCCAACTTCTGCGATACGACCGTCTTTGATGGCAACATCTCCAGTTTCAGGTTTATTGCCTAGTCCATCTGCTAAAGTTCCTCCCTTTACTATGCAATCAAACACCGGTTCCCCCTTGTTGTCTTTTTAAGAACTTTCAAAATCATAGCTTATGTGCCCGAGGTGGGACTTGAACCCACATGCCCCTGTTCGGAGCCGGGGGGTTTAAGCCCCCTGCGTCTGCCTATTCCGCCACTCGGGCCAATCATTCATTCACACTATAGAAGCATTCTTTCTTTAGTGACACCAGACTGACAATTCTACTGAGAAAGATTTTGACTTCTTCTACAGATATGATCTAATCGCTTTAACGGAAAGGAAGCTATGCAGGGTCTTCAAGAAAAGGTAGTGCTTATTACAGGTGCAGCAAAGGGTATGGGAGCTGCAGAAGCCAAAATGGCTGCTGAACGTGGTGCTACAGTAATAGTTACAGATGTGCTGGACGAACAAGGGCTAGAAGTAGCAGAATCAATCGGTAGCGACTATTTCCATCTTGACGTATCAGACAAAAAAAACTGGGCAGAAGTAATTAACTCAACTGTTGAAAAATTTGGCCGGATTGACGGGCTGGTTAACAATGCAGGGATTTTTATTCAGAAAACACTTTTTGATGACTCTCAGGAAGCTTTTGAAGCGATGGTGCGAGTAAATCAGCTCGGAACTTATCTAGGGATAGAATCCGTAGCTCCCATAATGAGAGATCAAAAAAATGGAAGTATTGTAAATATATCTTCAGCTGCTGGACTAAAAGGTCAGCGAAACATTGGATATGTAGCTAGCAAATTTGCTGTGACGGGAATGACTAAAGCGATTGCATTACAGTTGGCAGAATTTAATGTACGTTGCAACAGCGTTCACCCTGGTGCTATTTCTACGGATATGTCAAACAATTTAGGGGCGGACGATGTCTCAATGCTTACTAGAAAAACTCCTATGAAACGCGTGGGTGAACCTGAAGAAGTTTCTGAAGTAGTTATGTTCTTATTAAGCGAAGCTTCGAGTTACTTAACCGGATCTGAAATTGCGGTTGACGGAGGCTTCATTCTGTAGTCAGGCGGCAGGTGAAACAAAATCTTCTTCATATGTTGGCAATTTGTGCTCAGTAGCTTCAAAACCATTACTAGAAATTGAATCCCAAAGTAGATCCCTCAATTCAGATTCTCTATTAGATGGCTTGTTTGCCAATACGAATCCTTCGATGATGTCTGCCAATACAGCAAGCCAAGGTCTCTCTCTTACAACGATTGAGATTATTAACTTTTTGTCTGGCTGTTTTTTCACTGTCCTTTGGAACTTTGCTGTTGGAGGGGGGGACCGAAAGGTGGGAACATTAAATCCCCTTTGGTTTGCTATCCGTTCAAGTGTTCTGACAACTTTCACAAATTTTATTGAATACGATTCCGCCATAAAACAATTATGGATAATGCCTGTGACATTTTAGTAGCTTGAGATAAAGCTAACTCATTGCAGTAGATAGAGCTAGATTAGGATTGTGGAGAACCAAACAGATCTTAATCCGTCTCAACTGAATGTTCTTCAGCAACTTGGTTCAAGACTTGAGGACCGACCACAATTCGATGATGATTTGCAAGAGTTCCTTAAAAGTAATCTTGATGAGAAGGGAAGAGAACTATCTTCATCTATTCCCCCAAATGAAACTCTATACATTAGCAAATACCACCTAAATCAGGTTATGCGCTGTGAGAAGCAGTTTTTATCAGATCGTGAAGAGCAATTTGAATGGAGTGTCCCTACCGCTAGAGGAACGATTTCCCATAAAGCAATTGAGCTTTCAGCTTTTTGGAATCAGCCTAGAGTTGATCCATTAACTCTAGTTGACGAAGCTATTGACAGGTCTAAAGAAGGTAGCGATGGGTTAGGGAAATGGCTAAGGAATCTTTCTGAGGGAGATGTAGCTCAGCTTCGCGGTGATGTCAATAATCGTGTTGCTTCCTTCCTTGAGACATGGCCGCCGTTGGAAAAACAATGGAGACCTATGCTTGAAGCTCCAGTTCGAGTTGACCTAGCTAATGGAAATATCATTCTTTCAGGAAAAGTAGATCTTTCTTTGGGAAGGCCTTTAGGGAGTACAGCTGGCAAAGTTATCGTAGATTTTAAGACCGGAAACTTTTATCCTGCACACAGGGAAGATGTTAGGTTCTATGCATTGTTAGAAACAATCCGAATTGGAGTTCCCCCTAGACTAGTAGCGACTTATTACCTTGACCGTGCCGAATTCTCACCAGAAGTAATATCGGAACAGGTATTAGAGGCGTCTTTGAATCGCGTCGTGGATGGAATGACAAAAATGATTGAGATTCTGTATCAGAACCGGGAACCTGAGCTTTGCTCTTGGGAAAGATGCTCCTGGTGCTCTGAAGAGGATATATAGATTTAAGACAACTGCCTAATATCGTCTGCCATTTAAGAAAACGCTACGATGGAGCATAAGACATATACCTTGTAAAGAAAGTGAACACATGGATTTTATTCAAGTTGAGATTACCGATAGAGTCGCCACGCTTACGCTCAATGACCCTCAAAAGCGCAACGCTATCAATTTAAAAATGAACGATGAGATTTGCGCGACATTGGATACTTTAGAATCTGATGCTGGTGTTGGTGCTCTGATATTAACTGGATCTGGGAAAGCCTTTTGTGCTGGCGCCGACCTTGCTGACCTTTTGGCTGCACGCGAACGGGAAAATATTCAGGATATCTATAGAGGATTTCTGAGAATAGCCGACTCAAGTCTACCTACTGTTGCTGCAGTGAACGGAGCAGCTGTAGGGGCTGGAATGAACATGGCATTAGCTTGTGATATTGTCCTTGCTGCTGAATCGTCTCGATTTGATAGCCGTTTTCTTGCGATTGGCATACATCCCGGTGGTGGACATACTTGGCGTCTTAGATCCCGCACTAATGACCAAGTTATGCGAGCTATGGTTCTCTTCGGTGAGGTTTTGGATTGTTACCAAGCCGAGAAATACGGATTAGCTTGGAAAGTGTCATCTGATGACTCTCTACTTCACGATGCAATGGAAATCGCTTCCAAAGCCTCTTCCTATCCTAAAGACCTTACAGAAGCTACCAAATCTGCTTTTCAAGGACTGCCATCAATTGATACCTCGTCAGATGCTGTTCGGCATGAAGTTGGGCCACAAGTTCTTTCAATGGAATCGGAGGAGTTTAAGCACCTGGTGAAAGCATTACAAGAAAAAATTAGATCAAAGTAATTAATCTACCCACTCGGCAAGCAATGATAATGAGCGTTGGCCCCATTCTTCGGAGGTCATTGCAAATCGTATGTGGTCTTCCCACATACCGTTAATTTCTAGATATTTTTGAGCTATTCCTTCGTTCCGTAGTTCAAGTTTTTCAACCACTCGACGACTTGAAGCGTTACGTGGGATTATAGCTACCTGAACTCTATGAAGATTTAACTCTTCAAACGCAAAACGTAACAGAAGAACAAGCGATTCTGGAGTATAACCTCTCCCAGCTTTTCGATTATCTATCCAATAACCGACATAACAATTCTGGAATGGTCCTCTTTGAATAGATGAAATATTTATTTCGCCGCTAAATTCTTCGTCTACGAAAATTCCAAACCCATAACCCGAACCCAAATGTCGTTCTCTGTCTCTTGCATTGCATCGGGTTGAGAAGGCATTCTTATCGTTAATGACATCTGGAGTTCCCGCTGGTCGAGTTGGTTCCCATTGGGTTAACCAATCCACGTTAGCGTTTCTCACTTCTGACCATTGCTTAAAGTCATCTGATTGAAGAGGTCGCAACTCTATGCGTCTACCTTTCAAAACATCACTTATAGGTGTTAGTTGCGGTCGGAAACGAGATTGCCTCATTAGCTTTTTATACTTCCAGTGTGGTCACTTATTCTTAGTTTGAGACCCTAGTCGTCTTTGCTTTAGAACTGCGACTCGCGAGCTTAAATGTTGTGTTTAAAGACTGAGCGTTAAACCATCAAGAATGTCTTTTTCAGAAACAAGTATTTCTTCGAAGTTGAACTTACGCATAACTTGCACGAGTATACATAACCCTCCAACAATTACATCTACTCGTCCTTTTTCCATCCCCGGGTTAGATAAACGGCCATTTCTATCATCTGTGACTAATAGCCTAAAAACTTCTTCAATTGATTCTTTAGACATGCGATGGCCATGAACTTTGTTATAGGAATACGAATCTAGGCCCTGTTCAATCATCGAAGTTGTAATTACAGTTCCCGCTACACCTATTATTGTCGTGGCTTGATTCAATGACGGTATTTCCATTAGAACATCATCTAAATGTAAATCTATGAGTGAGAGCGCAGCGGAAAGTTCCTCCGGAAGAGGCGGATCGTTCTGAATAAAACGCTCAGTCAAGCGCACGCAGCCAACGTCTGTCGAAAGGAAAGATTCGCATTCCTCTTGCCCAAAAGCGAATTCGGTCGATCCACCTCCGATATCTATCACAAGAAAAGGTGCTTTAGATTTGTTGAGTTCGGATGTAGCTCCCTGAAAAGAAAGTTTTGCCTCTTCAAGGCCGCTTAGACACTCAGTTTTTTTTCCGATTATGTCTTCTGCTGCATCTAGAAATACTTGCCCATTGTCTGCATCTCTAACTGCAGATGTTGCAACTACGCGTACTTGGGATACGTCATGTTTAGATAGTTCTTCTTTGTACCCAAATAGAGTAACTAAAGTGCGGTCAATAGCTGACGGAAGAAGACTATGTTGTGAATCAACACCCTCGCCAAGGCGAGTTATCTGTGTTTGTCGGGTGATCGTTTGGTATTCATGATTGTCGTTCTTTTTTGCTATCAGCAAACGCGTGCTATTAGTTCCACAATCAATGGCTGCGATAATTGAATCCATATTATTCTTTTAGGTCTTCCGCTATTAATTTTTGCTCAGTCCAGATCCCAACTGGGTCATCTCCTCCAGCTAGAAACCATGCATAATGGGCGTGAAGGCATTTGACTCCGACTCGTGTTCCACCGACTCCACCCGTAGGGGCAGGGCCAGAGTGCGAGTCTGGAATCATTTTATTTCTTTCTTTTTTATATCTTTCATGAGCTGAATCTATTTTACCGAGACCTATTTCTGCTTCGGCAATTGGGATTGCTCCATTGGATTCAAGTCTACTAATACGTAATTTATCTACTGGATCTATCAACCAATAGAGGGTCGGCATAGGCGTTCCGTCATCAAGAAAAGGTGCATTCTTAATGACTCGTGGAGTGCCATCACTCCTTCTCACTGCGATTTCAAATTTGCCTTGCGGTCGCCTACCCAGTAATTCCTCAACTACAAGGATTTCTTCTTTATTGTGTTCATCCATCGGATTAACTCTGTTCAAAGAATGACATACCTGATAACCATAAATATGGCCACTGCGAGAAATGCTAGGGGGGCTCCAAATCGTTTTAGAACTGGTAGAGCAACAATTTTTAACAGGTTCAGTTCAGTTTCGGAATTCTTCTCATCTTCGCCATCTTCTGATGGGGCAGGATTCTCGTTGCCTTCTGTATCAAGGATTTCCTCAAGGTTGTTCGCGAATTGTGTCATTAATTTACCGCTCACATCGCTAATTGCCCCTCGGCCAAATTGAGCGACTTTGCCAGTGATAGTTAACTCAGTAAGTACTTTGACGTTAGTGACATTCGATGAGACTTCAGAAAGTTGAGCAGTGATTAGTGCGCTAGCATTACCCGCTCCACGAGTGTCTCGGCCATCACCTTTGATCACGACTCTTTTGGAACTTTCATCTTTCTCTTGGTAAGTTGCAATTCCTTTGTATTGTGCTGTGATAGGGCCAACTTTTATTTTTACTGCTCCTTTGAAATTGTCACCTTCAACTTCTTGGAGTTCTGCGCCTGGCAAACACGGAGCTATCCTTTCAGGCGTATTAAAGGCATTCCAGACCTCTTCTATTGGTGCATTAACTTCAATTTCATTACTTAGCTCCATCGTTCTAGATCACTCCTTGTATCAATATCTACTGGACTTCCTTCGCATACTACCTCATTGAGTAAGTCTGGCCGCAGCCGAAGAAGAGATCGTGCACCTTCGTCACCAGAAATCGGGATAAGAGACCATAATTCGTTTTGTATCTTTACAGGCGGTCGCCGGCTTCCAGTAAATGTTGCTGTAACTAGTTGCCCCTCCGCTTCTGTCACCGCCTTCCAAGCACTACTCGGAACAAGGGGCATATCTCCTAACCCCACAGTGATTGATGAATAGCCATCGTGGCTTGCAACTGCGATGGCGCTTCTCAATGAAGTCACTTGACCTTGTTCAAAGTTATGGTTTTGCACGACAGTAATTTTTTCTGAAGAGAGATTGAGAGTGCTTTCTTCAAAGAGGTTAATAGCTCCTGAAACTAGATAAATATCAGTAAAGTCGGCTTCAATAACATTATCAATTACCCATTGAAGGACGGGCTTCCCTCGAAAGTCTGCCAGTAGCTTATGAGTTTGACCTGAGTAACGTTCCCCTTTACCAGCGGCAAGAATGATTGCAGCCGTTCGGTCGTCCACAACAGGCTTGTATACATTTTCTTCGTCCACTATCTTATTCTAGATAGGCGCATGACAGGACATGCCTATTGAGGTAAATCTTTTAGTAATCGCCGTGTATCGGCCCGCTACCTAACTTGAGATGCGGTGCTTCTCTGCCAGTTCTCATCGCTATGATTTCGCCACATATTGAAATCGCTGTTTCTTCTGGAGTTCGCGCACCAAGGTCAAGGCCGATCGGAGACATAATTCGTTTAAAATCATCATCTTGTATTCCTGCTTCAATTAAACGTTCCATCCGATTCTGATGTGTTCTCCTGCTCCCCATAACGCCTATGTATCCAACTCTTGTTTTTAAAGCTGCAGTGATAGCTGGTACATCGAATTTGTTGTCATGAGTGAGAACACATACTGCGTCTCTTGGACCTAAAGTTTCCCCATGTTTTTTGAGCAATTCGTCAGGCCAAGCATTTTCCACAGTATCAGCTTTTGGGAAGCGTTCTTTAGTAGCAAAAACTGATCGAGCATCGCAAACAACTACTTTATAGCCTAAAACCTTTGCGATCTTCACAAGTGCTGCTGTGAAATCGACTGCCCCAAAAATAAACATTTGAGGTGGAGGTGCGAAACTTTCAATAAATATTGATAATGCTTCTTCTCTTGCCTCCCCCAAAAGGCCGTAATGCCTTATGCTAGTCCTTCCTGCAGCTAGTTCACCTGCCATATCTCTAGATAGGACTCGATTAAGTGTTTCGTTACCTAAAGATCCCATTGTCGAGCCATCTGCGAGAAGGAGCATCTTACTCCCCTGACCTTCTCCAGTGATTATTGTTGCGAGCGCTACAGGCTGCCCTTGCTCTACATCAGTTCTAAATTGGTTAAATAGGTCAGACACTTTCGTTACCAATCGAAGGGTTCTATATACAGATTTATCGTTCCACCGCATGTAAGCCCAACAGCGAAAGCCTCATCATCGCTGTATCCAAAAGAAACTATTTTTCTCTCTCCAGATTTAATGATTTCTAGTGCTTCAGTGACAACTGCGCCTTCAACGCACCCACCAGAAACTGATCCCGATACTTTCCCTTCTTCGTTCACAGCCATCGATGCCCCTGCATCTCGTGGGCCAGAACCTTCTACAGAAATTACGCGTGCTATAGCAATTTTTTTGCCTTGCTTTTGCCATTTCTCTAAGTCTTCAAGAATTTCTCTCATAACTCTCCTTATTCTGTTAATAATTCTGCTAGTTCACTTAAGGACTCTAAACTATGCCCTTCAATAAATTTGTCTACAAAGGGTAATGCCGCTGCCATGCCTTGTGCTAGTGGCTCGTAACCAGGTGAAGCTTTTAATGGGTTCATCCAGACAACTTGGTGGGAAATTCTACTTAATCTTCCCATCTGCTCGGCCATTATGTCAGCATCTCCGCGGTCCCAACCATCCGAAAGAATAACTATTGTTGAGCCTCTACCCATGCCTCGTTGACCCCAGTCATTAATAAATTCTTGCAAAGATTCACCAAGTCGAGTTCCTCCTGACCAGTCAGCAACAGATTTTGAGGCATCTCCTAGCGCTACGTCAAGATCTTTATTAGAAAGCTCTCTAGTAACTCTCGTGAGACGAGTCCCCAATGTAAAAGCCTCTACTTTGGTTCTTCCCACTATTACTGCCTGGATAAACCGTAAGAGTGCTCGTGAATAGATTTCCATTGACCCTGAGACATCTAACAGAAAAACGATTTTTCGTTTCTTTTCGCCTTGCTTAATGAAGTAACGCTTTACAGGTTCACCGTCAGTCCTAAACGAGGACCTGATCATAGTTTTCAAATCTGGAAATTGAGTTTGTTTTAGTGATGCGACTTTCCTTCTTGATTGACTTCTTCCGCCTATCAAATTAATAGATTTCATAAGCTCGTAGGCTTCTCTAAGTTCTTCCTCAGAGTAAAGCGCGAAATCCTTATCTATGAGGATTTCCGAGTGCGAATATTTCAAAGGGCTAATGTTTTCATTGTTGTTGTTCTTCTCATCCTTCTCAGTGCTATCAAGGTCAATATCTGCCGCTGCTAGCGTCTCGTCCTTTTGAAAAGGATCTTTTATGTCCACTTGAATAGACCCTTCCCAAAATGAGTCAAAGGCCTCATCGTATAGTGGTATGTCATTTGGTTGCGACAATAAAGTACTTCTACCTGCCCAATAGACATTTCTACGTTCATGCACACCGATCACACTCAAAGCCTTGTGATAGGTAATTGTTGATGCAATAGGAACGTTTATTCCCATAACCCGTAAATAAGTAACGAAGCTCTGAGCGAGTACCTCGGGGGTTCTAGACAGTGTGTGAACGTCAGCCGGCACGTGCATAGGCATTATGTAAAACTTGGTCTAAATTTTCGTTGTTAACTTTTTCCTGGTCTTCGCGATATTTGAGGAGTGCACCTATCGAAGAAATCACTGCTTCCTCAGTAAGTTCTCTACTACCCAGACGTTCAAGTGCCATCGCCCAATCTATACTTTCAGATACTCCAGGTGGTTTATACAAACTCATGTCTCGAATCTGTTCTACTACTGCTGCTATTTGCCTTACAAGGAGAGGAGCTACCTCAGGAGCCTTGGCTTTTAGTATCTGTATTTCACGGTCATAGCCTGGATGTTGTACCCAGTGATAAAGACATCTCCTTTTTAAAGCATCATGGACATCTCTGGTTCGGTTTGAAGTAACAATAACTATTGGCGGGATAGGAGCAACGAAGTTTCCTATTTCTGGAATAGTTACGGAGTAGTCAGAAAGCAATTCAAGTAAGAAAGCCTCAAATTCGTCATCAGCTCTATCAATCTCATCTATCAAGAGCACTGGAGGTAGCTCTTTTTTATGATCTATTGCTTTCAGTAAGGGCCTCCGAATAAGGAATCGCTCACCGTATAGCTCGTCTTCAAGGGTCTTTTCGTCAACTTCCGCAGCTCTTCCGGTAGCTTCTGATGTTCGTAGATGTAGAAGTTGACGTGAGTAGTCCCACTCATACATAGCTTGAGATACGTCAAGACCTTCATAGCACTGAAGTCGTATTAAATCAGTTTGTATCCAGTCAGATAGAACTTTTGCTACTTCCGTTTTTCCCACACCAGGATCACCTTCAAGAAACAAAGGACGCTGGAGAGTCAAACTTAGGAAAATTGCTGAGGCAAGACCATCGGAGGCAAAATAACCACAAGATTCAAGTCCCTGTTGTACCTCTTCAATATCTTTAGGTCTAGATAAGTCCATGCTTCCTAATCTACAGGGATCTCTTGGGCCTCAATACAAGCAAATAGTTCATTTTTTGAATTCTTTGTTTTTTACAATCCGGCTTCTTGTAGACCACGCTTGACGAGAACTCGCGCAAGGTGCTCTCTGTACTCGACAGAAGCATTAATATCAGATGTTGGCTCTGTCTCTTCTGCTGCTAGTTCAGCAGCATCTTGAGCATTTGCACCGTTTGCAATTGCTTCTTCAACAGCGGTAGATCGAAATGGGGTTGAATGCATATTGACTAACGAAACTCCAGCAGTAGAACCATTTATTAAGACTGAAGCTCCTACGATTGCCCAGTCTTGAGCTCTTCGATTAAATTTCTGAAATGACCATTTAGCGTCTGGAACGCTGGGTACTCTAATTTCAGTTAACATCTCAGTCTCGTTGAGATCAGTTTCAAGAAATCCTGTAAAAAAATCATCTATAGGGATCTCTCTTGTCCCATTCCGTCCAGAGACAATGACAGTTGCTCGCAAAGCAAGTAGTGCAGAAGGAATATCCGATGCGGGATCGCCATGAGCTATTGCCCCGCCGATCGTCCCTCGGTGCCGCACCTGTGGGTCCCCTACGTTATGAGTAGCTTCTGCTAGAAGACCAGCGTTAGCTCTAATTAGTGGGTTATTCTCAATATCACAATGACGGGTTAATGCTCCGATTTGGAGATACCCATCATGTTCTTTGACATATTTTAATTCTTCAAGTCGATTTATATCAACTAAATACGCTGGAGCAGCGAGCCTAAATTTCATCAGTGGAAGAAGCGAATGCCCACCAGCAATTAATTTAGCTTCGTCACCTTGCTCGCCAAGAACTTCTAGTGCTGCATCAACAGAATCGACTCTTACATATTCAAAATTTGCTGGGATCATCCTACGCCTCGCTTACCTGAAGAACTGCTTTGACGATATTGTGATAACCGGTGCAGCGACAAAGATTACCTTCTAAACCTTCTCTGACTTCTGTTTCTGTCAGTGAATCATTTTCTTCCACAAGGGAAACACAAGCCATGACCATTCCTGGTGTGCAATAACCGCACTGAAGTGCGTGGCATTCATGAAATGCTTGCTGCATTGGATGAAGTTGACCATCCGGTTCAGCAAGGCCCTCTATTGTCTTTACTTCCATCCCGTCAACCTGCGCCGCAAGGACTGTACAGGATTTAATTGACTCGCCGTTTAAATGAACGGTGCATGCTCCACATGATGATGTATCGCATCCGATGTTTGTTCCGGTCAAATTTGCGGATTCTCGAATGTATTGAACCAAAAGAGTTCGCGGTTCAACATCATGTGTTTGCTTGACACCATTTATGCTCAAACTTACTTCCACTTACTTCCCCTTTTCTCTAAAAAGGAATCTAGTACATCTGAAGGGTCAAACACTAACTCAATTTATATATCAACTTTTCGGTAGCAGATCCTAGCCCAAATAGCTGTACCTATTATCAAAAGCAGCATAGCTACCAATCCAGACTGGGTTTGCTTCCACGTTACCTCACCAAGGAAACCCTGTCGACACATTCTGATCACATGAGAAATAGGATTGAATCTCGCAATTCCGTTTAGCCAACCCTCTATTGCTTCTAATGGAGCTTGCCCAACCGATAAAAACATTGTACTGAACATGACGATTTGGGCTATGGCCAGAGATTTTATGGATTTAAAAATGAAAACAATACCAAGCACAAAAAAAGCCATTATCGCAGCAAGGCCAATTGCAGATATGTAGACCATGACAAATCCAATTAGACCACCTGGCATTTCTGCTCCCAAGAAAGCAAAAGCAACTAGAAGAACTGCTGTAGTTGGGATCACTGATCTGCAAATTGAATAACCTACGAGACCTGCCATTAGGACATACGGATTTACGGGAGATATTCTAAGCCTGTCAAAAAAACCATTTTCAAGGTCAGTTGCTGTTAACCCTCCTCCTCCCATGCCTGAGAATGCTGCGCCTTGGAGAACAGCCCATGCTGTCATCCAATTTACTGCCTTGTCAGTTCCATAACCCTCTAGTTGGACAACCGAAGCGAAAGAACCACTAAACGCGACGACGAAAAAAATCGGCATAATTATTGTCGGGAGCATTAGTGAAGGTAATCTCCTCATGCGCATTAGGCCACGCGCAACGAAGGCCTTACTTACAAGAAATGAATGGCCTTTAACGTATTCAGTAGTCGTCATGATGCTGCAGCCAACCGTCTTTTGAGTTGCGAAGTCGCTGTAGTAACACCAGCAGTTGCAATTAGAGAGACTATTCCGACCGCTTTGGCAAGGTTTGACCATGAAAAGCCTTCAACTGTTAAAGCTCGCGTCCAATCTATTACCCATGTAAGCGGGTTCCATTTCGCAATTGCACCATACCAACCATCCATTAACTCAACTGGGAAAAATGCTGAGCTCACAAAAATAAAAACAAACATCAACGGGAAAAGAGAATTTACTACTTCTTGTGATCCAGTTTTTAACGCAACTGCTATTAAGAAACTACCAACGGCCATGGCCAGGTAGGAGGTGATAAACATTAACGCAATTGCACTTACTAAACCTCCAGCAAGGTTTGCTCCGAAAAGGAAAAAGATCGAAATGAGTATTGTTGCTTGCACTAGACCATAAGCAAAGGCACTTGCCAGTCGAGCTATCAATATTGACGGTCTTGATACCGGCGATGATAATAATCGATCCATAAACGAATTTTCTATGTCACCTGCCAAGTCCGTAGCACTATTTGTTGACCCGAACAGAACTCCTTGGATTACACATGCTGGCAAAATAAAATCCAAAAAGCTGATATCGGCATACGGGAAATCTGGAAGATTCACGGCTTTACTGAATTGAGAGGAGTACACAGCTGCTAGGAGTAAAGGGAAAAAAAGACTTGGTGCCCATGATTGCGGTTGCCTAATCATCCCGAGGACGCTTCGATGTGAAAGTTGTAATGTTTGGGTTAGTAAATTTTTTGATTTCATTAACAGTTAATCCGTACTCTCGCCACCTTCAAGACGACGGCCGGTAGCATCTGCAAACACATCATCTAAACTTGGCTCGTCTAACTCAACGTGCTGAACCTCAATTGATTGATCTTCAAGTGCTTTCAAAACAACTGTAATTCCTCTTGTACCTGCGTTGAGACCAATTGCGATCCTTCCTTTTCGAGCAGGCCGTTCATCACCAAATTGCAGCATTATTTCCTTGGCGGATCTTAAATCTTTATCCCAGACGTCTACGCGCAAAGTTGGGGCACCTACTTGTGTTTTGAGCATGGTCGGGGTTCCCTCACGAACAATCTTACCTTCATCGATAATCGCTATTCTTTGAGCTAATTGATCTGCTTCTTCTAGATATTGAGTTGTTAGAAAGACTGTTGTACCAATTTCTTGGTTTAGGTTTCGGACCTCTTCCCATAGCGCTAATCTGCTGGTTGGGTCTAAGCCTGTTGTCGGCTCATCAAGAAATAGAACTTCGGGTTCGTGAACTAACGACAATGCAAGATCCAGTCTTCTCCGCATGCCCCCGGAATAAGTGCCGACTCTTCGATCTCCAGCTGCTGTCAATCCGACGCGTTCAAGAAGCTCGCCACACCTTATACGTGCTTTTCGTTTGGGGATGCCATGGAGAACTGACTGGAGTCTAAGTAATTCGTTCCCGGTCATCAGAGGATCGATTGCAGCATCTTGTAATGCAACTCCAATTTTTTCTCTGACATCACCCGCATTACTCACTACATTGTGGCCAGCAACCCAAGCCTCGCCACTCGTTGGCTTTAAAAGGGTAGTCAACATACGAACGGCGGTAGATTTCCCAGCTCCATTTGGCCCTAGGAAACCAAAAACCTCCCCTTTCGAAACAGCTAAGCTAATTCCATCTACCGCTATCAAGTCCCCAAAAGTACGCGTTAAATTCATGGCTTCAATTGGATTTTGCACTTAACCTCCGATTGCTTCAGCTAAGTGTGTGAAAGGCCAAACTGAGGGAAGCCTAACTGGTGCGGGTGCAGGTGGCGGAACAGCAAAAGCTTCTTCTCCAGGTCGAATTAAGCCAAAATTCTGTCTTGCAAGCCATTCTATTTCAGTTGGCAAATATAACTCTTGTTGTCTTTGCTCAAGGATTACAAATTCATTTCCTATTTCTACTAGTTCACTTTCTTTTATTGAGAGTTCTTTCCCTTGCTCGTTCCAGAGCTGGAATGAGTCAAAACTCCACCACAAAATAAGAAAGGTTGCTAGAACTACTAAAACACCTAGCGTTATTTTTCGGGTTCTTTCAGCTGCTATTGACTCTTGGTTTATTTCTCGCTGTAAGACAGTCATATCATCTGCCTTTCAATGCTTTGATTCCGCGAAAAGCTGCGGCATCCCCAAGTTCTTCTTCTATTCGAATTAGTTGATTATATTTAGCAACTCTTTCGCTACGAGATGGCGCGCCAGTTTTTATTTGACCGCAATTAGTTGCTACGGCTAAGTCAGCAATAGTTGTATCTTCAGTATCTCCAGACCTATGAGACATAACTGATGTGTATCCATGCCTTCCTGCTAGATCAACCGTTTCGAGTGTTTCCGTTAAGCTTCCGACTTGATTAACCTTTATTAATATTGAATTAGCTGTTCCTCTATCAATTCCCATCTGTAACCGTCGGGTATTTGTTACGAAAAGGTCGTCGCCAACGAGTTGGACCTTGTCTCCAATCCTTTCAGTAAGTTCTCTCCATCCATCCCAATCTTCTTCATCCATGCCGTCTTCAATTGAAATTATTGGGTAATTGCTGACTAAATTCTGAAAGTATTCAGCCATTTCTTTAGGAGTTAGTACTCTTTTCTCTCCTGAAAGAACATATTGCCCTTCGCTGAATAGTTCAGAACTTGCTGGGTCTAAAGCAATTGCTATTTCTTCTCCTGGAATAAAACCAGCTTTTTCTATAGATTCAACCAACAATTGAACTGCGGCTTCGTTTGAAGCAAGGTCTGGGGCAAATCCACCCTCATCTCCTACTGCAGTTGAAAGGTTTTTTTCTTGCAAAACCATTTTGAGCGTTTGGTAACATTCAACCCCCCACTGGAGTGCTTCCGAAAAGGATGCTGCTCCTGCTGGCATAATCATAAACTCTTGGAGATCAATATTATTATCTGCGTGTTCACCCCCATTTAGTACGTTCATCATTGGAACAGGCAAAACATGTGCTGCAGTGCCACCAAGGTATCTGTATAAGGGTTGATTTAAAGAGGATGCTGCAGCTTTCGCTACTGCTAGCGAGACGCCCAATATGGCATTAGCCCCAAGATTTGCTTTGTTTTCAGTCCCGTCTAGAAGAAGCATTGTTCTGTCTATGTTTCGTTGATCTTGGGCTTCCAAACCTAAAATTTCATCAGCGATGATGTTATTGACGTTCCCTACAGCTTGAAGAACTCCTTTACCTAAGTATCTTTTTTCTCCATCTCTCATCTCAACCGCTTCAAAAATTCCTGTTGAAGCTCCAGATGGAACTGCCGCACGTCCTAACGAACCGTCGGCTAGGGTAACTTCCACTTCAACTGTTGGGTTTCCACGTGAGTCAAGTATTTCTCGACCAAGAACTTTTTTGATTGTGCTATCAGTCATGCGACATTCTTCCTTGAAATCCAGGGCACTTTGGGGGGCAATTAGCTTCTAAAATTCATTTTAAGCGATCTTTAGAGGAATTGGCTTTATCCCTTTGATGATAGTCCGTCTAGGAAGCTTATTAATTCTTCAGCGGCTTTCTCAATTTCAGGTATACGCAAAAATAATTCCTTTTGCTCTTCCTTATATATTGAGTGCTCGTAGACTCTGGT
>JACERY010000028.1 GCA_013912105.1 Acidimicrobiales bacterium | reverse complement strand
GTTCACTGGCTTCCAATACACCCAATCGCTTCTTCTTTATAGTTGTCCATGCATTTCCGAGACGCACCATACGAAGAATTTCTTCAGTTGATTTTTTCCATTCTATTTTTTGCTCTCTGTTAGTTAACTTCTGAGCATACGTTGGATTACCTACTTGTGGTTGAGGGATCCCAAATCCTTCATCAAAGCAGTCAAGCAATAGCTCGCTTCCTAAGACCGAGAGTTTACTAGCTAAGCTTTTGAGTGAATCACCTTTGAGGATCGGCACTTGTCTCGACCGGAATATACCACCGGTGTCTAGTTTCTTTTCGACCTGCATAATACAGACTCCGGTATGTTCATCCCCAGATAGAATTGCTCGCTCTAGGGGTGCTGCCCCTCTCCAGCGCGGGAGTAGAGAGAAGTGAATATTAACCATAGGTAAATTCTTCAGGATCTCTTCCGGTATTAATTTTCCGTATGCAACTATTACCCCTATATCAGCGTTTACTTCGCAAATATCTTCAAGTTGGTGCGATACAGGAATTCCTAATTTTCTTGCTTCTAACTTTACTGCAGTAGGTCCCTTCTCATTACCTCGTCCTCGGCGTTTATCACTTCCAGTAACGACGAGTGCAATTTCAATCCCGGCCTTGTGCATTTCTTTTAATGGATGAACTGCAATTTCTGGAGTTCCAAGATATACGACCCTATGTGAACTCTTCGGAATTTTAAGTGATGTCATTGAGTCCTGACAGGCCGAAACTCTTCTGTTTCTCAAGTTCCATCATCCTTTGCCTAAGGATTTTTTTAGCTTCTATTCGTTGACTATCTTCGAGATACTCGAGCAATAATTTACCATCTAGGTGGTCCATCTCATGCTGGAATAAACGTGATTCCAACTCGTCAGCTTCTATTGACAACTCATTCCCTTCAAGGTCAAAACCAGTTAAATGAATTACTTTGGGGCGTATTATCTTCCACGAAAGGCCAGGGACGCTCAAGCAACCTTCTTCAAATTCCCATTCGCCTTGACTTTCCTTAATGACAGGATTGATTAGAACTTTTGGCCCATCTCCATAATCATAAACAAAAAACCGTTTACTTATGCCAACTTGTGGGGCAGCAAGACCAATTCCAGGAGCTTGATACATAGTCTGCAACATGCGATCACACGTCTTGACGAGGTTGCCGTCAATATCTTTGACGTCCTCCGCAAGCTTCTTGAGGACTGGATCTCCAAAGACTCTAATTTCAAATGTATCCATTCTTCTAGGATATAGGAGACTAAAGAGCTATGGAAGGCTGTACTGTTCCTTAAATGGAAAGAAACTCGCATTATTTCGCTAATGATCCATCAAGCAATTCTCGCGAGAACGTTATTGAACTGAATTTACCTGACTTGACGAGGCCTTTAACAACGGCCAGCGGAGTGTTCTCTAATAAAAAAATTGACGCAGGTACTAAATTTCTACTTCTTCATGCACCGACTCCTGATAAAAGCCCGACTCGCGTTCTTGATCTCGGCTGTGGATATGGCCCCATTGCTGCCGTACTTGAGCATCGATTTCCCGATGCTTTGGTTTGGGCTACCGACGTAAACAACCGCGCTCTTCGTTTGGCCACACAAAATTTAGTAGGGAGAAACACAACAGTTTGCCGACCAGAAGCGATCCATGACGATGTTTCTTTTGACCTAATCTGGTCCAATCCGCCAGTACGAATAGGAAAAACCAAAATGATGAATCTACTATCATTTTGGCTAGAACGCCTTACGCCTTTAGGTTCAGCTGTATTGGTAGTCAATAAGAATCTGGGAGCTGATAGTCTTCATTCGTGGATGGAAGGAGAAGGCTGGCTAGTGAATAGACTCAAATCTTACAAAGGGTTCCGTCTCCTAGAGGTAAACCGAGATGCATGAAAGCCTGTCAAGCACTGAGCTAAAAAGACTCCATCGTGAGTGGAGAAAACAAACGAACAGAAAGATTGCGGTAATAATCGTTGGGGTACAGGGGCCATACAATATAGGGTCAATTATTCGAACTGCAGCCGCAGAGCGAATCGATCACATCTGGTTCACCGAAGGTGCAACCACTCCTTTAAATCCCAAAACTGGGAAGACTGCACTGGGAACAGATCGCTATATCCAATGGACCGAGATTGCTAACGCCAATGAAGCTATAGATCTCGCACGTAGTCATGGCTATAAAGTTGTTGGCCTGGAATTGGCTAGTCACTCCATACCGATTCACGATGCAAACTTCAGTGATAATATATGTCTTCTCATCGGCCATGAAGATAGAGGAATACCGTCTGCCCTGCTTGAACAATGCGACTTTGTGACATTCATTCCACAACTTGGGAAAATTGGCTCGTTGAACGTTTCTATTGCAGCGTCAATTGGGCTTTACGAGATACGACGTCAAGAATGGTCACAAAATAACTACTAACTCATCGGATTTATAGCTACCCGAAGACGTTTCAACGGTCTAGGCGCACTTGACAATGCTAAGAGGAGGTCTTCGTGTTTGACAGATTTAATAATCCACGAACCTTCCGACGGACCTAGAACTTCTAGATTCTCAGATATAAGAAGTTTCTCCAGAAACTCTTCCGCCCCTGGACCAGAAATGCTGGCATAAGAACCGAAGGGTGGAAGAGAAAGCAAGGATCGCCGATCTGTTTCTAAACTTCCCCATTCGCTTATTGTTTTTTTTCTAAGAACCTCAACCAGATGATTGCCCGAGGATCTTGTCTGGATATGAACAGTGCCAGTATCTTTTCCAACGGCGTTCGTTATACGCGCTGCTCTTATGATTGATGTAAGAGCTATTTCTTCACTTCGATAGCCTTTTGCAAAGAGATCTTGATCAAAATCAGCAAAAACAACTAAATCTGCCCAATCAACTCTGTGGAGGACGGCATTAGTTCCAAGAAAAAACCGATTTGAGGCCAAATCTATATCTTTAGTATCGGCCTGAACTTCTAAAACTTTTTCTTGCAAGAGTAGTTCTAACTCTTCTACAGCCCTGCTGATTCCTACACGTAAATTCTTTAGCCTAGTCGATAGACAAAATGAGCACGAAACAGGTCGGCTGTGATTATTTTTTTGACACATTAACTGATTATCATCTGGTTGATACATTCCGGAGCCGCATTCAGCGCAGACAACTAGCTCGTTGCAGGCAGAACAAGCAAGCAATTTTGAACGTCCCTTTCGATTCAAAACTACTACTGCCCTCTGAGCACTTTTTAGAGCATCAAGGGTCACTCGAGGCCACAAACCTCCCCTTGAAGTTCCGTCTTCACGAGGATCAACTATTTTTATATCCCCCCAACCAGACTTCTCCTCGAATGACGGAATAGTTGCAATAACTGATTTATCTCTAACTTCAGGTGTAGGTATTGGGGATGTAAAAATCACAGGGATATTTAATCGTTTTGCACGTTCAAGAACCACCTCACGAGCATGCCAAGTTGGAGCCGCTTCGTTTTGATAAACACCATCGTGTTCATCAAGCATCAATATTGCAGATAAATTTTTAATTGACGCAAATGCCGCAGATCGTGTACCAACAATCGTTGCACCGCGAACTCCAAGCATCCACTCCTTTCCATACAAACCTGCTGATAGCCCCACAGCCCTTAGTCGTCCTACCAGTAATCGCGCCTGATAAACCGAGGGCACGAGGATCAATGCGTTTCCTTTACTTATCGTTTCAAGAATAATTGGCCAACGATCGCCTGTCGGGGGAAGCCTTTTGACAGTACTGCTAAAAGTAGTGTGTTCTTTAGGTGTATCGCCTGCGATTTGTCTATCTTCAGATAAACGGGCTTTAAGCATAACCTTTGGACTAGCGATCCGAAGAAATCGCGCAACCGGTCCTTGCCAATAGTTTGCTGACCACCGAGCTAGGCTAATTACCTCTTCTGAAGGTCCAATCCCACTTACTTGCTTCAAAGGTAACAATGTCTTCTCAGTTACGTCCTTTGGGTTAATTTGACTGACCCACCCGCGAATAAGACGATTACGAAAACGGAATCGCACAATCGCCCCAATAGAAACCTCTTCTATTTTGTTAGTTCCATGCCACTCTTCAGGGATTGCGTAGTCGTACTCGCCAGAAATAGCATCTATATCCGGTATAACCCGAACAACTTTAATTTCTTGGTTCGAAGTTAAAGCCATATCTCTAAGTTACTTTATTTCGCAAAAACAAACAGAAGTTGATACTAGCTATATTTCCAAAGCAGCTTTCAAGTCGTCAACTTTGTCTAACTTCTCCCAGGTAAAGCTATTTCCCTCTCGCCCAAAATGTCCATATGCAGCTGTTTGCGCATAAATCGGTCGTCGAAGGTCGAGGTTATGGATAATTGCTGCAGGGCGTAGATCAAAAACTTCATGGACCGCAGAAGCAATAGCTTCAGGTGATACTTTCTCAGTACCAAATGTTTCAACAAGAACGGACATGGGTCGAGCAATCCCTATCGCATAAGCCACCTGCACTTCGCACCTTTCTGCGGCTCCCGAAGCAACTACATTTTTAGCTACCCATCTTGTAGCGTATGCTGCACTTCTGTCTACTTTAGAGGGGTCTTTCCCAGAGAATGCCCCCCCGCCATGGCGTGCCATTCCTCCGTAGGTATCAACTATTATCTTTCGGCCAGTAAGCCCGGCATCTCCAACAGGGCCACCAATGACAAACCTTCCAGAGGGATTTACGTGAACATCATAAGAATCATCTTGGAATTGTTCAGGTATGACCGGTCGTATAACATGTTCGATTAAATCTGGCTCAATTTGATGAGACCTATCAATACCTGCATTGTGCTGGGATGAAACAACTACATTTCGCAGGCGAGTTGGTTTCCCATTCTCATAGTCAATTGTAATTTGCGTCTTACCATCAGGACGTAAATATGGCACCACTCCGCTTCGCCGGATCTCAGTTAATTGTTTAGCCATCTTGTGAGCTAAATCAAGCGGTTGTGGCATGAAATTTTCTGTCTCATTTGTCGCGTAGCCAAACATAAGTCCTTGGTCACCCGCACCGATGGAGTCCCATTCATCTTGGGCAATCCCTGAACGTGCTTCTACCGACGCGTCAACCCCTTGGGCTATGTCTGTTGATTGTTCATCAATGGCAATCATAACTCCGCAGGTGTTTCCATCGAAACCGAAAGATGGCTTATCATAACCTATTTTGCAAATGGTATTTCGAACGATTCCGGGGATATCCACATAGGCATCCTCTGTAGTTATTTCCCCTGTCACAAGCGTCATACCTGTCGTAACAAGAGTTTCGCAGGCCACGCGACTTAACGGGTCTTTCTCAATTAGTGCATCCAAAATCGCATCAGAAATTTGATCTGCCATCTTATCAGGGTGACCTTCAGTGACTGATTCGGATGTAAATGTAAATGATGGATTCATGACGTTACCTTATTTTTAAACTATCTGCTCTTTTCGGATTTCGATTATTGCATCAAGGATTCCGTCTGCAATAATTCGTTTCGTAGCCAATGGTAGAGACCACTTAGTCCGTTCGCCTATTATGACTACCTCGTTCGTATCATGAGCAAACCCGACTCCAGGGCGGGATACATCATTTGCCACAATTAGGTCAAGCTTTTTCCTAACGAGTTTACTTAATGCGTTTTCCTCTAGATTCTCTGTTTCAGCCGCAAATCCTACAATAGTTTGATCTGTTCTTTTGGAGTTACCTAGATCGACAAGAAAATCATGAGTTGCTACTAGATCTAGGGTATTGAGCAACTCAGTCTTTTTAATTTTTTGATCTAACATTTCTGAAGGTCGGTAATCTGCTACGGCAGCAGCCATGATTACTACATCTGCCTTTAGGCCTTCTTCCATTACTACACCTTGCATTTCAGAAGCAGTTTCTGAGCAGAGAACTTTAATATCAGGGGGTGCTTCCATTTCCATTGAAGTAACCAAGGTAACTTCAGCTCCTCGGATTTTTGCTGCTTTCGCAAGTGCATATCCTTGTTTCCCAGTTGACCTGTTAGCAATGTAGCGAACCGGATCGATAGGTTCCCTCGTACCTCCTGCAGTAATCAGAAATTTAAGTCCGGCTAGGTCATTCTTAGCTAATACGGATTCTGCATTATCCAATATTTTTTCAATTCCAGCTAATCTGCCTTTCCCCACATCGCCGCCCGCTAGCATTCCATCTTCAGGTTCTACAATCCGAACGCCCCTTCGAACAAGCGTTTCTAGGTTTTCTTGAACAGCTGGATGTTCCCACATCTCTGTGTGCATTGCAGGACAGATAAGAACTGGAGCCCGAGTCGCCAAAAGCGTCGCCATTAGCAAATCATTAGAAATCCCAGCTGCGTAAGTACCTATAAGTTTTGCAGTGGCTGGAACTATTAGAACTAAATCTGCTTCTTGACCAAGAGTCGTATGCGGAATTGGGTCTTCCTCATTCCATAGAGAACTTTTGACAGGTTCGCTTGCTAAGGCACTTAGAGTCACTTCACCAATAAATTTTTTCGCTGCATTTGTCATAATTGGAGAAACATGTGCTCCAGCATCAACGAGCCTTCGAGAGATCTCCACTGCTTTGTAAGCAGCTATTCCTCCCGTTACCCCTAATACTATTCGTTTACCAGAGAACATTTTCTACCAAGAAACCAATTACTCGGTTTCGTTTGCCTGTTCTTCTAGCTCTTCGACTTCTTCCATTTCCACTATCGGTTCAGGCTCTCTTTTTTCACCCGCCAGAACTTTATCTTGAATTATTTCTTCAAATGATATTGACAAGGGTTTTGCTATACCTTCAGCAGGTACCTGTGGCGGCACGGATCCACCAAGGCCACCATCTAGTTGATTTCTGTATGCATTAATCTGACGCGCTCTTTGTGCAGCTAAAGTGACCAAACGGAACTTAGATTCCGAATCTTCTTCTCCTTGCTTCATAGACCGCTCAAGAAGACCTTCAATCTTAGGGTAAATCATTGATTTATTTTCAGTAGCCATAGTTTCTCCGATCCACATAAGCAGTTTCAGTGGCAAATTTATGTTGTATATCGTAACCTCAAAGCCGGCAAATATAACGCTTGGTTAGAAATTCGATTCATTTACTTACTAAAACACTACCGTTGGGCAATTATCAAGGCGGAAATCTCGTCTGTAGCCCGCTCAAGGTCATCGTTAATCACCACAGTCGCTCCTAATTCTGAAGCAATTTGTCTTTCTTTCTCACCTTCAAGAATTCTTCTCCTAACTTCTTCTTCAGGATCCCCTCTTCCACGTAATCTTCGCTCTTGATCTTCAATTGATGGTGTGTCAACAAATATGAGCAGCGCTTCTAAGGATTGTTCGACAACTGATAGTGCTCCGTTCACGTCAATCTCCAAAAGAACGTCAAACCCATCTGGAGCTTTAGGTATTGGAGTTCCATACAAATTCCCATGGAATTCTGTCCATTCAAGAAAATCCTTATTTTCGATCGCACTTTCAAATTCTTGACGAGAAACAAAAACATAACCCTCTTTATCTTCTCCTGGTCGAATTTCACGAGTTGTCCAACTGCGAGAGAGCCAAAGGTTATCAAGTCTCTCAACTAACAGTTCGGCAATAGTACCTTTACCGACCCCACCGGGACCGGAGACCACGATGACCATAACGAAAAATCAGCTGAACTCTGAAATGAGTGCAGCTCTTTGCTGATCTCCGAGTCCACGAAGTCGCCTACTCTCTGCAATACCGATTTCTCTCATGATCTTTCTTGCTTTTACCTTGCCGATCTTTGGCATAGATTCCAGCACAGCAAGAACCTTTGTCCTGCTAACTATCTCGTTGGTGTCAGCCATATCAAGAACATCTGTAATCGTCCGTGACCCCATTTTAATCAAGGCTTTAAGCTCTGCTCTTACCCGACGAGCTTCAGCTGCTTTCTCTAAAGCAGCTCTTCTCTGAGCATCTGTGAGTTTTGGTGGAGCAGGCATATATAAATATTAATTCTCACTGCTTCAAGTTTGGTGAATGCTAATTATTTTTTGGAGTAATTTGAGAAATTTCCATAAGTATTTCCCTAGCTGCTCTTCGTGGATCACTTGCCTTAGTGACTGCGCGACCTATCACTAATAGATCGGCTCCTTGCTCCAAGGCCCCTAATGGCGTTGCAACATTAGCTTGATCGTGGGCTTCAACACCTGCGGGTCGTATACCTGGAACAACGTACAGCAGCTCGGGAATTTCTACCAAAGCTTCAGACAGATTAAGAGCTGAGCAAACGATACCTCTACATCCTGACTCTTTAGCTATAGAAAAACGCTCTTTCATAATTTCTTTTGGAGTTTCTTTTTGGCTGGTGAGAATTGTGACTCCCAACGCTATTGGAGCTTCAAGCCCTGCATTAGTTGCCCCTTCGTTAAGTCCTTGCACTCCAGCTGAAACCATCTCCTTTCCTCCTGCTGTATGCAAAGTAAGGTAATCAATTCCGAGAGACCCGAGAACACGCGCAGCGCTTTCTACTGTGTTAGGAATATCGTGCAGTTTCAGATCTAAAAATATTTTATACCCTAGGTCCGATAATGTCCCAAGTATGTCCGGGCCGGCTGCGCTAAAAAGTTCCAAGCCAACTTTAGCAACTCCAAAATAGGGTTGAAGTTCTTTCGCAAGACGAATTGCAGCAACCGTGTCATCAACATCTAGTGCCACCGCAAGTTTATTCGTGATTTCAGGTTTAATTTCTGCTTCCTCTAACATCATTCTCTCCTTCGCTTTCCTGAGACTCAAGATCGTTGTGCAATCCCAATAATTTCCTTTAAGTTCTGGACCCCATTATCTTTGCACCACTTATGCAGATTTTTAATGACTGTTTCTGATATTTTAGGATTTGCAAAATTTGCTGTTCCTATTTGTACGGCTGAAGCTCCTGCCATCATGAATTCAAGTACATGCTCAAAAGAGGCTACCCCACCTACTCCCACTATTGGAAAATCCGGTAGGGCGTTACGAACTTCATAAACTGACCTAATTGCTACTGGGCGTATCGCTGGCCCGCTTAAACCACCTCCGCCGCCGCCAAGTAACGGTTTTCGTTCATCGATATCGATTACCATCCCCATCAAGGTATTGATTAACGTGACTGCTTCTGCACCAGCTTCCTTCGCAGACGCAGCTATTTCAACAAGGTTGGTAACGTTAGGGCTTAACTTTACCCAACGTGGTTTTGTTATAGATTCTGTAGCTTCGATGACAGATCGTGTAGATTCTGTCGAATGTGAGAACATTTCTCCACGATTCTCTATATTTGGACATGAAATATTCAATTCTACAGCCACGATTTCTTCTGGAAGGTTGCTGCACATTTCAGCAGCTAAAACGTAATCAGCTAATGTTCGACCCCAGATACTTAAAACTACATTGACCTTTTCACTTTTTAGCTTTGGTAATGTTTCTTCTATCCAATATTGAAGTCCGGGGCCTTGGAGCCCGATACTGTTAATCATCCCAGAAGGTGTTTCGTGAAGACGCGGTGAGTTGTTGCCTTGCCATTCATAAGGTGCAAGGCTTTTAACTACCAATGCTCCTAGTGATGAAAGGTCTATAGAGGATGAAAGCTCCATTCCGTGCCCAGCCGTTCCAGATGCTAACATCACTGGATTTTCAAGAACAACCGTTCCTATTTCGGTGGTGAGTGCATCGCCCTCAATACTTTCAATTCGACCCGATCGAGAAAACATTTACTGAAAGTCCATTTTTGTTTTATTCTCTGTCTTATTTAAATGAAATTGCTGTAAGGGACGAACTCTCAAAGGGTGCGACTTCCAATCAACAAGTCCTTTCGCTAAAGCTAACCCAGATGATGCAGTTGTTAGCAGCGGAACTCCCTTTTCTCCAGCTGCTTTTCGGATATGGGCTCCATCCGCTCGGGGGCCACGACCGCGAGGTGAATTGATAACAAGACCAACCTTCCCAGACTCAATGAGTTCAAGAGCAGTTATGCCTTCTTGATCTCCTATTTTTGCTACGCGATCTGTTACCTCAATTCCGTTTTCGCTTAGTGCGTCTGCGGTACCACAAGTTGCAGCTATAGAGAATCCTAGTTCGTGAAGGATCCTTGCGGTTTCAACGCCGATTTCTTTATCTCTATCTGCTACAGAAAGAAAGACTGTCCCTTCCTCGGGTAATAGCATTCCCGCCGCTATTTGGCTTTTCACAAATGCAAGTCCTGGCGTCATGTCTATTCCCATAACTTCACCTGTTGATCTCATTTCTGGACCAAGAATAGCGTCAGTTTCAGGAAATCTACTGAATGGCAAAACTGCTTCTTTCACAGCTGTATGTGAGTGTTCTTGCTGATTAACGAACATTCCAGATGCCCTCAACTCTTCCAGAGTCTCACCAAGCATCACTCGCGCAGCAACTTTGACTAAAGGAACCCCGTTAGCTTTAGAGATAAATGGGACAGTTCTTGATGCACGAGGGTTTGCTTCTATAACAAAAACCGTTTCCGAATTTCCTATTTTTTTGACGACAAATTGAATATTAATTAATCCAATTACTGCTAGCCGCTCAGCTATCAGGTTGGCGTATTCCTTTAAAGTCGCAATCGTAGTAGCGCTGAGACTGACTGGCGGAGTCATGCAAGCGCTGTCACCAGAGTGCACGCCAGCTTCCTCTACATGTTCCATTATACCGCCGATTATCACCTCGCCGGTTTTGTCTCGTATAGCATCAACGTCTACTTCCGTTGCATCCTCTAAGAATCGATCTATAAGGACGGGTCTTTCAGCAGAAAGACCACCCTCTTTGCCTAAGCTTCCCTCAGCGCTTAATTCATGCATTGCATCAGTTAATTGTTCACGATCATAGACAATGCTCATTGCCCTACCTCCTAAAACATACGAGGGCCTTACGAGCACTGGGTAACCAACTCGGTCTACAACTTCTAGTGCATCGGCAAGAGTCACTGCAGTTCCGCCAGGCGGTTGCGGGATTTCTAATTGATTACATACTGAATTCCACCTTTCTCGGTCTTCAGCTAAATCTATTGACTCTGGAGGAGTACCTGCGATCAATTCTGCGGGAAGTGAGGAGGCGAGCTTAAGTGGTGTTTGCCCTCCGAGGCTAACAATGATCCCAGCTATGCCAGAACCGTTGACGGATTCAGCCGAATCTATTTCAGCATCTAAAACATTTTTAACGTCTTCTTCCGTTAGCGGTTCGAAGAAAAGACGATCGCTAGTGTCATAATCAGTTGAAACTGTTTCAGGGTTACAGTTAATCATTATCGTTTCATACCCAATTTCGCTTAAAGCAAAACTTGCGTGCACGCAGCAATAGTCAAATTCAATTCCTTGACCTATTCGATTTGGCCCAGACCCGAGGATTATCACCTTTGGTTTAGTTGAAGCGGCAACTTCACTAGTGTCTTCATAAGTTGAGTAATGGTACGGAGTATTAGCTTCAAATTCAGCGCTACACGTATCCACGGTTTTAAACACTGGAACGACTCCCTGGCGAATCCTTTCCAGTCGGACTTGATTGCTATCCACATCCCAAAGGTACGCGAGTTGTTTATCACTAAATCCAAGACGTTTAGCACGCCTCAAATCGTTTCTTGAAATAGTCTTTAGTGTTTTATCTTCGAGGGATCTTCTCTCCCCAATAATTACATCTAATTGGTCTAGAAACCATAGATCGATTGCGGTGACTTCGTTTATCTTCTCTGGCGTCACCCCTCTATATAATAATTCAGCTACTTGGAAAATCCTTGCAGGCGTCGCAATAGCCACTTTCTCTAGCAAATCATTCTCACTAAAATTTTGAAAGTCTTTTTCTGCTGGATCCGAATTTAGTCCGTCTCTACCTAATTCAAGTGAACGCAAACCCTTCTGTAGAGATTCTGGAAAAGTTCGTCCTATCGACATAACCTCTCCTACTGATTGCATTTGCGTGCCAAGTACATCCTTAGTTCCAGGGAACTTCTCAAATGCCCACCGAGGAATCTTCGTAACGATGTAGTCAATCGTAGGCTCAAAACTAGCCGGTGTTTTCTTAGTTATGTCATTAGGTATTTCATCTAATGTGTATCCCATTGCTAGTTTCGTAGCTATTTTAGCTATAGGAAACCCAGTGGCCTTTGAAGCTAACGCAGAAGATCTACTCACTCTTGGGTTCATTTCTATAATCACGAATTCTCCATTTTCTGGATTCACTGCGAATTGAACGTTTGAACCTCCTGTTTCCACTCCGACTCTTCGCATACATGCAAAAGCAGCGTCCCGTAGATTCTGATATTCCACATCCGACAAGGTTTGAGAGGGAGCAACAGTAATGGAATCTCCGGTATGTACACCCATAGGGTCAAAATTCTCTATTGCGCATACGACTACGCAATTATCTGCTTTATCCCTCATAACCTCTAATTCATATTCTTTCCAACCCTTTATTGATTGCTCAATCAGAATCTCGTGGATTGGGCTTGCTGCAAGACCGTTAGAAGCGAGGGTACTGAAATCTTCAGGAGTTTCTGCAATACCGGTTCCCTTACCTCCCAGAATATAGGCTGGCCTCACAATAACGGGTAAGCCAATCTCAGTTATAATTCGTTCAGCGTCATCCATACTGTGAGCAACTCCACTTATGGGAACTGACAGACCTATCTCAATCATTGCTTCTTTAAATTTCGCTCTATCTTCAGCAGTAGCAATAGCAGTGGCATCTGCTCCGATTAACTCAACATCGTATTGCTTTAGAACACCTAATTCTTCAAGTTCCATTGCTAAGTTAAGCGCTGTCTGTCCTCCAAGCGTTGGCAACAGCGCGTCGGGATTTTCTTGCTTAATAATTTCTGTCAATACTGGGGCTGACAAGGGTTCAATATATGTAGCATCCGCAAAATCAGGGTCAGTCATTATGGTTGCAGGGTTTGAATTTGCTAGAACGACTTCGTAACCTTCTTCCTTAAGGACCCTGCAAGCCTGAGTCCCTGAGTAGTCGAACTCGCATGCTTGTCCTATAACTATTGGACCTGATCCAATTAAGAGTACTTTCCTTATATCTGTTCGTTTTGGCACTAGGGCTAACCTTCACCTTCCATGAGGTTTTCAAATTCTTTAAATAAATAACCGCTATCGTGAGGACCTGGCCCCGCTTCGGGATGATGCTGGACACTAAATGCTGGAGCATCCAACAATCGAATACCTTGGCAACACCCATCGTTTAAATTGATATGAGTTATTTTGGCTTTCCCCGCAACGGATTCTGCGTCGACAGCAAAATTGTGATTTTGGCTTGTAATTTCGATAACTCCCGTTTCTAGATTCTTGACTGGGTGGTTTCCACCATGGTGACCGAAAGGCATCTTAATGATGGATCCTCCAATCGCTAAGCTCAAAAGTTGATGCCCAAGACAAATCCCGAAAATCGGGATCTTACCTATCAATTCTGAAATAGTTTGAGGTGCCCCTTCTACCACTTCAGGGTCTCCTGGACCATTTGATAGAAAAACTCCGTCGGGTGAGAGAGCTAAGATCTCCTCAGTTGACGTAGACGCAGGCACAACATAGACATCACCGATCTCAGCTAAATAGTTAATGATGGAGGTTTTAATTCCGTAATCCACGGCGACTATTCGTTTTGCTGGTTCGCTAGTTGATTGTTTTCGTTCAATTATGTATGTTTCGCTGCAGGTAACTTGAGAAACTAAATCCACTCCAGAAGTTCCAGATTCGGCAGCAGCTATCTTCTGCAGTTCAGTTTCGCCGACTGTTCCAAAAGCTCCTGGCATCGCCCCTGATTCTCGGATATGTCTAGTCAATCGACGCGTATCTATGCCAGCAATGCCTGGTACTCTCATTTGTTTTAGGAAAGAGTCAAGGTCAGTAGTTGCACGCCAATTACTGTGACGTCTAGCTAGGTCTCTAACTATTACTCCACGACAAAATGGTTTACGACTTTCACTATCTTTGTGAGTTATCCCATAGTTTCCTATGTGAGGATATGTAAAGGTAATTATTTGACCAGCGTACGAAGGGTCAGTAATCACTTCTTGATAACCGCTCAAAACAGTATTAAAAACTACTTCTCCAGATGAATATTTTTCTGTAGGTGAATAACCGATTGACTCACCTTCAAATATGCTTCCATCAGAGAGAACAAGAATTGAATCGTTAATTATAATCACCTTCTACTTTTATCATTTTTGTAATTCCCCTCCTATAACTACTACTTCACCGTTCACAAGTGTGTGACTGACTAAGCCTTTCATCTCTAGTCCTTCGAATGCAGAACTAGAACATTTGCTAGCCATTTCTGAACCTTTCGCTATCCAAGTGCTCGAAGGGTCAAATACTACTAAGTTTCCAGGCCTTCCAGGTACTAACTCTCCTCCATGAGAGTTACCCAGTCCGGCTATTTCGGCTGGCCGCCAAGACAAAAGGTTCAATATCTCACTTAGTGAAATATCTAAATAAGTGATAGCTGCAGCAAGAGCTGTTTCAAATCCGATTGTTCCGAACGGGCATTGTTGAAAAGGCAATTCCTTTAGGTAGTTCTCATGGGCTCTATGCCCAGTTGCTATTGCATCTATTCTTCTTTCTTTAATAGATCGCTGCATCAAAATTACATCGTTTTGAGTTAGTAGTGGCGGAAAAAGTTTGTATCTACCCTCGAAACTTTCTATTAAGGTCTCGTCCAAAGCAAAATGATGAGGCGACACTTCACACGTGACCTTTACTCCTTCGGATTGAGCTTTGTTCACTATTTCGACTGACTTTGTGTTTGAAAGCTGCTGCAAGTGAACTCGCGCTCCTGTTATCTCAGCAAGTTTGCATAAACGAAAAACCGTTATTTCTTCATTCTCTTTAGGTATTCCTTTAAGGCCGAGCTGAGATGAAATAGCACCTTCGTTCATTTGACCGTTCTCTGATAGTGTTCCTCCCGATAAACCGAAATGCAATGTAACTCCAAGCATGTGTGAATACTCCATTGCCCTGCGGATTGTTGGGTCGTTCTTTTCTATGGATATGTAGTCAGAAAAGTGTCGGACCCCAAGAGAAGCCATTTCGGCAATTGGCGCCATTTCTTCGCCTTTATTTCCTGTGGTTATAGCACCAGCTATTTCAACATGGCAGAGACTGTTCTCTTTCAAAGTTATAAGTGACCTGACGGTTTCAGCAGTGTCGTTTGGGATGAGAGTATTCGGCATGGCAATGACCGCTGTGTATCCTCCTTTCACTGCGCTCCTAGTTGCAGTTTCAATAGTTTCAGCTTCCTCATCTCCAGGTTCGGAAAGGTGAGCGTTTAGATCGACCAGTCCAGATGAAATTATCTGACCTTCAATATTGATGGTTTTTTCCGCAGATAGCCCTTCAGAAATTTCAGCTATTTTGCCATCATCTCCTATAAGAATATCTGCTTGACGTTCACCACTTTTGTCTATGATAGTTCCGCCTTTAAAGACAATTTTACTCATCGGCATGTCCCTCTTCTGACAGTTTCGGGCCGCTGCCCATCAGGAAATACAGAAGTGCCATTCTCACAATTACACCGTTTGAGACTTGATTAGTCACAACTACGTTGTCTAATTCTGGAACTTCACTGCTAATTTCAACACCGCGATTCATTGGACCGGGATGCATTACAATCGCATGCTTTTGTAATTGTTGCATTCTCTTCAAAGTCAACCCATAACCTTTGGTGTACTCCCTTAAGGACGGAACAAAAGATTCCACTTGCCTCTCAGTTTGCATTCGCAACATATATACAACGTCAGCTTCACCTATCGTTTTATCAAAATCTTGACTTGTCTCTACAGGCCATGAGTCAGGCCTAACAGGCAGTAGCGTTTTAGGGGCGACTAATGTTACCTCTGCCCCCATTGCAGTAAAAGCTTTCACATTCGATCTAGCCACTCGGGAATGTCTTACATCTCCAGCTATAACAATTTTCTTTCCCTCTATCCCGCCAAGTTGTCTTTTGATCGTATAACAATCCAAAAGGGATTGAGTGGGATGCTCGTGTGCTCCATCGCCCGCATTAATGATAGATGCTTCTGTCCACTTATCGAGAAGCCAAGGAACCCCACTTGAGCTATGCCTTACTACTATCGCGTCTATGCCCATTGCCGAGATAGTTTCGACAGTATCTCTTATACTTTCTCCTTTATTAACAGACGAAGATGAGACATTGAAGTTCATTATGTCTGCAGAAAGTCGTTTTGCAGCTGTCTCGAAACTTAAACGAGTTCGTGTTGAATCTTCAAAAAAAAGCCAAGCAATGGTTCGCCCTCTCAATGCTGGGACTTTTGGTATCCTGCGTTTGCTCACTTCAAGGAAATGATCGCTTAGGGAAAGAACTTCTTGGATTCCATCTTTCCCTAGATCATCAATCCCCCGAACGTGTTTGACTTTCATAATTCTCCATTTTCAATTTGCCCAATCCAAACCCCACCCTCTTGAACGTCAACTATTTCATCTCTACGCGTTGGTAAGTTTTTACCTACGTAGTCAGGCCTAATAGGTAACTCTCGGTGGCCACGGTCAATCATGACTGCAAGTTGAACGGCAGCGGGTCTACCAAAATCGATTATGGCATCCATAGCTGCTCGGATTGTTCGCCCAGTGAATAAGACGTCATCAACAAGCACAACTATTCGTGAACTTAAGTCAAATGGCAGGTCAGTTGGGTTCTGCGGAGAAATAGGACGCATGTCTATATCGTCTCTATAAAACGCAACGTCCAATGTCCCGACCGGAATTTCTTGGCCTTCTATTTCAAGAAGGTTTATTGCTAGCTTTTTCGCTAAATGGACGCCCCCTGTTTCTAATCCTACGAGTACGACGTCTGTTAGTCCCTTGTTCTGCTCAAGAATTTCATGCGCCATGCGCCAAAGGGCTCTTCTTACCCCATCACTATCCATAATTTCAGAATGTGCAACGAAAACGCCCCCAGAAGGGGGCGCAGGCGTGTTTTCTGAGTCGGCCATCTTGGCACCTTTCTCCGTTTGAGCCTCGCAGGACTCAATTTACGGTCTTCTATAAAGTAGCATCCCTATTTGTATTTCACATTATTTTAGTAATTTTTTTAAAATTAGGATTCAGCACTTACAGGTTCGTTTGGGCGCATTTGCCGGCATATCTCAGCAAGAACACCATTGATAAATGGGCCAGAAGTTTCAGTTGAATATTTTGACCCTAGCTCAACAGCCTCACTAACTATTGCCGCTGCTGGCACAGAAGAAAACCGCATAATTTCTAACACTGCTATTCGAAGGATTGCGAGATCAACTAAGGGCATCCTATCTAAGTCCCAAGAGTGACTAACATCAGAGATTTTTTGATCTATTTCTTCAAGATGTATTACCAATGCTTCCGCTAGTTCTTTTGCGTAACCATCGGGCTCTAAAGGTAGTTCATTAACCATTTCCCGAAAATTAATTGGCTTTGATGCATATTCATAAAGTAACCCCAGAAGCGTTTCGCGACTCTGGCGTCTTCCTAAAATGTAATCTGGAGTCCGGTCTGGGAAATCATTTGAATTCTCTGTAGTCATGTTTTTATATTGATATCAGGCTCTACTGATGTAAGAACCGGTCCGAGTATCTACTTTAATTGTTTCGCCGATTTCTAAAAATAAGGGAACTTGGACGACCAGGCCTGTTTCTAAGGTTGCTGGTTTAGTCGCCCCAGAAACTCTATCGCCTTGAATTCCTGGTTCTGTCTCAGAAATAGATAATTCAACTGAAGCCGAAAGTTCAGTTCCTACGATTTCACTGCCGTACATTAGC
>JACERY010000027.1 GCA_013912105.1 Acidimicrobiales bacterium | reverse complement strand
AATACACCTGTTGGTTATGATGTTGCCGTAGCTCAAAAAATTTCTGAACTCACAGGCCACCCTTTTGTAACAGCCGAAAACAAATTTGAAGCGTTAAGCGCACATGATGCAATGGTAGAAATTAGCGGCAGCTTGAAGAGGTTAGCGGTAAGTCTGATGCACATTGCCAATAATATCCGATTATTGGCTAGCGGCCCTCGCTGCGGAATCGGGGAGATTTCTCTTCCAGCTAATGAACCGGGTAGCTCAATAATGCCTGGAAAAGTCAACCCTACCCAATGCGAAGCATTGACTATGGTTTGCGCTCAAGTAATCGGAAATGACTCTGCGGTAACAATTGCAGGTACTCATGGGCAATTCCAATTGAACGTTTTTAAGCCAGTTATGGCCTACAATGTGCTTCTCAGCGCACAGTTACTCGGGGATTCTTGCAAGAGTTTTAATGACAATTGTGCAACTGGAATAGAGCCGAATACTGAAAGAATCGGCGATTTACTTTCCCAAAGTTTAATGCTTGTTACAGCACTGAATACACACATCGGTTACTACAAAGCTGCAGAAATAGCTCAAGCAGCCCACACAAATGGAACGACCCTAAGAGAAGAAGCAGTTGGAATGGGGTATCTATCTCAAGAAGAATTTGACCAAATTGTTCGACCTGAAAAAATGGTTGGCGAGATTAAGGAGTAATATAATGGCGCAAAAATCAATAATCACAGGGGGTATTCTGGTTGTTTTGGGACTAGTGGTAACCGGTCTGTCCGATTCAAATAGTGCTACGTCACTTATTCCAACATTTGTTGGTGTGGTATTCCTATTTTTGGGAATTGCTGGTAGCAAAAAACCAGATCTCAATCATCATTTTATGCACGCTTCTGCCGCACTGTCGCTACTAGCAACCCTCGGTAGCCTAGGGTCTTTAATAGGGCGAGGTAGTACTGGGTGGGCACTATTTGCCCAGTTAGCCACATCAATAATTTGCGCAGTCTTTCTGGTTTCGGCAATACAATCTTTCAAACTCGCACGAGCAGCACGTCTACAGAATAGCTAGCAGGTTCATGCTATGGACGATGAAATCTTGTGGCCACCTGAAGAGCAGATTGAAGATAGTGTTGAAGAGGAAAGTAAACCAGACCTTAATCTAGAAAGTGCACTTGTAAGTCAGCCGAATTTACAATCTGCAGGTTCCCTTAGCGTGCCTTCAGTCAGTCTTGCTGATGCTGTCAGGAATTCATCAAAATCTCGTGGGACCCTTAGAAGATGGATAGTAGAGGAAAAGATATCAGGGGCGCTCAAAACAGAAAACGGTTGGCAGATTCCAATAGCTTCGCTTGTTTCGTCTGGAGCATGGGATAGTGTCACAGCTCCTGATGAATCTCCTGAGGTGGAAGAAGTAGATAGGCTTTCGGAACTTGAAGCCGAGTTATTGCGTGCCAGATTTGAACTAAATAGTGAAAAAAAACTTCGAGAAGCAGCGGAAAGGAATGCTGAAGATTTAAGGTCCGCAATGCGAATGCTTACAACCGGAAATGTAGCAACTCCAATTCAACTAGAGGACAGCAGGCCACAAAGACCCGCCTCTTACCAAAAGCGCCAAGATGAAAGGTGGGAATTCACTCCTGCTGCTTTGATAGAGGTAGCGAATAAATTTCGTAAAAAATTATTAGGATGATTAGTCTTTTGACGTCAAGTGGGCAATCCGAGGTGCCCCAGCCATAAATGGACCTATCAGGTCCAACAAACCAGTTTCAACTCGCCATTGCATATATGCCTCTTGATTAGACCGAGTCTCCCATTTCTCCCAAAGGAAAACAGTATCAGGTGCATCTGCATTGACAAATGTTTCTACGCTTATGCAACCCTCAAAAGCGCGAGTATCAGATAAAGCTGGTAGGAGAACTTCAAGGAAATCGGTACCTTTACCTTCGGTGCAGTCAAATTCTAAATAAACAGTGTGACTCATTAGCAGTCCTTTCTTATACTAAACGTAAGACGCTACTCGTATTAGCGCAAAGTTTTACGCAAAACAGAGATCGTAAATAAATCAAAATCTGTAGTACGCAAAGATCTGGTTGACTAGACTCGTAACTATTAACACCAGATAGGAAAAATATGCCTGCCGAAATCTCAATCGAAGAAATCAATGAGATTAAAAAAATTGTGTGTGATGAAGTAGACCGTCTAGCAGACACTTTAATCTCTGCTTCACATGCGATACATGA
Organism: Acidimicrobiales bacterium; assembly: GCA_013912105.1. Classification (GTDB taxonomy): domain Bacteria; phylum Actinomycetota; class Acidimicrobiia; order Acidimicrobiales; family UBA8592; genus UBA8592. The sequence continues at coordinate 15,638 of JACERY010000027.1, read as the reverse complement.
GAAGCCAGAACTGAATTTTGAAGAGTTTTTCGCTCATGAAACTTTAACGGGGATTCTTGAGGATGAAGGATTAAGTCCCGACCGTGGTGCGTACGATTTAGAAACAGCATTTGAAGCTAACGTCGGTAACGAAGGTGACACTGTTGCAGTGCTTTGCGAATATGACGCGCTCCCTGAAATTGGTCACGCATGTGGCCACAACATCATCGCTACTGCGGGTTTAGGCGCTGGGATCGCCGCAGCAACTGTAGCGGAGAGGATGGGGGGGTCACTTAGAATCCTTGGAACACCGGCAGAAGAAGGAGGAGGAGGAAAAGTTTTCATGGCTGATAGGGGCGCATTTGAAAACGTTAATGCAGCGATGATGATCCACCCTGCATCTGGTGACCTTGTGCGGATGAATACAATAGCCATTCAACGTCTCCATGTTGCGTATCAAGGCAAAGCAGCCCATGCCGCTGCTGCCCCTCACAGAGGGCAGAATGCACTTGACGCAGCGGTTTTGGGATACCAAAACATTGCTGCATTGCGACAGCACATCAAACCCGATGAACGAATCCATGGAATATTTCTAGAGTCTGGAGCTAAACCTAATATAGTTCCCGATCATTCTTCTATGGAGTGGTATGTGCGCTCAAGAAACGCAAAAAGTTTAGAACCCTTAAAAAAGCGTGTCTTAAATTGTTTAGAAGCGGGTGCACTTGCTTCTTCTTGTGCAATGTCTCATGACTGGATTGAACCGTACTACGCGGACATGGTAGATAATGAAACGATCTGTACCCTCTACTCTGCTAACGCCTCTAAGGTAGGAAGAGTTCCAATCGAGCCAGACCAGGATTTGAAGGTAGTTGGGAGTACAGATATGGGAAATGTTAGCTATATAGTCCCTTCAATTCATCCAATGATTGCTGTCGCTCCTCACGGAACACCTATCCACACTCCGGAATTCGCAACACATTCAAAAAGTGAAAATGGAGATAAAGCAGTTGTCGATGGTGCAAAGATAATGGCTATGACAGTTGTGGACCTTTGGGCAAATAAGAACTCTATGGAAAGCGCTCAAACTGAATTTGAACTAGCACTGCAAAACATCTAAAAAATATTTGTATTCTTAAAACAGAAAGAGACAATAAGACTTATCGTCACTTTTGAGAGGCTTATCAGATGGAATTAGTCCACCGATTACTTTGGCAAACAGATAACAGTGAGTTATTGAACGACGCAAAAGAAATCATCCAGAGCCGGTACCAACTCCAAAATATCGCAGAAAGGAGTTTGGGCTCTAACGACCTAACTGTCCACGAATTCAAGTTAACAACAGATTTCAAAACCGAAATATCTCTAAGGATCATCGAAGAAGATGAAGAAAAATATTTATGGATTGATGCTGAAGCTGAGTCCCATAGTAGTGAGCCCTTATTCTTACAAGAAGTTGGGACGCTATCCCAGCTACTGATAAAAAAATCATTTTCTGTAGGTGATCGCCCCTACCTCAACGATATTTTTGTTGATGCTGATTTACCGAATCCTACAAAAGATGGTGTGGTCGAATACTTCGTGAAATCACTTTTTTCGCGAAATCGGTCTATTTCGATGATAGTAATTGCATATGACCCTTTAGCGAGCGATGAGACACCGGCTATCCTAACTGCGAAATCATTATTGAAGGACTTCTCGGGTGTAGCAATGGTGCTTTACTTGCAACAAGGTTCGCTTGGTCGTTTCCAAGGAATGGTAGGGGAAAACTATGACCTTGAACCGGGTCAAATACGTGTTTACCCTCCAAACGAAATTGAATTGGGAACTGTAATAGCAGCTCCAGCTTTTAGAGCTGAAGAAGTATTGGAATCTGATTACTACCAAAACCAGAAACAGATACTACGGATTTTGCAACCCTACTTATTAGCTCGTTCGCTACCGCAAACTTGTGAGAGCGCTTTACGCCTTCTTAGAGAAAATACTAAGCAAATTACTGAAGAAACAGAGGAAGGGAAGGAGAAGGCACTTTCAATTCTTGAGAGAGAAAATAAAGATTTACGGAAGGAACTACTCTTAAAATCTCGAGAAATTGAAGATTACCGAATTGAAACAGTTAAGTTGCAAGAGGAACTAGTCGCCAGCGATCAAACTCGTCGAGATGCTGAAGAATGGTGGGTTCAGTATGCGAGCGATCTAGAAGCCCAAAAAGAAAGAATAGAAGAAATGGCCGTCCGCTTTAATTTAAGCCGTTCTGCTAGGGGGGCCTCACGTGAGCACGCAAGTCAGATTTCGTCAATAAGTGAAGCATTAGATAAGGGGAAAAAATTCTTACATCATCTCAGAATCCCTGAGAATGTTTCACTTCATCTAGAGAAACTAGATCAAAGCGGTCGGAAACAATCATGGGGAAGGTCAATTTTTCAAGCATTTTTAGCATTATCAGCATATGCAGAAGAAGGTGGCTTCCAGAATTTTTACGACTGGAACAAAGAAGGTAAAGAATTTGCAATTCCAGTTCGAGATGTCGCCATGAGAGAATCAGAAAATGTTCGACAGCGACCATATCTGTATAACCAGCGGGTTCTTCCTGTAGACAGAGAAGTTGAAGATTCAGGAAAAATCTTTATGGAGTCTCATATCAAGTTCCATGGAACATTAGCTCCCCGTATGTACTTTTTTGACGATACATCTGGGGTCACGAAAAAAGTTCACATTGGAGGAATAGATCCACATAGCAGATGGGAAAATACAACAACTTAAAGATTGGTTTCCATTTCTTCGTGCTGCGTTCTTCCCCTTAATACCGATAGCAAAATAACAAATACTGCTACTGCTCCGATCAGCACAAAAACAGGTGTACCAATTGGAGTTCCACCAGAAACCTGATTCAAATCCGCTTTGGCGTAAGGAGCGAAATCGGGTCTCGGGTCAAAAAAATCAAGTTCCCAGGTAAGGGTAGAACCATTAAGTGAATCAGCGTTATGTTCAATTATTTTCCCCGGGAAGTCAACGGTGATTATAAATTCGGGAGCTGGAATTCCAAAAGCTTGAAGCAAGAGGGAGGGCTCAATGTCATCTTCACCTGTATCAAAGCCTTCAACATCAGACCCTAAATCATCAAGTGGGAAACTAAACTCAAGGATTCCGTCAGCTTCTATTATTGGAAAACTTTCATCACCTGCTTCAATTATGCTCCGCCCAAAATCATTAAAAGGAGCAGTAAAGGTGTACCCACACCATTCGTCATCTTCGAAATTTACAACTTCTGATCCGCTAGGCAAATCTGAGAGAGGTCCGAGATCAGTTCCTTCACCTGTGCTTTCAAAAATCTCTTCACAAGTAAGCTCTTCAGATTCCTCCGAGAAAGTTTCTCCGAGCTGTCTACTAATAGCAAACTCACCAGCGAAAGTCCCAGATCCGTCATTTCCAATAGTGAAACCAACGTTGAATTTAAAACATCCTGTGCATAGAAGGGCAAGACAAGTTAGCGGAAGGATTACTCTTATGATGCAAAAGTCATTGAATAACTTCATGGTGCATCATAACTCATTGACAATTCTAAAGTCGTTCAAAGAAGATTTCAGCGTGTTCGGCTGTTTCAATTGTAACTGTTAAAGGATCAACGATTAGTTCGTTAGATTCACCATCCATTAAATATGCGAGGATCGCTGAAGAGGAGATACCAAAGGCGCTGACAAGCAATGGTCGGCCATCTTTTGCTCCTGAGAGAGCATATTCCTGAGCAGAGTCTCGATCGAGAGTCCATGACCACCCAGAAATATTTGCCTGTTGGCCACCTCGAAAAATATCTAACTCTTTTGGTAACGAGGAAAGCTTCTCTTGTTCTGTAGTAGACATAAACGATGACTGGGAGTCTTGATACTGTGCAAAGATTTCACTTAAAAGGCTATCTCTAGCTACTAGGTCGCCATCAAAATATTCAGTTATGTGGCTGCTGGCGTCCCAAACATTTCGCCATCGCTGCCAGTATTCCTCCTGCGGTATTGACCCCTCGGCGAAGTCTTTAAGAAAACCTGCGAATTCTTCCATACAGGAATCATAGGCGTTTCTTTTAACTCTCATAGAAGACCCAGATCTAAAGACTTTTCGTTATCGGCAGGCTACTCTCAAAATAAAGCTTGGGGGGAATGAATGAAAGTAATGTTAACTGGTGCAACAGGTTTTATTGGTGGACACCTTATGAGCGCAATCCTTAACGAAGGACATGAACTAAGTCTTCTCGTTCGAGACGAAGAGAAACTTGAGCGCATGAAATCTCTGCATAAAATTGAAGTGGATCTAACATACACAATTGGCGATATGACAAATGAGAGAGCTATCTTAGAAGCCCTTGAAGGTTGCGATGCCTGTGTTCACGCCGCAGCTTTCACAAGCTTAGATCCTTCACAAATGGATAAAGCACTTAAGGTTAATGGTCCTGGAGCAAAGTTAATCCTTGACTCTGCGGTAGCTAACGGATGTGACCCAGTGGTACACCTTTCAACCATGTCAGTGATCTTTCCCCCAACAGGAGATAGATTATCTGGCGGTGATCCAATTCAAGGAGGCGGAAATCCGTATAACGCATCCAAAGCTATGGCAGAAGAACATGCCCGATCCATGCAGAAAAACGGAGATCCGGTCCAAATCATTTATCCAGCAGGTGTAACAGGGCCAACAGACCTCGGGCTTAACGTTTTAGCTGCAAATCTAGCTCCTACGCTTCAGAGCGAAATTATGATGAGCCTTTCTAGCGGCGGTTGGTGTTTACTAGATGTGAGAGATCTAGGAATAGCCGTAGCAGGGATACTCCGCGCTGGGAGAGGACCTAAAAGATACGTCGCCGCTGGAACATTTATGAATTGGGAAGAATTCCATGCAATTGTTACAGAGGTTACTGGCCGGGATAGGGCATTGATACCTACTCCTCGCGAGGCTTTGGAACAAATGGTAGATGCTGAGGCTGTAGAAATTATGCTCGGAATCGTACCCGGTGAAGACGAGGCGCTGCTTGCAGATAGCGGTTTGAATTCTTGGCGACCAATAGAAGAAACACTTCAAGCGACAGTTGCGTGGCTTATAGAGGAGGAGCACCTCGAGAGAGAGTGGGCACCAAACTGTTGATTAATCTGACAATATAGTTACAGTTCCAGTGTCACCGTTTACACGGATCTCAGCTCCGTCTTGTATACGCGTTGTAGCGTTGGATGCAGAAACAACGCATGGAATACCGAGCTCTCGACTTACTATCACGGCATGGCTCATGGTAGCTCCGACATCAACCACAACTCCGGCTGCAGGAACAAATAAAGGCGTCCAGGAAGGGTCAGTTATCGGAGCTACGAGTATGTCACCAGGTTCAAGGGACTCTGGTCGCGTCGGGTCTAATATTACGCGGGCTCGACCAGTTACAACTCCAGCGCTTCCTCCCATGCCTTGAACTATTCTACGAGTTGATACATCTTCCCCTTTCTCATACCAGTTCTCAGCATCGGGAACGATTCCGTTAAACCAAAACGGGGGAGTAAGTTTGAATAGCTGAAGGTACTCCACTTCTCGCTGTGCAGCTACCTCAGACATCCCCTCTGTTACAGCTTCTTCTAATTCTTTATCTTGGAGCATAAAAATATGACTATGATTTTCTAATTTTCCAACTTCTTCGAGTCGCTTCCCTAATTCCAGAGCCGCTAAACGAACTTCGTGAACAACTTTCACAATTATTGTTTTTGCTTGTTCGCGCGCTGGTATAAATACAGCACTAGACGTAGCAGCAAGTTCAAGCGTTCCCGCCGCTGTTTGATCGCCTTGTACCATACCTCGTAGCTCGTTTATAGCTTCACTTGAACGACTACAAGCTTCTTCATGCCGTCGTCGAGGGTCATGTTCATCAGATGCCCTTCGCATCCGATCAATAATGGAGAAAACCAACTCTGGGTGTGTTTGCCAAGTCCGAGACCTCAACTCCCATTCATTTGGACCGCGACTTCCAAATTGGTCAATGAAACGAGTAAAGATTTCGTTAAATTCTTGATGCTTAAGGCTGCCTATTCGTTTTTTAATACTTTCGATACCCTTCTCGAAAGCAGCACTTAATTCGTTAGATGATGCAACAATCCGACTTAGATCCCAGAGAGCGAAACTAGGAGAAGCCGAAGCGACATTCCCTAGCCCACCCGCAATTCGTAAATCAAGGCCCGGTTTTCCCATTCCAAGAGATAAGCCCGTAATTGCGCCCATCGTGACTGATGCAGCAGCGCTTACTTCACTATGGACCGAAAAAATTTCAGCGAATAACGGCATCATTTCGCGCATTCTTTTAATTAACTCTTTATCAGAAACAGTTCCGAGATCAGGGCGGCTCAAAACAACAGTCTCCACAGTTTCAGTTAATTGATCAAGGATGGGAAAATCAGTAGCGGTCATCCAAGAGAACATAAGAGCATCTACTCTTTCACAAATTTCTGGATCCTCATCCTTAGCTTTAGGTGTATATGCAGGAAGCGCCGAAGAACTTCCAAAAAACCCCATATCAACCATTTCAGGGGTCATGCCAGAAGATCGTGCGCCCATCAATCTAGCCACACTCAAATTCAGGTACATGTAACCACCGAAAATCTCAAACATGAGTTTATTACCAGGGTCTATTTCATCAAGGTCTATCGTAAAGCGCGACATAAATTCACGAATCCCTACATCACCGGCGCCATGCCATGTGTGGTCAGCAGTTAAAGGAGAAACTGGGTCTGGGAAAACCTCACCAACGTTACCCCGTGTGTAAATCGGAAATGACTTTGACGGAACATCATCTATAAACCAACCAACAGTCATGAACCCCCCCGTTATCAAATGTTTCAATAATGTTGGCAGTTTAATTTAGAATTAGCGAATCTAAGCATAAGTTTGAACACGCAAACACTTAGTAGAAACCCTATTTTTTAGAATCGTTATCTTCCAATTATTTGTTTGTAAAATTTGTGAAAATGGTATTTTCATTGACGTAAGTGTCAAAGAGGCGCAAAGTATCCTTAGCTGGTTTACGAATCGCCTTTCCAGTTTGTAAGTCAAAACGCCCATTATGCTTTGGGCATTCAATGATCGACTCGTTAAGAACTCCGTCTGAGAGTAAAGCATTTCCATGAGTGCAGTAACCATCACTTAAAATAATCTCTTCTTCAGATGGCCTGCAAAGAAGGTAAACTCCGGATTGATGGTCGACCCGCTTCATTGAACCAACAGGTAAATCATCTACGGTGCATAGTTCGTTCGCTTCTGTAAAGCCAGATCGCTTAGGAATAAGTATGTTGTTCCCACTAGACAAGCTCGATTTGACTTCAGGGATTAATCGGTCAGCATTTTTTATTTCAACTTGAGGATTCTTTGATTGTTCTTTAAGAATGCCGATAATTTCGCTATATGCATGTCGGCATGAAGGGGAGGGGTCGGGTAAATAGTTGGTAAGTTCTCGATGTAAATTTGGTAATGAGTGATAGGGCACCTCGGGGAACAAATGGTGCTCTAAATGGTAATTCATATTCAAATAGAGAAACCGGAAAACTGGATTCATTAAAACAGTGCGAGTATTTTTCCTATGGTCAAGAACATCTTCCTGAAGTCCAGCGTGTTGCGTTAAGCCAAAAAAAACAAAAAGCCATGCGCCGTATAAGGTCGGCGCCCCTAAAAGCACAATAGGAAAAGGAGACCATAAAATTAGAGTCGCAGTTAATGAGCATAAATTAAGGCTTAAAAAAATTCTTGCTTCCCAAATGACTCTTCTAAATTCCTCTGCTGGAACATACTCAGCTACTTCGCTGTCAATTCTCCCACAAGCATGTTTCATCATGCGATATATCAGTCTTGGCCCATTTATTATATGAGAAAATGTTATGGGAAGTAACCAGACATTTGTAGGTCGAGGAAAAGCAATTTCGTAATCGCGACCAACGATGATGGTGTCCGAATGATGTCTAAAGTGTGACCACCTCCAAACGGTAGGCTCACGCCAAAGCATGAAAGAAGCTAGATAATAAACAAGCCTGTTAAGTACAGGTGATCGAAATGCAGTCCCGTGGCCGCATTCATGCCATCGAGAATCTGAAGCTCCTCCATAGAGCCCCCCGTAACAGAAAAAAAGCAAAACAGACCAGGCAGAAAACCATGTTGTGTAAAGCAAATAGCCAGATGAGATAGTAAGGATAAGCCAAACAGAAGTACTTAACAGCATACGACTGTTGTTGCGTTTGGTAAGTTCTAGAAGTTTGTCTCTTTCTAGTGGTGGACGCCACCAAATGGCATTAGCAAGTCCCGTATTAATAGCTAGCGCATTGTTGGGGCCGTCAAGGCGATAATCTTTCGCGATTCGGTTACGAGCCATAATCTGGAGAATACTGTGAAAGGAAATCAAGCAAAATAGTATTCAATTGCTCGGAAGCGACTTCAGTAACCCAATGATTTACTCCTTCAATCACTTCAAAACGATAATCTCCTGTGACGAAGTTGGATGTCAACTCTGCTCCTTGCCGTCCTAAGGCAGTATCTTCTGAACTCCACACATGCATTGTCGGAATACTAATATCGGCAATATCCGAACGGCGCTCAGCATCTTCTAGAAGCTCCGGTGCAAAATCGTTTGCCCGATACCAGTTCAATGCTGAGGAAAGTGCTTCCGGAGTTCCAAGTACCTCAAAATACGGCTCCATCTCAGTTTTAGAAAGGCCAGCATCCTGGTATATCCCCTTTAGCAACTCAGCGTTATTTGCTAAGAAAGCCAACTCAGAATCCGACTGACGGAAAAAATCCATATATGAACTCATAGAAGCCTGCTCTCCAGATGGGTCAGACAAAGCGATAGCGAAAGCTTCAGGGTGGGGAACAGATATTGGGATTAAGCTGTACAGTTTCGCAGAGTGGGTAGCACCGTAAGACCATGCGACAAAAGCACCCCAATCATGGCCAATTAAATGAAATTTACTCCAACCCAAAGCAGCAGCTAACTGCTCTACATCTTCAACTAAAAAATCAGTTGCGTAATCTGCTATTTCCGTTGGTCTCGCTAACGAGGAATATCCTCGTTGATTTGGCGCAAAAACGTAGTAACCGGCATTTCCTAATGCAACCATTTGAGAACGCCATTGGTAGTTAGTACTCGGAAAACCGTGAAGAAGCATAACGGGAATTCCATCAGAAGATCCCGTAACAAGAGCATCAAAGGTAAATCCGTTAGCATCAACAACAACCTGTTGAATGCCTGTCCCTTCTAGTTCACGAGACAAAGAAAGCATTCCTTTATCTAGAATTCGCAAATTACTTTTCCCTTCAAAATTTTTGGCAATCCTCGAAGAACCTGTAAATCCCTCTCGTTTCGCATCGCTCGTTGTATCTATCTTAGTAGCCTCTGCAATTGAACTTTCATCTTCGCTAGATTCGGACGGGTTACTATCCTTGATATTCGCGCAAGAAGAATTTCCGAACACAATGAAAGCAAATAAAACAAAAAAAAGTATTTTAAGCCTCAGATTTAATTTCAGCCGCATTAGCGAAGGATTTAAGGGTTTCGCCCAAAAAAATCTTCAATTAACGGAACATAATGCTCTAAGGGATTCGAGTCATAGCTGGAATCAAAAGCTGGAGCATCATAAAGAGCGCAGAACTCTTCGCAGTAGTCATAATGTTCGTGTCCAACGAATTCATCCCTTGCATTCCGATCTCCTCCAAGGTAATGCCAGAAGTAATATCCTTGAAAAATTCCATGATGCTGTACCATCCAATGATTTGCCTCTGACACAAATGGCTTTAAAATCGCAGCCGCTAAGTCTGGATGATTATGGGGAGTGAGAATATCTCCCACATCGTGAATTAAAGAACATAGAACATACTCATCATCTCGACCATCCCTTTCAGCGCGAGTAGCTGTTTGCAAACTGTGTTCTAGGCGGTCAACTGGGAATCCGCCGTAGTCATTGCGTAAATGCTCAAGCTGTTCAAGTATATTCCCCGGTAGTGAAGTAGAGAGAGAACCTCTTTGGGACATTATGAGCTCCCAGTCTTGTTTCGTTGACTCCTGAAACGAAGAGAAAGTAGCCCTCGTTACTGTGGTTTTTCCATTCATTTCCTTATCCCTTCTCGTAAGCTAATCTTTCTGCGGTTTTTTCGGATCAGGAACACCTGACCTTGTTCCTTCGTGGTGTTCAACGAATTCAATGAGGTACCCATCAAAATCTTTAACGAAAGCTACCGTAACGGGCCACCTATCTAAATTTTCAGGTTCCATTACAGACTCACAACCAGCTTCAATCGCCCGATCGTACAATCGCTGACAATCTGAAGTATTGACGTATAGTTTCCACATAGCTGTTCCCATATCAATAGGTTCATCATTGTCTAAATGTTGTGCTAACTGAATACGTGATCCACCCTCATGTGCCTGAAGTACAGCTTCCAAAACTCCAGGTATTTCTGTTCTGTGGTGAAGTGGTAACTCACAAACCCCTTCCCAAAATTCAAGTGATTTTTCTATATCTCGTACGTTGATACAAAATTGTCCAAGGATCTGTGTCATTTCTTTCTCCCTCTTCAAAGTAATTGTTCCACAGTGAGAGACTTTGTACTAGTTTCGCTCTAAATAATGACTGGTTTTCCTCAAAATGGTAACGTCTGAAAATAGGCATCAATATGAAGAGAAAATATAAAGTAATACAATGGGCAACGGGAACCACCGGTAACGCATCATTAAAAAGCATATTAAGGAACCCGCGTTTAGAACTCGTCGGAGTCAAAGTGTATTCGGAAGAAAAAAATGGCCTCGATGCCGGCGATTTAATAGACGGTAAACCTACCAACGTAATTTGCACCCAAGATTCTGAAGAAATTATCAGACTAGATGCCGATTGTGTTATCTATTCTCCAATGCCATGGAATATTAACGAAATGTGTTCCATTCTTGAATCCGGCAAGCATATTGTTACACCTTGCCCGTATTGGTTTCCTTTCACACAAGATAAGGAATCTGCGCAAAGGCTTAATGAAGCTTGTGAAAAAGGAAAAGCAAACATGCATGCATCTGGCATAAATCCAGGCGGGATTGCCGAAATGCTTCCTTTAACGTTAACTGGTCTATGTAATCAGATAGAACGAATTTCAATTACTGAATACGGAGATTGCCGAGACTATGGATCTGAAGGGGTTATTCGGGATCTTATGAATTTAGGTCGAACACCCGAAGAAGCTGATAATAACCCAGTTAAAGACCTGCTAACGAGTTTCTGGAATGAGCCTATTGACATGATTGCAGAAGGATTAGGTAGTGAGGTAATCGATTATTTTGCTGAGCATAACTACATACTTGCTAGTCAACCTATACAAACAGCATCAGGAGTAATCCAGAAAGGAACAATAGCGTTAAACAATTACCGTCATGTCGGGAGGACTAAAGAGGGGACAGAAATAATCCAGGAACAGATTTGGTTCATGGACGACCTAGAGCAAACGAAACTCGAATTTTCCATGGATATTCCTCAAGATTCCGGTTGGCGTATCCGGATAGAAGGAGATGTAAATCTTGTCGTGGACATTAAATTAGATGCCCCAACCCAACCAGAGCGAACAGCGATGGGTATAAGCTTGACCGGCTTTCATTGTGCTAACGCTATAGAGGAAGTGTGTGAAGCGAAGCCTTATGGAATAAAAACATTTCTTGATCTACCTATGATCACCGCAACGATGGGTTCATATTCTGTATTCGACTAAATTAAACCATTCCACTATTTCGTGGGTCATCCTTATCTGATGCTGCAAGGGGAGCCCTCTCCCAAAGCGCTTCACTATCAAAACTTAAAGTCCAATCAGGTATGAACTCAATTACAACGCGATCAGGGGAGTTAAGGTGCTCAATATAGGCTTCTACGCCTTCGGCAGTAGCTCTTCTATCAGTTGCGAAAGCCGGATAAAACCAATCAAGTGTTTCGCGGTCTTTGTGAACAATGCAGTCACCTTTGTAGGTAATTGTTTTCCCAGTGCCAAGTCTGGTTCCAGAACTAGTAATGCAAACTGATGCTCTCGGGAATCTTCTAATCGCTGAAACTCTGGCTCTACCTTCAGCGCAAGTCATCCAGATTTTTCCACCATGATTGAAATAGGAAACTATAACTCCAACAGCTTCACCTTTTTTGTTTGTCCAACTAAAAACACATTCACGCTGAGCGTCAAGTAGTTCTTGTTCTCGGTCTGGCGTCAAAGCGCAATTTTTCAAATCTTCGAAATTATCATCAGTGTTCGCCATAAGTTTTCCTTTTGCTTTAACAGTTCGTGTAACCCACGCTAGTCCCACTCAGGCTATCGTATAATTTTGATAGAGGAATTTGTGCATAATTCACTGAATTCGTTTAGTTTCTTTAAATGGCTACAGATGCTATAGAAAAACTAGACGTAGTAAAAGCTTGCCAAGTATTGGGAGCTAAAGGATTAGGATCGGGTATCGGAGGTCATGTTTCCCGTAAATCCCCTGACTTGGATGCTTTCTGGATCAATGCGTTCGACAGAACGTTAGCGGAAGTGACAGAAGAGGATGTTCTGCTCGTTGATTATGATGGAAATCTGCTCGAGGGAAGTCGAGAAATAAGTAAGGGCTTTGAATTCCATCCAGCGATATATCAGAATCGCAAAGATGTAACTGCGATTGTTCACACTCATGGATTTTGGGGAACTGCACTTGCTGGACTAGCGAGACCTTTAAAGATCCGACATAATCTAGCTTGCTTCTTTCATGAAGATCAGGCCTTGAGTCCCGACGATTCATTCGGTTCAATCGGGGAAGCTATTGGCGCAGCCAATACCATCGTTATCCCATGGCATGGATGTATAACTGTGGGAACTACGATCGGAAGAGCAACTGCTCTTCACGTGACGTTAGAAGAAATGGCTAAACTCGATGTGACCTTAGAGCCATCCGATGCGCCCGAAATTCCTTATGAATGGCGATCTCGCATTAAGAACTTAGTCGATATTCAAGCCGGCTATCTCGAGCAGACTTGGGATCTTCTTTGCCGCGAAGCAGGAATAGAAGCAAACTAAATTTTTTGAAAGAGTAGGTTTCTGTTTTGCTTAGCGATTCCAGAGCTGATACCAGACGTTGTATTCGCGCCATTTCCCCGACCGTTTACGTGTCGCCCAGTTACCCTTTTCACGATTTTTCTTTCGAACAGGTTTGAATCTCGGCATGTGAGTATCTTATCTACAGTTCGATAGTCACTGCTCAATCATGGGATTGAAACAGTAGAGTTCATGTATCAAAAGGAAATGCAATGACCAAAATATCAAATCAGCCAACGGTACAGAAAGACAGGATTACAAACCTCGATACGGTTCGTGGCTTTGCAACTCTAGGAATACTAGGGATGAATGCCCTATATTTTGGCATGCTCAAGCCAGCTTACAATAATGTAAATGCACCCGGAACTGATAATGTACTTGACTGGATTTTTGCTATAGCTGGTGAAATTTTTATTGATCAGAAGACAATGGCTATTTTCTCTATGCTTTTTGGGGCAGGAATAGTTTTGTTCGCTGATCGCGCTGAGATGAAAGGGAAGAAGCCAGTGCGGCTGAGCTTGTGGCGGAATCTACTTCTCGTAGCTATCGGGTTTTTCCATTCGTTATTGTGGGAAGGCGACATCCTGATTGTCTACGGACTTTGCGCACCGGTTCTTTTATGTGTCAGGAAAAAATCGCAGCGTTTCCTTGTATCTACAGGATGCCTTTTGTTTTCATTAACTATTATTTTTGGTGTTTTTACACAACTCTCAGTAAATGACGGAAATGCTTACTTGGGTGATTTTTGGAGTGGTTCTGAAGCAATGGGTGACGAAGTTACGACCTGGTTTATTTTCGACGTTTTTTGTAGAGCTTTAGGGGCAATGTTGATCGGTGTTGCAATGTTCCGATCCGGATTTATTTCTGGCATACTTTCAATCGATGTGTATAAAAAAGCAGCTAAATGGGGATTCTCTTTAGGTATACCTCTCGTTACTTTTGGAGTTATTATCCAGGCAATAATGGACTACGATTCGAACATAGCGATACTGGGCCAATTGCCAAATACTGCGGGGACTATCCCGCTTGCTATTGGCTACATATCGCTGATAGCACTATGGGATAGGAAACCGGTAAGTTCTTTTAAGGTTCGGATACGTTCAGTAGGTCAAATGGCATTGACGAATTATTTATCACAAACAATTATTGGCGTTCTGCTCTTTTCAACGGTTTTTGACAAAGGGGATTTGGGTCGTAGCGGTATTTTCCTATTCATGATTTGTGTTTGGGCTGTTCAAATATTTTGGTCTAAACCTTGGCTTGCTTACTTTCGCTTTGGTCCTATTGAGTGGGCATGGAGATGCATGACGTATAGGAAGATCCAAAATTTACGCAGGTAGAGATCTCTACATGTCCTTTGTCAGACTCATGGCGTGGAGTGGTACAGAAAATTTAAAGAGAAAATATTTAATAACCGTATCTTTAAATGCCTTGTTCTTTCTGCCGCTGATTTTATTGGCTGGATTAACCTGGCTCGTTCTAAGGCTACTTTGAACTGTGGGGTATAAGACCGACTATGTTTACCGTAGCTATTTGATTTTTGGTAGTTGATCAGTTGGGTGAAGAAAGGTAAGATACTGACTGATTTATTCGTAACACTAACCAATGAGGTATACATGAGTATCACAGTCGGGGACGCAGTCCCAAATATTGAAGTACGAGTCTTAGACGATGAAGGCAGGCCCTCTCCGGTCCAAACCGGTGAAGTGTTAGGAACCGGAAAAGTAGTTCTATTTGCTGTTCCAGGTGCCTTTACTCCTGGATGTTCTCAACTTCACCTTCCTACATACGTTGAGGGTGCTGCTGATTTAGCCGGAGCGGGCGTTGATACGGTCGCTTGTATCGCAGTGAATGATGCTTGGGTTATGGGGGCATGGGGAGAAGCCCATGGTGCGGATGGCATAATGATGCTATCCGATGGAAACGGTGATTTTGCTGCTGCAATGGGGCTCACACTTGATGTCTCTGGAGCAGGAATGGGAAGTCGTTCAAAACGTTATGCAGCTGTTATAGAAGATGGAGTAATCACTCATCTGGCCGTTGATGAAGGTGGGATTGACGTCTCAACTTGCTCTGCTGTTCTCAACGCAATGGGCTAAGTTAAACTTCGAAAAACTTTCTATGAAGACTGACTTTCGATGACATGAGGAGGTTTCTTCTATACGCGGTTGGCGGGATTATTGTAATTTCCACGATCGGTGGAATCATTAGAAACGCTTCCAGTAGTAACGATAGTAACGCGAATCCAAGTGCATCACCGGTCCTTGAAGAGGTAATCGAATCTGCAGCAGAGACGAATGACGACGGTGTCCAGCAAATAGAACCCGAGCGAGAAGATGAATCGTTTGAGGAGCCAGTTGCAGAAGAGGCTAGAGAAGTAGAAAAAGTTGAACCTAGCCCAAGCCCTGAACCC
This sequence comes from Acidimicrobiales bacterium, assembly GCA_013912105.1. Taxonomy (GTDB): domain Bacteria; phylum Actinomycetota; class Acidimicrobiia; order Acidimicrobiales; family UBA8592; genus UBA8592. The sequence continues at coordinate 163 of JACERY010000027.1, read as the reverse complement.
ACAGCTTTAGAGGAACCGACAAGAACTGAACCCTCCTCAGATAACACCTTATTAGTTCAATTAAATGCTTTAACTGTCACTGAAGAAAGCGCGATATCACCTTATGACAGAGGTGAGTTTCCTCATTGGGACGATGAAGATGGTGATGGGATGAACACGCGTG
>JACERY010000026.1 GCA_013912105.1 Acidimicrobiales bacterium | reverse complement strand
ATCTAATGCATCATAGTTATGATTGAGCGCCGGGCGGGATTTGAACCCGCGATTGTACGGCTTTGCAGGCCGCTCCCTTGGGCCGCTCGGGCACCGACGCAAGTAGCGGTCTAAACCGCAACTAACTTCACCATACTGCGATGCTTCCTGAACGACTACAGTATTTGGTTCTGAGCGGATGACCGGCCTCGAACCGGCGACCTCAACCTTGGCAAGGTTGCGCTCTACCAACTGAGCTACATCCGCAGATGACCAATCATACTAAAGGGAATTAGGAATAAGACGCATTATTAGCACGGTAATATTTCATTTATCAGACGCGGGTCTAAGGTCAATGCGTAAGGTAAGGACTCCATCTTCAAGCGATACTTCTGAGTCGCCGATGATTGCGTAGTCCTGATAATCTCTTTGAGCCTGGTCCATAAATCTCTGACGTTCCTCTCCTCCTACGGGAGGAAGATCGCGTTTTTTAACTGCAGCAGCTCTATCACGAAATCGATTGATCATTGCTTGAATGTCGAAGTCATTATCCATGGTCGTTAGTGTAGAACATTAATTCACAATTCTGAATATTCCAGAGGTCAGAAAATTTAATCTAGCGTCGGCGAAAAGGTTTCGTTGACTTTCCCTGATTTCGAGAAATGAAGTCCCACTGTTTAGGAGATCCTTGTTTCCGAGTACGCTTTTTTATTTGACTATTCAGTCTAGAATTTTCTTCAATACGCTGAGCATGGCGCTCTCTAGCCCATTGTCCAGTTTTGTACCAGTAGAAAAAAAACAGTATCCCCGCCACTGCTGCAATAATCAGCAGTCCGATAACGGCTCTTCTGACTTCAAATGTTGAAGTGATTCTTTGGATAGTTTCATTGCTACCTGGTTCGTAATCAATGTCCGATTCAGTAATCTGCGCATACGCTGAAGTAGCAATAAACATTAGCGTTCCGATACTGCAACATAGAGACAGAATTATTTTTTGAATAGCAGCCACTGAAAACCTATCTTTGATGCTTAGGGCAAGAATAGGTGGTTCTACCCCCAACTTTGTATCTTTCCAAAAATGCTCCATCCTTTGGGCAGAACCCAGAGATAACGCGATTATCTTGAAGTTTACCCATATGAGACCCCCCAAGTTCTGTCAGTTGATTAATAGCGCTTTTAATGTGATACAAAAGGCACCGCTTTTCTTCTTTCGAAAGCGAATCTGCCGATCGTCTAGGGTCTATTGACGACCTCCATAAAATTTCATCCGTGAGCAAATTCCCTAACCCAGCAATCTGCTTTTGATCCATCAGCCTAGCTTTAATTGGCCGAGAGGAACCCCGAAGCACCACGTTGAGACCACGACCATCAATTTGGTAAATATCGCTACCCAGATTATCTACTTTGGGATTTAATTCAACGCTACCTAGCCGCCGAGGGTCTCGGATTGTTAGCAGCCCACCATCTTCAAATTCAATTGAAAACCGGTCCCAAAATGATTCATTTCTAGTGCTGGAATATTCAAGGTGATCAATAGAAGAAACGTTGTCGACGAGTAACCGACCAGTCATACCAAACCGCAATCCTAAAGTAACGCCACCCTTACTATCTAGAAGAAGCAACTTTCCGATTCTTCTTGCGGCGGTGAATTCATCGCCGACAAGAAAAGAATAAAGCTCTTCGCTACTAGTCTCACCCTTGAGATAGTAATTGTCTTCTGCAGCAACACTGCTAATTGTTCTACCTAAAGCTTGCAATGCACCAATCCGGTAGTACTCAACTTCAATTCCTTCTGGCATAGGTCTCCAAATAAATACACTGACAGCTAAGTAACAATATAAATGAAGTTTTATATAAGACTTGAGAAAACTGTGCCGATTTCTTTTGTAGCTAGCAAGAAGCCATCATGACCGTTTGGGTCATCAATTTCAATGTAGCTACATTCTCCACCAACTGCTTGGATGACTTCCTGGATCTGAACCTGCTGGTGAGGAGGGTAGAGAATATCTGTTGTGATACTCGCTGTCGCAACTTGAGCCTTGATTCTTGAAACAGCATCAGTCATGGTTCCCCTTCCTCGCGAAAGGTCGTGTGTATCCATAGCTCTATTCAAGACAAGATAAGAATTTGCATCGAATCTCTTAACTAGTTTTTCACCATGGTAATCAAGATATGACTCGACCTGGAATCTATCCCAAAGACCAAATAGGGTGTCTTTATCAACGAGAGATCTTCCAAAGCGTGTTTCGAAGCTTTCGTCACTTCGATAGTGAATTTGAGCAATAGCTCTGGCAATAGCTAACCCTGCATGCGGTCCATCACCTGGATCGGCATCATAGTAATTTCCTTCTCGCCAACGTGGATCTAACGCTAGAGCTGCCCTTCCAACTGCACTCCAAGCAATTTGCTGTGCACTTGCTGATAATGCAGTAGCAACTGGTGCGATTCTAGGCACCCGGTCAGGGAACATCGCAGCCCATTCAAGAACCTGCATCCCCCCCATTGAGCCACCAATAATTGCATGCCAAATATCAATTCCAAGGTGATCCGCTACTTTTGCTTGAGCGCGAACGATATCGCGAATCGTTATATTCGGGAAGTCGCTTCCATACGGTCTACCAGTAACTGGATTCAAAGATGCTGGCCCTGTGCTTCCTTGACAACCCCCCAGTACATTAATACAAACGACGAAGTACTCGTCCGTATCGACTACTTTTCCCGGTCCAACAATTTCGTCCCACCAACCACGCGTAGGGTGCGATGAGCTGCTGTCCCCTGAAACATGTGAATCGCCTGTAAGAGCATGACATATGAGAATCGCATTGCTCGCATCTGAATTAAGCTTCCCCCAAGTTTCATAAGCCTGAATTACCTCTGGTAATGTCCCTCCTGGCTCTAAAGCGAATGGCCTTCCGTCAGTAATCGCTACAAATTTTCTGTGGCCGACAGGGTCCCCAGGGAACCATGCACCTGACACCGGTAAATCTCTTGAATAGATTTTAGGGTGAGTAGGAACAGAGGCTACAGCTGTTTCGACAAGACCTTGTCCGCCTTCAATTATGTCCAATGCTGGTCCTTTAGTTTTGTTTCTTCTAGACGATGCCATTCTATTCTCCTTGGTTGGCACCTTTGTTGCTTTCTGAGTTGCCTCAGACACTTTGTTGCCCTTTATCAGAGAGCCTCATCCCAGTTAATTCTGGAAGCACCTTGGGTGCCTTTCCCAGGTTGCTGAGTTCAGCTTTCACTGAACTTCTCTTAATGCTGTTTTCAGTGAATCAGCAGAATTTAGAAACTCCAACATTAATAGCAGATTCCTAACGCCAACGGGGAATTCGACTTATCCACCATTCCAGCAAAGCAGGATCTTCGCTTTCATATGCTTGCCCCATTTTTTTACCCATTTCTATTAGTGAGCGTTTCCACTCTTGCTCGCTTTGAGCAGTGAAAGCTTCTTTTGCGAAAAGTGCTGCCTCACTCCAAGAATCTGATTCTTGTGGCAGCGGTATTTGATTTACCTGTTTTGCCGAAAGCTTTATTGTGTCTGAAGACAAAGCTGATCCGGCAGTCCTTGAAAATGAATACGCGCTTACTGCAGGAGAGCTCAACATGGCCGTTATCTTCCAAATATCACTTTCAGCGCACTCAACACTTATTGTTGGAGTAGAAGGGATCAGTGTCCCTTCTGGATCTGGAAGCACTTCTAAGATTTTCGTTTGAGTAGCAACAAGCACTTTTGGTTTTAGACGACCAATAACCCATTCATGCAGATTAGGGTTCTCTTGAGCAAGAGTCTCTAAATTAACCACTGGGTTGCTTCGAATCTCTCCACCGAATCTGAATTTTCCTGTTCCCCATCGATTGCGCAAAGGATCTATCATCCCAACGGTAATAAGCGGGGCTGTTCTAGGCCCTACTTGACGATATTCGAAAACATGATCTATTAAACCATAGTATTGATCTCTAAACCCTGCAGTTGCTTGAGCTCGGCTTTCTAATCTCGCTCCAGAAATATCAACCGATGGTGTTCCTTGAACAATAGAAATTGCTTTCGCCCAACTCTCGCCTTGTTCAAAATAACCCTTTTGCTCTTGGACATCTTTACCTTTCCAAACAGCAACTGGGTTGAGAGCGGGGCCTTTAGTCAGAAGCGGGGCGCACACATTTACACCAGCCTCAAAAATATTAGGTCCTCCCACCCACACACCCATTAGAGTTGAAGATTCTTCGATGTTTTCACGGATTGGTCTTGCATCAGCTGTTGCAAGAATTGATTGTGGCTGGATCAGCAAGATTCTTCCGCCTTCAGCTATTAAAGAAATAGCTACCAGCAGGAAATATCCTGCTGTATCAGCATAAGGACCAGCATTCACTCGCCATCTATCCCTAAGATACCTAGTTTCGGCCATTGGTCTAGCTGTTTTTTCCTGAAGTTGATTTTGGAATGGAGGATTTCCAATGACCGCTTTGAAACCGCCACTCGGAGGATTTGGAAATGCTTCAATTCCAACTTGAAGTGAGTTCGCAACAACAAGATTACCTTTCGGAGATAGCCATTCGGAGGTTGACCCCCATAGAGAAAGCGCTGCTTGAGTAACTTCAATGGCACCTTCATCTAAATCGATACCCCATAATAAGTTCTCAACAATCTCAATATTTTTTATTCCAATTCCACTGAGATATTCAGCGGCTGCAAGTAGGAATGCTCCGCCACCGACAGATGGATCACAGATTGGACCTGGTTCCAGATTTCCCAAAGCTAACTTTGATAATTCTCTAGCCACTGGGTACGGCGTATAATGCACTCCTTCATTGCGGCGCTTGGAGGAGTCAAGACTCCTCTCATAGGCAGCTCCGATGTGGTCAGGAGTGTAATTGAGGTGATCAGGCGCAACCAGCACACCACGGTTGAGTAATTTAGGCTGGTTAATATCGGAAGGCAATTCTTTTTTTGCCGCTATCTCTCTTGCAACTGCTGCTGCAATATCGAGTGGGCTCTCACCAACTTCAGCATTGAAACGAACCCATTCATAGAATTCTTTCTCCGTCAGCTGCTTATCGGTTCTGGACATGAACTAATTCTAGAGGAATACTCTGACTAAAAAAACTGTGGTCTCAAGTGCCGGGTTCCCAATCACTGAGATCACTTAGTCGAGAATCATTTGAAAACATTTCAACTACAGCGACATCCAACCCAACACGCTTCTGAAGGCGCTTTACGACAAGCTCCTCATCCCATAATGAGAGCGTGACAACGAGCCCTTTCGTACCTGCACGCGCTGTCCTGCCTGATCTATGAAGGTAGGTTTTGTGGTCACTAGGGGGATCATAATGGATGACAACTTCAACATCATTAACATGGATTCCTCGTGCAGCCACATCCGTTGCAACTAGAACTGGAAGCTTGCCTTGAGCGAAGCGGTCAAGAGCTTTCTCGCGGATATTCTGTCGCAAATCACCATGTATAGCTTGAGCTCGTATTCCTTCGTCAAGAAGTTTTTTGACAAGCCGATCGCAGCCGGCTTTTGTATTGGAAAACATAAGCGTCCGGGAAACAGGCCGGGATATCGCAGCAGCTACTTTAACTTTGTCGCGTTGATGAACATGAATAAATCTATGAGTCATTTCCTCAACTGTTATCTCTTCAGCTTCAACTTCATGCATAGTTGGGTCAGTCTGATAACGCTGTATTAGCGAATTAACAGCCCCATCTAGAGTGGCGCTAAAGAGAAGGGTCTGGTGTTTCCGTTCGACTTTTCGAAGTATCCATTCAACTTGAGGTAAAAACCCCATATCAGCCATTCTGTCAGCTTCATCTACTACTACGATCTCAAGCTCTTTAACATTTATCTCTTGCCGCTCAAGTAGATCAATCATTCTACCGGGTGTAGCAACGACCATATCAACGCCTTTTTTGATTATCCGGATTTGTTCATCAATGTTCGCTCCACCATAAATAGCTGCAATTTCCATTCCTTTTGAATTAGAAAGAGGTTCAAGCTCCTCACGCACTTGAGTCGCTAACTCCCGAGTAGGGACTAGTATTAATCCCCTAAGTTTTGTCTGTGCTTTTTTTAAATTCTGAATCATAGGAATTCCGAAAGCAAGGGTTTTCCCAGAGCCAGTCTTGGCTTTTCCGCATACATCTAAACCAGACAGCGCATCTGGAATTGTTAGAGACTGGACTGGGAAAGGGGAAGAAATCTCCCTTACAAGTAAAGCATCCGCTATTTCTTGATCGACACCAAGGTCAACCCAAGAGTCAGAATTTCCCATTATTTATATCGCCTTTGCAAGAGACAACCCACAAGTAATGAAAGACTCAGTCGATGATTTTCTATAAAAGCCACGATGTTTAAGAATACATGCTGTGAGTTCTGGTCCGTGTATCCCCTATGACTGCTTAAGACCCTGTTACTCAAAATCTTCTAAACGTACTATTTCAACTTTCTGCAGCATTCCTTTAAGTTCCACTTCCCCTATGGGCTTTGAAGGGGTATTGACCATCAACGACGTCATCATCTCTTTAGTGGCTAGAACCTCTCCTGGATCCGCTAACTCACACAACCTAGCTGCGAGATTAACAGCGTGACCTAGATGGTCTTCGCCATCAATCATCAGGACAGGTCCAGAAGCAAGTCCGGCCCGAAGTTTGAGGCTTTCATCTAAAGCTTCCATCCGGCCTTGCATTTCCATAATAGCTTCTGTTGCAATTTCTGGCTCTACGGCTACCAGCATCGCTCCATCTCCAAGCCATTTCGCTATTCTTAGTCCCTTACGTGACGCTATTTCTCTGACAAATAGTCGGAATTTATTGATTTCGTTTAACGCTGCTTTATCCCCTTGGCTATCAGTAAAACGCGTAAACCCTGACAGGTCAATAAAAGCAAAGGTTCTTTCAAACCGGTCTTCGTAAGGATTATCTTGAAGCATAAATCACCATTTAAAGAAACTAGCGGATAACTGCTTTACATGCAGTTATAAAATTGATCAATTTAATCGAGCCAGGACTCTTTAGCGTCATCTTTCAAATTAGAGTTAGTTTTCCCTTTTGAAAAAGCAGAATTTCTCTTAACCCCTATCATCATCAAGCCAATACTACTAATTGCTACAATCCCAAATATCCATATATTAATTCTGATGCCACCGAGTTGAGTAGCTTCATCAATTCTCAGCGCTTCAACCCACAAGCGCCCTATTGAATAAAGTAAGAAATACGCTACAAGCATGAATCCTTTAGGAAGTATCTTCATTTTTTCTATTTTCAGTAGCACAAAAATAACAAGCAAATTCCACAAAGATTCGTAAAGGAAGGTTGGGTGAAATGTATCTTCACCTTGGTAATTGATGGGTCTCTTTTGCGGGTCAATTGAAAGTCCCCATGGTAGATTCGTGGGTTTGCCAAACAATTCCTGATTAAAATAATTTCCCCACCTACCAATTAGCTGTGCCAAAGGCAAAGCAGGAGCAACTATGTCTGTAACTGTTTTGATATCTAGATCTTTTCTGCGGCAGTACAGAATTGCAGCACCAACCCCAAAAATAAGACCACCAAGTATTCCTAAGCCGCCTTCCCAAATCTTTAAAGCGCTTCCCCAATTACCTTGAAATCTTCGCCAATCTGTAGCTACATGGTATGCACGGGCCCCAACTAAACCTGCAGGCACTAGCCACATTGCGATTGCTGACGCATGCTCCGGATCAAGTTTTCTCTGTTCAAACCTCTTTGCCATCAACCAAACAGCTGCTAAAACTCCTAACGCAATCATAAGCCCATAGGCACGCAATGTGATAGGTCCCAGGTCAAATGACCCTGAACTAGGACTTGGAATAGAAGAAAGCACGACTGTCCCTTTTCGTTGAGATTTTCTATGGACTAGTGTAGTCCATTGACTTCATCTCATCGCATGTGGCTACCATAGACAGTGAATGACTGATGTAGATAAAATACGTAATTTAATATTTGGATATGCTCGGGCGATTGATTCCGGGGATTTCGTTGAAATTGGAAGGCTTTTCAGGCACGGAAGGATAATTCTTAACTCGAAGAGTTCAGACAGTGACGTTGTGGGGCAGGAGGCTATTACATCCTTGTACGAAAAGACGACTCGCAGGTATGAAGATGGAACTCCCCACACTCAGCATTTAACTACAAATGTTGAAATAAGTATCGAGGGTGAGATTGCATCCTCAATTTCATATTTTACTGTCTTGCAGAGCCTCAATGATTTTAATCTTCAACCAATTATTTCTGGTAAGTATTTTGACACTTTTGCTCTAGATAAAAAACAGTGGTTTTTTGAAACCAGATTGATTGAGGTAACCCTGATTGGTGACCTCTCTAAACACCTGCTAATTGATCTACCTGAAAGTAAAGATTAGATTTGTTCTTCCAGAATTAATGGTATACATTAATTAGATAGCAACGTTGTTGCACTAATCCTCGGGAGTTAGGTGAAAGTCCTAACCGGTGGTGATAATGATTAATCATTTAGCCCACGAGTCTTTCGAAAGATTGACTGACTTGGTGTGATTCCAAGGCCGACGGTCAAAGTCCGGATGGGAGAGGAATGGATTAATTGATCCACGCCTGCCCGCTCCCAAAAACAAGGGAGTGAAATGTTTACAGGAATTATTGAAGAAGTCGGAACTATTCTAAATCTTTCTCCTTTAGGTTCTGGTGTCAGAGTAAAAATAGCATCATCGACTGTTCTTTCCGACATAGAAATTGGAGCATCAATAGCTGTAAACGGTTGTTGTCTAACTGTTACTGAATTTAGTGACGACTGGTGGAGTGCCGATGCCGTTCCGGAAACAATGAACCGAACGAGTCTTGGAGCTTTAACCCAGAACAGCCTTGTTAACTTAGAACGGCCCACAAAAGCAGACGGTAGGCTTGGCGGGCACATAGTCCAAGGGCATGTAGACGCTACGAGTTCGATCTCAAAGATAGAAAAAGAAGATGATGGCTCTTACCGGTACACCTTTACGCTTGATAAATCATGGAGTAGGTACGTGTGCGAGAAAGGATCTATTGCCATAGACGGCATTAGCCTTACAGTTGCGGCTGTTGAAAACGACCATTTCTGCGTAGCAATTATCCCTCACACATGGGAGGTAACAAACTTAGGACGCAAGGTCGTTGGAGATCTAGTAAATATTGAAGTTGATGTTCTCGCCAAATATGTTGAGCGGCAACTAGCCTATACACAACAGAAAGAAGAGAATAGTGCCTGAACTAAATACAATTAGAGAAGCTATTGACGCAATAGCAGCAGGTAAATTCGTTGTAGTCGTTGACGATGAAGATAGAGAGAATGAGGGCGATCTTATTATCGCCGCAGAATGTGTGACCGCCCAAGATATGGCCTTTATGGTGAAATATACAAGTGGTGTCGTGTGCTGTCCTATTACCAATGAGCGAGCTGACGCATTGCACCTTCCTTTAATGGTTGCCAATAACACTGAAGCCATGGGAACAGCTTTCACTGTTTCAGTTGATGTAGCTGAAGGAACATCAACTGGCATCTCAGCTAGCGATCGAGCACTTACGTGCAGAGCCTTAGCAGATGATGGTGTTATCGCAAGCGGATTCGCACGGCCAGGACATATATTTCCCCTTCGCTCAAGAGCAGGAGGCGTTTTAAAGCGAGCAGGCCACACTGAGGCAGCTGTTGATTTAGCTACAATGGCTGGCCTTTCACCAGCCGGCGTAATTTCTGAAATAGTTTCCGACGATGGGACTATGGCTCGTTTACCTGAACTTTTAGAATTCGCCGAAAAACACGCCATCCCTATTATCTCCATAGCAGACATGATTCGATATCGAAACCGGCACGAAAGACTTGTTGAAAGGTTTTCAACCGCGAGAATTCCGACACAATACGGCGAATTCGAAGCTAGGATCTATCGAAGTTCTCTTGATGAAGTAGAACATATCGCTCTTGTAACAGCTAATTTTGAACCTGATAAAAATCCTTTAGTGCGCGTGCATTCTGAATGCCTAACAGGTGATGTCCTAGGTTCAATTCGGTGTGACTGTGGTTTTCAACTTGACAGAGCTACTCAACTCATCGCTGAAAATGGGAATGGGGCAATTATCTATCTACGTGGGCACGAAGGAAGAGGAATAGGATTAGGTCATAAGATGCGTGCCTATGCACTTCAAGACGAAGGGTTAGACACTGTTGACGCTAATGTCGCACTCGGATTTCCGGTAGATTCACGAGAGTATGGAATCGGAGCACAAATAATAGCAGATTTAGGAATTCAAAAGATGCGCCTACTTACGAATAATCCCTCTAAGTATGGTGGTTTACAAGGGTACAACCTTGAAATCGTCGAACGAGTCCCGCTAATCGGTGGTGAAACTTTAGAGAATACTAAATACCTTCAAACCAAAGAAGAGCGTTTAGGGCATCTAATCGGCGCTGATACTGATACCAGTGGAAAGGCAACAAATGACTGATGATAAATCCATTGCTATTATCGTTGGTCGCTTTAATCAAGAGATCTCTAATCGCTTACTTGATGGGGCCCGCAATCATTTAAAAGAAGTTGGCATACCGGATAGCAACATATCAGTTCACTGGGTTCCTGGTGCGTTCGAGATTCCTTTTGCATGTCTACAAGTAATTGAGAATACTCATGTAGATGCTGTTATAACTTTAGGAGCCATCGTCCAAGGCGGCACTCCACACTTTGATTTCGTCGCAGGTGAATGCATCCGAGGAATCCAACAAGTTAGCCTCTCTACCGGCACTCCAATCGCACTAGGGGTGCTGACTACTGACACATACGAACAAGCTTTAGAGAGGTCTGATACTAGCTACGTTGACCATGACGGGTCTACAGGAGATAAAGGTTCTTCCGCTGCAGAAGCAGCCATCGCTATGGCAGAATTATCCAAATCATTAAATACTCAAAATTAACTTTCCCTAGAGTCGTAGCATGGCTGAATAATCCCGAAGGTTGCCATCATGAACAGTTGGAGAATTAACTGCTCTGTCTCTGCATAGGACAGGCTGCCATATGACCTATTCTCTATATGACTTAGATTCCAAAATCTATGACAGCCCTAACAACTTCACCATTTTTCATTGCATCAAAACCATCGTTAATTTCTTCAAGTGTGATCGTTCGAGAAACCATTTCATCAAGTTTAAGACGGCCTCCTAGATACAGGTCACAGAGATGAGGCATATCAACTTTGAAGTTGTTGGAACCCATAATTGAACCTTGGAGCCTTTTCGCTGACAGGAATAAATCGGTACCAGGAATTTCTAGATTAACTCCAGGAGGGATCATTCCCATAACAGTAGCTAGACCACCAGGTCGTATCATGCCGTAAGCTTGCTCTGCGGTCAGCTTAAGACCTATTGCTTCAAAGCTGTAGTCCACCCCTCCTCCTGTGAGTTCCAAAACCTGCGCAACAGGGTCTCCATCATTGGGATTAACCGTGTGTGTTGCTCCAAGCTGTGTTGCCCAGTCTAACTTTTGCTCCTCTAAGTCAACAGCGATAATTTGGCGGGCTCCGGCTAGATGAGCTCCTTGAATTGAAGAAATACCGACTCCGCCACAACCAACCACAGCAACGGTTGACCCTGGCTTAACCTCTGCGCTTCGAAAAACGGCACCTACTCCAGTTGTTACGCCGCACCCAATCAGAGCTGCACGATCGAGTGGCATTTCAGGGCTTATTTGTACCACTCCATTTTGATGCACGAGCATCTCTTGCCCAAACGAACCTATACCTGTGAATTGATTAACCGAAACACCATCGCCATCGGTAATTCTTGGTTTCTGACCGTGTGGTCGATCCTGCACTTCGCCTCTTTCAGAACAGATGTAGCTATGACCTGTAAGGCACCTGTCACAATGACCGCAGAACATTGAAAGGCAGGTAATGACATGGTCACCAATATCAATACCTACGACATCATCCCCAACAGCTTGAACTATTCCTGCAGCTTCATGACCGAGAAGCATTGGATACATAGCAAGCATAGCCCAGCTACCGTCAATGAAATGAAGGTCACTGTGACAAAGCCCGGAAGCAACTGTTTGAATAAGCACTTCATTGCGATCAGGTTTATCGATAGTGACATCTTCAATATCCAAAGAGCCACTGTCATCACGTAATATTGCAGCTTTCATGCTTCCCCCTTGAAAACAGGATTGAATAAACTTTAATTAACGTTACTGTAAATCAAGGGCAGAGTTAGGGTAACAAGATATTTAAATTTGCTTGATTACTCTCTTAACTATCTCTTCCAGTATTTCAGGGTCTGTAGCAAAGTTCAGGCGAGCATAGCTGCTGCTCTGACGCCCAAATTTACTTCCTGGTTCCAAAGCAACTTTTCCTGCCCTCAGAAGATGCTTTGCTGGGTTTTCGCTTATTGATGTTTTTGAAAAGTTAAGCCACGCTAGATACGTTGCTTCGGGCTTACACATCTCCACATTAGAATTCAAAAATTGGTCATAAACATAAACGCTGTTTGCCCTTATTATTTCCTTAGTTTCTTCTAACCATGCATGTCCTGACTTCCAAGCCGCTGCGGTCGCAGCAGCACCAAACGAACTTGGTTGCCCTAAAAAATGAATCGGTAGAGAATGAATCCTCTCTAGAATCTTAGGATGCCCTATATGGGCGATAGAACATCTCGCTCCTGCCAGATTAAAGGTCTTACTAGCGGAACCGATAGTGATAGTTCTAACCCTCAAATCATCACCAGAATCGACCAAAGGATAATGTGGCTTTACCCCGAGTGTAAGGTCTGCCCAAATTTCATCACTAATCACTAACAGGTCCTTTTCTACTACGACTTGCGAAAAATCATTTAACTCCTCCGGAGTAAAGATATGCCCGGTTGGATTATGAGGCTGACAAAAAAGAACAATGCGAGTTCGCTCATCAATTGAATCTCGGAATCTATCAATATCAATCTTCCAATCTGTTTCACGAAGGGGAATATCTACAAGCCTCCTCCCTGCCTCTTCTACAGCTGATGCAAAAGGGTGATACACAGGTGAGAAAAGTGCTACTCCATCACCAGGTTCCGTGTGCATCATCATTGCCGCCTCTAATGCCTGAATAGAGGAAGTAAAAATTATACATTCATCTTCGGCTATCTCTAGACCATGTTGACCCCGCACCCATTCCACCCATAATGAAATCAGCTGATCAATATCATTGAACCGGTAACCGTAATCGCGAGAACGTACCATCTCCTCTAGTGCATTAGTTACCGCTATCGGCGATTCAAAATCCATGTCAGCGACAAAAGCCGGAAGCACATCGTCAGGATATTTTGTCCATTTCAAACCCTTTATCGCTTTCAATCTTGAGGTATTTTCGGTGAACACTTTTTTCGCTTTTCTGGGAGTAAGACAAAGTGGACTAGCTACAACCGCTGGTAGTTCCGCAACTTTGACAAGTAAAGCAACTTCCAGATCTGCGCATTCCTGTCCCACACTGCATGCAAAAAGGAGCGTCGTATACAATCGTAACGCTTTCCTCTTCTATTAAATTCGTCGGTGGGTCTGGAAGAATTTCTACCTCTTGAGCAGAAGCTACCGCTGCCTCTTCAACGCCAGGCAATGTCGGTTGTGTTCTTTCTCCAGTCGTAAAAATATTTAGCGAAGACCTTCTAGATGGTGACAAGTATTCAACCGCTAGTCGTCTAAATAAATAATCAATCAAACTTGAAGCGATTCGTAAGTCAGGATCATCAGTAATTCCGGCAGGTTCAAATCTCATTCCAACAAAAGCAGATACATATGCTTCTATCGGAACTCCATATTGCAATCCATGACTGACTGCCATCGCAAAAGCATCCATAATCCCAGCTAATGTGCTTCCTTGCTTGCTGACTCTTATAAATATTTCACCAGGTCGGCCATCAACATATTCACCTACTGTGACAAATCCCTTACAATCAGCAACTCGAAATTCGAAAGTTTTACTTGACCTTGTCCTAGGCAGTTTCTCTCGTTGCGGCCGCATTGCACCAGACAAGAGGTTTTCCGCAGCAGCGGATATCGGGTCAATTTTGCTTTCACCATCAACAGATAATGGTTGAGCTACCTTACAATTATCTCGGTAAATAGCAACTGCTTTCACACCGGTCTCCCAGGCTTTAAAATAAAGTTTCTCCACATCATCTACAGTCGCAGACTGGGGCAGGTTTACGGTTTTTGAAATAGCACCAGACAAGAAGGGCTGTACCGCTGACATCATTAACACGTGACCCATCGGTTCAATATAATTCTCCCCCATTGAACAAGCGAAAACTGACAAGTGTTCTTCCTTTAGGTGGGGTGCTTGGAGAACACTGCCACTATTTTCTATGCATTCAACGATTTCCCCACTTTGAATTACATCGTAACCAAGTTTTTCAAGCGCTCTAGGAATAGTTTGATTTACAGTGGTGATAGTCCCTCCGCCAACAAGCGTTTTTGTTTTTTTAAGACCGAGATCAGGCTCAACACCTGTGGTATCGCAGTCCATCATAAAGCTAATGGTTCCTGTAGGGGCAAGAACAGTAACTTGTGCATTCCGCACTCCGTCCTGTTGGGCAAACCTGAGCGCATTCCCCCATACTTCAACTGCCGCAGCCAGTAGAGACGCAGGCACAGCCTCGCTTGCATTAATATTCTCTAGCGATTTTCTATGGGCCTCAAGAACAGCGAGGGTAGCTTCTTTATTTAGTTCGTATGCGCCAAAGGAACCCATCCTCGCTGCAATTTGCGCTGACGTTCTATATGCTTCTCCAGTCATAACTGCGGTAATAACACCTGCAAGACTTCGAGCATCATCGGAGTCATACGGCAATCCAAGAGCCATTAGCAAAGCTCCCAAATTAGTGTAACCCAGACCTAATTGTCGAAAATTTCTAGCATTTTCTCCGATAGCTTTAGTTGGGTAATCCGAAGGTGAAACTAAAATTTCTTGTGCAGTAATCATTAACCTGACAGCATGCCGAAAACTATCTACGTCAAAGATTCCTTCACTATTTAGGAACTTTAGGAGATTAAGAGAGCTCAAATTACAAGCTGAATTATCCAAATGCACATACTCGCTACACGGATTACTCCCGTTGATACGACCGCTGACCGGAGTAGTGTGCCAACGATTGATAGTCGTATCAAATTGAATTCCAGGGTCAGCGCAGTCCCACCCTGCTTGAGCAATCTGAGCAAACAGATCTCTGGCCTTTATGCTTTTAATTGTTTCGCCAGATGTTCTAGCTGTTAAATCCCAATCTGCACCCGTTTCTACTGCCTTCATAAAATCGTCGCTAACACGGACAGAATTATTTGCATTTTGATATTGAAGAGAAAAAAGGTCTACCCCATCAATACCTACATCAAAGCCAGCTTCTCGAAGAGCCCTAGCTTTCTTCTCCTCACGAGATTTGGACCAGATGAACTCCTCAATATCAGGGTGGTCACAATCAAGCATTACCATTTTCGCTGCACGACGAGTCTTTCCACCTGATTTAATAGTCCCTGCACTAGCATCTGCTCCTCGCATAAAACTCACAGGGCCGCTCGGTGTTCCGCCTCCAGTTATTTCTTCAACACTGGAACGGATGCGGCTAAGATTCGCACCTGAACCAGAGCCACCTTTAAAAATTTTACCTTCCTCTACGTACCAGTTCAAAATGCTATCAATCGTGTCATCAACTGCGAGAATAAAGCAAGCACTGCTCTGCTGAGGAACATCTGGTACGCCTATGTTGAACCAAACTGGTGAATTGAACGAAGCTTTCTGATTAATCAACAAAGCTATAAGTTCATCTTGAAAAACATCTCGCTCATCGTTACTGGAAAAGTAGCCATCTTGCTCTCCCCAATGAACTATCTGCCCTACAACGCGGCCCACTAATGTTTTGAGAGACCTTTCTCGATTCTCACTTTCCAAAGCTCCCCGGAAGTATTTTTGAGCAACTATATTACTAGCATTTATTGACCAGTCAGTTGGAAATTCAACATCCTTTTGTTCAAAAGCAACTGAACCATCTGCCCAATTTTGAATTATTGCATCGCGTGTTCCCCAAACGACCCCATCGAAGGGGCTTTCCTGCCCATCGGTCATTTTTCGGCTAAAGCCTATCGCTGGTTTGTTTGTTATTTCAGCCATAACTGTGTTGTGCTTTCCATTCTTTAGAAATTCTTGAGATTGTTGTGACGGACCCAGCCCATAGCAGGCAAGAATTAGATCTGGATACTTTAGAAGTTCCATTCTTCATAATTCCAAGGCAGGGATCTACTTTCTGAATTTCCAAAAGCTCATCCCATTGTTTTCTTAATTGCCACCATTCCGCCAAAGGGCTTTTAGATCCATCACTATGACATAATCTACCTAGTATGCTCTGTGGATTACCAGAGGAATTCAATGGGGATTTCATTGTGGATATAAACCTAGTTTTTCCACAGGAAAGCGAAACATGACAGCTACAACACCTGAGATTACAAGTCTTATAAATACCTACTTGTCCGATCGGCGCTCTCATGAAAACGGGAACCCCTGGGTTATGTTAAACATGATTGCATCGTCTAATGGGCTAGCAACGATCAATGGGTCCTCCGGTTCATTAGGCGGACCAGCCGATAAAGCACTATTTAAAGCTCTAAGGAGTACTGCTGACATAATCTTGGTCGGGTATCGGACTGTTCTTGATGAACAGTATGGACCTCCAGTCCTAACTGATGAACTCATTGATGCCAGAAAATCTAAAGGCAAAAGTCCTTTGCCGTTAATAGCGGTGATAAGCAATAGATTAGATATAGACGTTGATTTACCTTTATTTCGATCGAAGGAATACCAGCCGATTTTAGTGACTTCCCTGGCATCATCCAAGAGTAGAAGAATGCAACTTGAATCGTGCAGTGACGTTTTCATATGCGGAGATAAGGTAGTTGACCTTCGCAAAGCAATTTTCTCATTAGCTGGCCGGCATGGGAAAGTTATCCTAGTAGAGGGTGGACCTTCATTAAATAAGCAGTTAGTGGCTGAAGACGTTTTTGATGAATTATGCATTACAACAAGCCCTTACCGATCCGAAGACGAAGCTTCCGATGTTGTTACAACTGGGAGTAGCTACGACGAAGGATTAATGGAGACCGAAAGGGTCATCAAAGTAGAAGATTTTACTTTTACTAGATTTACCCGAACAAGAGGAAAGAAAATTTAGCGCCTCGCTAGTCGTCGACGCTAAATCAATTAATTACTTAAAATTAATTCCTGCCCTATATATAGGGAACTTCCTCCGTTCAATGCTGCTAAACGGTCAACAGTGTCACGAGGATCTCCATCATTATCAATTCCCATAGAGATTGACCAAAGAGTGTCACCGGACTGAACTATATAGATTTCTCTAGGAGCGTCGGGAGAAAGGTCAGCTCCTACCTGTTGATCGTTCAGTCCGGTAACGTGAGCAAATACAGTCCAAAGAAGCGCACCAAGCACGACGAGTAGAACCCCGGTGAAGAGACGTCTTAATCGGTTACCAGATGAGGTTGCCTCACCAGAAGCTGAGGTGAAATTAGAAGTTCTTATTCCTAGTGGAATGGTTTCTAAAGACACTTTTGTACTCTGGATTTTTTCCATATCTAGTATTGGATTGAATGTGATTGTATTTTGCATATTTTCATACTCCCAAACAGGTGTGACATTTTAGGTTTTTTTACATAAACCCTTGACACCGAACAATTGTTCGGCGAACATAAGTTCTACGAACATGTGTTCTACTATATACGAACATATGTTCGGTTACAACCGTGTAATTTAATTTCTATTCAACCTCACTGGAGGAAATATGGCACAGACAGATATCAGCGACCGCCAGCGTTCAATTTTGCAATTTATAGATGAAACGATCCGTGATAAGGGATTCCCTCCCACCGTTCGCGAGATAGGTCAGGCTGTTGGGTTAAATTCCCCAGCATCAGTACATACACATCTCAGCACTCTGCAGGAAAAGGGTTTTATCAGGCGAGATCCGACTAAGCCGCGAGCTATTGAAGTTCATTGGGACTCCAGTTCAGGAGCCGTGATAGACAG
>JACERY010000025.1 GCA_013912105.1 Acidimicrobiales bacterium | reverse complement strand
CTTTGGATTTATGATATAATTTATCTATGTCTTTAATCAATGAAGGTTGCAATTGCCCATGTGAACCAGTCTGTGAATGCACAGCTGAATCTAACTGTGGCTGTAATTGTTGGCAGGAATAAAAACGCGCTTTACTTGTAATGGCTACGTAATTTGAGGTGCGATTGAAACCGCAAGTTCAACAAGATAACCAAATTGTTGTTCTGTTAGTTCACCGCTGCTTCGATGTATAACCGTGCCGGTTCCATCAATGAGAATCCAATAAGGAAAGCCACCAAGCCCAAACCCTGTAGCTAGTTCATTATCTTTACTATCTACCAGTATTTGTGTTGGCCAATTCTCACTAATGAACCACGCTGAAGGAGGATAGTTCGGGGTTCCTTCACGAACGGCGGTAGAAACTGCAATTATTTCTATGCCGTTGGGGATATTATTTTCAGCTAACCACTTTGAGACACGAGGCACTTCACGTTGACAGTGAGGGCACCAGTGCGCAAAAAAGCCGATTAAGCGCACAGTCCCATCCGATGGGTCAATAGTAATTGTCTGCTCACTATTATTTGGTTGCGCTTTAAATGTTGGTGCGACGTAACCAATGTCGGCGTTAGCAGGTATGGGATCTCCAAGGATCTCAACTACTCCAGTTTCCCAAAATTGTTCAGAAGTATTTTCAACTGTTTCAGGAGTACTTATTGGCATTTCTTCTACAGTCACAGTTGCTTCTTCAGAAACATCTTGGATGGGAACAGCTAGATCGGAATCTTCCTCCCCGCTTGAAAGAACGTAACCAAGTACTACTGCGAAAACAACGACAAGGAATGCTGAAAAACCTAGAATAAATCGGGGAGTCGCTCCTCTAGCATTTTCTATTTCTTCTTCAATCCCTGTCATTTAATTACCCTTCAGGACTCTTGGTGTTGCTAGTAAGAGCATACTAATGAGAAGAAAACTTCCGAAAGCTAACAACGGGATTGTAACGAAGCCAAAAACTTCAACCCATTTGTATGCGCATGATGCATCTAAACCACAGGACGACCCTTGTCCTGGAAATAATTGCAACTGATAATGGTACGCCGAGATAATTGCCCCAATCGTTGAAAGCGTAAGAGCATAGGGGATTATTTTTCGGTCGCGCCTAATGGTCGCTATCAGAAGGATAAGCGCTAGCGGATACATGGCGATCCGCTGGTACCAGCAAAACTCGCACGGTAAAAAATTACGGATCTCAGAGAAATAAAGGCTTCCCAAAGTCGCTCCAAAAGCAACGAGTGTCGCTAATTCCATGGTCAATGACCTGAGTTCTCGTTTGAGATTCCTCTTACCTAATGCAAGTATCCAAGCTGACCCTAATAAAGCCCCCGCAAGGAGTAGCGTAAAAATTATTTCTGGAGCTTGTTCATCCATATGTTTAGAGTAAAGGGCAATATCATTATTCTGGTGTCATAGGAATTTTAACCAGCGGTTTCCACGACTCGTTCAAGGACCCATTCAGGGTTATCGTTCGTAGTTCGCATAAGACGACCTGTTGAGTCAAATAACGCAAAAAGAGTACCATCGAGTGAACCAAGAACCCGTGTTCCGCGCAGTTCACGAATTTTATTTGCTGTTTCTTCGTTGGTTCTTCGGGCAACAACCCAAGATGTAGGATTCATTTCAACTTTTGCACCGAACTCATGTTCTAGCCTGTGGGAGAAGACTTCAAATTGCATTTGGCCAACTGCACCTAAGACTGGGGATGCTGTCGGGGCATCGAGGTCACGAAGGACCTGAACGACGCCTTCTTCATCTAGTTGGTTTAGGCCTTTCCTAAATTGTTTAGTTTTAGACACATCAGTTGGTCGCGCACTCCAAAACAATTCTGGTTCGAATCTTGGTATTGGGGGGAATGTTATAGCTTCACCAGCGTAAAGTGTGTCTCCGATACGGAGGTCATTTGCATTTACAAGTCCTAGGACGTCGCCTGGATATCCTTCGTCGACCGTATCTCTTTCTGAACCAAACATTGATGTTGCAAACTTTGTACTAAAGGGTTTATTTAACCGTTGATGAGTTACTTGCATTCCGCGTTCAAAGTGGCCGGAGTTTATTCGCATAAATGCGACTCTGTCACGGTGCGATGGGTCCATATTAGCTTGAACTTTAAAGACAAAAGCAGAAAATTGGTCATCGATTTTTCTAACAGAACCATTTTCTCCCTCTCGGCTTGTTGGAGCTGGTGCCAGATTTACAACTGCATCAAGTAAATGACGCACACCGAAATTAGTGAGGGCAGAACCAAAAAACATAGGGCTTGTCTCCCCCGCTAAGAATAATTCTTCATCATGAGTTGCTCCTATCTCATCCAGCAACATGACTTCTTCTGCGGCTCTGTTGAAGTGTTCACCTTCGTCAACAGCAAGATCTACAGCTATTGGTTCTTCTGGGGCAGCGGTTGCACCGCGGCTTGTGCGTGTAAATCGTATGAATTGATCTGTATTTCTATTGATAACTCCTTCAAATTCACCTCCCGGTCCAACCGGCCACGTGATAGGTGTTGTTTGGACTCCGATTGCGTCTTCAATCTGGTCCATGAGTTCAAGGGGGTCTAAGCTGGGCCGGTCCCATTTATTAATAAAAGTCAGAATCGGCATATTACGCGCTTTGCAAACTTCGAAGAGTTTCAATGTTTGTGCTTCTATTCCTTTTGCTGCATCAAGAACCATAATCGCTGCGTCAACTGCGGCTAATACCCTGTATGTGTCTTCGGAAAAATCTCGGTGCCCTGGTGTATCTAAGAGATTAATGATATTGCTTTGATATTCGAATTGAAGCACGGTTGAAGCTATAGATATTCCTCTATCCTGTTCCATTGCCATCCAGTCGGAGCGCGCTGATTTGCCTCCCTTTTTTGCTTTCACTGATCCGGCCTCAGAAAGTTGCCCTGAGTACAGCAGAAATTTTTCAGTTAATGTTGTCTTACCTGCATCGGGGTGACTGATAATGGCGAATGTTCTTCGCCGTTTGGTTTCTTCTTGAATATTTTTTGATTGCATTAAGAATTCCTGAGTGGTAAGAATTAAAAGATTTGATGAGGTTTTGGATTACATCGGGATCAGCAGATAATGCTACCGTCTGTACATTGATAGTTTGCTTAATTACGTAGGAGGATCAATGACTGAAGGAACACTTTCAGATAAAGAGCGTGAAGATTTTCGTCTCCTTTGTAGAAATTTTTTAGATGAACACGCAACTGGCATTCATTTAACCGAGCCAGATCCAAGAGATAAAGAAACAATTGCTTTAAATAAAGGGTTTCAAGGGAAATTGGCTGAAGCTGGTTTAGCTGGTCTGACATATCCGAAAGAATATGGCGGTGCTGGCCTAACGAAAGAACATGAAACTATTTGGCGTGAGGTGTACAGCGACTATCCCGATATGACGACGCAGCTCACGATAAGCCATGGCATGTGTTTGCCCATGTTAAGTGAATTTGGTAGTGAAGCACAGAAGGAAACATATTTGGCTGACAATATTGCTGCACGGACTGTGTGGTGCCAAATGTTTTCTGAACCTGGCGCTGGTTCAGATGTAGCTAGCCTCCAAACACGTGCGGAGCTTGATGGTGATGAGTGGATCATTAACGGACAGAAGGTTTGGACTACGCTCGCTCACGTCTGTGACTATGGGGTTCTTATAGCTAGAACAAACCCTGAAGTTGCTAAACATGCTGGGATTTCAATGTTCATTGTTGATATGAGGGATCCAGCAGTTGAAATCCGCCCTATTCATCAGATTGATGGCGGGATGCATTTCAATGAAGTTTTCTTTACGGATGTTCGAATACCGAAAGATAATTTGCTGGGACCTTTACATGAAGGTTGGAGATTAGCTACTTCAATGCTTATGTATGAACGAGTTGCTATTGGGACAGGGTCAACTGGAGGAATTAGTACACCGCATGCAAGACGGCTTATTGAGCATGCTCAAAAAAACGGGAATATTTCAAATCCAGTTATTCGACAAAAGCTTATGCGGCTTTATTCAGAAGAAACAGCGAAAAGTCTTGTCTCCATGCGAACTAGAGCCGAGTTGCAGGCTGGGAAAACCCCTGGTCCTGGTGGTTCACTTGGTAAATTACACGGGTCAAAAATCCTTCGGGATGTTCGTTCTCTAATCAATGACATTGTCGGAATTGAAACAGATGCTTGGGCCGATGGTGATCGTGGACAATGGTGGGGCCGTTTAGTTCTTGGCAGTTTCCAAGCAGGGATTGCTGGAGGGACTGATGAAATCCAAAAAAATATAATTGGAGACCGCGTATTAGGTTTACCTCGAGAACCAAGTGTTGATAAAGGTGTCCCCTTTAAAGATTTGCTTGTAGGAACACAGAAGGATTCGAAATGAATGATTTTGATGGACGTGTCGCTGTTATCACTGGCGGTGCTAGTGGAATTGGACTTGGTTTAGCTTCCAAACTTGCTGATGAAGGTATGAAAATTGTCCTCGCAGATATTGAGACTGATGCTTTAGAAAAAGCAGCTGAACAGATCCGATCTAAAGGTTCGGAGGTTATTGGATTTCAATGCGACGTTTCTGACCGTTCACAGGTAGAGGCGCTCGCGATCGCAGCCTATGAACACTTCGGGAACGTCCACTTTCTCGCAAATAATGCTGGAGTTGTCGCCCGACACAAAGCCATGG
Organism: Acidimicrobiales bacterium; assembly: GCA_013912105.1. Lineage (GTDB taxonomy): Bacteria > Actinomycetota > Acidimicrobiia > Acidimicrobiales > UBA8592 > UBA8592. Next base: position 13,472 of record JACERY010000025.1, on the reverse strand, counting down.
ACTCCCCAGAGGATTGGGATTGGGTTTTAGGCATTAACCTAATGGGAGTTATTTACGGTGTTCAATCGTTCGTACCTCGAATGCTCGCTAGCGGAGAATCAGGCCATGTTATGAATACTGCTTCAACTGCTGGACTTCTTGCTTTCCCAGGCATAGCGTCCTATAACGTTTCAAAACGCGGTGTTGTTGCTCTAAGTGAAACATTGCATCATGAATTTAAAAATACGCCCTTATCAGTTTCTGTTCTATGCCCAGGCATGGTGGATACAAAAATTGGCACAAGCGAACGCAATCGAGAGGGCATTGAGTACCAACCTGACCCTAATCAATTTCTAGTTAAAGATGGTAAAGAAAATCTGACGCCTGATGAGGTAGCAGAAATTATCGTTGATGAGATTCGGCAAGGAATTTTTTGGATATTGCCACATAAGCATTACGGTGAGCAAGCATTGGAGCAAGCTAGACGAAGAGTTTCTGGTGAAGGGCCTGTGATGCCGTTTGTTGATAGGTGACGAAAGACCATGAAGAGTAGTGGTAATTTATATAACTTCCATGCAAAAATGGTAATGATCAGACGGATAGGAGCACAATGACATCGGAAACGCCAGGCTGGTACTACGCAGAGCTAGACCCAGAAGGAACGAAACGATATTGGAATGGTACTGAATGGAGTAGCGATGTAGTAGGAGGTAATACCATATGGCCGCGCTTTGGAGCTCGGCTAATTGATGGTGTTATTAACGGAATAGTGCTGTTTATTATTTGGTGGGCTGTCTTTGATAGCAATAATGCAAATACGTACGGAATAACAATCGTTTCGTTCATGCTAGTTGCGTTATACGAGATTGGCTTCATAACGCTGAAAGGTGCTACTCCTGGAAAAATGGTTTTTCGTCTCAAAGTGGTACAAGTATCCGACGGCTCTTCGCCTCCGAGCGGATCCGTTGCCGCAAAGCGATACGGACCAAGTTTGCTATCGGTAGTTCCTTTTCTCGGCTCTATTCTATATCTAATAGTTCTTGGATTGTCGCTGTATTGGCTAAGCGCTGACCCTGATAGGCAGTCAATATTCGACCGCTCTGGCAAAACTTATGTTGTGAGGAACTTAATTTAGGTTTCTAAAGGAAGGAATCCATGGGGGGAAAGAAAACAGATTATACAGATGTTAGCGATGTAGCTATTAGCGATGAAAAACGTGAACGCTTATATGCCGCTCAGACTGAGTGCTGTGTTAATTGGACGAATTCAGCTGGATGGCCAGTAGGGGTCATGCACCGTTTCGTGTGGCATGATGAGAAATTTTGGATTACTTGTATGGGCCAAAGAAAGCGTGTACCTGCTTTAAGAAAGCGACCTGAGAGTTCAATTGTGATCTCTAGCGAAGGTACTTGGCTTGGTGGAGATATTACTACGACAGCAAAAACTCTTGCTGTTGTGCACGATGACAATCCCGAGATCAAGGAGTGGTTTTATCCGAAATTAGCTACGCGGTTACGAGCAGGCGATTCAAGTGCGAATACTGAATTTATTCGGCGATTGGATACATCGGGAAGAGTAATCATTGAATTGCAGCCCCAGCAGTGGATAACGTATGACGGCCCGCTTCTAGAATCTAAGCTAAGAGGAACGCCTTATTCGACCAAGCTAGCTAAACGGTCAAGGAATATTACCGAACCGCCAGATGGTTGGGAAATGGAATTGCTGTAAGCATGACTGAGAATTTAGAAAAACGTATTGAAGAACTTGAACGGCATGTTCAGAAATTACAAGCGCGCGAAGGGGTCATAGCTGGGTTTAATAAATACCTTTACAGTATTGATACCGGATTCATTGATGATATTTTGGATGCATTTAGCGAAGATGCAGTCCTAGATGTGTTGAATTTTCCACCTGACGGAGTTGATATGCATTTCAATGGACGTGAAGAAATGGCTCCACTTTATGAGCGATATCGTTCTCGTGGATTAATGATTGGTGGCGGTCATAATGCAACAAATATCTCAATTGTTATCGATGATGGAGCAGTCACTGCCTCACTTTCTGCTTATTTCACAACGACGAGACCCGCTGGTGTTCAGGGAGGTCGATATGAAGGATTTCTTCATTTGGAAGATGATGGCAAATGGAGAATTACAAAACTCGCCATCATTAGTGCGTGGGGTTGGAAAGCAGAGACAGTAAAGATTAGTGACCCTGTGGAAGCTGAGCGATCTTTCTTTGGTGGCAAACCCGCTAGCAGTATTTGACGTTACCTGATTCGTATTGGCTCTTCACCGTTCCAGCCATGTGCAGCCTTTTTGACCCTTTCATAGAACCCAAGTAAGGCTTCTCTAGGTTCGTACAATTCTATAAAGTGTCCAAGAGTGCCTCTTGCATCGACATGATGAAATCGTGTGCCACCAGCTAATGCAGACATACCAAGTGGGAATCCCATTTTATTTAACTCGTTCGTTGCAAGATCAACGTCATCAACAAAATATGCGAGATGGTGCAATCCGCTTTCGTGTTTGTCGTACATATCTCGGACAACTGAAGGGCCTGAGCCATGGTCTTGTACTAATTCAACCATAAGGTCACCCCATTGGCCATAAGCTGACGTATGGTCAAATGTTGAGGGTGTCCCTCGATAGGTAACATCTGTTACAGGTATGTGTTCTGCTATAAAAAATGGTCCCGCACCAAAGTCTTTGGCCCATTTTTCGGCGGCTTCAATTGCATTTGGGACCGCGTAGGCGATTTGTTTAGGGGGGCCAAGTCTAAACATAGATCGATCGTTTCAATAATGTCAGGATTATTTTTCGCTTGTTGCACTCTGTTGTCTGTGCATGCAAGCTGAAAGATTTGCTTAGTATGGCATTGTCCCGCCGTCGACGGGGAAGAGACTCGCTGTGAAATTTCTTGCTTCGTCTCTGGCGAGCATCACCGCTACTGCAGCTACTTGTTCAACTGTATTTGGTTTTTTAATAGCGGAAGCTGATGAGTACATATCGGCAACTTCATCAAGGCTGTCCATTCCAAGTGCTTCAGCTGTTTGAGGAGCTGATTCGTAGAATAGGTCAGTTTTGACAAAGCCTGGAAGAATAGCGTTTACTGTGACTCCTGATTCGCCGACCTCATGAGCAGCTGTTTTAACTAAACCATTGATTGCATGCTTTGTAGCTACGTAATGGCTGACAGTTGCTGTTCGTAGTTTTCCTTCGACAGATGAAATAGCGATTATTCTTCCGCTTTCCTGAGGAAGCATGTGTTGTAAAGCTTTTCGCATTCCCCAAAATGTGTGGTTCAGATTGAGGTTAATCGTGTAGTTCCACGACTCATCAGTCATTTCTGCTACTGGAGCCGCATTCAGAATTCCGCCTGCGTTTAGAACTGCAATGTCGATCTTGCCAAAGTGATCCACTGTTCCATCTATTAATCCTTCGACATCAGATTGGTTTCCGGCATCGCAAGCGATGAATATTGCGTTATCTCCTGCATTCATCTCTTCTAGAGCGGTCGCTCCTTTTTCTTCTGAACGACCACTTATGACTACTTTTGCGCCTTCAGCTAGATAAGCCTCAGCTATTGCTCTGCCGATACTTCTAGTGCTTGCTGTGATTGCTGCTACTTTTCCTTCAAGTTTTCCCATTTTATTCTCCTCCTCTAGTAAGGCGCTTGTCCGCCGTCAATGCTGATCAGTGATCCTGTAATACCCGCACCTGCTTCTGAAGCGAGCAGCACGGCCACTAGCGCGCAATCTTCTACAGTATTCATTCGTTTAATAGCTGATGGTTGTTGCATCCACGTTAAGAAGTCTTCAAATTCCATTCCAAGTTGTTCAGCAGCTGCTGGTCCTGATTCTTTCATCACGTCAGTTAGGATTCCACCCGGGCATAACGCATTTACCGTAATCCCTAGCTCTCCAACTTCCTGAGCTACTACTTTAGTCAATCCGTTAAGCGCATGTTTGGTTGTGCAGTAAGGAGCTTGTGAGGGTATAACGACTTTTCCATACATTGAAGAGACAGACATGATTCTTCCTGACTTTTGAGGGATCATGTATTTCAATGCTCTTCTCATCAACCACATTGGGTGGTTGAGATTCCAATCTAAGACAAAGTCCCAATTAGTATCTGTTAGGTCAACGAGGGGGCTTGGTTCTTCGCCTTCTGCTGTCCCGCCTCCCGCATTAGGGACAACAATGTCAATTTTCCCATAGTGTTCGACTGTTTGGTCAACAAGCCCATCGCAAACTTCCCGGCTTGTTACGTCACCGGCTATGAAATGAACTTGGTCTCCCGCATTCATTTCATCAAGAGCCTGTTGGCCCTTGTCAGGGCTTCGACCGTTAATTACGACATTTGCGCCTTCGGCTACGAAAGCCTCTGCAATGCCTCTACCTATACCTCTGGTTCCGCCTGTAATCAGCGCTACCTGTCCTTCAAGTTCCATATGGTCCCCTAGAAAATAGTTTGAATAACAACTAGGTGTATTCTTGGCGCTTTTTCCTGAGAAAGCAAAGTGTCGGCAAGATTTCTGAACACGATTATTCGTGCTTTAATAAGGGAATGTCTAATAGCCGATTAATTTCTATTGCTGCGGGAGTTATTCCTGAGCTAATGGATAATCCAGTTCATTTTATTGAAAATGCTGCATCTGCGGGTTGGAAGGGAACAGGGGTGTGGTTTGATCCAAGTTCTTGGACCAAGAGAACGACTCAGGAAGTTGCGAAGCGAATTGAAGATAGCGGCCTTGTAGCTGTGGATATGGAAGTTATCCGCATCGGGGCTGAAATAGATCACGGTGAGGCGCTTATAGAAGCCGCGGTCGCTGTGGGAGCAAAAAATATTCTTGCTATTTCTTCTTATGACTCTAAAGAACAAACAGCTCAACGTTTAACAGAACTTTGTTCTTTAGCATCAGATGCCAATATTTGTGTTTGCCTAGAATTTATGCGCTTTACTTCAATTAAAAATCTATCTGATGCTCTTGCAACAGTAGATTTAGTGGAAGCTGACAATATTGGTATTCTCCCAGACCTCATTCATGTGCATCGTTCAGGGACAACTTACGATGAAATTTCCTTAACAGAAAAGTCCTTATTCCCCTATGTTCAATGGTGTGATGCGAAAATGGATCCTATTGGGTGGGCTCACAAAGATTTATTGACAGATGCATTGGATGACCGAATGATTCCAGGAGAAGGTGAATTGTCGGTAAGGGAATTTGAATCTCTTTTTGCGCCTGATGTGCCTTTCTCAATTGAGGTTCGATCAAAGGACTTGAGGGAAGCGTTCCCTGACTTCAAAGACCGTGCCAAGCATCTTTTAGATCGCACATTAGCGGCACTCCCGATATGAGATTATCTTTGATGCATGAGTGAATTACATAAAGAAAAAGTTGTTTGGGTTACTGGTGCGGCATCAGGTATTGGGAAAGCTTCAGTTGAAGAAATTCTTTCTGAAGGAGGCCGGGTCGTCGCTTCTGATCTTCCAGATGCAGATTTTGCCTGGGCGCAAGGAATTAATGACATCGTTCTTGTTACTGGAGATGTTTCTGACCCTGAGCACAACGAACTAGCAGTTAAAACAGCCGAGGATAAATTCGGCCGGATTGACGGTGCTGTTTTAAATGCTGGGTTAGCTGGGCGTGTTGATCTTTTTGATGGCCCTATTGACTCCTTTGATCGTGTTATGGAAGTAAATGTTCGTGCCGTCATTTTAGGAATCCGGGCCTGCGCAAAGGTTATGCGTCCTGGTTCTGCGATGACCGTAACTGCATCTACTTCGGGTATGCGAGGTGACCCAGGAATGTGGGTGTATAACACCTCTAAAGCTGCTGTGATCAATCTTGTTAGAAGTACGTCAATGGATCTCGCAGCTCGGGGTATAAGGATTAATGCTGTTTGTCCTGGGCCTACGGAAACAGGAATGACGTCTCGCTTCGAAGGTGAACTGTATGAGAATATGAGAAGGCGAATACCTCTGCAGCGGTGGGGTCATGCTCAAGAAATTGCTGCGGCTCACAGTTTTCTTCTTTCACCTCAGGCTTCTTTCATAACTGGGGCACATTTGCCAGTTGATGGAGGCATGAGTGCCAATAGTGGGCAATTTACTCCTCCACCATTTTCTTTGTAACTAAATGATATTTATGGCATCAAGTACTTTTGCTGCGTAAATCTCATCACCTTCGATTGTGCAAGATTTTCGCCAATCTGATCGTTTTGTACCCCAGGAAACAAAATTATGTGCAGAGGAAGTAACGGTTGCGGTAGCGCCTAAATTTGCGCGCGGTGAAATTGTAATCAATCCGTTATCTTCCGCTGGTTGAATAGTCCATGTTCCTCCTCCTGGCCCTGTTAATTCGAGTTCCAGAGGTTTTGTTATTATCGCAGCTAGTTCTTCTGCTTGCATTTGAGGCATACCAGCAATCATCCATTCAATTCCTGGACGGACGATATCGTCTGACATTGGATCAACTTGGATAGTTAAGGGTCCTTCAGGGGCAAGAATATCTATATACAGATGGCAATAATGATCAAATGCAAAAGCATTGGCCATCATGTGCAACGGGTAGGTTCCTAGATCTGCCAGCGGGACCATTGTGGAAGCAGTTGGTTCCTCTTGTAGCGCTGCCATCCACTCAAGCCACCCGTCAAGGTACTGGGCGTATTCGTCTAACAACTCCTGTTCAGTCCAGTCCCGTCGTGGCGCTACTAGTGCTTCCATTGCTTCTTCGGCTTTTAACTGAGGTTGTTCTGTTTCTGGAGGTGGAGAGGGATTGATTGCTTCTTTCATATTTGATGACATGTGAGCAAAGACTTCCTGCACTCTCCATCCTTCACATAAACTTTGGCGTTTCCAATCATTCTCCTGAATGGACTTAATGACGTTTTCTACTTCATTATGAATTTTTTTTAATGCTTCGACAGCTTGTGAACTCATGTTTTCTCTCCCCTTTAGCCACCGTAGATAAAATGAAACTGTTAGTCAAAATTGTTGTATTACTCGCGCCGGAGAACCAACTGCTACTGAATTATCTGGTAAATCTGATGTGACAATGGAACCAGCACCAATTGCGACATGCTTGCCAATTGTTACCCCCGGCAAAATAACACTATTCGTTCCGACCCAAGACCCAGCTCCGATTCGAACGGGTTCTTCAGGCATGCTTTGCTTTCCTATAGGAATAGTTAAATCGTTAAACGCATGGTTTTGATCTGTTACATAGACATTCGGTCCGAAGAAGACGTCTTCCTCTATAACTATATGAAAGTGCCCAACAATACTTGATCCTCTGCCAATAAGTACCCGGTCTCCTATCTCAACTATGTGATCAGACAGAAGTTCCTGATGCGGCCCCATGCCTGCACTTAGCGAAACAAAGGGACCAATCATAGTATCTTTACCAACTTTGATAGCGTGTTCTCCGAAGAGCGCTGCAGGTGGAAAACACATTATTGAACCTTCGCCGAATGCTGAGAAACGTTTTCCACGACGACTTTTAGGGTGAACTGCTGCTCGTCGAGCAAACCACTCATAGGAACCGAGCAAAAAGTCAGCTCGTCTACCTCTGAAGCTCATGCTCCTCGACCAGCTGCCGCCTCATCAGCTCGATTTCTCCCGCATAAAAGGATTAATTCTTCGTGCATTTCAAACCAGACTGTGTGGTAGCTGTCTTTGAGCGGCGCTGCTAGAAACGAGTGATCTCCTGCTTGTAGTTGGTTTAACGCATAGGCAAATCTTTCGATGTATCTATTTAAGCGAGGAGCTAACTGAGCTGCGGACGCAAAAACCGATTTTACGACAGCGTCTAGTTCGGTTAATCGAGAGATTATAGCTACGTCGTAGCTTTCATCTTCGTGATCGTTGAGTTGTTGTTCACCGTCTACTTCTTTAACTTGCCAATCTGTTACCAGTTGCTTAAAGGCATCATTATGGGAGCAAAAGTCGTTGTAAATTACTTCCATTTCTTGTTGATTTATATTTGCTCGTTCCTCTTCCAATAGCCCGTCTATCCAGGACTTTCCTTCCGGCAGCAATCTAAGGCCACGCGGGGTTTCCTGTGCATAGGAATCTGCAATCATTGAATTCAACGCTTGATCAACAATTTCCTGCTCTTGTCCTGTTACTTCAGCTATGTGTTCGTTACTGGCGATTCCTTTCAAGCGAAGGGCCATAGCAATATCTAGCATTGTGTTTCCTCTCTTTAACGGTTCCAGAAACACAATAGATGCTGAATGCAATAAGGAAAAACTATTCGTCATGAGTTAGCAATCATTTCAACCCTGATTCGCTTTCACTGCTTTAGGAGATTACTTTCGTTGTAATTCTTTAATACTGGAGACAATATGGACGATTATTGGTTTTGCGATTGGGAACCTAGCGAGCGGTGGCCTCACTATACGCGTGCGAATGCTGGAGAGGTTCTGGCCCCACCTGCGAGCCCTCTAGGGCAAACATTCACATGGGATAATGGAACAATTATTGGGTGGCGTGACGGATATATTCGCCAAGGATATTTTACTGAGAATGAGATGTCTGAGTATCGCCCCGCAGTAGGTGGGTTTTTCGGAGGTTTTTTCTATATCAATCTTGCAAACGTCCGAATGCAAGGAGTACGAAACCCGACGGTAACTATTCAAGACCTTGATCTAGCTTTTTTTGGAGATCATCCAGAAGTCCCTGAATATCAGGAACACCCGGATGATGTTAATGATGAATTAACGGATGGAATATTAGCCCATATGGGTTGGGTGATGACAGCTACTGAGTGGCCGGAAGTTGATGAAGCGAGAGAGAAGACCATTGCTTTACGGGCGAGCAGGCCTGATCTAATGTCTATGAGTCTCAAAGAAATAGTTGAGCATGCTCGGTCTCTTCAGCCTTGGCTTATAGAAACCTACGAAACACATTGTGTTGCTGCATCAAGCTCAGGAATAGCTCCGGGCATTCTTGGCGCTGTTGGAGATGCTATAGGAGATACAACTATTCCGATGAAATGTTTAACAGGACTTGGTGATGTTGACTCTGCGGCCCCTTCTTATTTTTTGTGGGATCTTTCTAGAAGAATCGCTCAATCAGAATATTTAACTTCAGTTTTTAAAAACGGAATATCTAACCTCTTGGACACCCTAGAAGGTTCTAGTAATCCCGAAGCTTTAGATTTTCTAAATTCTTGGAATGAGTTCATCTTTGATTATGGTTCTCGGGGGCCTAACGAATATGAAATTATCGCGGACTCTTGGGAAACAGATCCAACTATTGCTTTGGCTTTGCTTGATCGTATTCGTTTACAAACAGATAAGGAAAATCCGTCCGACCGACATGCAAAAATGGCTGAAAGTCGTATATCAACAGTTGAAGAAGTCCGCCGTCAATTATCATCTTTGGGCAATGATGAGTTGTCTGGACAATTTGAGGCTGCACTTATCGCTGGAAATATTATGGTTTTTCAGGAACGATCTAAAGCGAATTTCATTCGAGTCATGAATGAAATTCGCGTGACTTTCGAAGCGCTAGGCAACCATGTTGTCAATGCTGGGTATTTGGGAGATCCTAAGCATATTTATATGCTTATAGATGAAGAATTAGAGTCCTATATTGATAATCCAGAATCAATGCGCACAATTCTTGAAGACCGTTTCGCGACATATGAAGAATTGAAAGAATTAGAACCTCCTTTCTTTATCAAAGACGGAATTGTTCCGCCTTTAAGTACATACGAAAAACGTGGATCAGGGGAAGTTATTAAAGCAGTTTCTGGGGATGTTTTAACTGGCGTAGCTGGCAGTCCAGGAACAGTGAGGGGTATCGCCCGTGTAGTCTTAGATCCAACTGACCCTTACGCTTTGGAAGTCGGGGATATTCTTGTAGCGCCTCTGACAGACCCTTCTTGGACACCGTTATTTATGACAGCGGGTGCAGTAGTTGTAGATGTTGGGGGTCAAAGAAGTCACGCTGTGATCGTAAGTCGTGAACTTGGTCTACCGTGCGTTATTTCTGTGACTGATGGTACAAAGAGAATTTCGGATGGTGCAGAGATTGAAGTGAATGGTAGTACTGGTGAGGTAAAAGTCTTATGAGCCATAAATTCCGATTTGGCCTGCAGTCATATTCATCTGATTCTCCAGAGGCGTGGCGGGAATTAGCGAAGAAAGCAGAACAGCTAGGTTTCAGTAGTTTCCATATGGCTGATCACTACATCGGTGATGGCCCTTCGTTACAGGCAGCGAATCACCCAGTCCAAAATCTTGCTTCTATCCCAGCGATGATGGTCGCTGCTGAGGCGACTGATTCTATACGTATCGGTTGCCGAGTTTTTTGTTGTGATTATCACCAACCTGTTGTTCTAGCAAAAGAGGTTGCAACCATTGATTGGTTTAGCGAAGGAAGGTTGGAACTTGGTTTGGGCGCTGGTTGGGTACGCAGCGAATACGAAGCAATGGGCATTCCTATGCTCTCCCCTGGAAAGCGTATTAACAAGATGGTTGAAACTTTAGATTTGATTCGCCAGCATTACAGTGGGGAGCAAATTGAGTTGCAAGGTGAACATTTGCAAATCTCGGGTTTTTCTGGTGTTCCTTCGACACATTCTGTTCCTCCAGTCATGATTGGTGGTGGAGCTAAGCGTGTGCTGGGAATTGCTGGTCGTGAAGCAGATATCGTTTCGATCAATTTTAATAACAGCGCTGGAAAGATTGGACCTGAGGGTGTTGGAAGTGGGACAAGTGCTGGAACGCTTCAGAAAATTGAGTGGATTAAAGATGGCGCAGGTGAGCGTTTCAAAGACATTGAAATTGAAATAGCAGCTTATTTCACTGTTGTTACAGATCACGCGGATGCTGTTGCTAATGATTTCGCGAAGTTGTTTGGTTTAACACCGGAAGAAATTCTAAATCACCCGCATTGCTTAATTGGACCCGTTGAACAGATTATCGAATCTCTTCAGAAGCGACGTGAAGAATTTGGAATTAATTACGTGACATTCAGCGGTCCAGTGATAGATGAAGTCGCTCCTATAGTGGAAGCGTTATCTGGTTCGTAGTTCTTTATGTTTATGCCAGTAAGCGGAGAGGCTGCTGCAGGAATCCCTTGATTGTAGATGCGAATTCTGCTGCTGGAGCCCCATCAAGTACACGATGATCCCATGTGAGACTAATTGTCATCCTTTGGACCTTGATGGGGGTATCGCCATCCCAGTCAACGTCATCTCTGATTCTTCCTACTCCAAGTATCCCTGAATTAGGCGGGTTGATTACTGGGGTGAAAGCGTCAACTCCGAACATGCCTAGGGCTGTCACAGAGAAAGTTCCGCCTTCCATTTCGGCAAGAGAAAGTTTTTTATTCCGCGCAGCTTCAGCTAATCTGCTGGTTTCCATGGCAATTTCAGATAATTCAAGTTGGTCTGTTCCATGAACGACAGGTACGACAAGTCCTTCGGGCACAGCTACGGCCATTCCAACATTAATTTCTTCAAGGAGAACAATATCGTTCCCATCAATTTGACTATTGGCAGCAGGGTGTTCGGCTAATGCTTTTGCAACTGCAGCAATAACAAAATCGGTGTATCCCGGTACAGCTCCAAGTTCCTCTTTCCCAATGTCTTTGAGTTGTTCACGAAGTTCTACGACTCGGTCCATGTCTACATCCATGGTGAGTGTAAGTTGAGCCATCTCCTGTAGCGAAGAATGCATTCTTTCGGCGATGATTCCTCGCATTCCTTTGATTGGGATCCGTTCTCCTGGTATGCCGGATGAAGCTGCTGGTGCAGTAGCCGCTGGAGCTGGTTTTACAGTTCTACTGTGTGAGAAAACATCTTGTTTGGTTATTCGCCCGTTTGGTCCGGTACCAGTTACTTGTCCTATATCTACGCCAAGACGCTCAGCTGCTTTTCTCGCAGCAAAGGGGGCTTGCACAACTTCGGTGGTTTGTGGTTCTTCCGGCACGTCTTCAACTGGAGTTGTTTGATCAATTTGTGGTGTCATTTCAACTGGTGGGGCTGCCAGCACATCTTCAGAAGTAATGCGGCCACCTGGCCCTGTTCCAGAGACAGTAGAAAGGTCTATGCCTTTTTCATGAGCTACGCGTTTAGCATTTGGGGAGGCTTTAAGTCTTCCCGTTTTGTCTGGTTTGCTTTCTTTAGTTGGGGTAAGCGACTGCACATCATCAGAAGTAATTCTGCCACCAGGACCAGTACCTGAAATAGTAGTTATGTCGACGTCAAGCTCTTTGGCTATTCGTTTTGCATTTGGAGAAGCTAACAGCCTGCTATTTTGTGTTGTTTCGTCTTCGTTATTACTGATTTCTTCTGCTATTACTTCTTGTTGAGTTTCGACAGTTGGTTCTTCTTCAGAAAGTATTTCTTCTTGTATTTCGCTTGGGGTCTCTTGAGTGTCTTCATCGATAGCTTCAACGATGGTGCCATCAGGGGCTTGTTCTCCTTCGCCGAGAAGCCAACCAACTGGTTCACCTGGCTCTAGAGTTTCGCCAACATTGGCGGTATGCGTTACGATTCCATCTGCCTCTGCTTCTACTTCAGCTTCAACTTTGTCGGTTTCAATTAACATTACGACCGTACCTTCTGTGACTTTGTCACCAGAATTTACAACCCATTCTGTGATTGTTCCCTCGGTCATGGTTAGCCCAAGTTTCGGCATTAGGATTCTTGTGGCCATCGGTCTCCTAGACTGAGGTAACGAAGTAGTTATTCATGTTAGCCAAATCTAACACCCTATGAGTATTTATAACCCAAGGTCCTTCTTTACGTATTGAGACTTGTACTTCTTGTTCGCTAGTTAGCACATAATCACGTTCACCATCAAAGGCCAGAACGCCTGGTCCTTTGATCGTAATACTTTGATTTAATGATAGTTCTGTGTGTGTTTTTATGGGTATTGTTTCGTAAGTTCCTGGTGCAATTGGGGCTCGAACTAGTTGCCCTCCTGAACCCATTTCAACATGAAGTCCTTTGTCTTCTTCTCTATCAATAGTTTGTAAGGCAGCTGCTATGGATGACAGTCCAACTGTCGCTGATTCAGCAATTGCAAATACGCCTTCTTGTAAGTTTGTTACATCCCAGATTGCTCTACTTCCAATGAAATCTCCATCAACTAGAACAAGGTCAACGAGTGCAAGGTCTTTTGCGCCGTTAGGTAGTGTTATGTCAATAATTTTGGCACGCGTAGCTATTTCTTCGAGACGCATTTTTCCTTGTGCAACAAGTCCGGCAGCGATACCACCAATAGTAGATTCCATATGGAAGGGGAAAACATTATTGGTCCCTACAGAAAGAGGAACGATTGGAACGCTAGCCCATCCTTTAGCGACATCTCTATTTGTTCCATCACCTCCGAAGACGATTACAGCGCCTGCATTAGCTTCTGCTAAGGCGATTGCGGCTTTTTCAGAATCTCTTCCACTGCCCATGACAATCTGATCGATAGGGTTCATCACGACCCCAGATTCTGGGATTCCTTCTAATGCTCTTTGAAT
>JACERY010000024.1 GCA_013912105.1 Acidimicrobiales bacterium | reverse complement strand
GTTATATGCATGGGGATCCAAACTTTTCTAAATTTTTTATCTATCTTAATTTGTTTGTCTTTTCAATGCTGATGCTAGTTCTTGGCGACAACCTATTAATCACTTTCCTCGGTTGGGAAGGTGTAGGCGCATGCTCATATTTCCTCATTTCGTTCTGGCATCAAGATTCAACAAATGCAACTGCAGGCAAAAAAGCATTTGTTACCAATCGTGTAGGCGATTGGGGATTTATGGTTGCAATGTTCTTTCTATTCTTCAACGTCGGGTCACTAAAATACAGTGATATTTTCGCATCAGTTATCCAAGTTGATGCGCTAACCCAGACAACTGCAACAATCATCGTTGTTATGCTATTCATTGGAGCTGCGGGAAAGTCAGCGCAATTCCCATTGTATTTATGGCTTCCTGATGCCATGGCTGGCCCAACTCCTGTTTCGGCTCTAATCCATGCAGCGACAATGGTGACCTCCGGTGTTTACTTGTTGACAAGGATGAATCCTGTGCTTGCTGAAGCAGCAGGATGGTCAACGGATCTAATTTGGATAGTTGGCTTATTCACAGCGTTATTCGCTGCAACAGCGGCGGTAGCACAAAATGACATAAAAAAAGTTCTCGCGTACTCAACAGTTAGCCAACTTGGCTTTATGTTCGTTGCTGTAGGTTCTGGACTCTATGTAGCAGCTATATTCCACATGATCACACATGCTTTTTTCAAGGCTTTACTTTTCCTTGGCGCTGGTTCGGTAATACATGGTATGCATGATGAGCAAGATATGAGACGGTACGGAGCGCTAAAAAGTGCCATGCCTATAACTGCTGGAACATTTATAATCGGATGGCTAGCGATTTCTGGTATTCCACCTTTCTCTGGCTTCTGGTCAAAGGATGAAGTACTTCTTGCTGCTTGGAATGAAAATAGAATTGCTTGGGTGCTACTTTTGGTGGCAGCTATCATGACAGCTTTCTATATGAGTCGACTTGTTTTCATGACTTTTTTTGGCGAAAAAAGATGGAATGCAGATCACATAGACCAGGACTCAACAGAAGAGATAGCTCCTTCGGAAAACGAACAGTTACTCGCAAAAAATCCCCATGAATCCCCAGTACTTATGTGGTTCCCTTTAGTAGCTTTAGCTGGACTCGCAGCTGTCGCAGGGCTATTAAATCTTCCATTTAGTCATGACACAAAATATCTAGAAAAGTGGCTGGAACCTGTTCTTTTCGGAAATGAAGTTCATGTTCTTGCATCAGGTTCAACAAAATGGTTATTAGCTGTTATCGCAATAATCGGAGCATCAATTGGTGTTGTGGGTGCCGGTTACGTCTATCTTAAAAATCGAATAGACTCTACAAAAATAGAACTTCCTATTCTGCAAGAGGCCTGGAAATTTGACAGCTCAATAAGTGACTTTATGGGTGGCCCAGGAAGAAAAGCCTTCGAGTTGGTGACCTGGTTTGATAAAACGATAATAGACGGAGCTGTGAATGGTGTAGGAAAAGTAACTCATGGCTTAGGAACACGTTTACGAACCACACAAACTGGCCTTATTAGAACTTACGCATTAGGGATGGTTATTGGCGCAATCGCTATTCTAGCCTTTTTCGTTTCAAGGATGGGTTTCTGATGAGTGTCATAAATGTATTAGCGGCTGGGTCATCAGAAGTATCCTTCCCTGTCATTCCTGTACTAGTCCTCTTGCCAGCATTCGGAGCGCTAGCTGTAGCGATAACTCCTAATGCGAGAATTGGTGTCCACAAGTTACTAGCAACGGTTTTCACAGGAATAACAGGAGCAATCTCTGTTTGGGTATTAACTGCTTTTGAAAGCAATGGGGCGTACCAGTTCTTATCAGAGCAAACTTGGGTAGACAGTCTTGGTATCCAATGGAATGCAGGAATTGACGGGATTTCGCTCTTTCTAGTAGTTCTCACTGGCTTACTCTTCCCATTTGTGGTTATTGCCATAAATCCACATCATGACCAAAAGGCTTACTACATATGGATCCAACTACTACAGACTGGATGTATGGGAGTATTTGTTTCCCTTGACCTGTTCATGTTCTTTGTCTTCTTTGAGATTGTCCTTATCCCTATGTACTTCCTAATAGGTAAGTGGGGGCATGGAAATGCTAAATATGCTGCTACTAAATTCTTCCTATACACGATGCTTGGGTCGGCTCTAATGTTGGTGAGTATTATCTCTTTGGTTGTTTTACATTCAAGGGATTCTGGATCCGACCTGACTTTCAACTTAATTGAAATAGCCTCTAACCCTGCTATTTCAACCAATACGGCGCGAATTATTTTTCTGGGATTTGCTTTGGCATTCGCAGTAAAAGTACCTCTTTTCCCAGTTCACACATGGTTGCCAGACGCACACACAGAAGCTCCAACAGCAGGATCTGTAATTCTGGCCGGAGTTATGTTGAAATTAGGAACGTACGGGTTTATTAGATTTGGGTTGTATCTCTTTCCTGAAGCTTCACATTTTTTCGCTCCACTGTTTATCACATTAGGAGTAGTGGGTATTATTTACGGCGCCATAGTAGCCACAATGCAAAAAGATCTTAAGCGACTCGTTGCGTATTCCTCGATAGCGCATCTTGGCTTTATCGTCTTAGGAACCTTTGCTCTCAATACACAAGGGATACAGGGAGCCACAGTACAAATGATAAATCATGGCTTATCAACTGGAGCGCTTTTTATGCTTGTTGGTATTATCTATGAGAAACGAAAAACGCGTCAGATTTCTGAATTAAGCGGTATACAAAAATCTGCACCTGTGCTTGCAGGAACATTTACATTAGTAATGTTATCTTCAATTGGGCTTCCCGGGCTAAATGGATTTGTTGGAGAGTTTCTTATTCTTCTCGGCGCTTTCGCAGCACATAAATGGTGGGCTCTTATTGCTGCAACTGGCGTTATTCTTGCTGCACTATATCTTCTTTGGGCTTACCAGAGAGTTTTCCATGGGCCAGAGAATGGAGATCCAACACCTGATTTAACAAATTGGGAACGGCTAACTTTGTTTCCATTGATAGCAGGAATAGTATTTTTAGGAATCTATCCGAAGCCTATGCTTGATCGAATCGAGCCAGCCGTAGACAAGCTTGTCGCTCACATCGAAGAGACCATAGAAGATGGCTCATTTACAGAACCTGTCCCAACTGTCAAAATTCGACAGTCATTTAGTGATCTTCTAGAAGAAACCCATGAATCTGATTCTCATTATGGTCATCACGATGACCACGAAGATGAAGATGGGCACAGTCATGAATCAGAGAACCACAAAGATGATTCCCATTCGGGAGGCCATGAATAATGCAAAATACTTATTTCATTGCACACGCTTCCTTAGAAACCCCATCAGTTTCTTGGACAGGTCTTTTGCCAATAATAATTTTGGCTGGAGCAGCTGTTCTTTTGTTAACTATTTACTCGCTTGTTCCTAACCAGTTAACAGATAAGAAACTTACTACATACACCTGTATGGCTTCACTTGGAAGCTTTATTTCGGCGATTCCTCTATGGGTAAGAGTTCAAGATGAATCAAAAGGGCCTTTCTCCACGGTTTCAGGGGCCTTTGGGATAGATGGTTTTTCTATTTTTATGATCATGTTGCTCTCCATAAGTGTCATACTTGTTGCCTGCTTAGCAGGGACCTTTCTAAAATCTGAAAAAATAGAAGGACCAGAGCCATATGTTCTTCTCATGCTCTCAGCCACCGGTGGAATGATCATCGCGGGGGCAAATGATTTTATAGTTCTCTTTCTAGGGATTGAAGTCCTGTCCATTTCTGCTTATGTATTAGCAGCAATGAACCTCAAGCGCGTCCAATCACAGGAAGCTGGTTTAAAGTACTTCGTTCTCGGAGCATTTGCTTCAGGCTTTCTCCTTTATGGAATCGCCCTTCTTTATGGGGCAACAGGGTCAACTCAACTCACTGCAATACGAGATTTCCTAACGGAAAATAGTTTAAGTAATGACGCATTGCTCCTAGCCGCTTTAGCACTACTCGTTATTGGATTTGCATTTAAAGTAGCTGCGGTTCCCTTCCACTTCTGGTCTCCTGACGTCTATCAGGGTGCACCTACTCCCTTCGTTGCATTTATGGCTTCCGCTATAAAAGCATCAGGTTTCGCAGCAATGTTGAGGGTACTTTACGTCACGCTTGGCGAGTACAAAACTGATTGGCAACCAGTCATCTATGCAATAGCTATCGCTACGTTATTAGTTGGCTCATTACTAGCAATTACTCAATCGGACTTAAAAAGAATGCTGGCATATTCTTCGATAAGTCATGCCGGCTACCTTCTTGTAGGAACCCAAGCCGCATCTGATCAGGGAGTAGCAGCTGTTCTATTTTATTTAGCGACATATACTTTCATGGTTATCGGAAGCTTTACAGTCATATCTTTAACTTCTGGTGCAACCGGGACCGATACCGATTTAGAATCAATCACAGGTTTGGCTAACAAAAAACCCCTGATCGCAGTAGCTTTCACAGTTTTTCTCCTCGGACAAGCTGGAATTCCCTTAACCTCAGGCTTTTTTGCAAAATTCTACGTTATTGAAGCAGCCATTGAAGAAGGATCTTTCGGTCTGGCAATTATGGCAATGCTCGCTGCAGTTATTGGTGCATTCCTCTACCTAAGAATTCTCGTCAAAATATGGTTAACAAATGATGAAAGTGAAGAAACGGAAAGCAACGCAATTAAAATTCCGATACAAGTATCCATCATTCTGGTTGTCAGCACGCTTGTTACAATGTTCTTAGGGGTGTGGCCCGAACCTCTTGTAGAAATGGTCCGTCGTGCAGTACCTGTATTACTAGCGAGTTAATTTTATGTTCCTCAAAAATCACTATCAACTCACAACAAATACTATGAATCTCAAAATTCCAATCAACAAAATTCATATTTCTCACCTAACTAAAAACACTAAACCTGATTTAACCACCCTTAGGCGTCTACTTTGGAGTATCTTGGTCCTTTACACCTTGGTCCAGTCGCCTTTAACTAACTACTATTTAACGAAGTGTCCGATTTTCTACGCAGCTATCTAACGGTCGCCGTCTTCGGCGTTCTGGCATGCGCCCTTGTAGGCGCATTCGTTGGGCTGAGCGCGCTCATACGACCATCTCGTAAACAAGATCAAAAATATCTCACTTATGAATCAGGAGTCGATCCGGTTGGAACGGGATGGGCTCAAAGCAATATTCGCTATTATATTTTCGCGTTACTATTCGTAATGTTCGATGTAGAAGCAGTATTTATTTTTCCCTGGGCGACACGTCTTGAACAGTATGGCCTATTCGGGTTAGTTGAAATGGCCATATTTATATTCATACTTTTGTTAGGTCTTCTGTATGCGTGGCGAAAAGGAGTTCTGAAGTGGTTCTAATCAAAGTAACTAAGCAAAGGAGATCAAGATGGGTCTAGTAGAATCTGGGAAAATGCCCAAGTCCCTTACGAAACTCCTTAACATGAGTCGAAGGTACTCCATGTGGGTATATCAATGGGGTCTAGCATGCTGCGCTATTGAAATGGGAGCAGCTTTTGCTTCTCCGAGATATGACGTTATGAGACTTGGGGTTATTCCCTTACCTGCAAGCCCAAGACAAGCAGATTTCCTTGTTGTTTCAGGAACTGTAACTGACAAAATGGCGCCTGCTGTACGAAGACTTTGGGAACAAATGCCTGACCCGAAATATGTAATCTCAATGGGGTCTTGTGCTAACTGCGGCGGTCCGTACTGGGATTCATATTCAGTTACTAAAGGAGTAGATCAGATTGTTCCTGTTGACGTCTACGTTCCTGGGTGTCCTCCAAGACCCGAAGCATTATTAGAAGGAATTGTATTACTTCAAGAAAGAATTATGAACGAAGATATGGCAGAACGCTGGAAAGGTGATCCAATTGTTGTTGAATAAAAAAACAATACGTCATCTTCATAAAAAGGAATGTGGAAATGTCTGAAATACCAGAGCACCTCCTTAAGCGCGCTCAAGCAGCAAGAGAAAAAGCTGAAGCAAGCCAGGAAACAGATAAAGATACGGCCCCGAATGCGGATACGAGTAACCAAACAACCGTCGCTGTCGTTGAAGAAAGCCCTACAGAACAGAAAGATGAAAAAGCTGAAAATGTTCTTAAGCAGATTGAATCTGGACTCGGGGAAAAACTTATAACTTCGCACATAGCCCCTCATAGAGGCCTCTGGATTAGGGTTGCCAGCCAAGATTGGAGAGAAACAGCCACATATCTTCGAGATAATCTTGAATGTAGTTTCTTTGATTGGTTATCAGTCATTGACTGGATGCCATCACCATATGGAAGAGAACTAGATACTGAACAAGATGTTGAACCACCAACCGAAGATGGCGAGGAAGAATCTATGGAGTGGGGCTATACGGGTGGCCAAACAAGATTCCAGTTGATATGCAGAGTCTATTCGATCTCTCAAGACGTAGGAGTCATTGTGAAAGCAGACTTAGATGACCAAAATCCTCGAGCACTATCACTAATCCCTGTTTACCCAGGAGCTAATTGGCATGAGCGAGAAGCACGAGAAATGTTTGGGGTGACATTTGATGAACACCCAGATTTAAGAAATATTTATTTACCCGGTGATTTTGAAGGTCATCCGCTTCGAAAAGACTACCCGCTTCTTTCAAGAAGAATGAAACCTTGGCCTGGAATAGTAGATGTAGAAATCATGCCTGGAGAAGAAAATGAGTAATACGACAGAAAGCGACCAACTCGCTTATATTGCTTCTCAAGCTGCCGATGCAAGAGTAAATGTTGAAGTTGAAACAGATGAAGGGATGACACTAAATCTAGGTCCTCAGCACCCTGCGACACATGGAACGCTTAGGATTATTGCCAAACTTGACGGGGAAAAAGTTATGGCTGCGGAACCCATAATGGGGTATATGCACCGAGGCTATGAAAAATTAACTGAAGTAAGAACATATCCTCAAGTCACAACACTAATTAACAGAATCGATTGGTTAGGAAGTTTCGCAAACGAAGTTCCGTTCATACTAGCTGCCGAACAACTCATGGAAGTAGAAGCACCTCCTCGAGCACAATGGATTAGAACAATACTGTTCGAATTAAGCCGAGTGGCGAATGTCTGTCTCTTCCTTGGGGACATGGCAGTCCAAGTAGGGGCCACAACACCAGTATTCTATGCTTTCCGAGACCGAGAATTTGTGCTTAACCAGATAGAACGAGTTACTGGTGGTAGATTCCATCCAAACTTTGACCGAATCGGCGGACTAAAAGATGATCTTCCTAAAGGTTGGATAGAGGAAACACGCGGCGCTTTAAAACGCATGGAAGCCTTCTGTGACGAGATGGAAGAGCTTGTACTTGGTAATGAAATTTTCCAAGCGCGAACTAGAGGGATAGGAACAATTCCTGGTGATGTTGCTCTAGCATACGGACTTTCCGGAGCTAACCTTCGAGCTTCAGGGGTTGATTGGGACATACGCCGGGATGCAAATGTTGGATTGGTTTACGACCAAGTTGATTGGAAGGTCTGGACTCACCCAGATGGAGACTCCTTCGCACGATTTTGGGTTCGGCTCCAAGAAACACGAGAAGCCTGTAAAATTATTGATCAATTGCTCGGGACGATACCTGCAGGTCCGATTATGGCAAAAGTACCAAGAATTATTAAAGTACCTCCTGGTGAGGCGTATGTAGCTACTGAAAATCCACTTGGTGAAATGGGATTCTATGTTGTAAGTAAAGGTGACCTTTACCCTTTCAGAGTAAAAATCCGGTCCGCAAGTTTCTCTAATATGTCAATAACTCCTTGGCTCCTAAAAGACGTTTTTGTACCAGACATAATTTCTATTCTTGCTTCCCTTTACTTCATACTTGGAGATATTGACCGATGATCGATCTATTAGCTCTAAGCCCAGCATGGTGGCAAGAAACATTTCTGATCAAAGTACCAATTGGTCTACTAGCTGTTCTTCTTCCGGCTGGAACAATCGTGTATCTTTACTTATTCAAGGCTATTTCGTTTATGCAAAGCCGGTTAGGGCCCATGGAAGCAGGGCCATACGGTTCCTTACAACTACTTGCCGAAGTAGGAAAATGGATCCAAAAAGAGGATATCTTCCCCTCAAAAGCAGATAAGTTTGTCTTCGCTGCTGCACCATTTGTTGTACTCATGTCTACCTTTCTGTTGGTAGTGATCATCCCAGCTGGCCCTGATGCCTTATTTGTAGACCTTGATGCTGGAATTTATTTTGCAATGGCAGTCTCATCTGTTTCAGTTATAGGGATCCTTATGGCGGGATGGTCATCGGCTAATAAGTACTCACTTCTAGGTGGCATACGAGCTGCAGGACAATTAATCGCATATGAGCTTCCCTTGATACTTGCAGTAGTTGGAGTAGTTATCCAAGCAGGAACTATGAATATGCAAGGCATAGTGTTATCTCAAGCAGAGGGAGAGATCTTCGGTTGGGGAGGAATAGGTAACCCATTTATTCTCACACAATTTATCGGATTCGTGATTTTCATGATTGCAGTTCAAGCAGAACTTACCCAAGCTCCATTTGACATGCCTGTTGCTGAGTCAGAGTTAGTTACCGGTTATTTAACTGAATATTCAGGTATTCGGTTTCTCCTTTTCTTCATAGGTGAATTTGCATCAGCTGGAGTCTTCTCAGCAATTGCTGCCGTATTATTTTTTGGAGGTTGGTACGTTCCAGGAATTGACCCAACCAGTGACATCTTCAATGTTATTGGTCCTCTGATCCTTGCTGGAAAGATGATGCTCATTGCATTCCTAATCTTCTGGTTTCGATTTACTTTCCCTAGATTCCGAGAAGATCAATTGCAACGTCTTGCTTGGAAATTTCTCATCCCGTTAAGTCTTGCAAATATCGCCTTAACTGGTGCGCTAAAGGTGGCACTATGATAAAAACGAACTTAATTTACCTGAAACCCCAAGTAAGCGGAGGGCGCATCTGATGTCACAATTACCGGGAATTCTAAAAGGATTAAAAGTTACCTTTAAAACCATGATAAAAACTCTCTTTCCGGGAGGGCTATTAAAACCAATACCGAAACCCAGTGAAGGTGCCCTAACGGTTCAGTACCCTCATGTAAAAGAAGCGCCACCACCACGTGCCCGAGGAGTAATAGCTCTTCATGAAGGGAACTGCACATCATGTATGCTCTGTGCACGCGAGTGTCCAGACTGGTGCATATATATCGAGGGGCATAAAGAATTGGCTCCGCCTCGACGAGAAGGCGGAAAACCTAGAAAGGTAAATAAACTTGACCGATTCGACATTGATTTCTCTTTATGTATGTTTTGTGGAATCTGCGTTGAAGTCTGCCCATTCGATGCACTCTTTTGGACACCAGAGTATGAGTTCTCAGAACTTAAACTAGCTGATCTTCTTCATGATAAAGAACGACTTGGAGAATGGATGGAAACAGTGCCCGACTTTGAGGAATACGAAGAAGGATCTGAGCAGAAAGTCAGGAAGGTACCTCCTTCATGATCGCACAAAATGTATTCTTCTCTATCCTTGCGATTTTGATGATTGTTTCGGCACTAAAAGTTGTAACAACTAAAAATATTGTTCATGCAGCACTCTGGCTTGTTCTTGTTCTCGCTGGTGTCGCTGGTCAGTTCCTGTTACTAGGCGCTGAGTTCATAGGCGTGACACAGATTCTTGTATACATAGGAGCAGTAATTGTTCTTCTTCTATTCGGGGTTATGTTAACCAAAGCTAGCATTGGCGATGAAGAGAACATAAACATGCCAAATAAGGCCATACCAGCAGTTATAGCAACGCTCATGTTTGGAGTTATGTCTTATTCAATCATTGATACTTTCAGAGGAGAGAAACTTCCAACAGAAACAGTCACTAATGCAGCAATGGTTTCTGACTCAATATTTTCTGATTTTATAATTCCCTTTGAAGCAGTTTCAGTTCTACTACTAGCTGCCTTAATAGGTGCAGTTGTAATAGCCAGAAAGGAAGCAGCATGAGTATCGCTCAATATTTGCTTCTTAGCTCTGTCCTATTTTGCATTGGGATATATGGAGTTCTTTCCCGAAAGAACGGCGTAATGGTCCTTATGTCAATAGAACTAATACTTAACGCCGTTAATATAAATCTCGTCGCCTTCTCAGCATTAACGGATAATATAGCTGGTGAAGTATTTGCACTATTCGTTATCGCCATAGCTGCTGCTGAAGTAGGGGTCGGACTTGCAATTGTACTTCTAATATTTCGCAACAAGCAGAATGTTGACCTGTCCGAGATTGATCAGATGAAGGGATGATGATGACTAACTTATTTGCCTTCGCAGAATCAGTTCCCTCTAAGACTGTTCAAGCTACTGGGTGGTTCCTAGAAACAGCATGGCTTATACCCGCTTTGCCAGCTCTCTCGTTCTTCTTAATTCTATTCTTCGGGAAAAAAATGAAATACAAGGGCGCCGAATTTGGTATCACTGCAATAGCCCTCTCTCTTATCCTCGCCATTTGTTGTGCAGGTCAATGGATAAATCAAGTTGATAACGCCAGTGAAAATTATTCCAAAGCTCAATATGAAACTGAAGAAAAATACGATGATGCAAAAAACTTAGACTCAGAAGCAACAGCAACAACCGAAATAGTTGAAGTTGCTTCATCAGAAGATATTTCACTCTACGCAGCAGGTGAGAATGATGAAGGATATGAGGCAGTAGCAGTTGACGCAGTGATAGAAAGATTTACTTGGTGGGAAAGTGGAGGAAAGAAGTTCCAAGTCGGGATTATGGTCGATGGTTTAACTGTCATGATGCTTTTCGTCGTAACAGTGATCTCGTTGCTTGTCCACATCTATTCAACTGACTATGTCTCAGGAGATCGAAGGTACACACACTATTTTGCTTTCCTAAGTTTATTTTCGGCATCAATGCTCTTTTTTGTACTAAGTGAAAATATTCTTCAAACTATTGTTGGTTGGGAACTTGTAGGAGTTTGCTCTTTTGCATTGATTGGGCATTGGTGGGAAGAGAAACCGAACTCAGATGCCGCCCTCAAAGCCTTTCTAACCAATCGTGTTGGAGATATGGGACTACTTGTTGGAATGATAATTCTATTTTGGTCGGCGGGGAGCTGGAGCATCGTTGATATTAATGTAGCTGCGTTAAACAATGAGATCGGGCAAAGCACATTACTTATAGCTTCTCTGTGTTTAACGGCTGCTGTAATGTCAAAATCAGGCCAATTCATTCTTCACACCTGGTTACCAGATGCTATGGCGGGGCCGACACCCGTTTCAGCTCTCATCCATGCGGCAACAATGGTTGTTGCAGGAATTTATATGGTTGCACGACTGTATGGTGTCTTTTTTGAAGGATACGACATAGCCGGTTCTAGCTTTAACGTACTGGCATTAGTTGGATCAGTCACTCTTGTAGGTGCAGGTTTACTAGCCTTCGTCCAAGATGATATAAAGAAAGTGCTGGCTTACTCAACTGTTTCACAGCTTGGTTATATGGTTATGGCACTAGGCGTAGGAGCATGGACAGCAGCAGTTTTTCATCTCTTTACCCACGCATTCTTCAAAGCGGGACTCTTCCTTGGCGCAGGTTCAGTCAGTCACTCCGTTCATAGTTTTGATATGAAAAAATCAATGGGTGGTATGCGTAAATTTATGCCCACAACATACAAAACATTTTTAATCTGCACAATCGCTCTGATGGGTATTCCTCCACTTGCTGGATTCTGGTCAAAAGATGAAATCTTAGTTGGAACTGGTGGTTGGGGACTTTTCGGTGGAACAGGTGGAAACGGAACATATGTATTTGCTCTAGTAATGGGAATTATCGGTGCTGCTTTAACTTGCGCTTATATGACAAGAGTTATATACCTCACATTCTTTGGAGAGTTCCGAGGTGACACTCACGGACATGGAGACCCTCACGAATCAGGAAAGAGAATTACTGTTCCGCTAATTATTCTTTCCGTTATGGCTGTCGGTGCTGGATTTTTAAATCTTCCAGTTGGGTTTCTCACTGGAAATACAACCGGATGGCAAGAGCGCTTCGGACATTACGTGGAACCAGTAGCCACTTATTTCCCAGCAATTGCTCACGGAACTCCAAGTTGGTCACTTGCGATATTCTCTACGCTTGTTGCTTTGACTGGAGTTTCTCTGGCCGCACACTATTTCTTTGTAAAAGTTAAGGCACAAAGTCCAGCCGCCACAGAACTTGCAAATGGATTAACCTCAAAAAATAAGCTAGCTAAAGCTGGCCATACAGTTCTTAAAGAGAAATATTATCTAGATCACCTATATACCGACATCATCGCTAATGGAACAAAAGGACCCGTAGCTGATGCGGCTTATTGGACAAATCAAAAAGGCATTGATGAAGTTGTAAATCAAGTAGGAAAACAAGCAACAAGATCAGCTACTTTTGTTTATGAGAAAATTGACCAAAACTTGGTTGATGGAGCGGTAAACCTTTCAGGAAAAGCATCTGAAGGCCTTGGTGAAACCACTCGTACAATTATCCAACGCGGTAAAGTTCACCAATACGCCGCCATTATGTTCGCAGCCACCACAATTTTGGCTGGCTTATTTATTGTGTTCGTCTAGGAGAAACTGATATGGACTTTGAAAATAATTGGCTCCTAAGCCTGATGATATTCCTTCCACTCGCCGGAGCAGCTGCAGTGATGGCTGTTCCGAAAGCGAAGGAGGAAATGATAAAAGCTATAGCTCTTATCACAGCTGTGATAACAGCCCTGCTTGGTGCATTCATGTTGATTAGCTTTGATTATAGCAAAACTGCCGATCTGCAATTTGCAGTAGATAAAGACTGGATTGGGGTAATCAATAGTCGTTATATCTTGGGTATCGATGGGATGTCGCTGCCGCTTATCGCCCTCACAGTTTTCATTGTCCCTTTATGCATTGTCTACACATTCGGACATTTCCCTGAACCTAGAAATCCTAAAGCGATACTCGCATTAATTCTCATACTTGAAACGGGAATGATAGGAACCTTCGTAGCTCAAGATCTTATTCTGTTCTTCGTCTTTTTCGAAGTGGTTCTACTTCCAATGTTCTTTATGATCGCTGTATGGGGGGGCGACGATAGACGTTACGCTTCACTAAAATTCTTCTTGTATACGATGTTCGGGTCAGCACTAATGCTCGTCAGCTTTCTCGCCCTCTATTTCCTAGCAGATGGAACAATAGTCGGTGATGAAGCTCAAACCTTCTCAATGGTCGCCCTTTCTGAAGGAGCAACACTAGGGATCAGTCGCTCCGCACAGCTTTGGATCTTTGCAGGTATGTTCGTCGGATTTGGAGTTAAAGTTCCCATGTTCCCCTTCCACACGTGGTTACCAGATGCGCACACCCAAGCACCTACCGTAGGTTCAGTAATTCTTGCTGCTGTTCTTCTAAAATTGGGAACGTACGGCTTTATTAGAATCGCTATTCCAATGCTTCCAGAAGCAGCTGCTGCCTGGGCACCTTTCATAGGCCTACTTGCAGTAATAGGCATTATCTACGGAGCTCTAGGATGCCTGGCTCAAAGAGATATGAAGCGGCTTATAGCCTTCTCCTCGGTTGCTCATATGGGGTTCGTTATGTTAGGAATCGCTACGCTAACTGATTTCGGAATTAATGCAGCAATCTTCGGTATGGTTGCTCATGGTTTAATTACGGGAATGCTTTTCTTCCTTGCTGGATCAATGAAGGACAGGTATCACACCCTAGACATGAATCGATTAGGGGGACTATTAGTTTCGGCTCCACGAATGGGGTGGATTCTTGGATTCTGTGCAATGGCGTCATTAGGGCTGCCTGGTTTAGCAGGATTCTGGGGTGAATTTCCAGCAATTCTGGCAAGTTACAATCCGGCAGCGATCTTATCAGAAACAACTTTCCGAGCATATATGGTTGTTGCAGCACTAGGTACTGTTTTAGCCGCAGGATACCTTCTATGGATGCTTCAGAAAACAGCGATGGGAACACCTAAGGAAGAATTTGAAAATAACCCTGAAATAACTGATGTGAAAACATACGAATGGATCTCATGGGCCCCGATACTTGCTTTAATCTTGTTTTTTGGACTGTACCCAAGACCGATCTTTACAACAACCGACGATGCAGTAGTTAAGTCTCTAACGGTAGATGTGCAAGGACAAGAAACTCCAAATTGCCTTGAGATAGAAGGAGAAGAAGAAGGTAAAGCTTGTTTCGCTAGCATACGAGAGCTTCTAGAAGAGGCAGGGCAATAGCAGATGCTTGACGTTTTGTCTTCACTTCTAGGGTTTTTTGCCACGACAGCGGAATTCAATAGACCAGCCATTGATTGGCACGCAGTAGCGCCAGAACTCTGCCTCCTAGGTGGGGGAGCAATCATCACTCTAGTTGACGTCATCTGGCGAGAAAAAGGTCGCGCGATTACTTCTGCACTCGCAGGACTTTTCTTACTAGCCCCACTTATTCCTATATTGACATTAGCGATTGACTCTGAAGATAGAAGCATGTTCAATGGAGCTTTCATAATAGATAAGTACTCTTTGATCGTTAAAGCAATATTCCTTTTGAGCGGTTATCTAGTCGTCCTTCTGTCAACAAATTACATAGCAGAAGGAGAATACTGGGAAAACGAGTATTACGGAATGCTCCTTTCGTCAATTCTTGGAATGGTGATAATGGCCTCCGCACGCGATCTGATAACTATTTTCGTGGCACTGGAACTTCTTTCCATTCCGGCATACATGCTTGCAACATGGCGTAAAAAGGACCTTAAGAGTAATGAAGCTGGTCTTAAATATTACCTCATGGGGGTATTTGCATCCGCAATAATGTTATATGGGATGTCATTAATCTTCGGCGCTAGCGGAAGTACAATTCTTCAGGAAATTAATGCATCAATCAGTACCGGTGAAACTAGTACATCTATAATCACCCTCGGAATCATCTTCATAACTATTGGTTTTGGTTTTAAAGTTTCAGCGTTTCCATTCCACACATGGGCTCCGGATACCTATGAAGGTGCACCCACTCCAGTGACTGCCTTTCTTGCAGTAGCATCGAAGGCAGCTGGATTTGTAGCTTTGATGAATATAGTTATCGTAGGCTTCCTAGGAAGAGAAGATGTGTTTCAACCGTTGATCTGGATCCTTGCAGCTCTATCAATGACCGCTGGAAATGTTATGGCGCTACGTCAAACAAACATCGTTCGATTAATGGCATACTCAGGAATAGCTCAAGCAGGTTTTATGCTTGCACCACTAGCTGTTGCAGGAGAAGGCTTGGACATAGCTGATAAATCAGTGTCAGCTGTTGTAACTTATTTGGCAATATATGCTGCTATGAATCTCGGAGCTTTTGCGGTCATTCTTTCAGTTGCAAGGACGACAAAAACAGCAGAAATTGATAGTTATCATGGCTTATTCAAAACCGCTCCAAGCCTTGCAGTGATAATGACAATATTTCTTGCCTCACTAGCTGGGGTACCCCCACTTGGCGGTTGGTTTGCGAAATTCTCCGTCTTTACATCGCTAGCAAGCGCAGACACGAACTGGGGATATGGCTTAGCAGTCATAGCAGCAATCAACGCAGTTATCGCATTTGGATATTACGGAAGAATCGCATTGAAAATGTGGGTTGAAGAACCCCACGAAACTCATACTACTCAAATGAAAGTACCAGTTTCCTTGATAACAGCCCTAGCAATAACAGTAATATTAACTCTCGCATCTGGAATAGTCCCAGGAATTGTTACTCACTTCACTGATGTTTCACTAATCGCTATTGGAAACTAGTTTCCAATAAACAGGCCGGTTGCAGTAATCTTAACTGTGGTTCAGCATGACTATAGAAGAAACGATTTATAAAGCGATAACTGAAAACGGCCCTATTCCGTTTAGTCAATTTATGACTATGGCACTTTACGACCCCGAAAACGGTTTTTATGCGACCGGAGGAGCTGGACGCCGAAGAGATTTTATTACTAGCCCCGAGTCAGGACCCCTATTTGGGAAATTGGTAGCTACAGCAATTGATCAGTGGTGGCAGGAACTTGGAAACCCTGCTGATTTAACATTTATAGAGGTTGGAGCTGGTAAAGGAACTTTGGCCCGTACGATACTGCGCTCTGAATTTAAGTGTCGTGATAAATTGAAATACTTCGGAATAGAGATAAGTGGTTTTCAGCGGAGCAAACACCCATCTGAGATTGAATCAGTTGAAACCATGCCAACGGATGTGGAGAATGGGATTATTTTCGCTAACGAATTACTGGATAACCTTCCATTTGATATTTTTGAGTCAACTAAAGATGGGAAGTGGAAACAAGTTTGTATAGGGATAGAAAATGGAGGATTAAAAGAAATTCTTATTGAGGAGGCTATAGGACAACCAGATTACGCAATAGAAGAAATTGGAATAAGAGTCCCGTCTCAGAAGGCAGCTCAAGATTGGTTAGAGAAAGCATTGAAAAGTCTAAGGAAAGGACGAGTAATAGTCATTGACTATGCAGTAGAGAATTTTCCAGTCTCTCCAGATCACAATTGGTTACGAACTTACACTAAACATGAACGATCTCATAACCCTCTATCAAATCCAGGAACAAAAGACATCACAAGCGATGTAGACATAAGCCAGTTGCAAAAGATCCAAACTCCAGCTTTAATTCGAACACAAAGTCAATGGCTTAAAGAACTAGGGATAGATGAACTAGTAAATGAAGGGAAGCGATACTGGTTAGAAAACGTCCATAAGCCTGATGTTGTAGCGCTTGAAGCACGAAGCCGAGCAACAGAAAGTAAAGCTTTACTAGATGACAATGGGTTAGGTGGGTTTAAAGTTATTGAATGGGATGTGAAATCTTCAGATCAGATCGCCCAAGACAATCCATAGGACTAATGTCTTAACAAGAACTAACAAAATAGGGGTTAAGAATGGCTGATAAACAAGCTATCGAAGAGTTTTACGTCGAGAATAGAACTTTCCCGCCTTTAACAGATTTTGCTGATTCAGCATTGATAAATGATGATTCACTTTATGAAGAAGCCAATGCAAATTTTGAAGCTTTCTGGGCACGGCAATCACGCGAACTACTTACATGGGAAAAGGATTTCTCTACAATACTTGAATGGGATCTACCCTATGCAAAGTGGTTTTCTGATGGTGAATTAAACATTTCGTATAATTGCCTAGATCGACACGTTGAGAATGGCAAAGGAGACAAAATCGCTTTCCATTGGGAAGGAGAACCCGGAGATACTAAAGCAATTACCTACAGTGAGCTACTCAGTGAAGTTTCAAAGTTTGCAAATGTCTTAAAAAATTTCGGACTAGAACGTGGAGACACCGTCGCAATATATATGCCAATGATTTTAGAGTTGCCAATAGCAATGCTCGCTTGTGCGAGAGTTGGAGTCGTTCACTCCGTAATCTTCGGCGGTTTTAGCCCCGATGCAATTGTAGATAGGTGCGAAGATGCTGAAGCAAAACTTATTATCACAGCGGATGCTGGATACAGGCGTGGGGACCCCTCACCGTTGAAAGTCAATGTTGATGCCGCTTTAGCTTCTGGTGCACCAACAGTTCAAAATGTTGTCGTTGTAGACAGGTGTAATACGCCTGTTGAGATGCAAGAAGGTCGAGATCACTGGTGGCATAATCTCATGATGAATGTGTCAACAAATTGCCCTGCTGAGCCAATGCCTGCGGAACAACTTCTTTATCTTCTATACACATCGGGAACAACAGCAAAACCGAAGGGCATAATGCATACATCGGGGGGGTATCTAACGCAAGTTGCCTTTACGCACAAACATATCTTTGATCTTCAACCAGAAACTGATATCTATTGGTGCGCAGCAGATATAGGTTGGGTAACCGGGCATAGTTATATTGTCTATGGGCCATTAACCAATGGGTGCACCTCTGTCATGTACGAAGGAACACCGGATACTCCGCGAGAAGATCTTCGAGAGGGAGAAGATAGACAATTATGGCTAAAAGATCGACTCTGGGACATTATAGAAAGGTATAAGGTCACCCAGTTCTATACCGCTCCTACAGCAATCCGAACGTTTATGAAATGGGGAAATGAAGAAACCCAAAATCATGACCTCAGCTCTTTAAGGGTTCTGGGTACAGTTGGCGAGCCGATAAATCCTGAAGCATGGATGTGGTATCACGAAAATATTGGCGGAGCTTCAACCCCAATTGTGGACACATGGTGGCAGACGGAAACAGGTGGACACATGATTACACCGCTTCCTGGAGTTACTACAACGAAGCCAGGGTCTGCCTGCTTTACAATTCCCGGTGTTTTTGCTGAAGTAGTTGATGATGAAGGTAAGAAAGTAACTCAGGGAGGAGGATATCTCACGATCACGAAACCTTGGCCTGCAATGTTAAGGGGAATATGGGGCGACCCCAAAAGATATCTTGAAACATATTGGAGTACTTACAAGGGAAAGTACTTTGCTGGTGATGGAGTCAAAATAGATAGTGATGGGTATCTATGGCTTCTCGGCAGAGTTGACGATGTAATGAACATTTCAGGTCATAG
The DNA here is from genome assembly GCA_013912105.1 of Acidimicrobiales bacterium. Taxonomy (GTDB): domain Bacteria; phylum Actinomycetota; class Acidimicrobiia; order Acidimicrobiales; family UBA8592; genus UBA8592. Next base: position 858 of record JACERY010000024.1, on the reverse strand, counting down.
AATTTCAACCGCTGAAGTTGAATCAGCACTTGTCGATCATCCAAGTGTTGCAGAAGCAGCTGTGGTGGGGGCTACTGACGAAACAACAGGTCAGGCCATCATAGGTTACGTTATCTTACGAGGAAGCTATGAATCCTCTAACGAACTCCGTGATGAAATTAGAAGTCATGTTGCTGAAAAACTTGGCCCAATAGCTCGACCAAAAGCAGTTTTTCTTGTACCTGATTTACCTAAAACTAGATCCGGTAAGATCATGAGGCGACTCTTACGCGATGTAGCTGAAGGGCGTGACCTTGGTGATACAACTACGCTAGCTGATGCAAATGTGGTCACGGCCATTCAGGATGGGGCTCAAAATAGTGACGAAAATTAAAGCTCGGTTTAATCTTTTTTCATCAAAATTTTATGATTAAACGAGTAACTCCATAATTTCCCTTGCAACCATAGGGGCAGCGTTTTGATTTTGACCGGTGACAATATTTCCGTCCACTTCCCACCAATTAGCAAATGGATCTCTGAATCGATGAGTGCAACGGAAATCAGCTTCAAGTTTCCTTAACTCTGTTTCTGGATGATGAGGAGTAGCGGTTATACGTAAATCCCGAACTTGCTTATCAGTTACACCCGTAACACGGCGCCCCTTAACTAAGGGATCGCCATTTAAACCTTTAGCTTTGAGGAAGCCAAGCGGACCATGGCACACTCCACCAAGAATCTTTCCTTTCTGATTCGCTTCTGTGACTTTCTCCCCGACAGCTTCGGAAAATCCTAGGTCAAATGCTGCTCCCCAACCTCCAGCGAAATAAACCACATCATATTGATCAATATTTATATCCCCAATAGCCAACGATTCAGAGA
>JACERY010000023.1 GCA_013912105.1 Acidimicrobiales bacterium | reverse complement strand
ACATCTAAGGGAATTATGGACGTGAATACCTTTTTTATGTCTATGGCATCTGGGCTTTCAACTAGCTGATTTCCACAGGATGCAACTATTGATTTAATCATTGTATTTATATCGCCTGAAAGTCGTTTCGGGTTGCGTAACCTTTTGGCTAAGATCGCAGATTTTTTTCTGTGTTCTTCTCCTGTCATATGAAGAATTGTTCTTCCATATATTCCTGAGCTTCCGGACCCTGCTTCCATTGGTGGGAACAAGTCTTTATCTTCAAGCACTGTGGTTACATCGCTCCACCTTGAGACAACCCAACCATCTATCCGGTCACTGTAAAAGACTGGCAGGTATTTGCGAAGATTAGAAAAGGTCGGGTAAGGGTCCTCGGCATCTCCTTGAATTAATTTATGGAATTCGTCTATGAGATCCGCATTCATCTGGATAGTTTAGATGAACTCATTCGGTTAGTAAATTATTGAGAAGCAAGGCTGAATCTTGTCAACCAGTTGGACTTTTCTATGGATGTATTGGATTCTTTAAATAGTTAGAAGAAAGTTCAGATCTTTTTTAATCATTTAAAGGAGGAATAATGGTAGATTCGGGAAATTTATATATTTGGAAACAACAGATTCGTGAATTGCAAGATGCGTACTCTATGGCAATGGATCATGGTGAATTCGGTTATTTCAATGATATTTTTATGGAAGACATACAGGCTAATTATGGAATAGCTGGAACCGGTTCAGGCTTAGAATCTTTAAAGAGCATTTGTCGAGAGGCCTTAGAACCGCTTGATGCTGTGCAGCATGTTAACGGAAATCATTGGGCTAGAATTGACACTCAATCAGCGGATGCAGGATGCTATTTTCGCGTGCATATGACTAGAAAAGATGCAGTTGGTGGGGATCATTTTGAAATGGGTGGGAAATACACAGATAAACTAACGCTAACAGAGGATGGTTGGAGGATCTCTAAGAGAAAGATTGACATAATTTGGAGTTCTGGCAACCCTGAAGTTCGATTTCCATCTACGATTTCTGAAAATACTTAAATAATGTTTGGTTAGCGCAACTAGAAAGTCATTATTCTAGAAATTGGAAAGAAGGGTGAAGTGTTAACGTTTGAAAAGACTAGCGAAGGGATAGGCGCTTTCGTTCATGGATTTGATCCAGATGATTTAGCGCAGTCGGACTGTATAAGATCAGCGCTTTATGAAGATCATTTACTCCTAATTTTTCGGGGTTTAAATCAATTAAGTTCTAATAATCTCATAGCTATAGCTAAGATTTTTGGCGAAAACTTATCTAAATACTTTCGGGAAGAAGATCGCAATCACCCTGAATCTGATGAGATTCTCATACTTTCAAATGTTGAGGAGTTAGGGTCACTCGGAGCTTCAGCTGAACTTCCTTGGCATACAAATCTTGCCTACTTGCCTCAAGTAGCTTCAGTTGCATTGCTTTATGGAGAAGTTCCAACACCCCCAGAAGGCGGAGGTGCAACTTTGTTCGTCGATACAAGGCAATCATATGATTCGTTAACCACTGAAATAAAACATTCAATAGAAGATTTGAAAATGGTTCAATCACAAGGTGGTTACCATGTTTACCCAGGTGAAGATGTCTTCGGAGGTAAAGTCCCTGAGGCCGAGCATTCACTCGTGAGAATCCACCCAATCACTGGAAGAAAATCGTTATATTGCCCCGGCGGACGGTTCTTTAAAGAGATTCCAGGAATGGATCAAAAAAAAGCGAGTTCTTTAAGTAAATCACTTTTAGATCACTGCACTACAAACATTTATAAGCATCTCTGGGAACCAGGGGACCTTCTAGTTTGGGATAACTTAAGCACACTCCACCAACGAGAAGTCATAGATCCTTCATTTAGAAGAATCGTCCATGTCATTGATGTGCTTGAAAACGATGTAAGTGGTATCGACAAAACAAACATTGCTTAATTCACTTTAAAAGAAATTCCTTGGAAAGGAGTAAAGCTTTCGATATCCAAGGACCTTATTGTGTATCAGGTTCAAATATCCCAATTTTTCTATGGGGTCTTTTTGTCAAGAGCCCATAGATTCAGGGCGCGGGAAGCTCGCCATTAAAGAACTAGTTACTCCGCCGTCGACAACGATTTGATTTCCATTGACATATGAAGCTTCATCCGAACAAAGAAATAGAACAGTATTGGCCACATCAGTGACTGTCCCTAATCTTCTAGATGGAACGCGGCTTTCCCTTGAGGAGCGGATTTCGGTATCAGCGAAAATTGGTGCTGACATCCCGCCATCTATGAATCCGGGGGCAACTGAATTAACTCTTATGTTGTATTCTCCCCACTCAATGGACATTTGTCTAGTAAGAAGATGTAGCCCTGCTTTCCCTGCCCCATAGGACCCTCCGCCTACATTAGGTTGAATCCCAGCTATTGAAGTCATGTTTACTATTGAACCGCCGCCATTATCTTTCATGCGTTGGGCAACTGCCTGAGAACTAATAAACACACCGGTAAGGTTCACATCAAGCACTGATTTCCAATCTGAAAGTGGTAAATCAATCAAAGAGCCAAAGCGAACAATCCCAGCATTGTTTACTAAAGCATCTGGAGCTTCACCAAACTTATCCAGAGCTTCCTCAATTTTTTCAGGTTCGGTTGTAGAAGCATGAAGTGCTATTGCATTAGGTATTCTCGATGCTGTCTCTTCAGCTATTTCTTTATTGTGGTCTAGAACGCCAACGCGAAAATTTTGTTTCCCTGCAAGTTCCGCTATGGCTTTCCCGATACCGCTACCAGCGCCCGTAATGATAATTGATCTAGTGATATGTTCATTCTTGCTGGGCTAGAAAAATAAAGCAAAAGCAAGTTATAAACCAACTTTCGAGGGAGAGGCCAATAATTTCCATTTAGGAGTCTATTCAGGAGTATAGTGACCATTTGTATTAAGAAATCTATATGTTTGTAGATATGTTTAAGGTGACTAGCAGAGTACTTTTATCCGAGTTCCTAGGAACCATGTTTCTACTCATCGGTGTCATAGGGTCTGGGATCATGGCAGAGAATCTGAGTCCCTCAGATGAAGGACTCCAATTATTGCAGAATGCTTTTGCAACCACTGGGGTATTAATAGCTATAATTTCAATCTTTAATTCAATATCAGCAGATTTCAATCCCGTGGTTACGATCTCTGCTTGGCTATTGGGACACCGTAATAGCTATGAAGTTTTACCAATTTTAGTTACTCAGATGGCTGGAGCTTGCCTAGGGACAGTACTTGCAAACATTATGTTTGATTTGGATTGGTTTCAGGTCTCAGAGAAAGCAAGAACCGGTGGTAACTTATGGGTTGCGGAAGTAATAGCAACCAGCGGTCTGTTGCTAATTATTTTTAGCTTGTTGCGTACTAATAGATTGAACCAAATTCCCTATGTGGTTGGTATCTATATCGGTGGTGCTTACTATTTCACTTCATCAACGAGTTTTGCTAACCCTGCTGTGTCTATTGGCCGGATGCTTTCAAATAGTTTTGCTGGTATCAGACCATCATCAGTACCTATGTTTATCTTTATGCAATTGATTGGTATGGTCATTGGAATTTTGATTACAAGTTTTTTATTCCCGAAAAATCTCCAAAAGACCGTTTCTTTAAGGGATTCTTAAGGTCAATTAACACCTTTATTTACTAACGAAGTTAATCACTTGGTAATGCACCCACTGAAATAGATGCGTTAGAGATGCTACTTTTACCTGTCGGAGTGAAGTTGATAGGCATGGTTATCGGAGACCGAACAAAATTTCCAATTTCTTGTGGCGGTTCGCCGCTTGTGAACTCAATGTCCTCCATTGCGTCAAGAAGTTGATTCGTTCCGCGCTCCACCTCGTACATTGCTAGTATCGATCCTACACAAAAGTGGCGTCCTAGAGCGAATGTCATATGGTTTGCTCCACCGCCAAATGCCTTTTCAACATTGAGATCTGTCCTGAAAATATTGAAGTCATCAGGATCTTTAAAAACACGGGGGTCACGGTTTGCTGCTGCGCACATTGCGGTCACCGTTGATCCAGCAGGAATTTTTACTCCTTGGAATTCAACATCTTCATCAGGCTCACGCATGACCATCAACACTGGTGGTGTATGACGAAGTGTTTCAGCAAACGCTGCTCGAATGAGGCTACGATCCTCTCGAACTGCCTGCATTTGTTCAGGGTGCTGAATGAGTTGGAGGAACATATTAGCCATTGACTTATCGGTAGTTTCTGCAGCTGCAACGAGAACGAAACTCACAAAACATTTAATTTCGTAATCGTCCATCTTTTCCCCGCCTATGTCAGCATGAACAATGGTGCTGAGTAGATCATCGCCAGGATTAGCCCTTCGTTCTTCAATGATCGGGTACATGTATTCTGCAAGTTCATCTCGCGTGCGGATGCCTTGGGCGGCGATTTCCTCATCTCCACTAATATTAGAAAAAAAGGCAATAATAGATTTATACCAATTATAGAAAATGGGTTCATCCTTTTGATCTAGGCCGAGCATTTCTGTGATCACATTGACAGGGAAGCGCTCCGTATAGGCCTTGACGAAATCTACCTGACCATCGCCTGACCACGTATCAATGAGCTCTTGGCTACATCGGTCAATGACCGGTACAAATTTCGTTCTGAGATCTTCTCCACGCAAGGCAGGGTTAATGATTGCTCGCATCCGACGGTGGTCGCTCCCTTCAACCTGCAGAATAGTTTTTCCGTGTACAGGTTCCAGTTGCCAAGCATAATTTTTAGTTGTGAAAACAGGGCTTTTGAGGGCAAGTTCCACATCCGCGTGGCGTGAAATAATCCAATGGCCAAGACCCTCATGAAAGTAAATAGGATGTTCTTCTAGCATTTCATGCAAGAACGGATTTGGATTCTTTTCATACTCTGTTGACATAATGTCAGGACCGGACATAGTTTCCCCCCACATATCTGGTTATATTTACAAGCTCAAAATTGCTCAGTGCTTAAATACTAAGATACTTAAATCAGATGTTGATGTAAAGAAAACACAGCTGATCATCCCACCAACCGCTTCTCCAACATCTGAAGCGATTCAGTGTGTCTCTATTGCTAGTGACTAGTCAACGTCGAGAAAGATACACTCGCCGGGGCATTCCTCAGCTGCGTCAATCGTTGCTTCCAAAAGATTCTCAGGGACATCAACGGGTTCGTGGAAACTGTGTGTCGGTTCTACAGGAGCTTCCGTGTTCGCTTCTCTCACATAGTAGAGGCCGTCGTCAGACCCGAAGAAAATCGCTGGAGCGATCTCCTCACAGATGCCATCGCCGGTACACAAATCCTGATCTATCCATACTTTTACTCCGCTCATGAGACTAAAAGGTGTGTTTGGGTGGGTGCGCTAATTCTATTCACTCTTATATCTTACAGGAGATTTGGTTCGTGGAGGCAAGCTTCCTAGCACATTACAAATAGAATTAGAAAAGTGAAACGCAAGAGTCGTTTTGGGGTCTAATTTGTAAAACGCAATAATATAGGGCTTATAGTCCCGTTGTTAATTGCGCTTCGTGCATTAGCGAACATTTCAGGCATTCTCGTTCCCATAAGGTGACCCAAATTTACCGGTGGTGGTTTTGATGGCGGATTATTAAAGAAAGACTTAGCTGTCTCAGCATAGTCATCAACCGTGATCAGTTTAAGTCCCTTGCTTTCAGCAGCGGCAAGATAAACGTCAATAGGTTCTACAAAGCTGAATTCCTGCGTTGTGGACCATGGCATTGGAAAAACTAAATCATCTTGTCCAGTTCGCATGACATCGTAAATCACGATTTTTCCATCGGATTTAGTTACTCGAGCTATCTCGCTAAAGAGCAATTCTTTATCAGAAATGTTCATTCCAACATGGATCATGGTTGAGGCATCAAATGTATCATCATCAAAAGGGATTGATGTAGCAGAACCGATTTGGAAAGATACCTGTTCGGCCATACCTACCATTTCGGTTATCTCAGATGCGGCTTCAACGAATTCAGGGGTTAGGTCTATTCCCTCTACTTTAACACCAAGAGTATTTGCGATATAACGGGCTGGCCCGCCTATTCCAGAGCCAATATCGAGAACAAGTTGGCCTGGCTGTATGTCCAATGCGTCAGCGACGAACTCGCTTCCTTCCCGACCACCTATATGAAACTCATCAGCTCCTGCGAAGATATCAGGTTCCAATTTATTAATATCTAAACCTGCCTCTTCAAGTGCTGATGTAATACGGGACACTATCCCATCGTTCCCATAATGTTGTACAACCGAATCACCCATTTGTTTCAACCTCTCATCGCAGTTCTAAATAAATTCTTTGGTATGCCGATCAAAAAATCAACTTCTCAAAGATCGTTAACACATTATTAACCTAATTGCGTAATGCTGTTAATACTATTAAAGGCTATTGACTATTCTCTTAAGGATTTCTTACCTTATGAAACTATATTCGGGGAAGTAAATACGAGAAAGGTAGTGAATGATAAGTACCCGAAAACCCGTTACCAGACTATCTGTTGCCTTCTTTGTCGCAACATTGTTCTTTGGATGCGGCTCAAGCGAAGTTCGTTCACCTTTAGAGCAGGAAATTAGGCCTAAATCACTAATTTCAGAAGCGCCAACTGTAATGCCTCAATCACAACTGCAAGAAACGGGCCTCTCCAACACAGTGAAAGAACCTGTTAAGGGTCAAAAGGTTTTGTACATTGGTCATAGTTTCGGAAGACCTTTCGCTCAGAAGCTACCTTTATTCGCTGAAATGGCAGGTGTTGATAATCACATTCAAGAAATTGTTTTCCGCGGAGGAGAAAATGGAAACCCGCAAGCACTTTGGGAGAACACAGAAGCACGTTTAGAAATTCAAAATGTTCTAGACAATGGTGATATCGACCTACTAGTGATGATCTGTTGTTCTGATAATTTTAAAGAATCAAGAGAAACAGACTGGGCATCTCAGAATTGGATTGACTACGCCCTGAGCGCTAATCCCGATACTCACTTTGCTCTTGCCCTCCCATGGGTAGATTACCCCTCTGAATACGGAAATAATGAAGCGTTCTCTGGACGAATGACTGCCGCCCATAAAAGTGCATGGCATCCACTCATAGACAATTTACGAGAACTCTACCCTGGCAGTAAGATACAAAGTATTTTTCACGGGAAAGCCGCTTTCGACTTAAGAGAATTATTCGAATCAGATTCCCTTCCTGAAGTTAGTGAGATGACACTTAAGAAAAAACAGGGGCAGGGATTATTCACAGATCACAAAGGTCATGCAGGCCAAATACTATTGGACTTGGGTACATTAGTTTGGCTCGGCAGTATATATGACGTTGACCTTGGTAATTTCCCTGTGGAAGAGTTAAAGATTGGCGGTGAGCCTTACGTGACAGACCTTATTGCTATGGCACAAGAAATACTAGATTACGATAATCTCATTGATGCTGGTTAGGGGAGAACTGATTTGTGTCTTATCAGGAGGTTACAAAAGTCGCATTTCTAGCTGTTTGTTGCATCCATAGAGATCCAGAGGTCATGTATTTGCAGGGAGTTTGTTTTTATTAGAAATCTGTCCAAAACAAAACTGAGTCTTTACATATACTTGGAAAGTTCATCAGCAAGACGATCAACAATCGTTGCAGGCTCCGTTTTCGGAACATTTATGATGCCCAAATGCACTCCGACTTCTGAGTATTCTTTGATTTGCTCCACTGTTTCTACAATATTCCCGTTGTAAGTAATTTTTGTTGAGATCAGTATCTCATTTGTACTGCGACCTATGTTCGTGCAAGCGTTTTCTAGCACTTGGCGTCTTTTTTTAAAGTCTTCAACAGATGCTTTAGGGTGAATGTAATTCCAATGTGTTGCGAACTTTGCAACTGCAGGAATGGTTCTCCGTAATCCTGCACCGCCGATGCAGATAGGTAGTGGGTCTTGTGGTCCTTTGGGGTTATTCATTGCATTTTTTAGTTGATACCAATTTCCAGAGAAATCTGACTTATCTTGAGTGAGGAGAAGGCTGATCACCTCAAGTCCTTCTTCAAATCGATCAAATCGTTCTTTCATAGTTCCGAGATAAATTCCATAGGCATTGCATTCGTCTTCGCTCCACCCTGCTCCTAGGCCAAGTTCGAAACGCCCATCAGAGATAATGTCTAGTGATGATGCCATATTTGCTACGACGGCTGGTTGCCGGTACAGCATTCCGCTGACAAGAATTCCGCCCCTTAGACGTTTCGTTGCTTTAAGGAGAGCAGTCAACGAAATCCATCCTTCTAAACAATCAGCATATGTATCCTCTGTGGGGCTGTGAAAATGGTCAAAAGTCCAAGCAGATTCAAAGAGATCTATCTGGTCTGCACGTGTCCATACCTCAAGAAGCCATGGCCAAGAACAATGATGCTGTGATGTGTTCAATCCGATTCGCATTGTTGAACCTTATATGAGTTTAGGTCAGATCAGGTTTGTTACGTATATAAAGCGTCTAGAGAGCATGTATTTACAGGGGTTTGTAATAGCTGTGACGGATTTAACAGGTCCATAAAGACTATTAGCTCGTATCGTAAGGGTCGCGCCCAATCGCAGCTGGCGTTATAGAGCGAGAGGGCTAATGAAAAATAACGTATCACGTATATCTCTTCGTATTTTTTCACAGTTTCCAAAGATTTTACAACCCAGTAATAACTGGTTGCAGAATCCCAGAGCTGAGATACTGTCTGGCCTCGTAGTTGCACTGGCACTTATTCCGGAAGCAATTTCCTTCTCAATCATCGCCGGTGTGGACCCCAAAGTTGGCCTTTATGCATCATTTTCGATTGCGATCATTATTTCTTTCTCCGGTGGCCGTTCAGGAATGATTTCTGCTGCGACTGGAGCAATGGCCTTAGTGGTTGTTCCTCTCGTTGAGGAACATGGCGTGTCCTACCTTTTCGCAGCGACGATATTAGCAGGGATAATACAAATTATTTTGGGTCGAATTGGTGTAGGGGATTTGATGAAATTTATCCCAAGAACCGTAATGGTTGCATTCGTAAACGCGCTGGCCATTCTAATTTTTCTGGCACAAATTCCTCACATCCTTCTCTCTGATCAAAGTGATAGAGGTAATTTAAGTATGAATTTAGTATTTATAGGGGTTGGCCTCTTCATTATTTACCTATTTCCGAGATTCTCAAAAGCTATTCCTTCTCCACTAGTTGCAATTGTCACCGTTACATCATTAGCTATTCTCTTCAAAATTGATCTACCCACTGTGGGAGATATGGGTGAACTTCCAAATTCTTTACCCGGTTTAAGTTTCCCTAATGTTCCATTTACTTTTGAGATGTTGAAAATAATATTTCCCTATGCTTTAACCCTAGCTTTAGTTGGGCTTTTGGAATCCTTATTAACTGCCCAATTGCTTGATGAACTTACAGATACAAATAGTGATAAGAACATGGAATCTCGAGGCCAAGGACTAGCTAACCTCGTAACTGGTTTTTTAGGAGGCATGGCTGGTTGTGCCATGGTGGGTCAATCAATAATCAACTATCGTTCAGGAGGGCGGACACGTCTCTCTACTCTCTCTTCAGGAATTTTTTTGCTCGTTCTTGTTCTTGCATTTGGAGAATTCGTAGCAAAAATTCCTATGCCTGTTTTAGTAGCTGTTATGATCATGGTTTCAGTCAGTACTTTTAATTGGTCAAGTATTCGTCCAGCTAATCTTAAAGCTATCCCGATAACAGAAACAGCAGTAATGATTACCACTGTAGGAACTGTGCTCCTAACGCATAACCTTGCTTACGGAGTAGGAGTTGGGGTTCTTCTCTCTGCAATATTCTTTGTTCGTAACCTTTCTAGTGTTGTTCGTGTTACTACCTTAGATGGTTCTAGCAGTGCTGAGATGCGGTATTTAGTTACTGGAGAACTTTTTTTTGCTTCTATAAATGGTTTAGTTCAGGCCTTTAATTACGACTCTGCTGAGGGGCAGAAGGTAAAGATTGATTTAAGCGGAGCTCGAATTTGGGATACTTCAGCTGTTGCAGCTATTGACACAGTTGTAAGTAAATTCTCGGAACGGGGTATAGCAACTGAACTGGTCGGGTTGAATCGTCATGCTAAACGTTTGCATAGTAAAACGACTGGGCGCTCTTCAACCGGGCATTAAATAATGAATTTGTTTATTGCTTTTCTCTGGTGCCCCTGAATGTATAAAGCCCCAGAACCTAGACTCTTCTATTACCTAGATAAGCCTCTGAACCGGGTTTTTACTTGTCGGGACGGAGAGATTCGAACTCTCGACCCCCGGCTCCCAAAGTTAAGCTGAATATAAACACAACCAGCACAAACATAAAACCAACCAGTAAACATAAGAGGGTTTAGTACTTGTAGTTAATGATCAATACTCGTTGTTTTCAGTCCTCAACTGTCCCCAAACTGTCCCGAAATAGAACCAGTAAACCCAAGCGAAACTAAGCGGGTTGTTTCTTTTAGGACCGTGACAAACGTGACATTTTTAGAGGATGACATCTTTGATTAGAAAGAAGATTCCTACACCACCACCAATGGCTATCGAAATAAATCTTCCAGCCTTAAGACCTATCTTCTCTGCATTCATGATCTTTAGTATAACTGTGTGCGTGTTGTCACAACGCTTTACTGCAGGTGATCTATCACTTAGATTTATTGATACCCCCCACAGTAAGCCCCCTCCAAGAGAGGGGGTTTTCTATTTTTGTTACATGTGTGGGGGGCTAGAGGCGCTAGAGGGCATGTGTTTACAAGGGTTCAAGAATTTCGTTAGATATCGTTTTCGATGAAGAGGACTTGGTTGTTTTTATTGCTCTGGGTTTGATGGCCCCAGTGAGGTAACAAAGAATTCATGAATAATTCACTTTCTCTTCAGTCTTGATATGTCCAATACTGACTTTGAGCTCTAATAATATATGTATGCCCAAAACAAGTTCAAAATTTTTAACAGATGGATGTCTGAATTTCCGTGACCTTGGTGGTTGCCGAACTAAAGCCGGTCAACTTATTCGACCTGGACGTTTGTTTAGAAGTGACTCTCTGCATCGACTGCTTGAATCTGATATCGAGAATACTATTAACAGCAGAGGAATTAAACGAGCGTTTGATTTACGAAGCGATATAGAACGATTAACTTGCCCTATTCCGGAGTATGCCTCCATGGTTAAAGTTCAGCCAATGCCCATTATTGACCAAACTATGCAGGCTCCTTTTGCCAGGAGCGAAGTGCATTCAATTTCAGATGGTTACAAACTCGTGCTAGAGGAATCTGGAACTCAGCTTATTGAAACCGTGCGCGCATTAAATAGTGAAGAAAGCCCAGCAATTATATTTTGCACTGCTGGGAAGGATAGAACAGGTATTCTCTCAGCATTGATTCTTGGCATTCTTGGCGTGTCGGATGAGCAAATAGTTGAGGATTATGCATTAACAAAGAAGGTTATTGTTCAAATCAGGCGGAAGATAGCTGAAGAGACACCTGAACGCATAGAACGTTGGGCTGATTTACCAGTTGATGTTTTGAGTGCAGATCGTGACAATATGGTTGGCCTTATCGATTTCGTAAACTCTCATTGGGGAGGCTTTAGAGAGTTAGCGATAGAGAACGGTTTAGAGAATGTTGAAATCGAATCTCTCGTGAAGTGGCTGATAGGTTAAATTATTCTCTGTCTAATTGAAGGGTCACCCTTTAAACATCGCACATCAATGGGGTAGACGAAGATAAGAAGAAGTCTTAGGCGCTGTCTAAAGCTATTACCTTCGGTCCTTCTTCTAACTGTTTATTACATGTGTGCGTGTTGTCACATCGGTTTACTGCAGGCGATCTATCGCTTAGATTGTTAAAATCCCCACAGTAAGTCCCCTCCAAGAGAGGGGGTTTTCTACTTTGTTTCATGTGTGGGCATTCTTGTTGTTTGTCTTTGTAGCCGTTACGAGCGTTGTATATATATAGGTGCTAGATGCTACGTTTTTTAATAAGAAAGTCCACAGATAGAACCACAACTAGCTCTAGCATTAGGGCATGGGAAAACCTCCGAAAAATAGGAAGAGCGGTGGCCGAATAACAGAAAAAGGAACTCGCCCTAAATCATCACCCTCTTTTAAGAAGAAACGTACTGAGGATGCCGCATCTCCAAACGTGGCTAACCCAAACCCGAAACGAAAATTTAACAACAGCAAAAAGCAAGATCATCATCACCCAGAAAAAAGCTGGAAAAATAGGCCTCTGTAATCCCAAGCTATCAAATGCCCTCTAGAGTCCCTAGAGTTTAAATACCTATATAACAAATAGTTACGAATGTAACGCTTGTAACGGCTACAAAGACAAACAACAAGAATGCCCACACATGTAACAAAACCTGTTCTCTCCTAAACTAAACGCATGGTTAAAAGGGTCGTCACAAGCATCATCACTGTCGCTGTCCTTTTGGGTGTTCTTGTGGCCTGCGGTGGGTCAGACAGTGAGCTAGCTGAGTTACGTGCAGATCTAGAAGAATTGGAAGAAGAGAATAATCAGAAAACTACTGAGGTAACTGAAATAACCAATAGTGCACCTGAACCAATTATCGATAACGCACCTGAATCAGTTCATAGCGCCAGTCAGTTTGACGAGTCAACGGATGCCCTTCTGCCGATAGCGCAGATCTCGATTATTTTGGATGGCGCGATCAATCCAGACGAATTGCCTTATCAGCGTGAATGGATGCCCGCCTCAATGATGGTGATCGCTGATGATGGCATTGCACATCAAGGACGTGTAGGTCTCCATGTTCGAGGAAATACGTCCCGAGATTTTGATAAGAAGTCATACGCTTTTGAAACATGGGACGAGAATGATGAAGATTTAGATGTGACTCTCCTCGGTTTACCGGCTGAAGAAGACTGGGTGCTACAGGGGCCGTTCTCTGATAAGACCCTGATCCGAAACCACTTGATCTATCAACTTAGCCGTGATATTGGTCGGTACGCTGCTCGTACTCGTTTCGTTGAGTTGGAGATCAATGGCGATTACAGAGGTGTTTACGTGTTGATGGAGAAAATTAAACGCGATGATGTGCGAGTGGCGCTGCCTGATGGGGCTGCATTGTTGAAGCGCGACTGGGTTGAAGGTGGCGAAAAGTTTATTCAGACAACAGCCTGTCAGGACGAACTGAAGGTGGAGTGGTCTGATGATATTGATGAAATAGTCACTCGGCTGGACTCCATTGAAGCCGAACTCCTGATCGGGGACTTCAGTTCTGTTGATCTTGGTAGCTTTATCGATCATATGCTGCTGGTTGAGATCGGTCGTAACGTTGATGGATATGTGCTCAGCACATGGATTACGTTGTCCGAGAATGATGTTCTTGGGATGGGACCTGTGTGGGATTACAACGGCGCTCTTGGGAATGCATCTTATTTTAGGGCGTGGGAAACGAATGGCTGGCACTATCAGAATCCAGAATTCCCAGGTGACAACCCTAATGGATTCTGCTGGTATGAAGTTTTACTGGAAAATCCTGAATTTTTGAACCTTCGTCGAGAACGTTGGCAGATACATCGGGCAGGGCCATGGTCTGATGCTGCTATTGAGGCTCGGATTGACGGGGCAATCGCAGTTCTTGAGCCTGCGATTGAGAGAAATTTTGAACGATGGCCCCTTTTGGGAGAAGTGATTTGGCCTAATGATCTGGGAGCCGAGGATAGGACGACGTATGTGGACGAGGTGTCTTACCTGAAGTCTTGGATTAAACAACGCATGGGTTGGATGGATCTTGCTCTTTCCCCCTAGCACCCCAACACATTAACAGAACCTGTTCTTTACTAGACTAGAACGCATGTCCAAAAGAGTCTTCACAAGCATGGTTACTCTCGCCGTTCTTATGGGCAGTCTCGTAGCCTGCGGTGGGACAACACAAGTTGTAGCTCCCACCCCCGAACCTGAACCAGAACCTACTGTTGAAGAAACACCAGAAGAAGGTCATGACGAAGAAGGTCATGACGAAAGTGACGTCGAACGACAATTTCTTATCAACACACTTCTGGAAATCGGACCTGGAGATCCGCCTGAGGTCGTTGAGTGCGTAGTCGACCTGATTGTTGACCTGTCTGGTTTGGGCTACATAGAAATCGAACAAATGTTTTTAGGGCTTATTGCTTCTGAACTCGACCCTTATCTTGAAAGCGAAAGATTCAGGCAAGACTGTGATGCAGTTGGCTACTCGTATTCTTCTCGTGGGGATTCAGTTGAGGATTTATATGATCATTTAGATGTGCGCCCAAATTATTCGGATGTAGATTGGGAATGTGAATCCAGCGAGCAAGAAATGTGCTGGGAGTGGACTTCTAACGCTTCACAATATGGCTGCGGACCTGCCACAGAAACATCTTCAGATAGCACTCAAGAGCGGTTAGACAATGAGTTTTGCTGGGTACATAAAATTTACCGGCCATACGTCTCCCTGGATTCTTCCGAACAACGATTTCGACCTCTAAATAGAGAAACTCGGGAATCAGCGCAACAGCTCGCAGATTTAGGATGGAATAAGCCCTTAGATACACCAGCCACCTACTTCTTGACTTCTGACCTGTCTTCCGATTCGCTTGAAATCGTAAAAAAAGGAATACAAGCTGCTGAGGAATACCTCGGGTCATATGGCCCCATGCGGGTCTATATTATCGGTTCTGACACTTCCGCTACTGACGAAGCAATAGAAGATTACTGCTCCTGGGCATATGACAGAGCAGATCTTCTGGAAAGGTGCCCTAACGACCAAGGGGTCGGGATTTACGAAATGGCCTACTACGGGGGGTCGAATGCATTCGCCCAGCATTCTCGGCGACGTTCATCACCTAATCAGTCATTTGTCATTGGCAATCCCGGCAATATGGGAGACTATGGGTCCAAGATCTCCGCCCACGAATACGTCCACATCTTCCAGAATGCCCATAACCTATACGCGGAAGCAGACGTATTTGGATTAGAGTCACCTATTTGGATGGAGGAAGGTGCAGCCGAATTCCTCGCGTTGTATCTGGCTGATCAAAAAGGGTGGATTTCCTTCGAACAAGAAATGGCTTACGCTCTTGATGAGACACAATCTCTGAGAGATCTCGTACCCGACCTGACAATTCGAGATCTTGCTGATAGCCGAGACCGAGTGGGGAGTTATTGTGGGCTCTGTTTCGGAGTAATGCAGTATGCCACCGGCCAATGGGCGACCGCTTGGCTTGTCAATCAAAGTTCGCTTGACGACTTTTTCTTTACGTTCTATCCCAACGTTTATGAACTCGGAGTCGATGGGGCCTTTGAGAAAGCCTTCGGGCTAACCATGGAAGAGTTCTATGTCGAATTTGAAGAGTTCTTGGAGCTTCCAGCCGACCAACAAATGGCTATCCTCCCAAACCCATAAAGATGGGTGCTGTGCCTAGTCGTTAATTTCGATTTGGATAATATCGCCTGTTAAATTCGCTTCTTGAACAGTGATGGTTACGTTCTCGTAGGTTAGCGATTCGTTAGGTAGTAAAGCTTGTGCGTTGTTCAGTACTTCCATAGGTCCTTCCCCACTTCCTCCGCCGAATCCATTTTCAGTATCGACGATGTACACAACTGCTCCTTCACGCTCTAAAGCTATGTCGTAGCCGATTTTTCTTCTGCTCTCAATTACAAGAGCACGTGTTTGGTCAAACGGAACAAGTGCAATTTTGAGTCCGCCATGTGTTTCAATTGGAGTAAGCGCTACGGTGGTGTTTCCATTAATGCAGGCTATTTGTGAATCATCTAACCACTTAAGAATCCACCGGGAGTATCCCATGTAACCGGGTGCTGTACTTCCAATGTCATCCATAAGGCTGAAGGGTCTTGTGAAACCAGCTCGGCCGGAAATTGTTGCTCCATATAGGTCTGGCAGTCCGAGTGAGTGACCCATTTCATGTGGGTACCAGAGATCTCCCCAATAAGTGAGATCAGCGCCTGAAGTTACTGCGTTTGCTATATATCTTCCGTCAGCGTTAAGCGAACCATCATCAGCGTAGGCTGCAGACCATCCCATAAGAGCCGGGCCGTAAGGTATGTCTCCAGCGTTCGGTGGCGAAACCACTAAAACCGCATCAGTATCTGAGAAATCAACACTGTCATCAGCTAAATTCATTGCCTCTTGGATCCAGTCTCTATGCCCAGTATAAGAAGTTAGAGCATCACGATAAATCGATGTTGGCCCACTGAGCCGTAACCATTCATGATGGGGGAAAAGGGATAGCGATAGTCGCCCGTAAGACTGGTCTCTAAAGAAGTTCTCTGCTCCAGGGGAGATAATAGAAAATATGTCCTCAGTGCTTTCATTAGCTGAAACATTTGCAAAATCAGCAAAAAGAACCACTGTTTTGATAGAACCGACTGTATTCAATCTATGTATCGGCCTTTCATGAGCTAGTGAAAGTGCTCCATCGGGCCCAATCAACTTACATGCGTCAATTTCTTGGGTGCCGCGCAAGTCTTGGGACTCAGCGCTAGGTAAGGTTTCTCGTCCTGAGGACTCTCTATATAGACCGTTAGGGATTCGGGTCGGGAGTTTAAACCCTTGATTATTGAGTAAATCATAAGCTTTAGGATCTACTTGTTGTAGCTCCTCTTTTGTACAGACATACCATTCAGGTTTTGATCTTTCACATTTATCTGTATATTGCGGATCTAAAGCGCCGATGTTTGCCATAAGAATCCAGTAAAAATATTCATATATTTGACAGGCGTATTCACAGGTGGGGTCATAGTATTTGTACCATGCTTCTTCTGGGTAAGTTTCAGGAGGGTCTTGAAATTGGCCACCTCGAGCTGCATCCATGGCTTCACCGATTTGGCTATTCCCTCGCATAACACCGAAATCTACCGGATAGACGTGATCCCAGCCCCAAGTAATAATATGCCAGATTTCTTCAAGGTTTGTATCCCAATCTCCGGAAGTTTCTATTCCCCCTAACGCCCATCTGTCATTGAGGAACATGCTTGCTCCGAAGGTAACCCTTTCTTCGCATAAAGCTCCTCTGTCAGTATCTTCGAAGAAACTTTCCGAATCGCTTTGTGACCACAGAGGGACAACGCGGTTGGCTTCAACTAGGAAATCTAGGACCTTTTGGTTGTCAACATACCCATCTTCGTCATTATCGAGGTATTGGGCAAGTACACCCGCAGAGTGATTAACAAAAGATTCAGGAGCTTCGGGAGTTGCCACCACGTACATGCCAAAGACATTGACGAATTTATCAAAGACCCCATTTAGGCAATCAATCGTTGGATGTTTAGAGATGATCGTCAGGTCAGGCGCTTCTATGTCTTTCGTTTCAGGCTCTGCATCAGCTATTATGCCTTCCGGTTCTGCATCAGTTGTTGTGCTTTCCGGTTCTGCATCAGTTGTTGTGCTTTCCGGTTCTGCATCAGTTGTTGTGCTTTCCGAATCTAGATCATTTGAAGCGATTTGCTGCCCAGTACCACTCTCATATTTGTCAACTCCGCCACAGGCTACGAGACTGCCCATGAGAACAACGACAGTGATCATACTTGTGAAAACTTCTTTGACCATGGGTTCTAGTTTATGGCAGAACAGGGTTTGTGACATGTGTGGGGGTGTTTGATGGCATGTATTTACAGGAGAAGAAAGACTCCAACGTATAGCTCGAATAGGTCTCGAACTGGCTCAAATAATTAACCCACCTCAATAACCCTTAATTTCGTTGGCCTGATGACGCCTCCAAAACCTAAGTCAGCCCTACACTCTTTCATATGAGATTTGGGGGAAAACTCAATTTACTTAGTTCGCTGGCTCTTTCAGTTCTGATCTTTGCTTGTGGAACCAACGAAGATGCTTCAATTCCCGAGCTATCAAATACAGAAGTCGCTTCAGTCTCTGAAGTGACCACTGAAGGGACGACCGAAAATACTCCCAATGAAGTTCTAGGCGCAAGTCAGCAAACAGAGGCCATTAGCTTTGAGAAAAGGATACTCCCAATAATTGAGTCATCTTGCGCACGCTGCCATACCGGAGATGCTCCTGGAACCACTCACGCTCTTCTAGAGACTGCTTCGGATGTATCAGCGTATGCCTTCGCAGTTTCCGCAGTTGTTGAAGCAGGAGTCATGCCGCCTTGGCCAGCTTCAAATTTAAGCGTTCCATTCGAACATGATTGGAGTTTAAGTCAGCAAGATAGAGAAGCTGTCATCCAATGGGCTAGATCCGGCGGCAGTATAGACATTGAACCGTCAACAAAGATCGCCGCAAGCGAGGAAGTTCATCATCTCGCTGATTTCGATCAAGAGATGTTTCCAATAGGGAATTATGACGGAGAGAAGGGGCAGAGCGACGAATACCGATGTTTTATTTACGACCCCCAATTAACGGAACGAAAATACCTCGTCGGCTATGAATTTATTCCCGATCAAACGGAAGTAGTCCATCATCTCGTCGGGTATAGGGTCCCAAAAGAACTTAGAGAATCAGCTGACCTTAAAAATTTCTCTGATGGGCAAGGAGGCTGGAGCTGCTTTGGAGGGACTGGACTTGGAGGCAGCCAGATAGGAACGCTCAATCAAATGATTACTCTCTGGGGGCCCGGAACAGGTGCGGTTGAATACCATCATGGGCATGGTTTAATAATGGAGCCCGGAGACTTTTTCGTAATGCAGATTCACTACCACTATGACGTTGAAGCACCAGCAGATAATTCTTCTTTCCGAGCAAAGTGGAGTACGGATGAATCAATAATCCCAGTTGAGCTAATCCAGTACTTCGCCCCAGCGGAGATACCGTGCTCTGTAACTGAAAAAGGCCCATTATGCGATCGTCAAGCATCACTCAATGATCGATTGGCCAGCTACGATGGAGAAGGAGTGCAGGCGAATATGATTTTAGATCTCTGCGGGTATTCTCCCGATGACTTCTCTCATATGACAGGCGGTTACGCCTCCTCAACGTGTGATCAACGTGCCAGTTTTTCTGGTATGATCGTTTCCGTTCTCGGCCACCAACATGGCACAGGTACGACGTTTAGGATGACCTTAAATCCAGATACTCCCGAAGAACGGATTCTCCTTGATATCCCTAGATGGGATTTCGAATGGCAGTTTAACTATGATCCAATCGAAGAAATTATAATAAAACCCAGTGATACCATTCGGCTAGAATGCACATGGGATCGTTCGCTTAGGCCACTAGATGCTGAGCCGAGGTATGTTCTTTGGGCTGACGGGAGTGATGACGAGATGTGTTTCGGAATCATTATGGGTACAAGGACGTAGCGAATTTGATGACCAGGGACTTCATCTATAACGTCATTCAAATCACGCCGGTGTAAGCAAGGATAATTCGGATATCACGGTGGCTATATATCAGCGCGCGACTGTCGCTATCTCAAGAATTAGAGTGCTGATTAGATTACCTTAAGATAACCCCAAACCGTTTAAGAACAGTCAACTCAGTTTTCTCCTAAACTAAAGCATGGTTAAAAGGGTCGTCACAAGCATCATCACCGTCATTGTTCTCATAGGCAGTCTCGTAGCCTGTGGTGGATCTAACAAAAATGAAAGTGGCCGTGAGCAACTCCTTCAAGAAATCCTCGCTCAACCTGAATTGGAGATTAGTAGAGACCTGGCAGAATGCTTTATCGATTATGTAGTGGATAACTCACCACTTGACTTTGAACAATGGAACACCTTAGGTGACGACTACCCAGTGAGCACGGAAGCTCTAGAAGGCTTATCAGAAGAAGAAATGGAAGACCTACTATCTGTAATCGCAATAGGGGCAGAAGACTGCGGTCTTTTTGATGAAGAATATGAAGACGCCGACGGCGGTGAGTTCAATTTTGAACTCTTGACAGAACACCCATTTGACTGTCTAAACCAAGAACTCGATGTGTTTGTA
>JACERY010000022.1 GCA_013912105.1 Acidimicrobiales bacterium | reverse complement strand
GTCATCGGTATGATCATTCTTTTGCTAACTGGTTTTAGAACTCTCGCTGGACAATACGGTAGTCAACAGACAGATGGCGTTGTTGCTGCTTCACTCTATTGGTATTCATTGGTGTTTATTTATTTCATCATATGGATCGCTGTCTTCATAGCGAAATGATGAAGGGAGTCAAGTAATGTTTTCACCAGGATTTAGGCTCTTTATGGGGTTTGCGGTCTTTGGCCTAATAACGGCTTTTCTATACGGAGTTGTTACAGGTGATGGAGGCGGTGCAGATTATCTCGGTTTCATTGATTCTGAGGTATGGGTTGGCGCAGCCAGCCTTGGTTGGTCTGGAGGAGTAGGAGACCACGTTGGCTATGTAATCTTAGTAATGTTTGCG
Source organism: Acidimicrobiales bacterium (assembly GCA_013912105.1). Taxonomy (GTDB): domain Bacteria; phylum Actinomycetota; class Acidimicrobiia; order Acidimicrobiales; family UBA8592; genus UBA8592. The sequence goes on along the minus strand of JACERY010000022.1, from coordinate 24,907 downwards.
ATTGTCTCCGCTGGACTAGCGATTATGCTTACTGCTTTTAGGGATGCTGACACAGACGCTGTTTCTGAACTCAATAATGGTCAACTCCCTCCCGCTCAAAGCCCAGTCGCATACAATTACTGGCCAGCTATAGGAGCTTTGGGTCTCGGAACGCTCGTGATTGGTCTAGTAACACATTCAGCGATCTTTACTGTTGGATTAATTATTCTCATTACCACAGCGTTCGAACTTATGATGAGCGCTTGGTCTGATAGGGCTACTGGTGATCCAATCGCAAATGCTGAGCTAAGAAACCGATTAATGAAACCAATTGAAGTTCCTGTCTTGGGAACTGTTGGCATTGCTGTAGCAGTTCTTTGTGCTTCGCGGATCTTTTTAACAGTGTCAAAATCATGGGCAATTTGGATTGCAGTAATAATGTCGGCAGTTGTTTTTCTTGGTGCCGTCGCATTCGCATTAGCTGAAAAAGTTAATCGAAATATAGTTGCAGGCATTCTTGCCATAGGAGCAGTTGGCTTATTGACTTCAGGAGTGGTCTCCGCAGTTATTGGCGAACGAGACATCTCGCACCATCACACAAGTGAATACCATGAAGGAGACGGTGAACACCATGAAGGAGACGGTGAACACCATGAAGGAGAAAGTGACAAGTGACCTTCTCTAAACTTGGCCACACCTCGCAAATCAAGCAAAACTTGAAGCAGAGACATTTGAAAGACACAGATATGCAAATTTCATCTAAAAAGTACTTGAAGTGGACCATCTTCTTCACTGCTTTTGCACTTTTACTTGTTACCGGATGCGCTAGCAACGCGCCTCTGGATACTCTTGACCCAGCCGGAAGGAAATCCAGCGGAATAAGTGACTTAATAAATCCAATATTTATTATTGCTGGAATAGTCTTTATTTTCATACAAGGCGCGGTTCTTTTCATAGGTTGGAAATATCGCGTTAAAGCACCACAAGAAAACGAAGAATCATTTGACGGGGGCTACACCGACGAAGAATTCCCTGAACAAGTTCACGGACATTTTGCAGCTGAAATCGGTTGGACTATCGGCCCGACGATCCTTATGGCTGCAATCGCATTATTTAGTGTTGGTTTCCTCTTAAATTTAGATGATGTAGATGCTGCACCCGAAGAAGCAAACTATCCAGAGGTTGAAGTAATCGTCGTAGGGCAACAGTGGTGGTGGGAGTACCACTACTATCTTGACGGTATAGAAGGCGCTTCTCAGCCAGACTTTGTAACAGCAAATGAAATTGTGATTCCTGTTAATCAAGATGTCAGAATCTATACGACATCAAGAGATGTTATTCATAGTTTCTGGATTCCTCGACTCAATGGAAAGAAGGATGCGGTACCGGGACGAACAACTCCTTGGGTAATCCAATCAAACGAAATTGGAAGATTCGCCGGTCAATGCACCGAGTTCTGTGGATTGAGTCACGCATATATGCGGATGTACACTGTTTCACTCTCAGAGACAGATTTCTTGGCTTGGGTAGCAAACCAATTGACGATAAGAGACCCACTGCCTGAAGATGATCCGAATTATGAAGGCGAGCAACTGTTTATTTCAAATTGTTCACGATGTCACGTCGTGAATGGCGTGACCGAGCGCGATGTCAATGGCACTATAACCTCCGACAGTATGGCTATGTACGGAAATATAGAAGAGTTTAGAAATCATTCGGATGGAACCCTAAGCCAAGGAAAATATACTGGCGCTGCAAACCTAACCTCTGGAGCTGCACCAAACTTGACCCACTTCGCAACTCGCAGTAGTTATTCAGGCTCGTTTTTTGAACTTTACCCAGGCGCCCAAGAAATCGCAGATCAAGGAAACTACCTTGGTCTACCCGGTAGTGATTATGCGCGTGGCACTCTCGAAGCATGGTTGCGTAATTCGCCAAAGGAAAAACCCAATGCGCAACCAGAACAAGCAAGAGGTATGCCTAACTTGAACCTAAGTGAAGCTCAAATTGATTTACTCGTTGACTATCTTGTGACTTTGGACTGACCATGAAAAATACACCCCAACTAATCGGAGCCAAATATGGCAATCGTTGAATCAGAAGAAAATACTTTAGAATTAGAATCCGGAATAGAGGACTCTACCTCTAGTAAACCACTGGGAGCGTTTACTCGACCTCAAGGTGGAAGTGGATGGAAAGATTGGCTATTCACTGTAGACCATAAAAAAATAGGAATTATGTATGGAGCTGCTGGACTCCTCTTTTTTGTAATTGGAGGCATTTATGCCTTATTTATGCGGTTGCAGCTAAGCAGGCCTGGTAATTCTATTCTGTCAGCTGAAACTTACAATCAAGTTTTCACAATGCATGGCGTGATAATGGTTTTCTTAGCTGCGATACCACTTGGAGCTGCATTCGCAAATTATCTGATTCCTTTACAGATAGGGGCACGAGACGTGGCATTCCCTCGGCTCAATGCTTTTAGCTTCTGGGTTTTCTTAGGAGGAGGACTATTTCTACTTTCTTCAATGTTTATTGGAGGATGGTGGGAGAACGCGCCAGATGGGGGATGGTTCGCTTACTCACCTAATACCGGAATTCTATTCTCCCCAAGTAAAGGTATTGATTTCTTTGCGATTGGGCTGCAAATAACAGGAATCGCCTCACTAGTAGGAGCAATCAACCTCATCGTTACCGTTCTAAATATGCGGGCACCCGGTATGACGCTCATGAAAATGCCTATCCTCACCTGGATGCTTTTTATTGTGCAAATGCTTCTCTTATTCGCAATGCCAGTTATCTCGGTTGCTCTTTTCCTTCTAACGTTCGACAGGCTCTTTGACGCTAATTTCTTTAACGTTATGGAGGGAGCAGACCCCCTATTATGGCAACACCTTTTCTGGATCTTTGGTCATCCAGAGGTTTACGTGCTTATACTTCCAAGCTTTGGTGTTATTTCAGAAATAATTCCTACATTCAGTAGAAAACCAATTTTTGGTTATCCTTTCATGGTATTTTCTGGAATTGCAATTGGGTTTATGGGATGGGGAGTTTGGGCTCATCACATGTTTGCATCTGGAGTAGGGCCTGTTGCAGTAGCAGCATTCTCGGTATCAACAATGTTTATCGCAGTTCCTACAGGAGTTAAGATTCTCAATTGGCTCGCCACAATGTGGGGGGGACGAATCCGTTTTACAACGCCTATGTTGTACGCAACTGCCGTTGTAGCAATGTTTACTATTGGAGGATTATCCGGCGTAACTCACTCACTGGCTGCAGCTGACTCACAACAAACTGACACGTACTACATCGTCGCTCATTTCCATTACGTTATATTTGGAGGAATCATTCTTGGCTTCTTCGGAGGTTTCTACTTCTGGTGGCCAAAAATATTCGGATATTTCCTTTCTGAGAAAATAGGTAAATCTAGTTTCTGGGTGATGGTTATCGGATTTAACCTAACTTTCGGTCCAATGCACATTCTTGGGCTTCAAGGAATGAGTAGAAGAATACAAACTTATTCTGAAGGTCAAGGTTTTGACCTATGGAACCTAGTCGCAACAATTGGGGCTTTCTTGATAGCCATAGCGACCGCAATGTTTATAGCGAATGTGATCATAAGTCGTAAGGCGTTTAAAGCTGGAAAAACTCCAGCACCTGGGCCAGACCCGTGGGATGCAAGATCTCTTGAATGGATGACTGCATCGCCTGTCCCAGAGCATAATTTTGACGAGGTAATACATGTCGAAAGGCAAGATGAATTCTGGCACAGGAAATGGGGACGAAATGAAGAAGGGCAAGTCGTTCGAAGAGCTACCGCAGAAGAAGTTGCTCACGATGGAAGCAACACTAATGTTCACTTGCCTGCTCCTTCATATTGGCCGTTAGTCGCAGCAGCAGGGCTCCCAGTTATTGGATACGGTCTTATCTATAACCTCTGGCTATGTATACTCGGAGGCTTACTAGTGTTAGGTGGGCTCTATGGTTGGGTGTTTGAACCTGTTGACGACCCAAACGCCGATGACCACCACGACGACCATGGCGATACGAACCTTGAGCTAGAGGAAAACGCCGATAGTGGTGAGGAGGAAGTGTCAATTGACTGAACCAACTACTTTAGGCGTCTCAAATGACAAGCTAGGAATGTGGGTATTCCTTGGCTCGGATTGCTTACTATTCGGAGCCTTGATCTCTACTTACATGCTTTACAAAGATCGAATAGGTCCAACAGATCTTGGGCCAGAAGAAATGTTCGATATTCCATTCACTTCAGTTAGCTCTTTTGTTCTTCTGATGAGTTCGCTCACAGTAGTTCTAGCTATAACTGCTTTAAGGAGAAATGACATTCGAAGAAGTCGCATTTGGCTTCTCTCGACAGCAATACTTGGCGCCATATTCGTAGGTGGTCAAGTCTATGAATTCACTGTCTTCTACCGTGAAGGACTTGGTTACACAACAAACTTATTTGGAACAGCATTCTTTACTCTTACTGGTTTCCACGGAGTTCATGTGACTGTTGGAATAATATTTCTAATGTCAATGTACATTCAGTCAATGCGCGGGAAACTCACATCAGCCCAAGAAGAAAGATTAGAGATAATCGGTTTGTATTGGCATTTCGTCGATGTCGTTTGGATCGTTATTTTTACAATCGTCTACCTGTTCCCACAATAGGAAATAACTATGACTACAACAGAGAACAAACAAACCGAAGAATCTTGGGTAAAGCAAGATTGGATATATATTAAAACAGCCCTAATACTTGGCTTCTTTACCGCCATTGAAGTTTTTACCTATTTTGAATCAGTCCACAACGCTCCCGAATGGCTCATGGTTCTCACACTTTCATTTTTAATGGTTGTTAAGTTCTTTCTAGTAGCAGCTGTGTTCATGCATCTCCGTGACGATCATGCAATCTTTACAAAAATGATGGTCATGGGGCTCAGCATCGCTTGGCCTGTTTATTTCATAATGGCTTTTGCTCTCGGGTTCCTACCCGACTGGAATGTAATCATAAAGGTCCTTTTCCTATTTGTTCCACCAACGATAATCGGAGCATGGTTAGGGTTCTCTTTTAAAGGCGGAGACGGTACACATCACTAATTTTTCCCAACTTGTTAATTTGGTTTAAATCAAGTGAAATATGCCACAAGCAAGCTTAAATCTGGTACTTCTACCCCAAGTCATGGCAAGCTAAAGTAGTGATCTTTTCAGCAAGCCAAGACATATGGCGATTTCAATTTCACCCAGAAGTATGGATCATAATTCTGGGAGGTTTCCTTCTAGCTTTATATGCAATAAAAGTCGTGGGACCCAATGCGGTCAAACAAGGCGAACCTGTCTACACCAGAAAAAACCAAGTAGCATTTATCGCTGCTATGTTTACTCTCTGGTTTGCTTCAGATTGGCCGATGCATGATATCTCAGAAGAATACTTGTATTCAGTACATATGCTTCAACACTTAATCATTTCACTAATTGTTCCGCCGTTACTTCTTCTAGCGTTTCCAAGATGGTTAGCTGAGTTGCTCGTAAGCCCTTCAGGAAGAACCAGTAAATGGGTTAATCAACTTTCGCGTCCAGTCGTTGCAGGGTTTATTTATAACTTTGTGATCATAGTTACGCACTTGCCTTTTGCTGTCAACTACTCAATAGAAAATGGCCCTTTTCACTATTTCATTCATCTCGCAGTTTTTGTATCTTCTCTCTGGATGTGGATTCCCGTTATGAGCCCAGTACCTGGATTAAGAAAAAGTCTTCCTGCACAAATGGTTTACCTTTTCCTTATGTCCGTCATCCCAACTGTTCCAGCCGGCTTTCTTACTTTCGCAGGTGGGGCCCTATACGATGCTTATGATCACTCTGTTCGCTTGTGGGGTATAGATATTACAACTGACCAGCAACTAGCTGGACTCGTTATGAAACTAATTGGAGGAATATACCTATGGATCTGGATTGGAACCCGCTTCTTCCAATGGAGCAGAAGAAATAGTCCCGAAATGGTTTTGGTGGAAAGTAATAGCTCCACTGAATTGACTCAAGAAGAAAATAACTAGTATTTCAAGCAGTAGGAGGTTGAATAACTTCCAAACCGCAAAATGGTCTTAAGGCCTCTGGGACAATAAAACTTCCATCTTCTTGTTGATGGTGTTCCATTAGAAAAACCAAAGTCCGGCCAACAGCGCAAGCAGTTCCATTTAAGGTATGTGCAAGTTGGTTTCCTTCTGAGCTACGAATCCTCGTTTTCATTCTTCTTGCGGAAAAATCAAGGTAATTAGAACAACTAGTTAATTCTCGATACTGACCTTCGGAAGGTAGCCACACTTCACAGTCATACTTGAGGGAAGCTGGCGCCCCTAGATCTCCCGCTGCTACAAGAATAACCCTATGCGGTAGTCCAAGTTCAGTGATTATTTCCTGTTCAATATCGCGAAGCATTTCTAATTCGTTCCACGAATCTTCCGGATCACAAAAAGAAAACATTTCTACTTTATCAAATTGGTGAACTCGGAAAATACCCGAAGTGTCTTTTCCATAAGTTCCAGCTTCGCGCCTAAAGCAAGAGGAATACCCGACTAGCCGAATTGGGACATCTTCTTTCTCAAGGAGGTCTCCTCGGTGTAAACCAGCGAGAGCAACTTCACTTGTTCCAGTTAAAAACAGGTCATCTTTTGGAAGCTCGTAAACTTGATTACGGTCTGTCGGGAAAAAACCAGCATCAAACATCATCTGTTCTCGAACAAGAACAGGAGTAACAACAGGGGTAAAACCTTTGCTAACTAGTTTTGACATCGTGTATTGCACAAGGGCAAATTCAAGAAGAACCGCTTCATTTTTTAGATATGCAAATCGACTACCCATATTTTCTGCAGCTTTTTCAGTTTCTACCCACCCCATAAACTCACCGTATTCAGCGTGATTTCTAATGGGGGCTTCGGGGCACTCCCCAATAACTTCAACGACCTCGTAGTCGTCTTCGCCGCCACCCGGGCAACGTTCATTAGCTGGATTAGGCAAAGAAATGGCTATCTCTTGCAGGCCTTCAGAAGCTGAAGCGTAAGCTGTCTCTTTAGCCTGCAATAATTCTTTTATCGCTGACGCAGCAGCAATCTTTTCAGTTCGGTCTTCCGGCGAAGCTTGCCCGATTTCTTTTGAAGCTACATTCTGCTCAGAACGCAACTCTTCAACCTCCTGTTGAAGTTTTCTACAAGTTTCTTCGCGTACGAGAACATCATCTAAAACACTAGAGTCAATTCCTTTACGGATAATGCCTGACCTGTAGGCATCATCGTCACGAAGTTTCTTTAAATCAATCACTCTTGAGAGACTATCGGTCATTAGCGGCTACTCATATCAATATTTAAAATACATTTTAAAATTCACAGAAACAGATAATAATTGGTTAACTAAAGAGACAATCACATGGGAAACTAATGACATGCTTGTAAATTCTTTAAAGCTTGTAACTAAAGAACACGGTTCAAGAATCGCATATAAAACTGCGGGCAGAAAAGCCATTTCATTCCAAGAATTAGATCAACTTTCAGATGAAGTCGGCGCATGGTTTAAGGTGAATGAAGTAAGTGAGGGTTCCGTTGTGGCTCTTTGTTTACCTAGCCACATTGAATACATAATTTCTTATCTAGCTGTAGCAAAAATTGGTGGTGTAACTGCAGGGATAAACCCACGTTTCACATCACGGGAACGTCAGAAAGTACTAGCAACATTAAAACCAGATTTAGTGATAACAGCGGCAGGTTTTGACGCAGGAGTCAGTAGCGAACACAAATCTGAAAAGATCAAACTTAATCAAAATATTAACCAAATAATGATCCAACAACGCCTTACTGGAGAAAGTCTCGAAACGTTAGAAACTAACCCTGACAGGCCAGTGTGCATTTGTTTTACATCTGGAAGTACAGGTAAACCAAAAGGAGCTTGGTTTACTAACAAGCAGCTACAAGCAATAAGTGACCTCGATACCGGAGGATCTTGGGGTGGTGGGGGAAATCGATATGCAAGTACCGAATTCGCTCATGTAGGAGTAATGACGAAATTGCCGTGGCTACTATCTTCGGGCGGAACAACACATTTAGTTGAAAAATGGAACGCTAAAGAAATACTAGAATTAATTCACAATTATAAGATGACATCTGTAAGTGCAATCGCTCCGCAAATAGCATTGATGCTTAAGCAAGAAAATATTGCATCATTCGATTTCACGTCTGTAAAAGCAATCGTAACCGGAGGAGCGTTTGCTTCACCTGATCTGATTCAAGCAGGAAGAAAAATATTTGGTGCTCCTTGGTCAGTTCGGTATAGCTCAACTGAATCAGGAGGAATTGGACTAGGAACTACTCTCGAAGCTGACGATGATGAAGCGTTATTCACGGTAGGGAAACCCAGAAAAGGGGTAAAAGCTAAAATATGCAACGCTGAAGGCATAGAACTTGATCAAGGTGAAATAGGTGAAATTTGGATTTCATCTCCAGCCGTGATGAGCGGCTACTGGAATGATCCAGAAGCAACAGATGACGTTCTCAAAAACGGATGGCTAAAAACAGGAGATTTAGCGTACGTAAATGACAATGACTGCTTTGTCCTCGCAGGGAGAACAAAAGAGATGTTTATACGAGGAGGCTATAACGTCTACCCCCTTGAGGTAGAAGGCGTTCTTTCAAGTCACAGTAAGGTTTCTGAGATAGCTATAGTTCCTCAACTTGACGAGGTTATGGGGGAAATAGGAGTAGCTGTCGTAGTTCCAAAAGCAACTAAAAATCCGCCAACTTTAGAAGAACTTCGAGAATATGGATCACGAGAACTTGCTTCATTCAAACTCCCAGAAGTAGTCGTAATTATTAATGAAATTCCTCGTAACGCAACTGATAAAATTGACCGTAAAAAATTGATAGAAATAATCATGAATCGGGACAAAAATTAAGAATCTTTTGATCTTTCAATAATGCGTTCGATCCAATTTATATACGTTTCAGTTTCTTGCGCCCCTGGCACAGGTAAAACTTCATTGATCAGCACTGTTGGTACTGCAGTAATTCCTTGATTGATGGCTTCGTTGTGTTCATCAACAACAGCTTTAGCGAAGTCTTCGCGACTTTCATTTACAACTAAGCGAAATTGATTTGGATCAACTCCAATTGAAGAGACAATGTCTGTGAGGACATTCCAATCAGAAATAGTTAGATTCTCAGAAAAGTAAGCATCTAATAGACGTTCATGCATATCCATTGCTAAGTGGGGCCACTCTGCTGCGATTATCTTGTGAGCAATTTGAGCTGGAAGACTTCCAGATGGTGGGGGATTTGAAGTAGCCCACGGGCGAAAATTTGTTTTTGATTCTAATTCGCCTATTTTTGACCAACCCTGGGTGTAGCGAATAAATTTTTCACGTTCTGGAGTTTTTGCACCGTTTTTTAAGAGAAAACTTTTCCAAGATATTGAAACTTGGTTACCAAAATGTTTTTTTACTTCATCAAGACGTACCGTCCCGACGTAACACCATGGTCAGAGAAAATCAGACCAAATAACTAATTCAACGGGATTATTCATATCACCGTTTTAGATCAACCACTACCGATTTCCAAACCAATGACGGCTGCAAGAATTCCTAACCCAACAGTTATTGAGAAATACCCACATGCATGGATTTTGTTTTCATTTGTAAATTTCTCGGTTGTTTCCATCGCCACAGTAGAAAATGTTGAGAACGAACCTAAAAGTCCAGTTCCCAATATAGTCATAGTTGCGGGAGATAAATCATAAGAAATAAGTAGTCCCAAAATAAAAGATGAAGAAATATTTGCAGTAAGTGTCCCTAGTATTTGCTTTGACTTACCTTTCGTATTGAGAATCCATCGTGCGACAGATCCCAATCCAGCGAGGAAAACAAAACCAGCAGCAGTTAGAAATGAACTCTCTTGCAAGAAGGCAAGTAATAAAGGGACATTGAACATTAACGCCACTTGGATGCCATTCGAATAGATAATCTTTGTTTTGAGTAAAAATATCCCCATAACCCGACAAAACTTGAAGCAAGAAGATAACTGAAGCCAGTCAGCAATTGCCCATTACGAATGAATTCGGCTAGATCAACTGAAAAGGCTGAAAAAGTTGTGAAAGCACCACAAAATCCAGTTGTTAGGGCATGAAAAAATTTTGTTTCTAAAGAGAAGCAGCCAACTAATATGCCAAGAATGCAGCAACCAGCAACATTTAATATAAAGATTTGCCAAGGCCAATTACCAGTTGTTGGAAGCATTTCTAATAGCCCCCACCTAGCACAAGCACCAAATACCCCACCTAAAAAAATTGGAATAAATGCTCTATTGTTCACAAGATTGACCGTACTGCCAAAAGGCAAACCAACGAGATTTATTTCTTTATATTTCCCTTCTAGGTAAATAGTTGAATTGTTTAAAGCAATGAGAAGAAAAGTTTAATGCTGGTAAGAAGCCATGGAAGAATAAAGGAAAGGGAACATTAGAAAGGTTCGTAGTCGTGGATATTGCAAATGAAAAAATTCTAGAAAATCCTATTAATCAATTTATGTCTTGGCATGCTGATGCGGCCGAAGCAGGAGTTCATGAACCTGATGCAGCGGTTGTTTCCAGTGTTGACGATGATGGCTATCCTTCATCCCGTTTTATTTTAGTTAGAAAAATAGATGATGAAGGATTTTTATTTTTCACTAACTACAACAGTGATAAAGCCACGTCATTTTCCCGGACTCCTAAAGTCTCATTAACTTTCGGTTGGTTTCTTTTGCATAGACAAGTTCGAATTCTCGGCGAAATAGAAAAAGCGACAATAGAAGAGTCTGACGATTACTTTAAATCGCGTCCCCGCGGGCACCAACTTGGGGCTTGGGCTTCACCTCAAAGCCAGATAATTGATAATAGAGATGTGCTGGTTAGCAAATATGAGGAAATTTCTAGACAATTTGAAAATAAAGAAGTTCCTCGACCTGAAAACTGGGGAGGGTATAGGGTCCGCCCCTCGCTGATTGAATTTTGGCAAGGACAACCTGATCGGCTACACGACCGTTTCCGCTTTCGTAAAGTGGAGAACAAGTGGAAGGCACATCGTTTAGCCCCCTGACCATACCCAGCAGAATCCTATGTGTTAAGTGTAATTAACATTCTGGTAACACTCTGTTAATGTATTGGAAACAATTGTATGTTAACTTACAAAATATCGGGGGATAAATTATCCAGTTTTTGTGGTTGAAGCTTTGATTAGCTTTTGCCGCTGCCGTTTGTGAGAAAGAGAGCAAAAACTTTTATGTATGTAACCGCAAGGGAGATGATCCCAACTCCAGGAGAAATGCAAAAGACTATTGCGTTTGGTTCTGAGATCGTTGAGGTAATGAATAACAGGTATGGCTCTGCTATGGCTATGTCAACTGAGATTGGTGGAGCACCGAATAAGGTTTGGTTATCTGGATTTTGGCAATCCTTGGATGACTATCAATCTTTTTTAGAAAGCTATATGGCTGACCAGCAGTTGATGGCCGCGATTAGTATGTCAACCTCGTTTATGACCGAGATGGAGGATCAAATTGGGGAAGTACTGCGTCCGCCAGGGGAAAGAAAGGCATTTGCTCAAATTCACCGGGGAAGACTAAAGAGCACCGGAGTAGCTGAAGGAACTGAGCTAATACTTGAGCTGACAAATCATGTCTCAGAATTATCCGGCTCAGAATGCGGGCTTGTTCGACCTGTAACAGGGGATCAGTATGGGGTCACGTTTGTTGCACATGCTGACACGCTTCAGGGGCTTAAAGATATGACAGATAGTTGGGTAACTGATGAAAAGTATCAGGAAATATTCGCAAAAAGTCCAGAGTACTTTGAGTCTGAATTTGACGTAACATACGTCCGATTTATTTAAATAAAAAAAATTAGAAAAGGAGAAATAATTATGTTTATTGCTGGAAGAACTCTTACAGCTAAGTCTGGGCGAATGGCAGATGCCATTAGTCTGACTGGTTCTGTATTAAGTTCAATGAATTCAAAGATGGGTAGTGATTACTCAATGCACGTTGATATCGGAGGAGACCCAAATGCCGTTTTCTTAACGACAGGCTTTGAAACACTTGCTGATTATGAGCAGATGCGCATGAGCTATATGGCTGATCAAGAAATTAATTCAATGCTTGTCGGAAGCGAATCAATTGCGGATATTGTTGAGGATCGACTTGGAGAGATTATTAAACCTATGGGAGAGTTTGATGCTTTTGCAGCGGTGAATACTGTTAGAGTCGAAACGCCAAAGCAAATGGAAGCAACTGCCTTCTGTCTCGAAGTAGCCGAATTAGCAACATCTATTTCCGGTGATGAAGTTGGGGTCGTTAGGCCTTTGACTGGTGACATTTCTGAACTGTTCTTTGTTACTAATTTTGCTTCTATGGAAGATTTGAATCAAAGCAACGCGAAACTCTCAGAAAATGAAGATTGGTTAGCCTTATACGAAAAATCAGTAGGGCTTATCGTTCCGGGGTCCTTGCACTATGCAATTAGACAAAAAGTAATGTAAAGCAATAGCGACCTTTTAATATTGATTGGAGGGGTTAATACCCCTCCAATCTTTTGTTACGGTTCTGTTAAGTCATCATCGATGACTAGGTATTTCTTGCACCTTATGTCTTTAATGGTTATAGGCCCCCGTTGGGGGTAGAGACCATAAGAACGCAGTGAACATTGAAAGCTCCTTGTGTCAACTGGAAACGGTTGGGTCTCTGCTTCCAACGGGGGCCTTACTTATTTCAAACGTAGTTATAGCGGCCAGGCATTTACTGCATTGCTAAGTGAATTGATTAATGTGTTTACTTGTTTAGCGCGGCCGATTCCACCGTTATCTGACCAGCCCCATTCTTCGCGATTCCATCGTAAAGTTGGTGGAAGCTCCAACTGCACCCCAGCTAAAGGTGGAACGTTAACAGGGTTTTTTGAATGTAATCCTCTTAACTCTTTAGGAATTTCTTCTAACCGAGTTTCAAATGAATAATCAGGCAGTGCGACTCTCAAGAAAGAAGCTAAATGCACTGCGAGAGAACGGTTATGACCCCCTAATAGAATTGAGTGGAACAAATGTTCGCGGCCATACCCATGGACAGTAATAACAATTTGAACATGTTTTAGAAAAGTTAATAATTTATCAGACTGTTCGTTCATCATTTCCGTTGATGGGAAATGAATTGGGTCTTCAGAAGTTTGAACCAGTCCATAATATGATGATCCCGAAATTTCAGCTGCTTCTCGAGCGATTACATCAGTAGCTTTCTCGAGAGTCCCGCCGTGATAAGACATAAAACCAAACGTAGAACGAATAGCTAGCTCTTCCTTAATATTCGGTATGTCCGTGATTCTATGCATGTTCTGATAAATGCTTTTTGGGCTCTTTTAATTTTCTATTTTTATGAAGCTTAGATTTAATCAATGGACTCCAAAAGGTAATTAGTAATAGAAAGAAAATAACTTCTAAAAGGGCGGCCCATCGTAACGGGTTAGTAAACCAATGCTGAATTCGTATTGGTATATCCCCGATCGTTCGGGCTAACGGGACAATAAGTAGATTAAATTCACTTAAAGCTATTTCTGCAACTAGGACTAACCCAAGATAAACAACTCTTAGAGAGAATCTATTTTTCCGGTTAACAATTTGGCTACTAATAGCCCAAACTAAAAGGCCCATGACAATCAACAGACATGCCATAGCGAATCGTCCTCCACCAACATCATTTACCCAATTACTTAAACGGCCCGACCCTCGCAGTGAAAGGTCAACTAAAGGATTCGTTCCATAATTTCCTTTAGTGATTTGAATCTCCCACCACCCATATGCTGTAAGGAAAAACCCAGAAACAGTTAGAAACAAGCCAGAAATAAGATTTAAATGCTTAAGAACTTTCTGAAGATTTTCAGTAATAGCGGACCTAGCGAAAGCAAGACCTAACGTCAAAACGGTTATTACTATGCTCATTCCCATCGCATATGAAATAAAGACAGCTAAACCGTCAATAATTCCATTCCGACTGAATGACCCTCCCACGGTGATGAAGAAAATCGGGGCTGAACAACCAACAGAAACAAAAGCATATGAAACTCCAAAAAGAAACATTGAAGCAAGTTGTCGATTGATTCCCGTGATATTAAATCGAGGAATATTGATGACTGGGTGAAAACCTCGAATCATAGAAAGCCCGAGAATAATTAATAAAATACCTATTGCTAAAGTGATATATCCTGCGCGGCTTTCAATGCTGCCCTCGGAAATAATGGTATTGGTAAGGATTCCTAATGTCGCGAAAACAAAAACAAAGCCAAGAGATAATGCTAGCGAAACTTTCAACCCATTAAGAATGCTAAGAAACTTGTTATTACCTGATTCTGTTTCTATACCAAGAAAGTAAGAAAGGTATGCAGGTAACATAGCAAACCCACAAGGGTTGAAAGCAGCGATTAAACCAGCTGCGAGCGGAAAAGCAAGATCAACGCTAATCATGGGAAATATTTTTCAAGTAAGTTAAATACGTCATCAGCAGCCATCGCTGTTAAATGTTTACCTACGATTTGTCCCTGTGTATTAACAAAGATGGTAAAGGGTAGACCAACAGCTCCGACCTCCTGGAGAAGAGTCCCATCGTCGCCAAAGAGAATGAGGTAAGAAGCTTTCGTTTCTGTGATTAGCTGTTGTGCTTTAACTTCATCTGTTTCACCACTGTTTATTCCCACAAAAACTACTGATTTTTCATCTAAGTAATTAGATGCTTTGTCCGGTTTGTAGCTTCTATCGTTAATGCGTTGAATCTCAATAATTTCTCTCCTGCACGGTTCACACCAAGAAGCAAAAAAGTTAATAACGATACTTTTCCCAACAAGAGAAGAACTATCAAAAGTTAAACCTTCACTATCACGGAGGTTCTCTAGTCCGGATAATTCAGAGAAAGATTCAATATCCGTTTTTGTTGAGGTATTAAAAGACAAAAAGCCTATTAATATAATCGCACCTAAAGCTGCAATGGCAAAGGAAACTCGAAAGACGTTCACCCTTAGAAACTACCTTGTATCCAGTTAAATTTCGTATTTGTCAGACGTACAAGGAGATAACTCTCAACTGCCCCTAACACCGGATAAAAGTGTTAGGGGCAGATCAGCATCAGAAGCTCGCTTAAACCGTTGCTTCTTTCAACAATTAATTAGAGAGGCCTTGCATTTAACTAGGCTGTTTTAAGAAGATCCAGAAGATGCTCAGGAACTGGTATTTCAGGCATTTGTTCTTCAGGGCGAGGAATTTTTGATGGCCTACCACGTCGTCTTTTTATCGTTAAGACTTTCCCATTCATAAATAGTTGACCCCCCCAGACGCCGCAAGGTTCATTTCTCTCAATAGCTCCCTGAAGGCAGGGTGAAATTACAGAACAATTTAAGCAAATGCTCTTTGCTGTAGCTATTTCGTGTATTTCTTCAGAAAAGAAAATGTCATTATTTATGGTAGGTGCCGCGCATTCTGCATACGCTTGCCATTCTTCAGATGTATAAGTAGTTGTTATCATTTTGTCTCCTTTGATTGGATTGGTATAAAAAGCAGAAAAGCCGCCGGAATTTCCGACGGCCTAAGGAAGTACTTCGCAGTTTAAGAGCTAGTACGTACACTCCTCAGGCCAAACAGAATAGGTCTTAAAGGCCGTAGTCGGATAATGGCCTTTATGTGCCGGCGTAAATGGTTGTGCTGGTAGGGCTTTGGTTAATAATTGTGTTGAAGAAACGTGTAAATCAGCGCAGGAGAAATTTGAAGTTTCTAAAGCTAAATCACTTTCAATTTTGTAATCTAGGTTAAGCATCATTTCTCCTTTCCATTTCAGCAGATGATCATCATATTGTGTTGTCAGTAATACTCCACCAAATTCCGTCAAGAATTAGTTTCCTTCACAAGCGGATTCCTTAAGGGCATCATCAAAAGCGAAGTATGTCAAGTGAATTAAATCCTCAACGAGTAATTTTAGGAAGATTTTAACTGGTAAGACATTAATCCGTTCTCACTTTCGCGAACTAATTCACCTAGTTCCTTAAGATGTTCAAGATGGGCAAATGTTTCGCTTTCAGCCATATCACCCCAAGCTCTTTCGCTGAAAAGCACCCGCATATAGTCTGTAACCGAACCACCAACGAGTTGTTGGGCTGTTTGGCGAATTGTCTCTAGTCTTTCCTGATGATGATCAATTATCTCAAGTGAGCGTTCTCCAAGGTTAGTAAATGGGTGACCGTGAGCAGGAAGCGCAATCGAGACATCCTTGAATAAAGTCATTCTATGTAACGAGTTGAAAAACTTCGCTAATGGATCAGTTTCAGGTGAAATACCACCGATATGGGGGGTAATTGTAGGTAATACGTGGTCACCAGAAAACATCACACCATATTCGGGGTCCCACAGGCACAAATGGTCATTTGTATGACCAGGTGTATGAATGGAAAGCCATTCTCTACCTCCAAGAATTACTGATTCATTATCTTTTACCTCGACTGTAGGTTTAGGTGTTCGAAACCAGGAGGAGTTGAAACGCCCCATTTTTTTAAACCGAGTAATTTCTTCTGGAGGTGGCATAGTTCGTTTGGTTCCCCAAGGAAGCCTTTCTGAAAAAATTCTGTCAATAACTTGTTGCTGTGCTTCTTCAGAGTTTGGGTCAAGAGCATCTGAGTCTTCATTTTCTAAAATTTCAGTGCGATTGAAAGCATTTCGAAAATTTTCATGTGTCAGGATATGAGCACCTGTATTTTCTCTTATCCGATCAGCTGCCCCGAAGTGATCAAAATGTGAGTGGGTAACAACGACGGTGTGAATGTTTTTAATTTTAAATCCGGCAGTTTGAAGCCGGTTTTCTAAAGCTAGCCAAGAGTCATCACCAGGTAAACCGGGGTCTACTACCGCGATTCCTTTTTTATCTTCTAGGACATAGCAGTTGACGTGGCCTAGCCCTGGCAGATTAACTGGAAGTTGCGTTCGGAGAACATTTGGAGCAACTTCTGTCACAATTTCGCTAGCAGGCTCTTGTTCTTCTTTTTTTTGACGTTGCTTTTCGGGCGCGTCTTTTGAATGTTCACAGTGAGAATGTTTCATAAGGAATCTTTATCTTTAGAAAAGACCTTTGTTCGATAGAATCGCAACTCTTCAACGCTAGCTTTTATATCTTCCATGGCACGGTGGCCACCATTTTTTTTTGGCGCTTCTTCTAGTATTTCAGGGAACCAACGCTTGACTAGCTCCTTAATGCTAGAAACGTCAACTGATCTATAATGAAGAAAATTTTCAATATTTGGAAGATATTTTGCTAGAAATCTTCGGTCTGTTCCTATTGAATTACCGCATAGCGGAACACTTTTTTCTTTTTTAATGTGTTCATTGAGAAAAGCCATCGTTTGCTTCTCTGCTTCTTCAACGCTTATATTCGAGTTCCTAATTTCCGGTAGAAGGCCACTTTTCGTATGCATATCGACTACAAAAGAATCCATTTTTGCTAAATCCTCTTCAGTCGCATGTATAACGAGGTCGGGCCCTTCGGCAATAATTTCTAATTCGTCATTCGTGATTAAGGTGGCGATCTCAACAACCACATTTTCATCCGGATCAAGTCCGGTCATCTCTAGATCTATCCAAGCAAGCATCTCGCTGATTCTATGGCAAACATGAGCAGTTCTGACGAAACTAAAGAATCTTGTTTTGTTATGCAGGGAACTTAAATAGTCGCTACGATTCCTCCGTGATGAAACTTCCCATTAAAAGACTTGATTTAGAACTACCTTTACCGAAATATGCACAAGCTGGTGACGCAGGCTGTGATTTAATCGCAGCAGAAGAAACTGTTCTTGCACCGGGAGGCGGTCGTGCATTAGTGCCAACTGGTATTGCCCTTGCACTTCCCGAAGGGTACGCCGGATTTATCCAGCCAAGAAGTGGTTTAGCATCTAAACATGGAGTCACTTGTCTTAACTCTCCAGGGTTAATAGACAGTGGTTACAGAGGAGAACTCAAGGTTCTGTTAATCAACACAGACCCTACGAATTCTTTTGAGGTAAAAAGAGGAGAACGCATCGCCCAATTAGTTATTCAAAAAGTCGAGCAAGCAGATTTTATAGAAATGGACGATTTAACTCAGACAGAAAGAGGAGACGGAGGATTCGGTTCAACAGGAGTTAATTAGCCACGCTGTCATCTGGCGAGATCTCAAAAACAACCCAAGCTTTTTCCCTATTCACAGTTACTTCTTTAACTAGTGGAAGCACATTCAACCTAAAATTATCCAACGCATTATCATCTACTTCTAATGGGTCCGTGGTTTGGCAAGCGACTGTTACCTGCATGCATCTCAGGGCAAATTTATAATTAAGGTGTAGCGGGTTATCCCATTTTTGCGCCAAGATAAAGAGATTGGTTGTTTCTTTCATTACTAACCGAAGGTCTTCGACCTCTTTCAAAGAAAATCCGCTACGTATTCCAAGATGAGCAATAGTAGTTTGCGCTACTTTTTCATAAGTAGGAGAAGTCGGGAGTATTAGTTGTACTTGATCACTATTTTCCATTGTTAGATTCTCTCATGTCCAGCATGTAATTACTTTAAGGCTATAAACCCTCTTAGGTATTAGAAACCCTTTTCCGCAGTCCTGATTTCCTTAATCTTTTCACAAGTTCTCGTGGGTCAACGAGAACTGCTCCAAGTTCAATAGCCTTACCCCACATTCGCTCAGGAATATCGTAATGGTCTCCTTGAAAGGCACTAAGAGGTATTCCTAACCTTTTAGTGAAATCATGAAGTTCTTCGTAACTTACGTCACTAATAAGATGCGACCATTTCTCACCACGAAATGGCCAAATGGGTTTATCAATAAGAATTGTCATACAGAACCGGAAACGTTTTACTCAAGGAAAGCTTAGATCTAACTGTAGTCATTAAAAATTAAGCTTCTAATGCATAAATTCTAATAATTAGTTTTCTTATGAAAACCATAAGTTATAGAAAGGTAAATCACCACTCACCCACTAACCTAAACTTTTGACAGAACAAGTTCTAGAGTCGGTAAACTCACCGTCTACTAGTTGTCAATACATGCCTCCGTAGCCAAGTCTGGTAAGGCAGCGGACTTTTAATCCGAAGATCGTGGGTTCGAATCCCACCGGAGGTACAAGATTATTTATATCTGGTCAGGATATGTTTGCTCTTCTTCTGGAAGTAAGTGTGTGCGGTTTCCAATAATAATCTCATCATCTTCTATCTCAAACCATCGACCACCAAGATTAGAAATACGGCGGTAAGGTTCACCGCACAAACCTTCTAGTGCATAAATACATCCGCCGTGAGTTACGACGACTATAGCCCCTGCGTTACTTGATTTAGAAATAATGTTAGCTAGACCTTTACGAAGCCGTCTAACTAAAATTTGATCTGATTCCCAATCTTCAGGCCATATATTATTATTTAGATAGCCTGGAAATTTCTTGTCTATTTCGGTTCTTGTTAAACCACTGAAACCTCCAGCATCTCTTTCCTGAACACTTGGCTCCGTGATAATCTTTGTTTTATCCCAACCTGTAGACTCAGCAAATATTTCAGCAGTCAAGCTTGCTCTTTGCAGGTTAGAGCATGCTAGAAGACTGAAATCTGGAAGTTTCATTGCAGCAATTGAAGCCTGTTGCTTCCCTAATTCAGTAAGAGGGGGGTCAGCTTTACCTTGCCATTTTCCCAAAGCATTCCATTCCGATTGCCCATGTCGCACGAGAAGTAATTTTGTCATCAGTTCAGACGGTAGTCTTTATATGTGGCAACTCTTCGACTATTTGCATCTATTAGAGAAATAGCTGGAACCAGCGAAATAACTTTCGAAGCTGGAACAGTCGAGGAGCTTATATCTGAAGCTATCAAAAATTTCGGTAAGGATTTTGCATCATTGGTTCCTACTTGTCGCATATGGGTTAATGGTAACCCAGCAAACATGGAAGATGCGGTAACTTCAGCAGATGAGGTTGCTCTATTACCCCCTGTTTCGGGAGGTTCTCTAGAGCCCTATCCAGATCAAACCCATTCTGATTATTTCCATAAAAAAGATCTACATGTCGCAATTCTTTCCATGCACACTTCCCCTCTTATCCAACCCGGTCAAGGAGATTCGGGCGGTATGAACGTGTACATTCGGGAGGTAGCTGCCGCTCTTGCACACAGAGGAGTCCAGTGCACAATTTATGTTAGAAGATGGGAAGCATCACTTCCGGACGAAGTCCATCTTGAACCGGGAGTAGACATTGTTCATATCCATGCTGGTCAATTCGACCTTATGAAAGAGGAACTACCTAATATTCTTGAAGAGTTCACAGATAAAGTAGCTGCTGATATTAATAGTAGGAAATCGGTAGATATAATTCATGCAAATTACTGGCTTTCTGGAATTGTTGGTCATCGCCTAAAACATAAACTCGATATTCCATTAGTAACGACTTTCCATACGCTTGGTGAAGCTAAAAATGAAACGGGCGATCACGAATCTATTGAAAGAATTGTTTCTGAACAAAAAATTATCGGTTGTTCAGAAATGATTATTGCAAATAGTTTGATTGAGAAAATGCAATTACATTCGCTATATAACGCTCCTAATGAACGGGTACGTGTTAATCCTCTAGGGGTTGAGCACGCATTCTTTTCACCAGGCAACCAAAAGGCAGCAAGATCAGCGCTAAGACTGCCCAATGGTCCAATACTCATGTATGTAGGTCGTTTGCAATCTTTGAAAGGTGTTGAAGTAGCAATAAAATCTCTTAAAGAATTTGAAAATCAGGAAATGACATTACTTATTGTGGGGGGCGCAAGTGGACCCCAAGGAGAATCACATAAGGAAAACCTAAGAGCTTTGATAGAAAAACTTCCTTCTAATAAAAAGGTGATCTTCATCCCACCACAACCCCATTACATCTTGAGCACCTACTATCGCGCCGCCGATATAGTGCTGGTTCCTAGTCGGTCAGAATCATTTGGTCTCGTAGCACTAGAATCTGCTGCCTGTGGAACACCAGTAGTAGCAGCATCAGTAGGTGGTTTAAAGGATCTGATAGATGATGGTGTTACTGGGATTCTCGTAAATGGTTGGGATCCAATTGACTACAAAAATGCAATTAATCAGCTTCTTATGAATCCATTAAAATCGACTGAGATTGCTATGAATGCAGCTGAAAAAGCAAAGAAGTACTCTTGGGGACAAACAGCTGAAAATCTTCTTTCAATCTATGCTTCTATACTTTCAGAAGCACTTGTCGATTGCCGATAGGGAATTCAATGAGTAATGACTTTAATTCCCCTTCTGAACTTAAATTAATCCAGAAAAGAGTCGGCGAATGGCTTCAATCTGAACTTGCTAAAGACCTCGTAATTAAATCTGTTGATTATGACCAAGAGGAAAGTAGATGGTACGTAAGGGTCAGTGGAGAAGAAAAGCAGAATTACATGATCCTAATAACGTTAGGGCAACGGACACTTCATTTTGAAACTTACGTTATGCCTGCCCCTGAAGAGAACGAAGCAAAGTTTTATGAGCACATACTTCGGCGAAATCAAAAGTTGCACGGAATATTCTTTTTAATTGGTGATGAGAATGCTTTATATCTTTCAGGGGAACTTCAGAATGAATGGATAACGGAAAAAAATCTTGATTGGATAATAGGAAGTATGTACGCAGCTATTGAACTTACCTTTAAAGCAGCTCTTCGAATTGGTTTCGCATCCAGGTTTCATTAAGACTTCTTCCAAAATGCTTATAAAGATACTCACACCTATCTAGAAGCTACTACCTTTAAATTATGGGCATAAAACTTTCAATAGTTGGTGGAGGCAAGATGGGGGAGGCACTTCTTGGTGGACTGATTGCATCAAAATGGGCTGAACCAAATGAAATTTCGATTATTGAACCTGATGAAAGCCGTTTGAAAGAATTGCAAGGTAAATATGAGGGTGCGATCTTCTCTAAAGAAATTTTACCTAGTGCAAAATTCTTATTTGCAGTAAAACCTCAAATAGTTGCTTCTATATGCCAACAGCTAGCAGAAATGAAACCTGAATTAGTAATTTCAATTGCTGCTGGTGTTACAACACGCGCTATAGAAAAAGAACTTCCAGAGGAAACACCAGTTATACGAGTTATGCCAAATACGCCATCAATGATAGGAAAAGGTATGGCGGCTATTGCAGCTGGATCGTCTGCGGGAAAAGATCATCTTGATTGGGCGAGCTCCATTCTTTCAGCTGTTGGAGAAGTCGTAGTAGTAGATGAAACGACCCTTGATGCAGTCACTGGATTAAGTGGTTCAGGTCCTGCATATCTTTTCCTATTAGCTGAAGCAATGATTGCTTCTGGAATAGAGAACGGTCTTGACCCGACGGTTGCAGATGTGCTGACACGACAAACATTACTGGGTGCTTCAAGTCTCCTTTCCAGCTCTGGAGTTAGCCCTTCTGACTTACGGGATTCGGTAACTTCGCCTAACGGAACTACTGCTGCTGCTATTGATCATTTGGATAAAAATCAATTTACAGAGATCATTATCGCAGCAATTTCTAAAGCAACATCAAGATCAAAAGAACTTGGTGAATAGTAGAAACAAAAACCCTTCTATAGGATTTGCACTTTCTTTATATGCGCCTAAGGTGACCCTTCAAGAGAGAATGAGGATGTTATGGAGAATCAGAAAGCCCCGCTACCACAATTCATGACTGTGGGAGAGGTAGCAAACCTCATGAGAGTTTCTTCAATGACTGTTTATAGGCTTATTAAGTCTGGTGACCTAAGAGCTGTTCAAGTCGGGAAATCATATCGAATAAACGAAGATGATATAAACAACTTTCTAGCCAGTCGTTACAATCAGACAGGTTAATAGACCCCATCAAAGAATTAATCGCAGCGATACAATCAAATTGTGACTGTGAATCAATACTCAACCATTAGCTTTCTCAGCGACTATGGATACAAAGATGAGTTCGTTGGCGTAGCTAAATCCGTGATTGGCTCAATTTCAGAGAATGTTACTGTCATAGATATTACCCACGGAATTAAAGCTCATGATATTAGAGCTGGTGGTTTAGCACTGGCACGTGCTGCTCAATATATGCTCCCAGGCGTTATTCTTGCTGTAGTGGACCCAGGAGTTGGAAGCGAAAGAAGAGCAATTGCTATAGAAATAAATGATGGAGAATGGGTATTTGTCGGTCCGGACAACGGTCTCTTAGCTCCAGCTATCGCAATGGTCGGAGAAGTAACCCGAGCGGTTGAATTAGATAACCAACGATTCCATTTACCATCTTTGTCTACGACTTTTGCTGGACGAGATGTATTTGCTCCAGTCGCAGCTCACTTATGCAATGGAGTTGATTTTTCTAGCCTTGGAAGTTCTATTTTGCTTTCCTCATTACAACCAGGTCTCTTGCCTATCTCATCTCAAGAGGGTGATATGGTCGTAGCAGAAATCTTATGGGAAGATCATTTCGGGAATCTCCAGCTAAATATATCTGAAGAAGATATTTCTCACTTCGGTGAGCAGATGCTCATACATATAGGCGACAGTGTGCGTGGCATTAGACGAGCAAAAACTTTCGAAGAAATTCAAGAATCAGATATTGGAATAATTGTTGATAGCACGGGTCTTCTTGCTCTTTGTATGTGTGGGCGCTCTGCTGCAGAGGAGCTTCGATTAGGTGAAGGTCAACAAGTGAAGATTGAAAATGGTGCGATTCAAGAAAGCACGCAAACAATGGTCACTTTGAAAAAAAAATCATGAGGAAAGCTACTTCGTTGGCAGTCTTTGTCCTTATAGGCGTGATCCTTTTCGCCAGCCTTTTGCAACTTTTTTTTCTAGCAAGATAAATTTCTCTTTCGCTGTTACCTCTTCTAAAAAACTACGATAGGTTAGGCTTAAGTAAAGAAAATAACAGCATCAAAACCATTTAGGTTTAGTTTGGCACGAACGTTTCGTTTCAGGGATGCTGGAGATAGCCCCTTAGGGTAGTAAACGAATCAAGGATTGTCACAGCTTGTCTCTTGTAGTAATTGGAGTAAACAACCGCACTATGCCACTCAATTTATTTGAGTCTTTTGCTGTGCCTGCAGACAACCTTCCCAAGACTCTGGTGGACGTGAAGTCTAGAAGACATGTCAGTGAAGCAGTTGTCTTATCAACATGTAACAGAACTGAGATTTACGTATTTGCAGAAAAGTTTCACGGTGCGTATCAAGATGTACGAGATTTCTTGTCAGATTTATCTGATCTTCCTGCTGAAGACTTTAATGATTATCTTTATGTTCATTATGAGGATGAAGCGATTCGCCATCTTTTTTCTGTTACCTGTGGTCTAGACTCAGCCGTAGTTGGAGAAAATGAAATTCAGCATCAGGTAAAAGTTGCGTGGAAAAAAGCTCAAGAAGAAAATACTTGCGGCCCGATTATAAATGCAGCATTCAGAAGAGCATTAGAAGTCGGTAAGAGAGTCCGCACACAGACTGGATTGTCAAAGAACACACCTTCGATAGCTCGCGCGGTAGTTGACATGGCTGCGGAACATCTAAATGGATTGCAGGCTAAAAAAGTTCTATTGCTTGGAGCGGGTGAAATGGGAGAAGGCATGGCAACCTCGCTTTATGAAAATGACGTAGGAGAAATAATTTTCGCTAATCGCAATCTGGATAACGCAAGAAAACTTGCTTCTACTTCAGGTAGTAAAGCTATAGCTATAGAAGAAATTCCTAAATACTTAAATGAAGTTGACCTATTTATTTCAAGTACTGCAGCACCAGAAGCATTATTTAACAGTGAACAACTTCTGAATGAATCTGATAGAAAAGACCAAAAAAATCTATTGATAATTGATATAGCAATACCACGTGAC
>JACERY010000021.1 GCA_013912105.1 Acidimicrobiales bacterium | reverse complement strand
ACGATCCATCAAAATTATCTAAAAAATCAACTGTTTCTTCGTCTATTCCTTCCATCATTTTCATTGCTAATTCGGAAAGACGGCTTTCTGTGTACCGCATTGCTGCAGCACCATCATTAGGAGACCCAAAGTTTCCGTGAGGGTCGATAAGTGGGTACCTTAATGACCACGTTTGTCCCATACGAACTAAGGCTTCATATATAGCACTATCACCATGTGGGTGATAATGACCCATAACTTCTCCAACAACTGTTGCACATTTTACGTGCGATCTATCCGGTCGAACATTCGTATCATACATTCCCCAAAGGATGCGCCGATGAACTGGTTTTAGTCCGTCTCTTGCATCAGGCAAGGCACGAGCAACAATAACTGACATAGCGTAGTCAAGAAAAGATTGTTCCATTTCCTGCTGAATTTCAACATCTTCTACTCCTTCATTTTGTTCACCAGGAGTTGTTGTATCAATGTTGCTCATATCTTCCTTCGCCTATTTTAGATATCGAGAAACCGAACATCTTTTGCGTTTGTTTGAATAAAAGTTTTTCTACTTTCAACATCTTCTCCCATCAGTTTTGAGAAAACTTCATCGGCTATCGATGCCTGTTCAACTGTTACTTTAAGTAAGGTTCTTTTTTCAGGATCCATAGTGGTATCCCATAACTCTTCCGCATTCATTTCACCTAGACCTTTTAGCCTCCCAAATTCTGACTTGTGCTTTGGGTTCTCTTCCAGGAAAGCTTCTCTTGCATGTTCATCTTTTAGATATATTTTTGTTTTCTTTACTTCTGTTGAAAATAAGGGAGGTTGTGCAATATAAACATGCCCTTTTAATACAAGTTCTTTCATTTGGCGGTATAAAAAAGTAAGGAGAAGTGTTCGTATATGACTGCCATCAACATCAGCATCAGCTAATAAAACAATTTTGTGGTAGCGAATTTTTTCTATATCGAATTCATCTCCAAAGCCAGCCCCAATAGCTGAAATTAGTGCCTGTACTTCAGTATTGTTAAGCATTTTATCTATTCTTGACCGTTCAACATTTAGAATTTTCCCACGTATAGGAAGAATTGCCATCGTTCTTGGATCTCTGGCATCTTTTGCTGAACCACCAGCCGAATTGCCTTCGACAATATAAATTTCTGCTTCTTCTGGATTACTACTTGAACAATCTGTTAATTTTCCTGGGAGGCCTGCTCCATCTAAAGCTGATTTTCTTCTCGTTGCATCTCTTGCACTTCGTGCAGCAATACGAGCACGAGCAGCTTGTAGTGATTTTTGTATAACTCTTTTTGCTTCTGAAGGATTTTCTTCAAACCAGTCTCTTAAATGTTCTCCAGTGGCTTTTTCTACCAATGATTTAATGGAGACATTGCCGAGCTTTCCTTTTGTTTGTCCTTCAAATTGAGGTTCTCGTAATCTTACAGAAATGATTGCTGTTAAGCCTTCCCTGATGTCTTCACCTTGTAAGCTGTCATCTTTTTCTTTTAATTGACCGCTATCTCGTGCGTATTTGTTTACGACTCTTGTGAGGGCTGTTCGAAATCCTTGTTCATGCATTCCTCCTTCGCTGGTAGCAATTCCGTTTGCGAAAGAATGTATGCCGTCCGTATTAAATCCAGTATTCCATTGAAAAGCAATTTCTACTTCTTGGTCTTCATCTTCTTCTTCAAAAAACCCTACTGAATCAAACAAGGCTTCTTTAGATGCATTTACATGTTGAACAAAATCTTTGATTCCACCTTCATATTGGTATGAATGTTTTTTATTATCAGTATTTTTTCGATTATCTATAAAGGTTATTTCTAATCCTTTATTTAGAAATGCCATCATTTGAAAACGTTCAAGCAGTGTTGTGGCTCGAAAATCAATACCTTCTTTAAATATCTCACTATCTGGCCAAAATCGAACCGTTGTTCCTGTCCTATTATCTGGAGCTTCTCCAGTGGGCGTAAGTTTTTTCTTTGGTTCGCCCCCGTTGTGAAAAGACATGAAATATCTTTTTCCATCTCGGTCTATTTCTACTTCGACTTGAGAACTCAATGCGTTGACAACAGAAACTCCAACCCCATGCAACCCACCGGACACTTTATATCCATCTCCGCCGAATTTTCCACCTGCATGTAAGACAGTAAGAACCACCTCTGCAGCTGAAAGATCTTCATACTGTTTATGTTTTCCTACTGGAATTCCTCTTCCGTTATCTCGAACCGCACAACCTCCATCGGGAAGAATTTCTACTTCAATTATTGTGCAGTGGCCAGCCATTGCTTCGTCTACAGCGTTATCAACTACTTCATAAACTAAGTGGTGTAATCCCGTTGGCCCTGTTGACCCTATATACATACCAGGGCGTTTTCTAACGGCTTCTAACCCTTCTAAAACTTGAATATCTTGTGCACTGTATGAGTCAGTTGTTTGCGTCATTTTTAATAAAATTTCCTACAGTTTATTTATTGTGAAAATCCAGAAAATAACCTGTTTCTTTTCTGTAAAAGCCGTGGTCAGAGGGCTAATTCACAAGATTACTATTCTACCATTTTTCCATGTTTGGTAGTGGGTTACTTAGAGAAAATTACTTTATAGATTTTAGTCTTTTATTTTTCTTTTTTAGATGTTATTTTTGTTCGCTCAATTAAAGCTTTTGGGATTAACAGATTTGCTTTTTCAATAATTTTTTTACTTCGCCATTCTAATTCTTTTGCTATAACTGGGTCGTCTGCCTGTATATGTAAACAATTGTCTTTTAGGTGAGTAGGACGAGTATATTTTCCTAACTTTTCTCCAATTATTACATCCCAATTTGAAAAAATTTCATCAATAACCTGTGTTGATGTGCCGGCCAATTTATGCATAACAGCATTCAGTAACGAATTTAGTTTTGTAGGTTGTTTCTCTTGTCCGTATAAAGGTTCCCAACTCATTTTTGTATGGTAAACCACTAATACTTAGAATGAATTATTTTTCTTCAATTTCTCCGTTTTTTATATATAAATAGTTAGAAGTAGGAATTTTTTCAGGATTAATAGCTGTTGTTATAAAGGTTTGATCCGCAACGAAAAGTTCTAGAAGTGCTTTTGTTCGAGTGTCATCTAGTTCTGAAAAGACATCATCTAGTAATAAGACTGGTTTTGTTTTGTGTGTTTCTTTTAGTAACTGATGTCCTGCTACACGAAGAGCTAAGGCTATTGTTCTTTGTTCACCTTGCGATGCATGTGTTCTCGCTGCCATTCCTCCAAGTTCAATTGTGATTTCATCTCTATGGGGACCAATAAGTGTTGTTCCTCTTCTAATTTCATCGTTTTGAACGGAATGTAATGTCGTTTTTAATCCTTTTTGAAACCAATCTGGTTGATATATTAAATTGGGTTCTTTTCCTTTCCCGGCTAATTCTTCATAAGCATTTTTTACAGACTCTGCTAATGCGATGAGTGTGTTTTTTCTTTTTTCTGCCCATTGGTGGGCTAGTAAATCAAATTGGGTTGTCCAAATATCAAGAGTTGTTTCTTGTTCTTTATTTAATCGTCCTTTAGCTTGCTTTAGAAGAGCATTTCGTTGTTTTAAAACTGACTCAAGATCCATTCGAGTTTTCATATTCTGTGGGTGAATTTGAATAAGTAAATTATCTATATAGTTTCTTCTTTCACTAGGGCCTGCTTTAACAAGCGACAGGTCATCTGGCCCAAAAATAGTGATAGGTATTAATCCGACAAGGTTTCTAATAGGGCGAATTTTCTGTTTGTTAACCGCAATACTATTTTGTCTCGTTTTTGATATTTCAGCTTCGACCAGAAGGTTTCTCTGTTCGTGAATAACTTCACCACGTATTATTGCGGCTTCGGTTGTGTCACGAATTAATGCTTCTGTTGGAACCCCTCGAAAAGATGCGGCCGTTCCCAGATAATTTATTGCTTCAATGAGATTTGTTTTCCCTTGCCCATTGTCACCAAAAATGACGGTTGTTCCTAAACCAAAAACTATTTCTTGTTCTTTATAATTACGAAAGTTCTGTAGCCATAAACTCTGGACATGAACCATGAAAACCTCTTATGAGATTCGAACTGGCATTAAAAGGTACAGGAATTCTGGGTGATCATCTGATTTTAAAACAGCTGGTTTTTGATTATCTCGCGTTTCGAGTGTGATGTCATCGCCTGGAGCAATTTCAAGACCTTTTAATAAGTATTCCGCGTTAAATGCAATTGTTAAATCTTCGCCTGAATATCCAGCGTCAACAGTTTCGTGTGCTTCACCGATGTCTTGTGTTTTTGCTATTAACTGTAATCCTGAAGAACTCATTTCTAATCGTATCGGAGTGGCTTCTTGTGCTAGTAACCGAACTCTTTTAACAGCATCTCTTAATTCAGATCGGTTTGCTGTCATTTTATTCGGATTATCATCGGGCACTAACCGTTTATAATCTGGAAATTCTCCTTCGATAAGACGTGTTGTCATTCTGACATTATCCACGACAAAAGAAGCTTCTTTTTCTCCTAAATGAAGAGAAACTTCCTTATTTCCTTCTAACAATCGCGCTAGTTCTGTTAATGCTCTAGATGGAACAAGTATTGGAGGCTGGCCAACTAATAAAGAAGAACCTGGCATGTCTCTAACAGCAAGTCTGTAGGAATCTGTAGCTACAAGTCTAAATCCGTCTGTTTCAGCGACCATATATACACCAGTAAGTATTGGTCGTGAATCATCAGATGAAGCTGCAGGTGTAACTTGCTCTAATGCTTTTACAAGCATAGAAGCATCAACATTTACTGGGTCAGATGTAATTTCATCAAATATAGGATATTCATCTGCAGGAATTGTTCTAAGTGCAAATTCGCTTCTTCCTGCTATTACTTGTAGATCTGTTTCTTCGACCGTTAAATCAACAATTCCTGATTCAACAGACCGAATAACATCGGATAAAAGTTTTGCTGGGACAACGGATATTCCATCCTTTTCTCCGCTTACTTCAACAATGACAGTGATAGTTAGATCTAGATCACTTCCAGTAATAACTAAAATATCGTTTTCTAACGATAAACGTAAACCATTCAACACTGGTAATGTTGCCCGGTTTGTAACGGCTTTACCTGCTGTATTTAATGCTTCAACTAAGTCATCGCGATCGCATCGAAACTTCACGTGTGGAGAACTCCTTCTTCGTATCTTTATTTTTTATATAGTTAGTAATAGTAGTAGGTATGTGTGTATGTGTGTAAGATCGTATTTCCCCTGTTCAGAGAAGTATTCTTGGTGTGGAATACCTGTTAATTAGTCTAGTAATCCACAGCCTTGTTTGGGTTAGGGTAATTTTAAATTATTTATAATTGTTTTCTTTTCAACAGATTTTATATTACTCCACAACGGCTGTGGAAGAGTTATTTACCTGATCGTATTGTTTGTACTAAGTCAGTAACGTCATCATATATTTGTTGTTTTGCTGGCATTAAGGTGCTTATTTTATCTACAGCATGAATGACTGTTGTATGATCTCTTCCACCAAACTCTCTTGCTATCGCTGGGTAGCTTAATTCTGTTAATTCACGAAAAACGTACATTGCGATTTGGCGAGCAGTAACAAGGGGGCGATGCCGTCTTTGACCAATGATATCTTCTTTTAATAGCCCAAATTTTTCAGCTGTGGCATCCAAAATAACATCTGGTGTTATAGGCCTGGGTTTTCTTAACGCTATAAGTTCTTGGAGAACTGTTTTTGTTACATCAATATCAAGTGGTTGGCTGTTTAGCTTTGCGAAAGCGCAAACACGAATTAAAGCCCCTTCTAATTCACGGATATTTTCTTTTGCGTGTGTAGCAATGAACTCGAGCACATCAGCGGGAATATGAATAGTCTCATTTTCTGCTTTTTTACGAAGAATAGCCAGGCGTGTTTCTAGATCAGGGGGTTGTATATCAGTTAATAACCCCATTTTAAATCTGCTTCTTAGCCGGTCTTCTAAAGTTGAAATAGCATCCGGGGGTCGGTCGGATGACAAAACTATTTGTTTGTTTGCTTGATGTAAACTATTGAAAGTATGGAAAAATTCTTCCTGTAAACCTTCTTTTCCTTCAAGAAATTGTATGTCATCTACTAAAAGCACATCGATTTCTCTGTATCGGCTTTTAAATTCAGACCTTTTGTTTGTTTTGATAGATTCAATAAATTCGTTTAGAAATGTTTCAGTTGATACATATTTTGTTGAATGAAGTGGATAATTCTCGTGAATATAGCTTTCTATCGCTTGTAGGAGGTGTGTTTTTCCTAATCCTGCTTCTCCATGGATGAATAGAGGGTTATAAGATTCAGCAGGGCGTTCAGCAACTGAAAGTGCAGCTGCATGAGCAAAACGATTGCTTGTTCCAGTAACAAAGGTATCAAATGTGTATTTTTTGTTATTTATTAAAGGTTTTCTCGGTTCGGCAAAACTTTCAGTTATATTTTCAGAAATTTTATCCTTTGCTTTTTCAGGAATCAGCGTATCATCAGCTAAAAGGTCCATTTCATCACTGTTTTTAGTATCAACTTCGACAATTAGTTGAATGTGGTTTGGAGAGACTTCATCGAGGGCTTCTATGACTAAAGGATTATATTTTCCTTCGACCTGGGTTTTTACCCACTGGTTTGGGACAGTCAAAACTAATTCGTTTTCGGTTATTGATTGTGGTCTGGCTTCTTTGAATGTTGATTGCCATACACCATCAGAGACTTGATCACGGATTGATTGAGCACACGCATCCCATAATTGTGTCACGTTTGACATAGATATTCTTCTTTCTTTATTTTGTTCTCCACAAGTATTTAGGTAAATGTGTTGGTGGTGTGTGCAATGATGTGGAGATCTTGCGTTCTTTCTTGTGAAAGAAGAAGCTAGCAGCAAGAAACGCAATTTAAAAGTGGAAGTTAAGTGGATTTATTTAAGCTGGTCAAAGCCATTTTTTAACACTTATCCACAGGGTGTGGAACAAAAAGTACCAAAACCTAAAATTTAGGTGTGGATAACTTTTATAAAAAGTTGAAAATTACATTTTCTGGAGGTTGTAATAACTTTGTTTCCCCCCCTACCGTTAACGTATTAATAGTAATCAATGCTGCCTGGTGAAACCGAAAGCCGACTAAGATCTGGCTTAGAATCCAGGATGTGTTGAAAATAAGCTCATATTGGAAAAGGATTAAAAGTGAAAAGAACATTTCAACCAAATGTTCGGCGCCGATCTAAAAAACATGGATTTCGGCAAAGAATGTCAACTAGAGGAGGCCGAGCAATTATAAATTCGCGTCGGCGGCGTGGAAGGCAAAAACTGTCAGCGTAATTGGAAAAGTTAAAGGAAGAGACCGTCATACTTCTTTATTAAGAAGGGGAGTTCGAATAAAAAAAGGCCCCATGGAATTGGTTTTCCTTAGTGAAAAAGGTGAAAACCCATGCTTGGCATTTGCTATTCCGAAAACAGTTGGTAAAGCGGTTGTTCGAAATAAAATTCGGAGAAAATATCGTGAAGCCTTTAGAAAATTACTGTACGAGAAACCTGAAATATTTCTTCAAGGTAATTATTTAATAAAAATTCATTCATCTGAAAGTGAAAATTTAAACACAAATGAACTTTTAGAAACAGTATTAACAGATTTAAAATTTAAACATGGAAATGACTAAAAATCGATTAAATTTAGGTAAAAGAGCAGCTCAGAGGGCTATTTTCATTTATCAAACAATAACAGCTAACCGACTTCCAACTTGTCGTTATGTCCCTTCTTGTTCTGAATATGCAGCTGAGGCGATTGAAAGCTATGGAGTTCTTCGGGGTGGTTGGTTTACAACAAAACGATTATGTAGATGTCATCCTTGGGGAAGTTATGGATACGACCCAATTCCCAAGAAAGAACGTAAATGTTAGATTTTTTTGGAAAAATTCTCACTCAAATATATAAAATTATTCCTGATTATGCCGGAGCAATCATTATTTTTACGTGCTTAGTGATGATAGTTCTATTTCCGGTCACTATAAAACAAACAAGAAGCATGATTGCTACTCAACGGGTTGCTCCAGAGTTGAAAAAATTACGGAAAAAATATGGTCATGATAGAGAGCGATTAAATCAAGAAATGATGGCCCTATATCAAGCAAATGGGATAAATCCTTTAGCTGGATGCCTTCCATTAATAGCTCAAATGCCTATATTCTTTGGTCTTTTCTATACAGTTAGGGGACTTAGTCGTAGAACAGGTGATGCTGGTTTATCATTAGGAGATGCCGTTTTTACAGGTGTGGATCCAACTCAATCAATTGTTTTAAGCAAAAGAGTTTTTAATCCGGATTTTGTTGGTGTAGATACACAAATGTATTTAGATTTATCTAAAGCGACTGAAATGAAATCTTGGGGAATTGATTTAGCAATAAGTCCATTCGGAGCACTAAAAGACAGTTTTATAACTGGGTTTCCATATCTTATACTCGTCCTACTTGTTGGAGTATCTGCCTGGTATCAACAACGACAAATACAATCTCGATCTTCGGCATCAATGTCTGAAATGCCTGCTCAGCAGCAATTTATTATGAAATATATGCCTTTCATGTTACCAATATTTTCTTTTACCTTTCCAGCGGCACTTGTATTTTACTTTCTTACTTCAAACGCATTTCGTGTTTTGACACAGCTATTTATTACACGGAAATACTATGGCGACAATGAGGAGACCGAAGAGATAATTCGTCCGACAAAAGAAATGGTAGAAGCGGCTAAAAAAGAAAAAGAGACAAAAGCACAAGCTAATCCGGAACTACATGGATCACGTCGTCATTTGACGAATCCACCAAAGAAACGCAAGAAAAAACCACCTGAAGCATCATCAAATGCACCTAAAAAAGGAAAGGTGGTAGAGCGTAAAGAGCCACAAGCTCGCCCTACATCTAAAAGGGTGACACCAAAGAAAAATAATCAACAAGACACACCTGGCTCACGTCGTCGAAACAAAAAGAAGAGATAAAAATGGAATGGGTAGAAGTACGCGCAGAAAACATTGCTGCAGCTGAAGAGTTGGCATTAGACCAACTTGGAGTAGCAAGAGAAGACGCAGAATTTGAAGTAGTAACAAGAGAAGAAAATCGTTTATTTGGTTTGAAAAAAACAGAAGCTCGAGTTCGAGCAAGGGTAAAACCAGTCGATATTCCTTCAAAAAACGGAAGCAACCAACGCAATAGAAGAAAAAAGAACGGTAAAAGCTCTAATAATAAAGCAACTGAGCAAAAGAACAACCAGCCTAAAAAACAGCAGAATAAACCTAAAAAAACTACAAATAAGCCTAAAAAAGACATTGAAAATAGAGAACCTATGCCACAAGAAGAACAAGAAAAGGCAGTGGTTGAGTTCCTCGAAGGAATTGTGAAAAGCTTTGATATCGATGCCACAGTTAGTATCAGAATGGAAGAAGAAAGAATTATTGGTTCTATCGACGGTTCAGACATTGGGTTACTAATAGGGCCAAAAGCCGGAACATTACTAGCTCTCCAAGATATTACGCGAACAGTGGTCCAACGGCATGCAGCTGGACGTAAAACTAACCGACTTTCTATTGATGTTGGAGGTTATAGAGAGCGGCGTAAGGCATCTCTAATCGCTTTTACTGAAAAACAGGCGGCAACTGTTAAAGAAACAGGGAAACCCCTTCCGTTAGAACCAATGGGAGCAGCTGATAGGAAGATCATACATGATGCTGCATCTAATATTGATGGAATAAGCAGCAGCAGCGATGGTGAGGAACCACGTAGACGAGTTGTTTTACAACCCAGTGCGTAATTTATGGAATTAGAAGAAATTCTGATTCAGGCTCAAAAACTTAAATTTTTAGGAAAACCCCCAGTTCAAGAGCATATTTTAAATGCTAAAGGTTTTATAGAAACGATTAAAAAGTTAAACAATAATGAACCAGAAGGAAAATTAGTTGATCTTGGTTCTGGTGGGGGAGTTCCATCGCTAATTTTGATTGATTGGTTTAAAAATTGGGATGTTGTTCTTATCGAGAGAAAAGAGAAACGAGCAGAATTTCTTTCTTGGGCGATAAAACAACTTAATTTTACGAAAAGAACACAAATTATTTGTGATGAAGTTGAAAATGTAGCAAGAAACCCAGTTTTTGAAGGAAAAGTAGACGTTGTAACGGCACGTTCTTTTGCACCACCACCTATTACTGCAGAATGTGCTTGCCGGTTTTTAAAAATAAGCGGATATTTAGTTGTGAGTGAACCCCCAGGAAAAAGTGACCGTTGGGATAATGAAATTTTAGAAGAAACTGGCCTTATTCCACTTGAAACGAACGAAAATAAATACGGTACGTTTCAAACCTTACAATTACAGCGAAAACCTTCCGATCGATTCCCAAGACGCCCTGGTATAACTAGAAAAAGGCCATTGTGGTGATGTTTCACGTGAAACACTTCAGTTCTCACATTGATATGTTTCACGTGGAACATAATAAAAAATTTTGAATTGACAGATTTTTATAGAGTGATAAAACTTAGAAACCACTTTCGTTTTAATATATTCTGAACTGGGGAAATAGAAAAATGGACGATCTGCTTAATACCAAAACCCACCCTTCTGCATTAAACCCGAAACCTAGAGTTATCACAGTCGCAAATCAAAAAGGTGGGGTTGGTAAAACAACCACAGCAATAAATATAGCGACTTGTCTGGCAGAAATAGGAAACAATGTTTTGGTTATTGATTTTGACCCTCAAGGAAACGCTACTTCAGCCCTTGGTGTAGATCCAACACAGTTTTTTACTTCTATATATGAAGTAATCCTCGGAAATGCCAAGATGCGTGAATCGATTATTAAAACAAAATGGCCTTCTGTTTCTTTAGCTCCCGCAAATCGTGATCTTTCCGGTGCGGAAATAGAACTTGTTTCTGCTTTTAACAGAGAAAGATTTCTAAAAAAAGCCATCGAAGAAGTTATTGATGAATATGACTATGTCTTTATTGACTGTCCTCCATCAATCGGCCTTTTGACTATTAATGCTTTAACTGCAGCAGATGAGGTGTTAGTTCCAATTCAATGCGAATATTTAGCATTGGAAGGGCTTGGGCAACTACTAAGCAATGTAGAAAAGGTAAAAACGCATTTAAACGAGAAATTACATATTTCTATGATTGCATTAGTTATGTTTGACGCACGAACAAAGTTGGCTGCACAAGTAGTAGAGGAAGTTAGGGGACATTTTGGTGAACTTGTTTGTAATCAAATTATTCCAAGGTCAGTTCGTTTGTCGGAAGCTCCTTCTTATGGGCAGCCAATCATCTTTTATGATTCCAAATGTAGGGCATCAATTGCCTACAGAGCGTTAGCAAGGGAGATTTGTAGTGGCTCGTGAAAAAAAAGGGTTAGGAAAAGGCCTTGACGCGTTAATTATAACTAATCAAAATAAACAAGGAACAAACTATTATACAGAAACGACGGGTTATCAAGAAGTGCCGATTGAGTCTATTTCTGTAAACCCATATCAACCGCGGGACGTTTTTAATGAAGAGGCCCTTGAAAGTTTGGCGGCTTCAATTCAGGAAGTTGGGGTATTGCAACCAATTTTAGTGAGAAGGAAAGAAGCTAACGTATTTGAGTTAATAGCAGGGGAACGGCGGTGGCGCGCTGCTAAACGCGCTGGCTTGCAGAGAATTCCAGCCATAGTAAGAGACATTGAAGACCTGACTTCTCTAGAGCATGCTCTCGTAGAGAATTTGCATAGACAAGATTTAGGAGCTTTAGAAGAAGCTGTTGCTTACCAACAACTTATAGATGATTTTGGATTAAGCCAGGATGCTGTAGCTCAAAGAGTTGGAAAAAGTCGTTCAACAATTACTAATGCGCTTAGGCTGTTACAACTCCCTGCCTCAGTTCAGCAGTTTCTTTTAAATGGATCTATAACAGCTGGGCACGCACGAGCATTGCTTGGTTTACCTTCTCGACAAGAGCAAGATCAGCTAGCGCAAAGAGTTGTAAAAGATATGTTGACTGTAAGAGATGTAGAAAAGATTGTTCGTGATGGCACCACCCTCGCTAGAAAACCTAAAATAAGAAAAGAACGATCCGTTGCTGAGTTAGAAGTTGAGCAAATTCTTGCAGAAAAACTATCAACACGAGTTGGGGTGACTATCGGTAGCCAAAAAGGAAAAATAGTAATAGAGTTTGCCGGGGAAGATGACCTAAGGCGCATTCTACAACTATTTTCAGATTAAAAAAACACTATATTTTAATTGGCTAGCAGCCTAAAGTATAAAGTTAAGGTATAGACTTTCGAGTTGTGCAGAGGTTTTTATCCCCAACTTGGGGAAAAACCTGTGATTTCTATTTGAAAAATACCCTTTGATCAGGTCTTTTGTATAGAAAAAAACATAAATTTAGTGATTAACTTGGATTTTCATCAAATGGCTGCGAAAACCATGAAAAAACTGCTTCTTTGAGTGCTATAGAAAGTTGCGGAGCAATTGCAACTAAATCTTCTGTTGGGCCTATCCGAAGTACTATTGCGGGCATTCTAGTTTCTCGTAGTATTTGTTCAGACCGACCATATATTTCGATCTCTACATGAAAGAGCGGCGTCAACTCTTTTGCAAGTAACTGTGTAAAGGATGCACCACCAGGAGACTCAAACCCTTTTGCTGAATAATAGGAGATAGATTTCTCTTCGTTTTGTTCTGGAAAAATCCCAACATATAAATCAACATCGTGGGTATTGCAATATTTTGAATGCTCAGATACGTCATAGTGTTGTATTAAGTCGGTTTTAATATGTGCATTTCGTAAAAGACGCGCAGACTCTGTGACGACTGCAGACAATCCTCCAAGGTCACCTATTGCTATGTATGGTATTTCATCGTTTCTAACTCTGGAGATAATCCGTTCTTGTTCTTTTAAGATAGCAACGGATCGTTGTCCATCTCGATTTCCTAATTTTTTCAGGGCTGACAAACAATTTGGGCCAAAAATGAAATCTACAACTAAACCCGAGTTTCTTTGAAATAATCCAACTGCAGTTTGTGTATCTGGTCCGAATATCCCATCAACTTTGCCAGGATTGAAGCCAAGAGAACCCATAGCCCGTTGTAATGCAGAAACATCTTCTCCTCGAAGCATGGGTTGACCAAAATATAATAACCTGTCTCCTAATCTATATCTAGCTTCAAGTAGTGCATCCCATGTTCGTTGATCACAAAGTCCAGAGATTTTTATAAGACGACTTTCTTGAAAGGAACGTAATGATAGTTCTGTTTCTTTAGAAAACGTTGCACTGGTTTCCTTTGTATTAAAACCAGCATTTGCCAGCATGCGATGCAATTCTTCTACAAGAGGTCCTTCATCTCCCACAGTAAGACTATTGATGTTACTAAGATTTTGTTCCATAGTTCCGGTATCCAAACTCCATGAGGCTTTAGCTTACCGGTTTGTACGCAGATGAAAAGTTAGAGAAACTCTGAAAGGTCATCTAGTAGAGCATCTTTACTTTTTGCTCCAACGATTCGTTTCGTTGGAACACCATTGTCAAAGAGAATTAGTGTTGGGATGCTCATAACTTCAAACCGCCGTGCTACATCAGCTGCCTCATCAACATTTAGTTTTGCAATATCAATGTGTTCTTCCTGTTCAGACGCTATTTCTTCAAGGATGGGAGCAATCATTTTACATGGCCCACACCATTCGGCCCAGAAATCGACGAGTACCGGTTTTTCCGCAGAGTTTATAATTTCATCAAAAGTTCCTGCAGTTAAAGTTGTTGTAGCATCTGACATTTCTGTCTCCCATTCATTTTTTAAGAAGAATTCGTAGATTTAAAGTTAGTCGGGAAACTACTTGGTGTGTGGAACATATGACAAGTTAGTTTGAATGTTGCTCTTCTATCCATCTCTCAGCATCTATTGCGGCCATGCATCCTGATCCAGCAGCAGTGATTGCTTGACGATATGTAAAATCTTGAACATCCCCACAAGCAAACACGCCATCAATATTTGTATAGGATGAATCACTTAAAGTTTTAATATACCCATTATCAAGTAAATCTAATTGGCCTTTAAAAATGTCAGTATTTGGTATGTGCCCTATGGCGACAAAAAGACCTGAAACAGGAAAATCATTAATTTCATCTGTTATAACGTCTCGTACTTTAACTCCCTGTAATTTTTCATCACCTACATATTCAATCACTTCATGATTCCAAAGGAATTCAATTTTAGGGTTTGAAAAAGCTCTCTCCTGCATTATTTTCGAAGCTCGCAGTTCATCACGTCGGTGAATAATAGTTACTTTGCTACCAAAACGAGATAGGAACATAGCTTCCTCAACTGCAGAATCACCACCACCAACAACTGCTATTTCCTGATCGCGAAAGAAAAAACCATCACATGTTGCACAAGTAGAAACACCATGTCCGACAAGACTGATTTCGTTTGGTAATTCAAGCATAAGAGCCTTCGCGCCAGTTGAAATTATCAATGAATCCGCTAAATAAGTTGGCGTATCAACTGAAGGGTCGCCAACCCAAACTTGAAAAGGAGAGGAAGCAAGCTCAACTCGAGTTACTTTCTTAGTAATAAATTCAGCTCCGAACCTTTGAGCTTGAGCTCGGAAATTTGACATTAACTCAGGACCCATTATTCCTTCAGGAAAACCTGGGTAATTCTCAACTTCCGTCGTCAACATCAGTTGACCCCCAGGTTGATCAGAAGTTGAGGACGGCTCTCCTTCAATGACCAAAGGGTTCAGGCTTGCTCGAGCTGTATAGATTGCAGCAGTAAGCCCAGCAGGACCAGAGCCTACAATAATTATTTCTCTATGACTCGACATGATTGCTCCTAGATCTATTGATTGTTTCCTTAGGAGTAGCTGCATCCTTAGGACGTTTTCTCCAAATAAGAAGACCAACACTAGACCAAACCACACCGCTTAATAAATACACAAACCAGACTGAAATATCTCGGCTGGGGAAAACCCATTGATCAAATATTTCAATCATTCCGCGAGAAATTCCTATAATCAGAAAAGGGATGCTTATCAAGATAATTAGGAACATAGTTAATCCATACACAATTGATCTACTTATATGAATTGCTGGGCCGGTTGTCTTAGTCCGGACAATATCAATGCCTTCAACGATCTTTGTTGTAGCCGCATTTTCCCATGAAGAAGATTTTTTTTCTTTATCATCTTCAGAAAATGAATTATCCATTTGAACCATGCCGTGAGAATACCCCCTAACTGCATGATTTCATTAATTTTTATCAATAAATAACAAGAAGAATCCAAGAACTAAAACTTTAGATATGAATCTAATGTTAAAACTTAGTCAGTAGTGACGGGCTCATTAATTAAATGTTCAACTTCTATTATCAATCTTGGAGGATTAGAGGCTACCCCACTTCTGAATCGACTTCCCTCTTCAACTCCTAATATAAATGTTAGGTCTCCTTCAAAATCACTAAGATAAAATGCAGTTAAAGGCGACCCTTCCTCTGCTATTACTTGACCGAAATAACCCCATGGCTCATAATTTTCATTGTTCCAAAACCCACCCCTAGCAGCGAGTTTAATGACTAAGTATTCACTTACATTAGATGGAATAACAAAAGAACTTTCCCCCATTACGTAATCGACTGCGTTCAGTTCAACTGCATACGGCCCGGGTATTGCAGTATCTGTTATTGAATCTGTAGAAGTCAATTCAATAACAAATCTGTCAAACATTCCTCCTTGATCAATACCAACATTGTTAAGAATCAGTTCGGAGTTGGACTCTCCGGGGCTATCTCCGTATGTACTTATATTCCCAAATATTAGATTTGAAGTAGAGGTGGCGAAAGCACTTTGTTGA
Source organism: Acidimicrobiales bacterium (assembly GCA_013912105.1). Taxonomy (GTDB): domain Bacteria; phylum Actinomycetota; class Acidimicrobiia; order Acidimicrobiales; family UBA8592; genus UBA8592. Next base: position 12,105 of record JACERY010000021.1, on the reverse strand, counting down.
CGGTCAGAAGAAGAATTCGAAACTTCAAGTTCAACTGCCTCTGAATCTTCAAGAGGCAGTTGTTCTTTTTCAGCTTCAGAATCTTCTCCATTATCATTCTCTATTTCTGCTAGAACGTCGGACTCGTTTGTTGTTGACTCTTCAAGTGGCGCAGAGAAAGACTCATTTTCGCTTGTTGTTTCTGCTGTAGGAGCAGATTCCAAAACAGGCGTTGATTCTTTTTGTTCAGGCGTGGTTGGAATTTCTGCAGCTACGATAAGCGGGTCAGTCTTAGGAGTATCTGATTGAAATATGGGAATAGCAAAAAAGGTTAGAATAGCGGCCGCTATTCCTGAGAAAGCTATTACACGAACGGGCCTGCGTTTAGAGATGTGAGTGACTTTACGGAAAGAAAAAATATTTTTATCTATAATTTCAGCATTTACTTGGAAAGGTTTTTCTGCTTCTCTAATCGCTGCAAAAATATGACTCTCTTTAGTTGTTTTATCTTGTTTATAAATTTGTCCTATGTGTGTTGACATAGAACGGAATGTTTCAATTTCACGAAGTAGATTTGGGTCGTTCTCAATAACGGCGCGCTCATCTTCAGCCACTTCACCATCAAGGTAAGCGCTAATTAATTCAATGTTCTCTGGAATGTTGGAATTATTCATCAGTTACCTCTATGACGGGACTCACTTTACTTTTGTTCCCCAAAAGATCATCTTTTAATTTTGAACGAGCTCTTGCAATTCTTGATTTAACAGTGCCTGTGGGAATATTGAGAATGCTTGATATTTCGCTGTAGTTCATACCTGTCTGCTCTCTAAGGACTATGGGGGTACGAAATTCCTCCGGTAACCGGTCAAGAGCTGCTTTGATATCTAATGATGATACAACGGCATCCTCGAGCTGGAAGGTTGTTTCATTTGGAAGATAATCAACTTCATCCACGGGAATTGGCCTACGTTTTTGTTTACGTAATTCATCTAACGCTGCGTTTGTTGTAACCCTGTATATCCATGTGGACAATTTTGATGTTCTTCGAAATGACGGTAACCCTCTTGCTATAGAAATAAGCGATTCCTGAACTGCATCGTTTGCGTCATTTTCATTGCCAGTCAATTTTCTACAAATTGAAAAAATCATGTCATAATGAGAACGAAGAAGCTTATCTAATGCAAAAGAATCCCCATTTTGAGCAGCTTCTATTAATTCGGATTCAGTAGCGTCCACAAAAGAGAATTGTACTCTTTCAATGACAGCGAGAAGGGCTTGACCGTCTAGGAGACTTCTATTTCTGAAATTTCCATTCTCACTCCAGGAGGTGGGTCATCGCCTAAATCTGTAAACCAGATCAAAATGTTTGCACCTGTAGCGCCAGTTAAATCAACTGTGATATCACCTGGTACTGCATCAATTGAAGTGAATACTGTTCCCCAGTCAGCTAAATTTGTTCCGATTGTCTCAGAAATATAAATATTAGCTGACCAACCGGATTTTATTGTTTTAATTTTAAGAGATTGAATTGGAAATGACTTTTTAAGTTCAACTATCAAACCAACACCATCTTTTAGAAACCCTAAGGATCTATTCGCGTATGTTTCGCTGTACCAAATTGTTGATGAATCTTCATCCAAAAGATTCTCTAAGAGTTCTGGATGTTCCACACCATCCCCCAATGGGTCATAATCTCTTGCTCCAGCGATAGAAACAACTTCAAAAATTGGAGAAACAGACGTTTCGCCAATCTCTTCACTTGCTGCCTCATCGGATGTAGCGGTGGCTGTAGTTTCAGTTGATTCAGCTTCTGAAGAGTTATCTGTGGATAGAACTTCTTCATTAACTACAGGCAATGAACTTTCCTGAGATTCTGAAGTGTTGTCAGAGCCAAACAAACTGTCATCTAAATTTGTTGCAAAGACAACTCCTAAAACGAAAAAGAAAACCATTCCAACCCATAAGAAATTTGTAACTATTCGTTGACTATCAAAATTAAGTGATCTGTCTGCTGAAATTGAATCAGCTATACCATCGTCATCCGGAGTATCTGAAACTGCTGATTCTATATCGTCTTTAAACTCCACAACACTAGAATATCTCTGACTTGGCGTTCCTGCCGTCGCTTTTGCAATTGCTTCTATAATTTTCTTATTTAGTGGGAAAAAAGCAATCTCTTGATGTGAACTATTTTCGCTACCAGTAAGCATAAATTGTAATAATTTACCTAACGAAAATACGTCACTTTGGTTATTGGGAAGTTCACCTTTGCCTTGTTCTGGTGATGTATACGATAAGTTTGGATCATTTCGGAATTCTATTGTTCTCTCAAGCAACGCTGCAGATTCATTAAAGCCAAATCCAGATATTTTTGTTCCTCTATCAGGGCAAAGAAAAACCTTTTCCGGGCTTAAGGATCCATGTACGATTCCTTCCTTATGAGCATATGAAAGAGCGTCTACTAAGTTATTAATGAACGGTAAACAATCTTCAACTGGAAGCGGGCCAGTTCGTAAAATAAAATCTTTTAATGTTTCCCCTTCTATTAATTCCATAACAATTGCTTCAATTTGATCATCTCCAGTTGTGTCAAGGATGGAGACAATTGAAGGATGATTTAGTCTTGAAATAGTGCGGGCTTCAGCACGAAACTTTGAGAGGAAAATGCTTTCTGAAACAAGGTGTTGATTTGTTAACTTAACAGCAACAGTTCGAGATAAAACGAGATCAGTAGCTTCCCAGATTTGCGTAAATTGCCCTAAAGAAATCAATGACGAAAGGACATATCGACCTGACAATTTTCGTCCAGTTAAGATTTTCATCTCATGAAGTTCGTTATCAGACATGATTATTCATAGTAAGTCATGCAGAGATCTTGATTAAATAATTCACTTCACTAGAAAGGTTAGACCGAGGACTCTTGGCCCTCCATGTGTTCCTATAACAGCTCCTAGTTGATTTATTCGAACACCTTCTGGCGCCAAGTCGGCAATAAGGTCTACAAAATCTTGAATATCTGGTGCATCCCCATGAATAATAGATAGTTCTTCAACAGGGGCAGCTGCTTCAAGAACTTCACGTAACCACAAGAGTGATTTTTTTCTTGTGCGTTGTCGTCCCGCTTCAACTACCTCACCACTACTAAGGTCAAGGCAAGGTTTGAACTGAAGCATCGTGCCAACCATGGCTTTTGCTCCACCAATTCTTCCACCCTTTTTTAAATTCTCTAACGTATCGAGGGTCGCATAGATACGAGTTCTTTCAGCTAAGTCATTAATCAAAGCTTCTATTTCTTCCATTGATTTTCCACTTTCCGCTGCTGAGGCGGCGCGACGAATAATTGTTCCAAGTCCTGAAGTTATGGATTTTGAATCAACACATTTAACGGGAAGGATTTCAGAAAAAGCATCTGCAGCAAGTTGGGCGGCTTGCCCAGTTGCTGACAACGCTAATGAGAGGTTGATACAAATCACGCCATCAGCACCTGCTTCGTGGCATTTTTTAAAAGCTGCCTCAAAAGCTCCAGGAGAAGGGGCAGCTGTCGAAGGAAGTAGATCACTTTCAGCCATTTTGATATAGAACTCACTTACTGAAAGGTCAGTAAGATCTGTGAATTCAGATTCACCGAATCTAATTGATAAAGGCACTATTTCAATATTAAGATCTGCCGCTTCTTCTAAACTGATATCACTTGCACTATCGGTAACAATTCTGATTGCCATGAAAACCCCCAATGAACTAGTAGAGGCAGACTTTAACCTGCCCACACCAAAGTTTCTAAAGCAAGTAGACAATTTTCTTACGAAATAGCCCTGAACAGGGAAAATAGATTTAAAAAAATTGAAATTAAGATGAAATATTGAATATTTTCTCAAAAATCCATAAATAGTTTTCTGAACAGTACTGTTCATGTATGAGTATTTTATTTGTTAGTAATGATCACTGTCTAGATCATGTTCCGGGAAAAACTCACCCAGAGCGGCCGGATCGGTTGAAAGCTGTTTATTCTGCTTTCCAAAAACCCGAGTTAAACGAAAGCATCATAGAAATATTAGCTGAAGCAATAGATGAAAAAATAATTTTTGACGTTCATGAAAAAGAGATGGTTCACCACTTAAAAGAAGTTCACGCAAATGGTGGGGGAAGAGTTGATGAAGACACAAAAATGAGTGAAGGGTCGTGGCTTGCTGCACGGTTAGCAGCAGGGGCAGGGTTACAGGCAATTAGGTATTTAAAGAAAGGTATAGGAGACGCTGCATTTTGCGCTGTTCGCCCACCAGGACATCATGCTACAACAGGAAGGTCTATGGGGTTCTGTTTATTAAATAACGTTGCAATTGCTGCAAAACAGTTATCATCTCTGGGAGAAAAAATACTTATCGTAGATTATGACGCTCATCACGGGAACGGAACACAAGATGTTTTCTATTCAGACCCAAATGTTTTATTTGTATCATTCCACCAGTGGCCTCTGTATCCAGGCACAGGTGCGTTAGAAGAAACTGGAATAGGAAAAGGCGAAGGAACAACAATTAACATTCCTTTTCCTGCAGGAACAACAGGTGATACATACCTTCAAGCATGGGATGAACTAGTTATGGAAACTGTTGATAACTTCAAACCAACTTGGGTACTGCTTTCAGCAGGTTTTGATGGACATCGACTTGATCCCATTACAGACCTTGGACTTACCTCAGGAGATTACAGTTTACTTACATCACGAATAATCCAAACCGTTCCCCCTGGCCATCGCCTAGTCTTTTTGGAAGGAGGATACGACTTGAAAGCCTTAGAACTCTCAACAACTGCAGTTCTTCATGCTTTAATAGGTGAAACTGTTTTCCCTGAACCAGTTACTAATGATGGAATAGGCAAGGAAGCGATAAAACAAGCAATTTCATTTAAAGAGAGAAATGACATTTAATCACTTACAGACAATAATTCAACAAGTAGATGAAGTTCGCCGAGCTTTTGAATCTGCGGGCAAAAAAATCTATTTAGTTGGTGGCATCGTTCGGGATTTATACGGGAATGCTACCAATATTCAAAACCTTGATATTGATCTAACTACCAACGCAACTCCGGAAGAAATAAAAGCAATCATTAAACCAATAGCCGATAATTTGTGGCTATCTGGCGAAAAATTTGGAACAATCGGAGCTCATGTAAATGGAAAAACAATTGAAATAACTACACATCGGTCAGAGTCGTACCTTTCTGATTCTAGAAAACCGATAGTTGAGTTCTCACAGCAAATAGAAGAAGATCTTTCTAGACGCGACTTCACGGTTAATAGTATGGCCATAGACCTTTCTTCAAAAGAACTTATAGACCCATTTAATGGTCAAAAAGATTTCGCTGATGGAGTTTTAAGGACACCACTTAATCCAGATATTTCATTTTCAGAAGATCCTTTACGTATGTTAAGAGCAGCGCGTTTCACTTGTCGTTTCGAATTAACTCCAACGAAGAAAATGGTGCAAAGCATGAAAGCACTCGCGCCAAGACTAGAAATCGTTTCTCCCGAAAGAATACGAGAAGAATTTGATAAATTCTTAGAAGTAAGAAACCCAGAACCAGGGTTCAAACTTCTTCTTAAAACAAAGATCTATAAGCTTTTCCTCCCAGAAATCAACGACAAAGAGAACATTAGGAAAAACGGTGGCTATAGAAGCCTTTCACAACTCCCAATAGATCCACTTGTACGTTTAGCTGCACTGTTATTAAACACTTCGGCTAAAGAGTGTGAATACAGAATGAAAAAATTGAAATATTCAAATGAACGAATATCACAAACAAAACTTCTTATTCAATCTACAAAAACAATTGAGGCAAAGCCGATTGATAATGAAAGCTATAGAAAATGGTATTTCCAAACGGCCGATTTAAGAGATAAAGCAATTGAGTTAGCAAAGATAAATAAAAAATTGAAAAAGATAATCTCTGAAATGGAAAAGACAAAAATAAGCTTGGAACAGGAATTACATGATTTTTCTGTGCCTTTAACCGGTGCAGAAATTATGGAATTACTAAAAATACAGGAAGGACCTGAAGTAGGTGAGGCACTTCAATATCTTCAAGAAATAAGATTTCAAAAAGGACCAATCACTCAAGGTGAGGCAGAAAAAGCTATTCGTAACTGGTGGGATGAAGAAAAGACAGTTCCAAAAACCAACAGTTGAAATAATGTGCTGAGTGGTTTACTAAACTACTGTTATCTAATGGGATTCCTTCCATCTGAACTCGTGAAAACACAGCCGAAGGGTGAAATCAGTTATCTTCTTGAAAGGAACAACTTATTAGAGAAGTATTCACTTGGAGAAGTGTCAATTCATGATATTTGCGATGCGCATCCAGAACTTATTCGGGCTGCGCACAACTATTCCATTCCCATTGAGGCGTGTTGTCCAATCTGTGAAGATTCGACCCTAGTAAAAGTTTCGTATGTCTTTGGACCTCGGTTACCTTCGCATGGACGGTGTGTTAATACAAAGAAAGACCTCGATCGGATACGGAAGCGAAAAGGGACCTTTACCTGTTATGAAATAGAAGTATGCACGAAATGCTCTTGGAACCACTTAAGCAAAGCATTCACCCTTTAATTCTTTGAATATGATTACGGTCGTTTTGTAAGCTAGTTTTTTTTCAAACCTATATTTGGAGTGAACATGTCTTTTTCCCTAATTCGTTTTAACCTTATCGATCCGTCTTTAAACCCTGAGACGTTATCAAGCCGATATAAAGCAATGTTAGAAATGGCTGAGTTCGCAGATAAGAACGGTTTCTTTATGGCGACCTTTGAAGAACATCATGGAGCTGATAATGCATGGAGTCCAACACCACTAATTAACGCCGCAACGGTACTTGCTAGAACAACGAACTTATCCGCATCTATCTCAGCACTTTTGTTACCACTTCATGATCCAATACGTGTAGCTGAAGATATTGCTGTCATTGATTTAATGAGCGGTGGCCGACTCAACGTTATTTTTGGGCTTGGGTACCGTCCAAGTGAATATCAACTAATGGGGAAAAGCTGGGAAAAACGTGGACAATTAATGGACGAATCTTTGCAAACATTACTTAATGCATGGACTGGTGAACCATTTGAATATAAAGGAGCTACACACTGCATAAATCCAACTCCTCTTACTAAACCCCACCCATTCATAATGATTGGTGGAACAAGCAAAGTAGCTGCTCGACGCGCAGCTAGATTTGGATTACCACTATCACCCGCTGCTCATATGCCCGAACTAGAAGCATATTATTATGAACAATGTGAATTAAATGGGACACAGGGTTTTTGTGCAATGCCAGATGAGGAAACACAAATGACGTTTGTTGCGGAAGACCCTGATAAAGCTTGGGCTGAACTAGGGCAATATTTTTTCAATGAAGCTGCAAAATATGCAAGCTGGCAAACATCAGATATATCTTCAGCTGTGCATAGTCACGCTACAACTCCAGAAGAACTCAGGAAAGAAGGGATATATCAGGTTGTAACACCGACTGAGGCAATTCAACTTGACCGTATCGTGCATCACCCGCTCTGTGGAGGAATGCCCATTGATAAAGCTTGGGAAAGTTTACAATTATACGCTGATGCTCAGAACAGCTAAGACCAGTCAATCCGTATTTTCTCAGGACAGATGGTCATTTCAGTTAAATCCCCTACACTATGGAAAGCTTTAAAACCTGAGTATTTGAAGGGAAACAAATGAGCTCTAGCTGGACGGCTCCAAAGATAGCCACAAATAAGGTTCAAAATGGTCAAACCGCTCTTGTTATGATGACTGCATACGATGCCCCCGGTGCCCAAATGGTTACTGAAGCTGGGGCAGACATAATACTTGTTGGTGATTCGTTAGCAATGGTTGTTCTTGGTTATGAAGATACGCTTCAAGTCACTATTGAAGATATGGTTCATCACACTTCTGCTGTAGCAAGAGCGAAACCAGAAGCGTTTATCGTAGCTGACCTTCCATGGATGAGCTATCACGTATCTACTGAGGAAACAGTAAAGAATGCTGCGAAGCTAATTCGAGCGGGAGCTAAAGCAGTTAAATTAGAAGGCGGGCAAGATCGAGTCGCGATGGTAGAAGCTATTACTAATGCAGAAATTCCTGTAATGGGGCACCTAGGCTTAACCCCCCAATCAATTCTTGCATTAGGTGGCTATAAGGTCCAAGGTCGAACGACGAACGCTGCTGTTCAACTTTCATATGAAGCGAAGGCGCTAGCGCATGCTGGGTGTTTCGCAATCGTCCTTGAATGCGTTCCTTCAGCCGTTGGCAAACTAGTTACTGATGCGGTTTCTATCCCAACTATTGGGATAGGGGCTGGTCCAGATTGCGATGGGCAAGTACTGGTATTTCATGACTTGTTAGGAATAAATCAAGAATTACAACCCAAATTTGTTCGCACATACGCAAATATTAAAGAAGAATCTATTAAAGCTTTATCGGCTTTTGCTGATGATGTTCGGAGCGGTGATTTTCCATCAGAAACTGAAAGCTATCAAATATCAGATGAAGAAGCTGAAGCACTCGGTTTATATGGAAGTCCTTTACCTAAATCAGAAGATCCTTTAGCAAGCTGGTAATACACGTCGGTATTTTCAATCAATACCACTAACCTTAAGTTCATAATTTAACCTGCCCGCAGACCTGCTGCGGGCCCCGCATGCGGGACCAGAGGAGGTAGAAACTCGTTGTGAATACACGAGCATATGAACTCATGATAATCATTGATGGTGATGAAGAAGACACCACAGTTGATGATGTTGTTTCAAGAGTTGAAACTTGGATTCAAGAAGAGCAAGGTCAATTCATAAAAACAGATAAATGGGGCAAGCGACGCTTCGCCTATGAAATAAACCACAAGGCTGAAGGACATTACGTTGTTCTTGAAATGACTACTGGCCAGGTCGATATGGAACCACTTGAAAGAATGTTACGTCTTTCTGATGAAATAGTTCGACATAAACTAATACGTTTACCAGATCATGAAGCACAAAAAAGAGGTTTGATCTAAGCTTTGATTAGAAGCATCAATAACCCAATTACTAAGGACGAAAGACAAAATGGCTAGAGATAACAACATTACAATAGTAGGTAATCTTACAAGAGACCCTGAGCTTCGGTTTACACCTGGTGGAGCAGCAGTCACTGATATTGGCGTAGCTTGGAATGAGAGTCGAAGAAATAAAGATACGCAAGAATGGGAAAGCATTCCTTCATATTTTGACATCACATGTTGGTTTGATCTTGCTGAAAATGTCGCCGGCACTCTCAAGAAAGGTGACCGAGTTATTGTTACTGGAAATCTTAAATGGGATTCATGGCAGAGTGCTGAAGGTGAAACTCGAAGCAAGGTAAAGGTCATTGCTGATGATGTTGCCCCAAGTTTACGATATGCAACTATTGAATATGGATCTATACAAAAAACTCAAAGTCGTGGTGGTGGCAATTTCAATGCTGAACCTCAAACTTCAACACCTGCTACGCCAGCCTATGACCCGAACGAAGAACCCTTCTAATTAGATAAGGAAAATATATGCCTCCTACCAAGAATAAAAAAAGAGCAAAAAGCCCTTCTGCAATAGATCGAAGAGGGAAGAAAAAAGTTTCAATACTTACTCAAGAGAAAATTGAATATGTTGACTGGAAAGACGTAAATCTTCTTCGAAGATTTATTTCTGATCGCGCTAAGATCCGGGCTCGCCGTGTAACAGGAAATAGCGCCCAACAGCAACGGGATGTAGCAATGGCTATTAAAAATGCTCGTGAAATGGCTCTACTTCCATACACAAACCGAGTAACAACTCAACGAGGTGGCCGAGGTGGAGATCGACGTCAACGAGATGATGATCGTCGTCCACGAGAATCACGGGAATCAGAACCTCAAAGAAAACCCGCGCCAGCAAAAACAGAAAATGAAAATCAAGATTCAATAGTAGAAACTCAAGAAAACGTTAATGCTGAAGTTATTCAACCGGCAACAACGGAGGAGACAACAGAATGAAAGTTGTACTTCGAACTGATGTGAGTGGCGTTGGGTACAAAGGAGACGTTGTAGATATCTCTGATGGCTTTGCACAAAATAAATTAATACCGCAAGGAATGGCTTTCAAAGCTTCAGCTGGTGCTGAAAGAGAAGCTGAAAACATGCGCAAAGCGCGTGAAATAAAAGCATCTGAAGAAAAAGCAGAAGCAGTTGAAATGGCTTCCCGTATGCAGGATCAAATTCTTGCTATTGAGATGAAAGCTGGTGAAGGTGGAAAACTATTTGGCTCAGTTACAGCAGCTGATATAAGCACAGCTCTCTCCACCCAAAAAAATATTACGTTAGATCGAAAAGCTATTGAGATAACTGAAAGCATTAAAGAAATAGGGTCGTATCCAATTTCTGTGAAACCACACCCTGAAGTTGAATTTACAATCTCAGTGAATGTTGTTGCTGAAAGTGAATGAAACTGTTTTTAGAATCTAATACAAGAGATTTCTAGAACAGTTACGCACAGTTTTTTGTTTTTCATCCAGAGGTTCATCCACAGAAAAATAGGTGAAATCCACAAATTTTTTTAGGTTATCCTATTGCATGTCACAGGCATAAGGCACCATTGTTAATACGTAATGTCTGATCAATTTTCACCACCTGAAGAACCATTTGATAATCCGCCTCAGCGGCGTCCCTCTCGCGTCCCACCGCATAATATTGCAGCAGAAGAATCCGTGCTTGGAGCGATGCTCCTTACAAAAGAAGCAGTTGCTGATGCTATAGAAATCGTTAGCTCTGACGATTTCTATAAACCTGCTCATCAAAAAATATTCAACGCGATAACAGCCTTGTTTGCTGCTGGGGAACCAGCAGATATTGTGACTGTTGCTGATGAACTTGGCCGAGCTGGAATGCTAGAGGGAATGGGTGGAAATGCTACACTCATTGATCTACAGGCAAACACTCCAGCGGCGACTAATACAGTTGAGTATGCACGTATCGTATATTCACACGCACAATTACGACGGCTAATACAAGCAGGTAATGAAATAGCTGGAATCGGATTTTCCCAACCTGACGATGTTGTTAAAGCAGTAGATGAAGCTGAATCTCTCGTATTTAACCTTGCTCAAGGAAGAGACTCCAATAATTATGCCGCCCTTGAAGAATTATTAGCTGAAACTTTAAATCTACTTGAAGAGCGGGTAGAACGAGGAAATAAAATCACAGGAACGCCAACAGGGTTTTCTGAACTCGACAGAATCCTTGCCGGCTTACAACCTAATAACCTAATTGTTGTTGGTGCGCGGCCAGCGATGGGGAAAACTAGTTTCGGGTTAAACATTGCTGCGCATGCAGCTATGGAAGCTGACGCTCCAGTTCTGTTTTTCTCATTAGAGATGAGTCAGTATGAGATAAGCCAAAGAATCTTGTGTACTGAAGCACGGGTAGATTCTAGCAAAGTCCGCGTCGGGAGTATGACCGATGATGATTGGACAAAAATAAGTCACGCAGTTGGAAGACTTTCAAGCGCTCCTTTATGGATTGATGACAACCCAAACACAACTGTGATGGAAATTAGAGCGAAAGCTCGAAGGCTAAAAAGTAGGGTAGGAAAAATAGGAATGGTAGTCGTTGACTATCTTCAACTTATGAGTGGCCGAATGCGTGCTGAAAATAGGCAAGTTGAAGTGTCAGAAATTAGTAGAAGTTTAAAAATACTTGCGCGTGAATTAGAGTGCCCGGTTGTTGCACTTTCACAGTTAAGTAGAAATCTTGAACAACGCCAGGATAAAAGACCGATGCTTTCAGATTTGCGTGAATCTGGTTCTATAGAACAGGATGCTGATGTGGTCATGTTCCTTTATAGGGATGAGGTTTATGACATAGAGTCCCCTGACCAAGGAATGGCTGAAGTGCTTGTTGCTAAACATCGCTCAGGCCCAACTGGCAGAGTCAAACTTGCTTGGCTGAGTCATTACACGCGCTTTGCAGATATGGCGAGAACGAATGATTCTCCGCCTCCTGAAGAGTATTAAAGTTCAATGTTTCTTGGAGAGAATCTTATTGTTCTTCTTGTTCTTGCATTTGGCGGAGCCTTGGCTGTTGGAAACCTGCTTGCTC
>JACERY010000020.1 GCA_013912105.1 Acidimicrobiales bacterium | reverse complement strand
GAAGAAAACGAATACGTCGAAGCTGTTTAATAGCTTCAAGTCAATTCACAGAAATCGGGAATTAGTAATTAGAGTTACCCTTAATTCCTCTATTTCAATAATTAGGAAACACCAATTAGCAGAGGCGAACCCCAATCACGGTATTTGCTGAGCTTTCGTTACCTCTAGAGTCAATCACTCGTAAAGTTACGTTTACGGATGGGACGGCCCCTGTCTCGAACCCAGCTAATGTAGCTACCCAAACTTGGTTACTTGTTAATTGAAGGGGTGTAATTATTGAGTCAGTACCATTTCTGGTCCATTCAGCTTCAACTGTTATTAACGGTGAATCATCACTGACTCTTGCGCCAATCGAGGCAGTTCCGTTGCCACAATTTGAATTCGTGATGTACACAACCTTCGGATCGGAAAAAAAAGACTCAATACTTGGTTGTATTTCCACTTGGCCAGATAAATCAATACGGAGTATTTGATTTTCTCCTTCAAGTATCAAAACTCCTTCATAATTTCCTTCAGCAGCTTGTTGTCGATTAAAAATAATTTTTATAGCAACACTTGTATCACCGTTTATCTGACCAGAGTCAACACTTGTTTCGAATTGTGAACCTTGCACTGACATAACCCAATTAATAGGTTGATCTCCATCATTAGAAATAACTAATTCCCTAGAATTGGCTTCACTACCGAATATGAGTTCCGAAGTATTAACATTCAATTTTGAATTAGGTAAAGGAGTTGGCTGTATCAAGGGTTCATCATCGTCAAGAATAGTGAAAGTGACAGACAAAGTATCTATATCTATCGGCCCATTCATTCCAGTAGTTGTAAAACCTATTTCACATTCCCGATCGCCTTGAACAAGGTTGTCGTCTATAGCTAAAAATTGGATATGTTGACGTGATTCCCAATTCCTCGGATCCCATTTAGCAGCTATCTTCGGCCCTGTAATTTCTGATCCTAAGCATTCCACTTGACCCGGTATCAAAGAAATAATATCCAAAGGGTTATCAGATAAATAAGCAGTAAATGAGCAATAATCTCCCTCTATGCAAGTCAGGTCCATTTCACTTTGAATAATTCTGAAATCTGATGTGAATGTTTCAATATTAGAGTTTGGGGTGTTTGTACTACTCTCTTGATCTTCATCTTCAACAATTTCGCCTTCAGTTTCGTCATTAACAGTTTCGGAATCAGAGGGTGATACTGAATTTGCGGACACTTCAGTATTGTTAATTGTTATTATTGGCTCCCCATCACTTCCGAAAGCTAAGAAAGATCCAATGACTATTGCAGTAGCTATCACTGCAACACTAGTAGCAAGAAGAAAAGCCGAAATTGATTTACTGATTACTGTCGTTTTTGTGGGGAAACCCGAATGGACATCCCAATCCCACTCTGTTTGCTTTTCGTTTGTATAGCCCGGCTCATTACCATTATTTACGTGGCCAATAGAAGACAGGACCTTACCCTTCAGTGTTACCGGTACAGCAACTATTGGAAGAGCAAGTGCAATTGATCCAGGTGCGCAGAGAACAGCTCGTTTCTTCGTGCACGTATCACAATCTTCTATATGTCGAGTCACTTTCGACCGTGTTTCTAATGAAAATTTTCCATCCCAATCTGAAAGAAGGCGGTCAAGGTTTTCACAATCATCTCTACCTAAACGAGCAATTAGAAGCGACCCAACAGCTTTTTCCATTCGATCTTTCATTCGTGAAGAGAGGACATGTACATGTGATACTTTTACGCCTAACGCTTCAGCTAACTCTTCTCCTTCAAGTCCTTGCATTTGGAACTCAAGAAGTTGACGATCACGCGGCTGTAATGCATCTGCAGCGTCCCAAACTAACTTCTGTAACTCGTTCTGCAGAATCTCATGATCATTTTCTGGAAGGTCAGCAGCCATATCCGGAACCTCTCTATTGTCCCGGCGAGAACGCTGACGCATTCTGGACATAACTTCGTTTCGTGCAATCGAAAATAACCATGGACGGAGTTTGGCTGGGTCGCGTAACTGATCGAGCTTTTGAGAAGAACGTAGAATTACGTCGTGTACTGCATCCGCTGCTTCTTCCCGATCGCGCAACATTGAAAAAGCAAAGCCGAATAAGCGGTCTGCATAACGGTCGTAGATATCTCCCATAGCTGCTTGATCGCCTTCTTTTACTTTCAAGACGAGATCTGCATCGCTTTTTTCCACTTAAGCACTCCATATTGTTCCTTCGCGTTCGCGAGGAACTAGCTAACTAGTGAACTCGCTTCTTTGCATATGCAGATAAGACAAGTTCATCGCCTAAGTCTTACACCCTAAGTGAAATAAACAAAAGATATTTCTAGCCTTTTTGAGAAAATTTAAAAAATTCTTTCACGGGGTGTAATAAAAGTAGCCGCACCTTATCTAACTAGTACAACAAACAGCCCAGGAGGCAAAAATGAAAACAATTAAAAGAATTAAAAAAACAGTGAAGATGGGAGTGGTGCTAAGTATTGCAGCTATAGCATTATCTGTTTATTCAGCATCATCGGCATCGGCTCTAGAGGCTGGACCATCATTAGATGAAGATATTATGATCGAGTTTGATGACTTTATCTTCGATGAAGAATTAATACCTCTTTTCGGAACAGATGTGGATATCGAAGCATCAGGATGTCTTCCCCATTGGATGGGGCCAGAGGGAATCAACATTACAGTTACAAATAATAATGACGGACCGAAGCATTACGAAGTATTCGTATATGACGGAGTTGTTGAAATTGAACAAACCCCAGAGTTCACTTTCCCAGAAGAAGACACATGGTCAGACAGCGAGCTACTTTTCTCCGAAGACACATTTGAATTCCAATACAGAGGAACATTCGATACGCCAAGTGCTGCTGTATTGCGAGTTAAAATTACTGAGGGTCCACTTGTTCTTTTGATAGATGTAGAAGATGACGTAATTGTAGAAGCTGACGTAATTTTTGATGAAGAGATAATTGTTTGCGAGTATGATGCTGAACAAATGCTTTCGGAAGCAGCTGAAGAATACGAAGCAGCAGAAGCACTAGCTGAAGCTGAAGCTGCTGCTGCAGAAGCACAAGCACAAGCTGAAGCTGCAGCACAAGCACAAGCAGAGGCGGAAGCACAAGCGACAGCAGAAGCAGAGGAACTAGAAGCTGAACTCGCTGATGCTGAGGAAGCAGCAGCGGAAGCACAAGCAGCATTAGATTCAATGATTGAAGCAGTTTCCGTTGATATTGAAAGTGATTCACAGGAAACACCTAGTTCTAACGAGAGCACGGAAACAGCTTCACAAAACCAGCCATTAGTAGATGGAGAACAAGCAATAGGAGATTCTCTTCCTGAAAATACGGATAATTCAGGTTTGCCAATCGCCATGATAATAGTAGTTACCTTAATCGGATTGTTAGGACTTGCTGCCGCAGGAACAGCTGCTCTAAACATGAACCGTTAAACCAAAAAGTCAAAACTACTGCTGGGCTCCTGAAAAGGAGCCCAGCTTTCGTTTTAATACGTTTATAAAATGAGTATCACAAAGCTCTACTGAATAGAACTCTAAAAACAGCCGGTGTAAGCTTCTGATACCGAACTTTAAGGTCTAAATAGTCATGGACAAATTAGTTATAGGAATGTTGTTTCCATTCCATCAGGATTTACAAACGTTCATAGACCTCTCAAATGAAAATCCGATTTCTATTGTTTGGACTCCATATATGGAATCCAACGAGCTTCGGTCATCACGGGGATTAAATAGTGGGAAGAATATAAATAACATACCGGAGCCTGATATTAGCCAAGAAACATTTGAGAAATGGATCACTTGCGACGCTCTTGTTGGGTTGGATCTTCCCAGTCAACCAAAAGAACGATTTCCAAAACTGAAATGGTTCCAAGGCGTCGGAGCAGGTTACGACCATATCGATAGTGCAACATTGAAAGAAATGGAAGTAATCCAAGCAAATGCGAGAGGTATTTCTTCAGTTGCGATGGCAGAATTTGTTTTTGCACGACTTTTGCAAGTCTGGAAACACTTACGAACACTTGATATTCAACAAACAGATAAAATATGGACCGCAAAGTTTGGAACACAAGCTGCTGGCAAGACAATAGGTATCGTAGGGTTGGGGACCATCGGTCGCGAAGTTGCAACTCGAGCAAAAGCATTCGGAATGGAAATCCTCGCAACCCGAAGATCAAGTCTTCCAGGAGACTCTGATCCTGATACAAACAGACTTTTCCCATACGATCAATTGGATCAAATGCTCCCATTGTGCGATGTCGTTGTTGTTTCCGCTCCTGCATCAGAAGAAACAAAAGACTTATTTGACGATGAAATGTTTCAACAGATGAAACCGGGCGCTATCTTCTGTAATGTTGCACGAGGCTCTCTTGTCGTTGAAGAGTCATTAGCTAAAGCTTTACATGAAGGTCAAGTAGGAGCAGCAATACTTGACGTGACACGAGAAGAACCCCTACCAAGCGAGTCGCCACTTTGGACTGTTCCAAATCTTTACTTATCACCACACTGTTCCGTCTCTTTAGATAACTACCAAGAAGATGCCGCTAAAATCGTATCGATAAACGCAAAGAGACTACTCTCTGGACAACGACTTACAAATATCATTGAGTGATCTTAAACATGCCCACGAGTAATGCAAAAAGTAAACAACTCTTCTATAAATTGAAACAATGAGTCACAGTATTAAATCCAGTAAAGGTAAATCAGTGCTGGCCACAATTTGCATCGTCATCGCTCTTTTTCTTACGACGTCACTGGCCAACGCGCACGACCCACTTTTCCTTACAACTGATCAACAGACCCCATCTACAGGGCCGTACTTACCCGATGGAACTATATCATTCGCTTTTTATGGCGAATTCAGCGAACCCAACGAAACTCGAGGTTTCCAGGCATATTTTGAACAAGGCGACTTCTTTCAACTTGAACTTCTCATCCCTGCGCAAAACCCCGAACAAATACTTGAAAATGAGAAACTTCCCTACCTTCTCATCACTTCACCCAATGGGATAGAGGAAATAATTTACCCGAACATCCGAATTCGATTTGATGAACCTTTTACTAATACCAGTTATTTTACGCTTATTAAAGAACAAAGAACTGCTCTAGCTGGAGTTTATGAAATCACAATTGTTTCCCGTTCTCCTTCACGCTTTACCTCAGCAATCGGAACAAGCGAGCGATTCGGAACCCCAGTTCAACGTGCTGGAGACCGCCCAACGACCTTTGATGAAACTACACAACGTGTAAATGAATGGTATGAGAAAATTGAAATACCCTCACCAAAAGAAGAGAAAGAAACTATTTCCGAACAAACAGAAATAAACCCAGCACCAAATTCTCAAGAAAAAGATATAGAACCTGAACCACAGATAACTGAATCCAATCAAAGTTCCATAATGGGTAACTCGAATGAAAACCCAGCAAATAACACAGACAATCAGGAAACGGAAACAATTGACTCATCTACCAATAGAACTATATGGTTTCTGGTATTGCTAACGATTGTTGCTATCCCAGTTTCCATCATCGTTAAGAGATTACGTAAATCAAATTTATTTGATAATAATAACTCCTAAAATTTTTTTACATTCATCTACATAATTTCGTTCTTAAGCATTAATTTTTTTGTCACACGTCCCTCGTTACATTATCTTCATGCAGCTATGTAAAAAATGCGGTGAAGAACCATCAAATCTCCAAATATGGTGTAAGCCGTGTCAACATAATTACTCAAAAGAATACAAAGTCTTACAAAACTATGAACTTAATAAAACAATAAATAGGATTACCTATCAGAAGTACTTAAAAGTGCGATGGACTCCCCCAGAAGAGAAACCAAAACGAGTCGTATCTCCACGAAGGCCAAATCAGAGATCCTAAAAGATAAATCGTGGTTCTTGAGTTAACAGCATGTTAATTCCGCAGGTTGGTTTACCATAAGCTTGTCTTGACTCTAAAATCTGATTAGATATTTAACTTTGGAGAAAAATGATTATTTTATTAGAAGAAGAAATTGATGATTTTGAAAAATTTAGTGCCTGGTTTAACACAGAAGCAGTCCCAAAAATTGAAGCTGCTGGCGGAAGCGTCCTTGTTCAAGGTGTTGAACTAGAAAATGACAAGATGCTACACCTCGTAATGGAAACACCTGATCAAGAGACCGTTGCTGCTTTCATGACTGACGAACAATTTACCGCTGATCGTATTGCAGCTGGGGTTCATGTCGAAACAACGAAAGTAACATTTCTCAGTAACTAAAATAAGTTAATTACTTTATTGTTTGGTCTTTTCGAAGGTTCATATCAGATAATAAAAGCGCTGCATGATCAGGACTGCTGAAATCACGGACAGATTTTTTCTCTCGTTTAGCGCGAAAAAGAACATTTTCTGAATAGGTATAACAACGGCCTTTAGGGCCATCAACGTGCTCGGTTCCTAATTCAACTTGATCAAGGTTTGTTCCCCGACCCATTGAGATATGAATCATTCTTCGAAGAGCAATAGCGCCTTCAACAGTGACCTCATCAAAGTTAGCTTTCGCCCATTCAATAAATTTTCCCTGGAGACTTACACCTTCCAAAGCTTTCGGGGCAACAACAACACTATCTTGTACTTCCCATTTAAGAAGAGAAACACCGTTCTTCCATAAGTAAAGCCTTTGAAAACCATTCACTGGGTCGGTGATAGCTAAATCGTATTGCTTATTTCTTTCCTCCCCTGAAATATGGGCAACCAATAAACCCGTAAGATCAAACAAATGAGTGCAGTTTTTCGTAGGCGAACCATACGATCCTATTGAAGTAGAATCTTTCGAAAGTTGTAAGCCAATTATTTCTTGCAGGGGTTCGTTGACTTCTGAACATGTAGACCATGGTGCCCTTAAGGTAGTCCCTTGAATGTGAGTTACCTTGTTCTGGCTATGACGTATCTCTACTCGGAAATGGTGAAAATCATCCTCAAGTTCACCGATACTAAAGGCATCAGAGATATTCTCTAGCCGAACCCTTCGTCTACACAATCCTTTACCGTAACTGTTGTAATTTATTGCAGGAATTTCTGTATAACGATTGAAGACTTCAAAGCTCTCAGCACATGGAGGAACTTTGTCATACTCATAAATCTCCATACCCATAGTCTATGTCAGTTCCCAACGCAATTGGCTCTCGTCAACTACTCGACAGATTGAATATAGGTTTAGTTGTACTTAGTCGTTTGCGACGCTTATAGTAATTTTTACTCACAGCTAGAAATTATCTAAAAAAATTATGATGATTTCAAAATGATTATTGACGCTCCTTTGGAAAATCTTCATGGGTCCGAAAGGAGAACATAATGGTTGACCTCCCTATGCATCTTGTTCCTAAACCCGCATTACGGGGCTGGTCACACAGAATAGCATTTGTCGCTGCCATTATTATGTGCCCAATTTTGATTATTGCTTCCGAACAAGCAAGAGGTCTCGCCAGCCTTTACTCAATTTCAGTAGTTGTTCTTTTCGGAGTCAGTTCTACCTACCACGGTCATAATTGGAGTGAAAGAATGCATGAAGTATGGAGGCGATGTGATCACGCAGTGATTTTTATTGCAATCGCCGCTACATACACACCTATTTCATGGTTAATGCTGTCCCAAAAAGAAGCTCTAGTAGTACTTCTTTTTGTCTGGATCGGTGCATTTAGCGGAGTTCTTGTCATGATGTTTTGGCCTTCGGCACCTAAAAGCGTTCTTATCCCCCTCTTTTTTATTGTTGGCTGGTCCGCATTGCTTGTTATAGATGATCTCTGGCGGGAATTAAACGGATTAGGTTTTACATTGCTTATATTGGGTGGAGTTCTGCATACAAGTGGAGCAATTGTTTATGGTACGCAGCGGCCAGACCCTTGGCCATCTAAATTCGGATTTCATGAGATCTTTCACTTATTAGTTGTTTTTGCAACTGCATGCCATTATCTAGTGATTGCATTTATAGCTTTACCAAATGCATAGACCTTTAAACGCTAGTTATTCTTCAGGGAAACCAAATAATCGAACTGCATTTGTATCCAAAATTTGATGCCGTTCTTCGTTAGGGACTTCTTTAAACATTTCATCTAAAAATTTCATTGAATGTGGCCATGTAGATTCTGAATGAGGGTAATCATTTCCCCACACAAGATTGTCAATCCCTATTTCATATCGAAGCTTCAATACTGCAGGATCTTCTTGAAAAACTGCAAACATGTTTCTACGCCAATAGTCACTTGGCATAAACCCTTCAGCAGAATTATATTTCGCATAGACTGGGCGATTCGTGTACGTAAAATCCATTTGTCGAAGCCAATGGGGGACCCATGATGCTTCATGTTCAGTTGAACCAATACGTATTTTCGGATATCTCTCACAAACACCAGCAAAGATAATATCTGTCATTGCATACCTAACCCAATAATCCTGAGTGGGGCGAAGTCCTGCAGGAGTATAAGTACTCATATCTACCCCGATTTCACATCCAGGGACATTAGCTCTTTGTGTGGCAATATGCATTAATAAAACAGCCCCTGTTTCATTCGCAGCATCCCATAATGGGTCATAAATTGGGTCACGATACGGTTGATCTGCAAGCGGAGCAACAGGAATAAAAGCAGTTTCAATACCGAGGTCAACACAACGTTCTAATTCTTTAGCTGCCTCTCGAGGGTTATCCACATTTAACATTGCTGTCCCTTTTAATCTGTCAGGATGTGAGGAAACAAAATCAACAAGCCAGTTATTGTATGCATGGCAAATACCACTCAAAATTTCAGTGTCCTCTAAGTGATACCAAAAAAGTCCTTGGCTCGGTTGGACTACTGCCCCCCAAACCCCATCCATAGCGAGTTCTTCGAGCATGGCATCTGGTTTATAAGCGCCTTCGCGAACGTCTTCCCAAACTTCTACAAAATCCAATTCAGAAGGATCCTCAAATCGTCTTCCGGCTTGAGTAACAGCGCCTAGTGTCACCACTTGTTGATCACCAAGAAACCAAGCATCGCTGACCTTCCCATCGTCATTTTCTACCTTCCTCATATTAGGAGCCCTCGAAACAAGGTGAGATGGCATTCCATTTTCATAAATATCTGGAGGTTCAACAATATGCGTATCAGTTGAAATAATTCGGCTCATAATTTCCCCCTAAGAATTTAAAGCTAACCCAACAATAATGAAGTGATTTTTAGCACGCAAAAAATAATAAAAAAAGTATATTTTTGATGCCAATCATGTCTTTCTTTAAACTCGTATTGAATTTGGAAAGGAGCTCAGTTGCAAATCACACAAGAGCAAAAGTTAGAGATACTCATAGACAAAGAAGAAATTAGAGAAGTACTTATGCGGTATGGAAGAGGTGTAGATCGTCTAGATGAAGAACTTATCCGATCTTGTTATCACGAAGATAGCACTGATGATCATGGCCACTGGAAAGGGAATGGTCAGGAATTCGCAGGTTTTATTGTGAATTCTTTGAGAGAGAGATCTCATCACACAACACACTCGATTGCAAACATTTTTATTGAAATACATCCTGCAAATCCTGATTATGCTCGTTCAGAATCGTATAGCCTTGCGTATCTCCGAAGAAAGGATGATTCCGGCACTGAATGGTTAGATTTTTTCTCAGGTCGGTACATCGATAAATTTGAGCGCCGCAATAACGAATGGAAAATAGCTCACCGTGTGATTGTTCATGATTGGTCAATCTCTAATCCATTAGATAAAGAATCTTTTCCGTTACCGATGGACTCATTCGTGCAAGGACAACGAAACAAATCAGATCTGGTATATGAATGGTGAATGAGCCAACTCAATAAGATAAAAGGGTTATTTACGATGAAGTTATCTTCTCAGCTGAAGTGATTCCTTTCGCCTTTAATTCATCAGCAATCATTTCACGCAAAACAACTTTTTTAATTTTTGTTCCCGACATAGGCCAGTCATCTACAAATCTGACGTAGCGAGGAATTCGATATGTTGCGATTTTCCCCTTACAGAAATCAATAATTTCAGTTTCTGTCGCTTCCATCTCTGGCTTTAGCTGTATGTATGCAGCAGGAACCTCAACGTATCGCTCATCTGGAGCTGAAACGACTTGTGCTAAAGCGATTGAAGGATGTGTAATCAAATACCCTTCAACTTCAGCAGCAGAAACGTTTTCACCTCCAACTTTTAACATATCTTTTAAGCGGGAAACAAACGTTACTCTTCCGTCTTCATCTATTTCACAAATATCACCAGTTCGAAAAAATCCCCTATCATCAAAAACTTCACTTGTTAATTCTGGGTCTCGGAAATACCCATCAAACATATTTGGTCCCCGATACCATAATTCTCCAATGCTTCCATTTGGAAGGGTCTCACCTGTTTCAGGGTTATGAACTTCGGCTTCCATTCCAGGCATCGGAAATCCTCCTTTCGTAAAACGTAACTCTGGGTCATCATCTAATTCGGAGAGTGAAAGAAATGCACAAACTTCCGTTTGGCCAAAACAATTTAATATTGGAGCATGAGGTGTTTTTTCTTGGAATTGTCTCAACCGTTCAGGGACCCCAACAACCATTACGACTCTAATAGAGTCAAAATCATCATTTTCTCGATTTCGATGATTAACAATAGGAACCCAAATTGTCTCAAATGCGGGTAACGCAACTGTTGGCCTTTCATCACGAATTTGATGTAAAGCTACGTCAGGGTTGTAGTTCCCAGTATGAATAAATGTACTTCCGCAGAAAATAGATGCGAGTACGAAAGCCACCCCGCCAATATGAAACATAGGCAGAGCTGCCCAAAACTTATCTTCGTCACTCAATAACATTCGTTGCTTTACAGAAACTGCATAACGGATAAATGACTCGTGGCTAAGCATTGCACCTTTAGGCATAGCTGTAGTCCCTGACGTGTACATGATTATCGCTGTGTCACGAACACGAACTCCTACCTGTTGTTTCGCTACATCGGCGTCACTCACACTATTCGAAAGTTCATTTAAATCTGCAAGATTAAAAGTACCTGGGCGAGAGATTTCGTCAAGTGTGACTATTGCTCGCAACTCGGGTGCTTCATTAAAATTAAGGAACTTTTCATCTGACAACGCAATTTGAGGAAATGTTTCATTAATGAGCGCATTAAAATCAGTTCCAACTTCAGGAGATGACGTAAAAATAACTTTCATTCCTGCATGAACAATCACTTGTTGAAGTTCGGTCGTTTTAAAACGTGAATTGATTGGTGCTGTAATTGCCCCAATCTTTGCTGCTCCGATAATAATTCCAACAGTGTCAACACACTCTTGAAGAAAATAACCAACTCGATCACCAGGTTTCACCCCAAGTGCTAAAAGAGCCTTCGATATGTTTTGTGCATAATCAGCTATATCTCTATACGAATAGCGGCCATTAGGGAAAATAATTGCTTCTTTCTCTCCATATTCATCAGCCCTCATATCCATAAGGTCACCAAGAGAAGTTACATTTATCCATGTTTTATCGTTATCCATTCCTTAAAGCTATATCAAAAGGACGAATAAGAACAAAAGACGTATAGAAACCATTACTACCTATCTTTCCGGCTCTTTCGCTAGTCAGAAATCAATGGAGCATGACGTCACTGTATTTTGTGTAAATCAATTTTACCCTTTACCCTTTTCTATTATGGGTAAGCGGAGTCCATCATGAGTCAACTATTCGGTCCTCGGCGGCGTAATCGCCGAATTAGAAGCGCGTTATTTATTTTGGGACTTCCAGCTCTCATTCTCGTTGCATATTTCGGTTTTCTTAAAGATGATGGGACAACTCAAGAAGAAGTAGCTTCAGAAGAAATTGTTATTGAAGAGATAAATGAAGAAGTAATTGATGAATCTGAAGTGATAGATAACTCGCCTACAGGGATTCTGACCAGAGATTACAAATGGATGACTCAAAGCGAAGATACACGGCAGTTACAAGAACTACTTGGAGCCGAAGCTGATGGATGGTATGGGGCAGGAACAAGAACCGCACACATAGCGGCTTTAGAAGAAGCTGGCTTACTAACAACCGGTGTGCCAACTATGCCCTCAGGTTGCGAAATAATTATCGGCGCTGAATTATGCGGTGTTACACAATTAGAAGATGCAAACACAGCCTTAGATCTTCTTCGAACAGGGCTAGGTGACCCTGATGAGGAAGTCGATTTCAACGATGAAAATAATTGGAGTAGTGGAGGTGCTACATCAGAACCGGTACTAACCATCTATTGGGGAGCTGTTTATGCTGATTTTGGTAACTGCTATTCACCATTTCGGCAATGCTTCAAAGGATGGGGTATTGACAATTCGTTCTATGCAATTAGAGGCTGGGACAAAATGTTCCCAGGTCTTGTCAAACTTCCAGAAAGTTTGCTTGTTGATTGGGATCCTAACAATAGCGAATTAGCCCCACTTGTAACAAGTACGAATATTCCAGGAGGACCTCGCCTAATGCCAGAACGGTGGTCGTTTGAAGAAGAAATCGGTTCGGTAATGCAGTATGACGAAGAAAACGATAGGCATGTATTTAAAACAAATTTGTACCAAGTGATTTTTACTGAATCAACAGGTAATCCGCCTGGATCTGCAGAGAAACAACTCAGGTGGCAATTCTTCGGATGTTCCGAAACGAATTGGTGCCTCCCTTAACTATCAAGATTCAGGTGTGCTAGAGCATCCATCATTTGTTCCCTAGCTTTTTCAACTGCTTTTTGAGGGCGAAGCATTACTTTAAACTCTATTATTTTCCCCTCATCGTTACAGGTAATAATATCTACACCGTTCACTGAAATTCCATCGATTACTGTTTCAAACTCGAGCACAGCATGATTCCCATCCATAACGCGCTTGGTGTAGCGGAAGCTACCAGAGCTCTCCTTAACCTTGTCTTTGTCCCCAGGAAATACCACACTTGCCGCAGAGAGATACATTTTTGTTAACTTACGGCCAATTTGTGGATGGAAAAGAATTGGTGACCAGAAGACGCAATCTTCGTCTAATAGGTCATCCATTTCTTCTTTACCCTGAACAATCTCAAACCATCTTTCTATAACTTGTTCAATCATTTTTTCCTCCAAGATTAATTTATCTGTAAGGGACGCATTGGATCCAAAGCACACACTTATATTCATAAACATAACTGTGTGCTGAAATGGTAGAATCACAATAACAACAACTACTGAAATGATTTGAGAATCCATGGAAAAAGAACTTGATATAGAGCAAGTGTTAGACAATCTAAACGCAATACTAGAAGCCGAGCTTTCAGGAGTGGTCCGTTACACCCACTATTCTCTTATGGTGACAGGGCCAAACAGAATTCCTCTTGTAGATTTTCTTAAAGCACAGGCAACTGAATCTCTAGTGCATGCGCAAGAAGTTGGAGAAATTCTTACAGGATTCGGGGGACATCCTTCTACGAATATCGCAGCGATAGAAGAAACTAATCAGCACTCAATACGTGATGTTTTAGCTGAAAGTTTAAGCCATGAGAAAGCAGCTGTTGTGCTCTACCGAGAACTATTAACAACAGTTCAAGATGGGTCAGTGTTCCTCGAAGAGTTTGCTCGGTCAAAGATCGCTATTGAGGAGCAACACCAACTTGAATTAGCGAAAATGCTTCGCGATTACTCAGAAGACTAAATCTCAAATCTTATAACTAGTCTTAGAAGTGGAAAGCGCGCTCGGAGGGACTCGAACCCCCAACCGTCTGATCCGAAGTCAGATGCTCTATCCAATTGAGCCACGAGCGCTAAACCTTATATGTAAGAACTTAACTCTAGCGAAAGTAAACGGAAACAATCCGTTACGACAAATAGTGATTAATTTAATAACAGTCAGAATTGATCTTTACGAACAAGCAGCCTAAGAACTAATTAAGCAAAATTGGGAGGTTGTAATGGGTTTAGAAGAGCGAATTGCATTTCTAGAAGCACGCGAGGAAATCCGAGCATTAGTTACAGATTACAGCATGGCAGTTGATGACCGCGATGTGAACACAATAGGAACTCTATTCACGGAAGACGGTATATTCGGTCACGCAGACGGTTCTGCCGTTATGAATGGACGAAAAGAAATAGTAGATTTTTATAACGGCCGTTTAGGAGATATGGGACCTACATACCATTTCCCTCATAGTCATAAAATAACATTTATAAATGAAACAAATGCTGAAGGAATAGTTCTCGCTCACGCAGAATTATCGCAAGAAGGACGAACCTACTACACAGGACTTCGTTACTACGATAAATATAAATCAAACAATGGCGTTTGGTGCTTTCAAGAACGACTTCTTAAATTTCTTTTCTTTATGCCAATGGAAGAATTAGTAAAAGATGGACTTTCTCAAAAGAACCGAAAACGTTTCCCAGGACAAGGAGAATTAGCCACAGACCTTCCAGAAATGCAGCCATCATGGATTTCCTTCTCTGAAAACAAATAAACCTACCCCTAGTTAAAAGAAATAAATCGCATATTCATAAACCGGTTATTTGAAGAAATCTTTACTACCTAATCATCTTGCTTTTAAGTGTCTTTTCCTTCCTCAAATTTTCCACCGAGAAAAATAGCAAATTTTACAACCAATGGTGGTTTACCTTTTTCAAGTAAGCGGATTACTTGTGAACGAACAATGTATGGAAGGAAAAAAACAATTGACAGGTACAACAAGGTAGGGATATCAGCTATGCCGCTTAGTTCAATAACTATAAACACTAGAAGTGGAGGTAAGGCTAAAGGTAAGGGAATCAACGGCATTTTGACCATAAAAGAACCTTAGCTGACAAATACAATTCAAAAGGATTTAGAGAAGTATGAGTACAGATGTTTAATCAAAAATAACTGTTCGGTCATCAAGTAGAAAAGCTCGACCACTTGCATGAGCCTTCACTGCGCGTGAAAGCACACGGCATTCGATTTCTCTACCCTTTTGTTCCATTGAAACAGGAGTATCCACATGAGACACGTGAGCAATATCTTGAGCAAGAATCGGCCCTTCATCCAACTCTGGAGTCACATAATGTGCTGTCGCTCCAATTAATTTCACACCACGATCCCACGCCTGCTGGTATGGTTTTGCACCCTGAAAACTCGGGAGAAATGAATGATGAATGTTAATAATCTTTCCCTTAAGTTCATTACAGATATCTTCACTAAGAATTTGCATGTACCGGGCTAAAACAACGAAATCTATGTCATGAGTTTTGACTAGATTTAAAAGTTCCTCTTCTGCATCTTTTTTAGTTTCTTGTGAAACTGGAATGTGATGAAATTCAGCCCCATTATCAGTTGAATACTTATTCAAATCTGAATGATTTGAGACAACAACCGGAATGTTTACTTTAAGCTCTCCAGTTCGTTTCTTGTAAAAAAGGTCCAAAAGACAATGATCATACTTGGAAACCATTATTAAAACATTTGGATAGTTGTTTTCTTCACGTAATGATATTTCAGCATCAAATTCTCGGGTAACGCCAGCCAGACTTTCTCGGATTTCACCCACATTGAGATCACTAATTTCAAAACATGTTCGCATGCAATATGTATCAGATCTAATTTCCGTACATTGAGAATTCTCAACAATATTTGCTCCGATCTCAAACAATCGGTGGCTTACGGTCGCCAAGATACCTTTACGGTCCGGGCAAACCAAAGTCAGTATATATTTTTTCACGTTGTCCATATTTTTCTAATAAGCGATCACTAATTGTAACAAAAGATCATCACGTAATTATAAAAAAAATTAAGCTAAAGACTCAACAAAAACTTTAAGTTAATTTACGATGACTGTTCTGCCTAAGGGAAGGGTTAGTGTTCTTTTATGTTAACTAAGGAGAAGAAACTTTTAGACGTAGTTCAATCTCTTGGCTCTGTTGTACTGGCTTTTTCAGGAGGCGTTGACTCTTCACTGGTTGCAAAAGCTGCTAGTAAAGCTTTACCTAGAGACAAAGTTCTTTTGGTAACTGCTGATTCTCAATCTTTGGGTGCGGGCGAGTTAGAGGAATGTCAAAGACTTTCTAGCGAGTGGGATCTTGATTGGGTGCCGGTTCAAACTAACGAGTTTAAAAACACCCAATATCTAGCGAACCAAGGAGATAGATGCTGGTGGTGCAAAAGTGCTTTGATGGATGAATTAGAACCAATAGCAATTCATCGGAACGCAATCATAATACTTGGAGTTAATCAAGATGATTTGGGTGATCACAGGCCCGGACAAGAAGCCGCTAAAAGTAGAGGAGCGAGATTTCCCCTCGTTGAAGCTGGTCTAACAAAAGATGATGTAAGAAAGTTAGCTCAAGAATGGGATTTGTCTGTTTGGGATAGGCCATCTATGCCTTGCCTATCTTCACGAATCCCTTACGAAACAAAAATTACTGTTGAACTCCTTTCCCGTGTAGATCGTGCTGAAAATATTGTACGATCAATGGGAGTTACTGATGTTCGAGTTCGTGATTATGATGACACTGCAAGAATTGAAATTCGTAAAGAAGAAATACAAATAATTTTAAATAGATCTGAAGAATTAAATGAGAAAATTTCTGACCTGGGTTATAGATACGTAACTTTAGATTTAGCAGGTCTACGTTCTGGAAATCTCAACGGAACTCTTGAATTATGAGCAGTAAAGAAATTCGTTTAGATCTTGATCGAACACGAAGGATTAACATGCCTGAGGCCGTTTACTGTGAGGGCAAGACAACTGATCAATGTCTAGAAGCAGTAAAAGAGATGTTGACGAACGAAAATTCAAGTGACGCTATCATCGCAACGCGAGCTAACGAAGAACAATTCTCTGCCCTCTTCGAATTAGGCCCAACTTTAGCGTATGGCTCTACTCTTTCATGGCGGCATCGCCCAGCACAAAAATTTACTATCGGTATTGTTTCAGCAGGAACCTCGGATCTACCGGTAGCCAATGAATGTAAAGTAACTCTTGAAGCTCTCGGGCATACGACTTTTACTATCACTGATGTTGGGGTTTCAGGCCTTCATCGTTTAACTGATGCTCTTCCTGAGATTATTAAAGCTAATATTTTGATTGCGATCGCAGGCATGGAGGGATCAATGCCCACGGTTCTGGCCGGTCTAGTTCCCCATCCAATAATCGCTGTTCCCACATCAAGCGGTTATGGATCCTCATTTGAAGGGATAACGGCTTTTTTATCAATGACAGCATCCTGCGCTCAGGGCATAGCTGTTGTCGGTATAGATAATGGTTTTGGGGCCGCATGTGCTGCTCACAGAGCTAGTCAGCTAAAAAATTTGGAAAAAACATGAGCTTCTCTTTATGGATAGATCCTTCTTTCGGAGCTTCAGGAGACATGCTTCTAGGAGCATTCTCTGAGATGCTTGATGACCCTGATCAAGCTCTTTTTCCTTTACGGAATCTTCCTATAGAGGATTGGAAAATAGATTTTGAAGAAACACTCAGAAATGGCCTGACCGCTACTAAAGCTGAAGTGTCCTATCGTGAAACTTCCACAGAAAGAAAATGGAGTGAAATAGATGCACTACTTAAAGAATCTTCTCTTCCTCATCCGGTGATTGAAGGGTCGCGGCGAACATTCCTAATTTTGGCACAAGTTGAAGCTGAACAGCATGGAGTTACTTTAGACGAAGTTCATTTTCATGAAGTCGGAGCTGTAGATGCGATCCTTGATGTGGTTGGCACTTGGCTCTTACGTTTCGCTCTTGAAGATGAAGTAGGGGCGATAGAGGAAATAGCTATCGGACCGGTTGGGATAGGGTCTGGTTCAGTTAAGGCGAGCCATGGTACTTTGCCTCTTCCCGCTCCTGCAACTATTGGAATTTTGAAGGACTGTCCGGTTACGAATGTAAGTACTAATAGTGAAACCTGCACTCCTACTGGCGCAGCTTTACTTGTGAGTATGGTAAATCGCTGGGGGAATATACCAAACGGTTACATTCGTAAATCCTCTCGTGGAGCAGGAACAAGGAATCCAACTGAATATCCAAACATTATCTCCATGGTTCTTACTGAAAATTCTAAAACGCATAAATCTAGCAAAACCAAATACCTTATTGAGACAAACGTTGATGACGTAACCCCAGAGATATTAGCAACAACCATAGAAAAGCTACTTGAGCTAGGGGCCGAAGACGCTTGGATTACCCCAATTATTATGAAAAAAGGAAGACCAGGACAAGAGATAAAAGTCCTTTGCAGCGCAGATTACCTTCAGTCACTCCAAGATTTACTTCTAGCATCCACTGGTTCACTTGGGTGCAGAATTATTCAAGTAGATAAAATTGAATTAGCCCGAACTTTTGAAACAATTACTCTTTATAACGAAACCGTCAACATCAAAGTTGGCCCCTATGGTGCGAAACCTGAACAAAAGGATCTTTTACGAATTGCCGAGAAAACAAATATTTCTTTAAGGCAATTATCAGATGAGGCCAATTTCGCCTTCAATAAAAAACAAAAGCAAAATTAGTATCTATCTAGCGCGCTCGGAGGGACTCGAACCCCCAACCTTCTGATCCGTAATCAGATGCTCTATCCAATTGAGCTACGAGCGCTAAATTCTTTTATGTAAGAAATAGATTCTAGCGAACTCAATCGGCTACGCACCACACAACCCTAAGTTGCGGGTTGTTTCTGATTTATTTGGCGGAGAGAGAGGGATTCGAACCCTCGAACAGAGGGTTACTCCGTTACTTCCTTAGCAGGGAAGCGCCTTCAACCAGACTCGGCCACCTCTCCATTATTTATTAAATAGTACACGGAACAGACGAAATAGAGAATCTGTACGCAAGATGCGTGGCATTTCATTGTTAAACGATAACCTCAAACGTGGAGGGATGGCAGAGCGGACGAATGCACTGGTCTTGAAAACCAGCGGGCCTTCGCGGGTCCCGGGGGTTCGAATCCCCCTCCCTCCGCGCTATAAAAACATTGGAAAATAAACTCCAAAAATCTCGGAAAGGTAGACAAGGATAAATAAAAGAATAACACCGCCAAATCGGTACCACTGCACGTATTTAGGTTCAAGATACCAGGTTCCTTTCCCATCAATTGACTCACGCCCCAAAGCATTACCAATAGAAATAAGAATCGGTGGTATCGGGAAAAGCATAAAACCTGTCTTGACTAATGTGGCTCCTCCACCAATCGTTGCAATCAAAATGCCAAGAATTCCCACTATGCAGATTTCAACAAGAGTTAATGTAGGTGTTTCTTGAGGAAGATAACGATTAAAGTTACGAAAATTCGGAAAGTACTCTTTGAACTGGTCTACTAATGAAGGAATCGTGAATAGGGCAAGCCCAACCCATAGTTGCCAACAGTTTCCTACGAACGCTACTGATAAAAATAGAGTTATTATGGCCCTATTCACTATTGAGATCCATTTAGCTATAGGACCTTGTTCAGGGATATGCGTTGGATTTGCCTGATTTAAACGTTTTGGAAATATACGGGCAGTAGTTTCCTCAAGGATTAGGCGGGCAATAAAAGCAAGCGTCATTGTAAAAGCAACTTTGTTACTATTCGTTTCAAATTTTAATCCGATAGCGGTGTATTGACTAAGAACAGTTATAAGGATGATAGTTATCCAACCTGTTATAAATGTTCCTACTGCAAGATCGGCCGCTCGTTCCCACCAATCGTTTATCGTTCTTGCTGCTGGTTTTCGAACCTTCCGGATTGATGTTGCAAGTATTGCCGGTCCGCAACCAAGTGAGAAAAGGCCAATGATAAAACGAATGTCATTGACTACTCCAATATCGTTATTAGTTGCTTCCAGAAAAATATACCCAATTGCAATTACTGTCATACCAAATAGGCCGGAGAAGATATCAAACATACCTATAACCATGACAGCAGTTAATCCTGAAGCTCCAGGCTCACCTACTGGGCCGAGACTAGTTGTTAAAGCCCAAAAAGCAGAGGTAGCAGAAAGAATGGGTAAGCAGATCCAAACCGATCCCAGTCCAGCTCTTAAATATGAGCCATCATTTAAGACTTTAGAAACGAGCGGGGAAATCGGTGCGCAGCGAGTCGTTACAAATGGCCACCATGCATCAAAAGCTTTTAAAAATGTGAATTTCCAAAGAGAAAGACGATCGCCCCAACCTGAATTTTCATCAAAGAAAATATCATGCCTTATTTCTAAAGATTCAACTTCATCATCAGATACATTTTCTGATTGATCTGAGGGTGAACTGGTTTTTGTTCCCCTTGCAGCAGCCATTGCGGCTCGGTGCGCAGTTGCTGAACTTGAGCTACTACTCCCTGACCCTCCTGAACTACCAGTAGAACCTGCTGCAGCCCCTGCTGCTCCAGCTGCGGCGATAGCGGCAGCAATAGCTGCAAGTCCTCCTATAATTTTTGCTGACTCTTCTGGTTCATCAAATAAACCAATTTCCTGAAACAATTTCGGGTTTTCAGAATCAATAATTACGAACTCATACTGGATTAAAACACTCGATTGATCTGAACCGGAACCCGATGCTTCAAATGTGTGTATTCCAGGGTCGAGGATCGTAGGAATCTCAAAATCTAATTCAAATCCACCATCTATATCTGCAAGCACTGTTCCCAAAAAAATTGGATCTGAATACACATAGAATTCAATCGATGAATTCGGCAGAAAACCAGTTCCCGATATAGATATCATTGTTTCTGAAAATATATTTAATGTTGTCCCTACAACATTTATCCTCTCATCACCAGAGGCGTTTAAAGTAAGTGAAACATCCCCTTTACCAATAAGAACACTTCTTGTCCCTACTTTGTCTATTTGCAGGGTCTCCGGTTGGTTATCAGATATTGGATTATCTTCAGTCTGTGTAGATGAAGATTCAGGTAAGTCTTCAGCATTACTTCCAGTTTCTTCAATTTCGCTATCATTCGCCTGACTATCCATTTTTGGGGTTGTTTCTAATGGTTGAATAGCTGATTCTTCTTGTATCTCTTTAGGGTCAGTAATTAATTTTTCACCTGTCCCACCTTCGGGATCATTTTCAAGTGATTCTTCTCTTTCATTTTCAGTCTCTAGATCAGTGATCTCGCTTTCTTCTTCATTACAAATCTCCTCAATTTGGCAGATTTCCCAAATCGTTGGATCAGAAACTGAATAATCGTTACAGTTCACAAAACCATCACCATCAAAATCTGTTTCGCAATCAGACCAGTCAATACAAACATTGAATCTTTCCGGACAAACTACTGTTTCGTTAGGAGTTGTTAGAACAGGGGAATTCGCGTCCAGCCAATCAATATCAACCCAATTGAGCGTTCCATCCTCATCATCATCAATACTAAAATCACAATCAACTGGGTAGAACTCAGTAAAGTGCGACCATCGAACGGTTCGATTGATTGTGTCACTTGAGTTAGCAGCACCGAAGAATACGCGAGGGTTTGGTTTCGTAGCATTAGCTTTACTTACCCGAATAGCACTGTTCCCCGTAGGTGGTTCTCTTCCAAGTGAAGGAAATTCATGCCAATAATCTTCCGAGTAGTATAAATAGCCATCAGAACCAAGAAAGAAAGACAGTGGATTATTGTTGTAATGAGTTCTTTCCCATTCTTCTCCAAACATGTCAACATCAACTATTCGTTCGTCAGACCAGCCACGTACACGAAAAGCATCAGGGTCAAATCCAAACGACCCGTCGTTAATAATGTTATCTACCCACAACAGATTCGTTTCTGCATAAAATGATGGTCCCTGTTGCAAATATTCTGAGATACTCAAACCACTATCATCGAAATGATCTCCATCAACAGTCCATGTACGCAAGGCTTTCTTATTCAAAGTCCTTGTTTGCACAGCGCATCCATCAGGTAAAGACTGTGTCCAAACCGCTACTGAAGAAGGAAGTAGTTGTGTTCCTTCCTCATTAAAACCCCCTACGATAATCTCCCAATCCGGTGGGTCATTATTTGAAGGTAAATTTTCCGCTTTCAGCGGGGCAAAAAATAATGCGAGGATTACCGATAAAATTGGCACGGCGGTCAATATAAAAATCAGTGCTTTGACTAAAAATTTCCTCACTTTCAAAGCCTATCTTCTTCCCTTTTCTCAACCGATGGAGCTTAGAAAATTCAATCGCCTACTTATATTAAAGAACTATTCAATCCGAACCAATTACATCGGTTGGTTCGACCTGTAACCAAGTGCCATAGTGGATATATGGCACCACAGATTCATGTACACAAAAATTTTCATTCTGGACTCGCTGATGTTATGGAAGACATAGCGAAAACAGGTTTCTGGCCTACCACACTCGTATCCAAGCCAAGCCCACCCCCACACCTTCACTGGCACCAAATGGAAGCCCACGGGTACGTTATGGAAGGCACTACATGGATTCTTGATGGTGAAACAAACCAAAAACTAATTGTTGAACCAGGAGATAAGTTAGTTATACCTCCTGGAGCTCTCCACATAGAAGGTGAAGGCGAAGGAGATGTTACCTATGTTGTCGCTATCCCAACCACACAAACACTTATTGAAGCATTTGAGCTAATACCTGCTGATCATCCAGACCGGCCTTTGTAAAAAAATATCATGACATCAACGTTCGCAAACTGGTCTGGGCTCCTCACTAGTTCGCCGAAAATAATCCGTTCAATAACTAATCTTGATGAAGCAAAAGAAGCGATTAATTTCGCTACCGAAAGAGGTATGTGTATTCGAACCATTGGATCTAAACATTCACATTCGCCCATTCTTCAAAATTCTGGAGGAATGATCATTACTACAGATGACCTAACTGGCCCGATTGCTATTGACAGAGAAAAGAATACAGCGACCATACCAGCAGGTATGAAACTATCGTCAGCGACAAAAGAACTCTGGAAACAAGGGTATGCGTTTTCCAATCAAGGAGATGTAGATGTCCAGTCAATAGCTGGATTAATTGCAACCGGAGTACACGGAACAGGGATTAAACACCCTTCAATTAGTTCTCTTGTAAAAGATGTATCAATCGTGACCGCAGATAAAACGCTTATTCAAGCAGCAAAGACCCCAGACATTCTTGAAGCAGCTCGTCTGAACCTCGGACTTCTTGGCATCATCGTTGATGTCACTTTCAATGTCGTTCCAAGATTCCATCTCCATGAACATCATTGGAAGGAAAAAATTGAAGAACTTATTAAAAAAGTAGACATACTTGTAGCCGAAAATGATCACTTTGAATTCTTTTGGAATCCCATAGATGATATGGCATACGCAAAAACATTAAATCCGCATGACGGTCCTACAGACTCTCTTCCAGATCAAAAGGGGCAATATGTAGATTGGGCACACATTGTATTTCCATCTGAACGTAATGAGAGACACACGGAAATGGAATATTCTGTTCCAGTTGAAGAAGGCCTCGCTTGTTTCCAAAAAATTCGTTCACTTATCCTCAAAGGCAACCATCGTATTCATTGGCCTATCGAGTACCGTACTGTTGCTGCAGATACTGGTTGGATAAGCCCATCACGAAATAGAAATACTGCAACGATTTCAATTCATCAAGGAATAGATAAACCTCATGAGCCATTCTTTAGGGAAGCAGAGAAGGTATTTATAGATTTTGAAGGACGTCCCCACTGGGGGAAACGCCACTATATGACTAAAGAGAATCTAGCAAGTATCTATGGCGAGGGTTGGGAAAATTTTTGGGAAACTCAGCAAAAAACTGACCCTGATGGCCTGTTTGTTAATACCTACATGCAGAACTTACGTCCAGAATAAAGGTTTCTTACCTGGGGTGACAGTGAGTCAAGAAAAGACTAGCGTTTCCAGTGTAAATACCGGAGGCATAAATGATTCCAAATCTTATTAATCAATTTCGCATTGAAGGGAAAATAGCTGTTGTTACTGGAGCAAGCAGAGGTATAGGAGAAGGAATAGCGATCGGTCTTGCAGACGCTGGAGCAACAGTAATCATTACTGCTAGAGATCAAGAGCGACTAGAAGGTGTCGCCAGTACGATCAGTGAACGTGGCGGTACATGCAGTGTTGTCACGGGAGATATAACTGATGAGTCAACCATTAGCCAGCTTGTTTCTCACGCAATGGATAAATATGGAAAATTAGATATTTGGGTGAGTAACGCAGGGACATCTGACCATCCTGGGTCGTTTTCTTTTGAAGATTTTCCTACCTGGCATTGGGATCAGCAAATAGCTTTAAATCTCCGACCTCATTTTATAGCTGCTAAAGCATGCGCAGAAGTCATGCAATCAGGGTCTTCCATTATTGGTATTTCTTCTATTGCAGGTATCCGCCCAGCTGTGCGATTTGCAGCATACGGTGCTGCGAAAGCTGGAATGAATAATTTTACAGAAACACTTTCTATTGAACTCGCTCCAAAGGGAATACGAGCAAACGCTGTTTCACCAGGGCAGGTTCCTACGGAAGCTACAACTCGTGTGGGAGGAGTACCCCCTGAACAATTCGAAAACCTAGCAGATCGAATTCCTCTCCAACGTGTCGGGACTCCAATAGATATTGCATCTGCTGTTCTCTATTTAGTTTCAGATGCAGGAAGTTGGGTTACCGGACAGAACCTTGTTGTTGATGGGGGAGTAACGTAAATTATTTAACTGAGCTTTGAACGTATAGAATCCAACCAGCTTTGCGCTTTATCCAAAGCATCGTTTGATTCTTTTCGGACCTCTTCAGCTTGTTCTCCAGCAGCAGGGTATGAACCTAAAAATTTCACTCGAACATCTTTTGTTTGTAACGTTTTTAAACAGTCAGCCATGACTGAATCTGCGATATGTCCTTCTAAATCTAAGAAAAAACAGTAATTCCCTAATGCTTCACGAGTAGGACGTGATTCAAGTTTCGTAAGATTAATTGAACGAGCAGCGAATTCCTGAAGGATTGCAAGTAAAGATCCAGGTTTATCTGATTGTTGAAATACCACAACACTCGTCTTGTCATGTCCGGTAGGTGCGGGAATCCCGTCTTTGGCTATCAAAATGAATCTTGTCTTGTTACCTGGATGATCTTCAATGCTTTCTGCAGCTATTTCTAAACCGTATTTATCTGCGGCAAGACTTGTTCCAACGGCAGCAACTTTTGAAGATGGACTTTCAGCGAGCATTTGCGCTGCATGCGCTGTTGAATTTGCAGCTTCAAGTTCAGCATCTGGTAAGTTATTCCGAAGAAACGCACGAACTTGCGCAAGCGCATGCGGGTAAGAAATAACCTTTTCAACTTCATTGATTACTGTTCCAGATTGAACAAGCAGATTCATTGTTATAGGAATTACAACTTCACGTTGAATCATTAGTTCACTATCAAATGCCAAGGTATCTTGTACAACGTTGACAGTTCCTTCTATAGCATTTTCAATCGCACAAAACCCAAAATCAACTAATCCAGAAGATGTATTATGTAAAACATCAGAATGACTGCGAAATAAAATATGTTCTGCCGCAGCTAAATCAACTTGGGTTAATAAAGCTGATTCCGTAAAAGTACCTGCCGGGCCGAGGTAACCAACTTTTAATGCCTTTGTATCGTCCACACCTGAAGGATAGGGCACGAACTACGAGACACCGCGCTAATTTTCAAGAGAAACCCCGAAAAGGCACCTAACACGCCTAAAGTTTCTCTCATGCCAGAAGAACAATTATATTTCCGCCAACTCCTTTCAGGAAGGGATGTCGGAACAGAAAATCAAATCGCACGTCAAATGGTGAACTTTATATATTTAATTGGTGATCGGTCAACAGGAGAGGCAGTTGTGATTGATCCGGCATATGACCCACAAGGAATTATAAATATCGTCGAAGAAGATGGAATGAAATTAACAGGGGTGCTTGCAACCCACTATCACCCTGATCATGTAGGAGGGGACATGATGGGATTTAGCATCTCCGGTATCGCAGACCTCCTAGAACTAACATCAATCCCGATACATGTACAAAAGGAAGAAGCTGAACTTGTAGATAAAGTCACCCAAGTTGGGCAAAAAAATCTTGTCACACATGAAAGTGGAGACAAGATCACAGTTGGATCAATAGATATTGAACTTATTCACACTCCCGGACATACTCCTGGTAGTCAATGTTTTCTTGTTGATGACAGACTCGTAGCTGGCGATACCCTTTTCCTTGATGGATGTGGAAGAACTGATCTTCCTGGAGGCGACCCAAGACAAATGTATGAAAGTTTGACAAAACGTTTGGCAAAAGTTCCAGATCATGCAACATTATTTCCTGGCCACCTTTATTCACCGAAATCATCTCAATCAATGGGTGATACCCGACAGCATAATTATGTCTTTGCGCCGAACTCTCCAGAACAATGGATGGCAATGTTCGGCGGATAAATTATTATTCGAAATAAGGGCATATAACTATGGACATAATTAAACTCACTCCCGAAATGACAAATTTTGTAACTGAGCGACATTTAGCATCAATAACTATCGTTACTCCAACTGGTAGACCTCACGTAACTCCAGTTGGTTTCACCTGGGATGAAGAAACTCAATTAGTTCGAATAATAACGTGGGCTGGGAGTACCAAAGCTAAAATTTTACAACGTTCAGAGTGCCCTTTGAAGGCAGCAGTTTGTCAAGTAGATGGAGGCAGATGGGTTACTTTAGAGGGAAAAGCTGTTGTAACAGCAGATACAAATCGATGCGCCGAGGGAACAAAACGATATGCAGTTCGCTATTCAGAACCAAAAGATAGAGGAGTTGATAGAAGAGTTATAGAATTATCTGTTGAGCGTGTTCTTGGCCGGGCATAAATCGATTTGCTATGAACAAACATTTAATCAACTACCTCAATCAATGTGATTACAGGTAACCTCCATGATTACTCGCGCGAGTGGCGGAATTGGCAGACGCGCAGGCTTCAGGTGCCTGTGTCCTTCGGGACGTGAGGGTTCAAATCCCTCTTCGCGCACATAA
This sequence comes from Acidimicrobiales bacterium, assembly GCA_013912105.1. Lineage (GTDB taxonomy): Bacteria > Actinomycetota > Acidimicrobiia > Acidimicrobiales > UBA8592 > UBA8592. The sequence goes on along the minus strand of JACERY010000020.1, from coordinate 2,183 downwards.
TCCAAGTATAAATTTAGAGAAAGAATGCAGAAAGACCCCTAAGAGCATGAAGCGAACACTACATACATTTCTAACAATGGCACTATTGTGCACATGTTTGTTTTCTGCAGTGAATACTGCTTATGCGCAAACAGAAGAAAATACGATCACTGATTTTAACGAAAAAAAATCAAAAGGGCCGGATTTTAATGGTGATGGCTTTGATGACTTAGCAGTTGGCGCAACTGGAGAACGGTTTAGCGGGGGCATTGCTAATGGAGCAGTAACTCTTCTATTTGGAGGCGCAGGACAAAAATTTACTGACAGTGTAATTCTTCACCAAGGGCTAATAAATATTGAAGGTAGCAACGAGCCTTACGATCGGTTCGGTTCTAGAACTACCCATGGGGACTTTAATGGAGATGGATTAGATGATCTTCTTATCAGCGCTCCACAGAAAGATATTGACGGTAAAAAAAATACAGGCATGGTTTGGGTGCTTGAAGGAGCGAAGGAGGGAATGGGAGTCGTCACCTTAGCTAAAGCTTTTGACCTAACTGATTTCATTGATGTTTCTTTAATTAACGAATCAGATAATTGGGGAGAAATGCTCACTACCGGCGATTTCAATGGTGATGAATTCGAAGACGCAGCTATAAGTGCTCCTAATAGTGATTGGCGTGGGCGAAATAACGCTGGATTAGTAGTAGTTCTTTATGGAAGCGAAGATGGATTCGTAACATCAAACTCAAGCATTCTGACCCAAACAACGCCTGGAATGCCAGGTGCTAGCCAGGAAGGTGATCGATGGGGTGCATCCCTAACCTCTGGTGATTTTAACAAAGATGGGTTTTTTGATTTGGTAATTGGGGCCCCCGGTGAAAATTATGGATCTCAAACATCAGTCGGTGCCTTAACTGTTATTTATGGGGGTGAAGAAGGATTAACTACAAGAAATACTCAAAGGTTTCACCAAAACTCACCCAAAGTCCCTGATAGGAATGAAGAAAATGACCAGTGGGGGTCTGTGCTCACTTCAGGGGATTTTAATCAAGACGCAATAGACGATCTTATTGTTGGAACCCCAAATGAAAGTAGCGGATCCACACCTATGTCTGGTTCGGTGACAATTTTATATGGATCGGAGAATGGCATAACCTCCCAAAAATCAAAACGTCTTCATCAAGGTAGCTTCGGGATGCAAGACAGCATCGAAGCATTTGATCGATGGGGTTCAGTTCTAACAATTGGGGATTTCAATGGAGACCTAAAGGATGACCTAGCTATAGGAACCCCTGCAGAAGGGATTGGAAATCTCTTACGGTCAGGAGCGATTACGATTCTATATGGGTCAAATATAGGTCTGACAGGGTTAGGGTCTTCGACTATCCATCAAAATAATCCGGGGTTAAACCTTAATGCGCAAAATGCTGACCATTGGGGTGACTCTCTTGGAGCGCTTGATATTAATGGTGATGGGAAGTCTGAACTTGTTGTCGGGGCAAGTAGTAAATCAATAGGCACACAATTTGATTCAGGGATCATTTCACTTTTCTGGGGGACAGATCAAGGTATTATTCCGGAATTTAGTAGATATTTAGATCAAAATATTACAGGAATCCCCGATGATAATAAAAGCACTGACTATTGGGGTCGTCTCGGAACTTCAGCTGAGTTAACACTGCAGCGTCCTGCTACCGGGCTAATAACACCATCGGGTGTCAATGTTGTAATTCTTGCAGAATTGCCAAATTACTCTAGTGTCCTCAAGGCTTATATTGTTCGAACTCCATGTGGTAGAGCAGTTCGCGTCTACGGCGGAACACCTGTTAATGATATCCAAATAGTTATTGATCCGGGACATGGAGGAATTGATGGGGGTGCTGGGTATTACGGCTTACGAGAACACTCTGTCAACCTTTCGGTGGCGGAGGCTTTTCAAGAGGAACTTACGATAAGAGGAATAAATAGTTTCCTCGTTAGAACAAGCAATTATCATATTCCTCTTTCTTCTAGAGGTCTCATCGCTGACCATGTCCAAGCTAAGGCAATGATTTCAATACATCACAACGCACCAAAAATAGCTTCCTCACGCCACCCAGGAACAGAAGCGTTTATTCAAAGCAATTCAGCTAATTCGGCTCGTTTGGGAACACTTGTTTACGAATCTGTTTATGAGGCGTTAGATCAGTTCTCATGGATCC
>JACERY010000002.1 GCA_013912105.1 Acidimicrobiales bacterium | reverse complement strand
TGTAGTTCTGATCGAAGAAGTTCTCCTATAGCATCAATCATTTTTTCTACTCCTTCACCAGTCTTTGCAGATACTTGAACAGAATTGGGATGCTCGAACATGTGATTGGGCGACTGCCCCCTGTCTAATTTATTAAAAACAATGATTTCAGGGATATTGTCGGCGTTAATACTCCGCAATACTGTCCTTACTGCTTTAATATCCTCTTCGGGAGCATTTTTACTTCCATCAACAACATGGACCAGTAAGTCAGCATCAATAACAACATCAAGCGTTGTTTTGAATGCCTCTACAAGATGATGCGGAAGATTGCTTACAAACCCGACTGTGTCACTAATAAATATCTTTTCTCCACCTGGCAACTGCAAACTTCTTGTTAAAGGATCGAGAGTAGCGAATAATCGGTCTGCAACATACGCATCGTCTGCCGCATCAATTAAACGGTTCAACAATGTTGACTTACCCGCATTGGTGTACCCGACGATTGCGACGGTTTGGTTAACTGATTTACGTCGCCTCTTTGATTGGTTTGAACGAGTTGAACTTATAGCAACTAATTGTTTTTGCAGTTTATGGATTCTTCTAACTAGCCGCCGTCGATCAATTTCCAATTTCGTCTCTCCTGGGCCGCGAGCGCCAATTCCCCCAGCCTGCTGACTTAAAGTCCCCCCTCGCCCACGAAGGCGAGGTAATAAATACTGGAGTTGGGCAAGCTCAACTTGCGATTTTCCTTCTGGAGTACTCGCATTCTGCGCAAAGATATCAAGAATCACTGCCGTTCTATCGATAGCAGATCGTTTGAAGATTTTTTCAAGATTGAACTGTTGAGCAGGGGTTAACTCGTTATTAAAGACAACGGTATCAGCATCTAATTCTTCAGCCGTAGCATATATCTCTAAAGCTTTTCCACGCCCTATATACGTTGCTGCATCAGGCGTAGATTTTTTTTGAATAACACGCATTACAACGTCAGCTCCGGCTGTTAGGACTAATTGTTGAAGCTCGTCCATCTGGGTATCTATTGAATAATTTGGAGTACTTTCGCTATCTACTCCTACTAAAATTATCCTCTCTCGGAAAGAGCGATCTATAAAGCCGCGCTCTTCGCCTCCAAGTGATCCGAAACCTCCGCGGTGAGAAGAGCTTTGATCGTCAGGCTGTACATCAACCACTAATCGAAACCTCATGGCTATTCATCCGAACAGAGCTTCCTTTGAGTAAGAATCCTTCTTTATGGTACGAAACATGCGCTTCTCCGCCAGCCATAGAAACAGTGACATTCTCCCCTACCAAACCCCATTGATAAGCCGAAGCTGAAGAGGCGATAGCCCCACTTCCGCAAGCTTCTGTAACACCCACTCCTCGTTCCCATGTCAATATAGATATCTCATCTCTACTGATCACTTCCATTGCATGCACATTTATCCCGTCATCATTCCATGCTGATTCAACCGTTGACCCGAGCACCCCAATATCTACCAAACTAATATCGCGAACTTGAAGAACGATATGGGGATTACCAACGTCTACGGTTCCAATTTGGGGTATGTCAAAATCGTTTACAATCCCTAAGTGGGCAAATTCTATTTTGGGACCAAATGTTACTTGACCCATATTTACCTCAATTAAGGCTTCATCACTATTACCTTCTATGAATTTAATTTCACGAACACCAGCATCAGTTAATATCAATAAAGGGCCAATAAACCCATTCTGTGAGAAAAGTTCGTGAGCTAAGCATCGAATCCCATTTCCTGATATTTCAGCACGACTACCGTCAGCGTTAAATAAAACCATTTGCGTTTCTATATCTTCATCACCGCAACTTATACCAAAGATTAAACCGTCTGCTCCTAGACCTGTCTGTGCCCCACATAGCGTTTGAGCAAGCTTAGATGGATTCTCTGGCAAGCGCGAAGCAAGTCCGATAAGAAATGTATTCCCTAATCCATGGTATTTAACAAATTGCATTATCTATATTCTTTCATAAGAATCGGAACAGCCTCTAAAGGATCTTGCTTAATCTCAATCCAATTAATTCTAGGGTCACGTCGAAACCATCGTTCTTGCTTACGAGCAAATTTTTTGGTGTCGATTATTGCTTTTTCAAGCGCTTCGTCAAAACTGAGATTGCCTCTTAAATGCTCTAGGAATTGTTTATAGCCTAAAGCTTGGGAAGCTGTTCTGGATATCCCTTTCGAGCTCTGAGATAATCTCTGCACTTCGTCAAAAAATCCATTTTTTAGTTGCCACTCGTACCTTTCAAGAATCCTTCTATCAATTGCTTCTCTTGACCATCGAAGTCCATACAATTTGTATTCGCTCTCAGGGTACTGCTGCAATCCCGGTCCATAACTAGAAAATTTTTTTTCACTGCCAACCGTAACTTCCAAAGCCCTGACAATTCTTCGACGATTATTCTTTTCAATTCGTGAAGCAGCAAGTGAATCCAAATCTTGCAGTTGGGTATATAGCTTTTCCGTATCCGGCTCAGATTCTATCTCTGACCGAGCCTGCGGGTATTGACTAGGAATTGTCAGATTATCAATAATAGTTCGTAGGTGAAGTCCAGTACCACCAACTAATAAAGGTGTCGATTTACGCTGCTGTAGAGTATTGAGAACTTTTTTTGCTTCTTTCTGAAATTCACTAATTGTAAATTCTTCGTGAGGGTCGACAAGATCAATCATATGGTGAGGAACTAAGCGCAAATCCTCTTCTGAAGGTTTTGCTGTTCCCACGTCCATACCTCTGTAGATTTGCATAGAGTCAACTGAAATTATTTCTAATCCCGTAACGCTTTTGGCCAACTCCATAGCTACATAGGATTTTCCAGATGCTGTAGTTCCGACGAGAGCCAAAAGTGGATGAGTTCCGTTTAAAGTCACCCAGCTACCACAGGAATTCTTGTTTTTTTACGAGGTTTTTCCAAAACCTCAATCAGTTCGCCCATCAAATAGTTTGGGGCAGCATGTGTGGGTCGTGCGAGAGCAAGAGTTCCTTCTGATAAATCCTTTGCAGGAAAATGAATTAGTTTATTTTGTCTTGTTCTACCAGAGACCAACGAAGGGTCTTTTTTACTAGCACCCTCTATGATCACACGCTCAACTTTACCTATTCGCTCTTGATGTTTAATCAATCCCGATCTTTGTATAACTGCTCTTAGTCGCTCATAACGATCTACAACTACGTCTCGGTCGCAGTAGTCCTCTTCCATCTCAGCCGCTTCCGTTCCAGGTCGGGGTGAAAAAACAAAAGTAAATCCACTATCAAACTCAGCATTAGCTGCGACTTCCAGTGTTTGCTCAAAGTCACTTTCAGTTTCTCCCGGAAAGCCAACAATAATATCTGTTGTGACAGCTAGATCTGGGACTATCGAACGTGCTTGTTCAATTCGCTGCAAGTACTTTTCAGCTGTGTAGCCGCGATGCATTCGCGACAATATAGAGTCGCTACCAGATTGGAGCGGAAAGTGAAGATGTTCACACACACTGCTGGTTTCTGCCATGGCGTACATAACATCTTCACGTAAATCCTTAGGGTGAGGGCTAGTGTAACGGACTCTTCGAAGGTCCGGAATATCTCCAATAGACCTCAGAAGGTCGGCGAAAAGAGGTCTCGGTGTTCGTTTTTTATTACCCGCCCAAATAGAACCAGCAATAGATTTATCTGCATCACTTGGCGTTTGCGACCTAAGTTTAAGCGTCAAATCTCGACCGTAACTATTTACATTTTGACCAAGTAACGTAATCTCTGAAACACCATCCGAAACTAAATTTTTAGCTTCTTGAACGAGATCTTCAAAAGATCGACTTACTTCAGGTCCCCGCACTTGAGGAACGATGCAAAATGCGCATGCGTTATCACATCCGCTTTGTATGGTCATCCAAGCCGCATATGAAACTTCCCTTCGCGTGGGGAGAGGTGCACTTCCGAAGGAATCCAATTCATGTTGAGTGGGTTCAATTATTTCAACTACGGGACCTTGTTCACTCTCTATCAAGAGATCCACAACCCGATCCAAGTTGTGAGTTCCAAAGACAACATCTACATGGTTAGCGCGTTCTCTAATTAATTCTTGATCTTTTTGGGCGAGGCAACCACCAACCATTATTTTTAAATTTGGTTTTGTTTCCTTCAGTACTTTCAGATTTCCAAGGTGACCATAAAATTTATTATCAGCATTCTCTCTAATGCAGCAGGTATTTATAACTACTACATCAGCAGATTCCACTTCTGAGACTCGTCTAAGACCAGCATCTTCCATCAACCCAGAGATTTTCTCTGAGTCATGCTCGTTCATTTGACATCCATAGGTTTGGATAGAGTATCTTTTCGTCATCAGTTATAGGTTAGAGGCAAATAGCCTTCCTACAATCCGATAAAGTAATAGAATTTAATCTTCAATCGAGATTGGTTCATCGTCTACTTCAGTGAATTCTTCTAGTTCACTGTCAGGGTTTACGATTGCCCATATTTTGTTCTCTACTTCCATCATTATTTCTGGATTCTCGCTAAGGAAAACTTTAGCGTTCTCTCTTCCCTGCCCGAGTTGTTCACCCTCATAGGTGTACCAAGCTCCTGATTTAGTAATAATGTCCATGTCTACGCCAGTGTCAAGAAGCGACCCTTCACGGCTGATTCCTTTGCCGTACATTATGTCAAATTCGGCTTGCCTAAAGGGTGGTGCGCATTTATTTTTTACTACTTTCACACGGGTTCGGTTCCCTACTATCTCAACGCCTGATTTAAGAGATTCGATTCTTCTAATATCAAGTCGAACAGAAGAGTAAAATTTTAATGCTCTACCACCAGGGGTAGTCTCTGGAGAGCCGAACATAACTCCGATTTTTTCTCGTAATTGATTAATAAAGATACAAATAGTTTTCGTTTTATTTAAATTACTTGTTAACTTTCGAAGAGCCTGAGACATTAAGCGAGCTTGAAGACCTACATGACTTTGCCCCATTTCTCCTTCCAACTCAACTCTTGGAGTAAGCGCTGCGACAGAATCAATAACAATAACGTCAATAGCTCCCGAACGTACAAGTGTGTCTACGATCTCTAAAGCTTGCTCACCAGTATCTGGTTGAGAAATAAGTAGTTCATCAACATCAACACCTATAGCCTTAGCGTAAACAGGGTCCATTGCATGCTCCGCATCTATATAAGCGCAAATTCCACCATTTCTTTGCGCTTCGGCGACTACATGCGTAGCTAACGTTGACTTTCCAGAAGATTCTGGTCCATAGATTTCTGTCACTCGGCCCCGTGGAAGTCCTCCAACTCCAAGCGCTAAGTCGAGAGCTAGTGCCCCAGTCGGGATTGACTCTATTTGCATAGCTGATTTCTCACCCATTTTCATTACTGCACCTTCACCAAACTGTTTGGTAATTTGGCTGAGAGCTAAATCTAACGCTTTTTCATTTTCCATATTTTCACCTTGTTCTTATTGGTTTAACTTTTATTTGCTATTTGCTAACCATAGGTAGGGGGTATGACATTTCTTTATCGTTACATGATTGTAATTACGAACGCTTGTTCGGTCAAGGATTTATCGAAAAAAGCAGCGTTTCCTCCTTTATCGGCCTAGTTTAGTGTCTAGATTACATTGCATTCAATCAGGAGGGTCTATGACAAATACCGAAGAAACCGCATCTGAAATCCGTGAACGTCTTTCTGATGAACAGTTTTACGTAACTCAAGAAGCGGGCACAGAGCGTGCATTTACAGGCTGCTATTGGGATACAAAAACAAAAGGAACTTACCATTGCATTGTCTGTGACGCACTCCTTTTCTCAAGTGAGACAAAATTTGACTCCGGCACGGGCTGGCCAAGTTTCTCCGAAGCTTTACAAACAGAATCAGTTAAAAGAATATCAGACCATTCCTATGGCATGATTCGCACTGAAGCTGTCTGTGCAGCTTGTGGTGCCCACCTGGGCCATGTTTTCAATGATGGCCCCCCTCCGACCGGAGAGCGGTTTTGCATGAATTCCGCTTCACTTCAATTGCGGCCTGAAGTTGATGAGATATAGTTTTGTGTCGCTGGTTTAAAACTCATTTACCAATAGCACTTTCAATCGTCTTAATACTTTCTGCACTTCCGGCATGTTCATCAAGCATCGAGAGTCCCATTAACTCTAATCAATTCGTTCAACTAGCTGACGATATTGGAGAGTCTGGCGCAACGGAAACGGTTCGGTTCCGCACCGAAGACTCTGAGGACCTTTGGGGGTCCATCTTTGGTGATGGTGAGATAGCTGTAATTCTTTCCCACATGAGAGGACGAAACCAAACTTCATGGTTTCCATTCGCACGACTAGCTAGTACCTCAGGCTATAAAGTTATGACATTTGATTTTCGCGGTTATGGAAAATCAACTGGGACAAGAGATACAAGAATGGATAGGGACCTAGAAGCCGCAGTTGCATATGTTCGAGCGAAGGGGGCCAAACAGGTAATCCTGATTGGAGCCTCCATGGGAGGAACGGCCGCAATAGAAATAGCTGCCGAAATTGATGTTCAAGGGGTTGCAGCACTATCCCCGCCTACATCATTTGGCCGGATCAATGCACTTGGTGCTGTTAGCTCGATGCTAATTCCGCTCCTATTAATTGTGGCTGAAAATGATCCACCATTTACATCCAGTGCTAGGGAAATTGAGACTGCCGCTGCAGCAACGCAATTTTTAGAGCTACCTGGCCAAGAACACGGAACAAATCTCTACTCAGCGCACATTGATCAGGTCTCGGGGATTTTACTTACCTTCATAGATAGGTGGACAGATGACTCACTTGTTGCGAGCGAGAAGACGGAGTCGTAAAGCATTCAGAACAGTGATTGTTGTAAATTGACGAATTCTGCTTCGGTCAAATGGCCACTTGACTGTAAAGGCTTCAGTGATCCCATCAACCGTTGTCGCCATCCATACCCGGCCTACTTCGCCTTCTGTAGCAGTTGGGCCAGCATTACCAGAAACAGCTATTGCAACATCACACTGTAACGATTGAATAGCCCCTACCGCCATGGCTTCTACTGCTTTCTCAGAGATCACTTCTGATTCTAAAACATTTAATATTTGGTTTTTCGCACTATTGGAATAAGCAACGATCGAACCCTTATAGACATCACTTGCCCCCGGAATATCCGTTATGCGGCTAGAAATAAGTCCACCCGTCATTGACTCAGCCAGTCCTAGGGTAAGACCCTGGCTACGGCAAATATTAAGTAATGCAGCTTCCATGGGCTCATCGTCATAACTGAAAATTACTTCTTCACCCAGAATCGATGAAACCCTCTGAGCTTCGTCTTCTAGAATAGAAAATACAGATGCCTCATCTTCACCTTTAGCTGTGAGTCTTACCTTAAGACCTTCTATGCCGCTTGCTAAGAATGCAATAGTCACCTCTCCAGCATGATCAAGCCGCACTATCTCATCTGATAGTTTCTCAGCCAATCCGGACTCCGAATCGCCCCAAGTTCTTAATGTCTTGGATCGTATTACAGAAGTTGATCCAGCCTGCATTCTTATATCTGGAAGAATTGCTTCTTCAACCATTTGTTTCATTTCCCAGGGAACGCCAGGAACCGCATAAATAGTTTTATCTCCTAATTGCGCTTTCAAACCCGGTGCTGTCCCGGGCATTATTGGAAGAGCTTCTGCGCCATCAGGAACCATAGCCTGCCTAAGGTTATTCTCGGGCATTGGGCGGTTTCTCCCAGCAAACATTGCTTCTATCCGTCCAGCTATGCTTTCGTTTAAAATCAATTCGACACCCATCACCTCGGCAATCATGTCCCTTGTCAGGTCATCTTGCGTGGGCCCTAAACCCCCACAAACTATAACAACATCAGACCTATCAAGAGCTTGCCGCAACACCGCCTTAATTCTGTCTGGGTTGTCTCCAACTTTGGTCTGGAAATAACTATCAATACCTGAAAGTGCTAGCTGCTCACCTATCCATGATGAATTGGTATCAACTATCTGACCGAGTAGAAGTTCTGTTCCTACAGCAACTACTTCGCAACTTATTCTTTTCATCACTTATCCTTCCCGACTTGAGAAACCTCGTTACCTGTTCGGATATATTGCCAACCTGATATTAAGGTCATAGCAACTGCAAACCAGAGCATAGTATTGACTAACCAGTTGATATCAGCAACTGGGGGCAAAACTGCAACCAAAAGTGTCGTACCTTGTGCAAAAGTTTTCCATTTAGCCAAGTTTGTTGCAGGAATGACTACCCCTTTACGCACGACCCAAAATCGGTATGTAGAAATGCCAAATTCCCTCACGAAAATAAGAACTACTGGAATCCAATTGAACTTACCGATTGAAAGAAGAGAAAGCATGCACCCCAATACGACTACCTTGTCAGCTAGAGGATCTAGAAAAGCTCCTAGTTTAGTGACGCTTCCAGTTGCTCTCGCTATCAACCCATCAAAAGCATCGCTGATCCCGAAGATTAGACCAAGCACAAAAGCGCCCCATGATGCTCCACCGTCACTATCTGCCGAGAGAATGAGAATAAAAAGAATTGGTGAAGCAAGAATTCTCGTGATCGTGATTAGATTAGCAGGGGTCAAAATATCTTTTGCGAGATTAGATGTTGACTTTCTGTTTATTGGTTCCATTATTAAAAATTGTTGCTTGCTACGAGATCTATTCCGGTTGCTTCAGTCACTTTAACCGTTGAAAACATTCCAACCTCAAGATTTTTTGGGACATGAACTATGCCATCAATCTCTGGAGCCTCCCGAAAACTTCTACCAACCCCATCTGCATCGACGAGAACATCTATTTCTTTACCTATAAGGGCATCTCTTCGACTAGCAGTAATAGAATCTTGCAATTCATTTAGCTCTTGCAACCTTTCTCGGACAAGACTTGCGCTAAGTTGCCCGTCCAACGCAGCGGCATAAGTATTTTCCTCTCGGGAGTAGGAGAAAAACCCACACCAATCAATTTGGTTTTCCTCAACAAAATACAACAACTTATCATGATCATCTTCAGTTTCCCCAGGGTATCCAATGATAAAGTTCGTTCGAAAAACCGCCTCACTATTCTGACTTCTGATTCTTGCAATTAGATCAGTAAATTTTTGGCTATTACCCCAGCGGCGCATTCGCCTTAATAACGGGCTAGAAACATGCTGTAAGCTCAGATCAAAATATGGAACGGCACTGTTAGCAATTTGCCCTGTTAGAGATTCTGTCAGGCTAGAAGGGTATAAGTAGAGAAGCCGAACCCAGGGAACAAGATCAAGAACTTGGTTATAGAGATCAGAAATCGAGATATCTTCAGCGACATCCCTCCCATATGAAGCTAAATCTTGAGCGACCAGAACTACTTCTTGAAGATCCATTAATTCAATCTCTTGAAGAATTGAATGTAATGTTCTAGATCTTTGAGCTCCACGAAATGATGGGATCGAGCAAAAACCGCAAATACGGTCACAACCTTCCGCAACTTTAACGTAACCCCAAGGTCGATCAGATTTAGGTCGTGGTAAATTCAATAGATCAAATTCAGGGACAACAGGTTTCTTTTTGAGAGTCACAGGAACACCAAACCCAACAACAGCGTCAACATCCTCGTCAAGTGCTTCGTGCAGGTCATCCCCGTATCGTTCTGCCATGCACCCAGTAACAACTAACTCTGATTTCGAGTGGCGTATATCATTTATAGCTAGAACTGTTTCGATGCTCTCCTTCTGAGCATCCTCTATAAAAGCGCAGGTATTTACGACGACTAAATCCGCTTCGTTAACCGAATCAGCGAGGATCATTCCTTCTTGATGCAATGTCCCAGCAAGCTTCTCACTATCGACCTCATTCTTAGGACATCCAAGAGTCTCGATCCAGTAGGTTTCTGTCATCCTTTGATCGTACCGACACAACTTATATAGGAATACCGTTTCTCTAATTTTTTGTATAGCTTACTCATGTCCCTACAAAGAACATCCAAGAGCCATAAATCAATAAAAGGCCTAGAGCCCCTAACCGTCCCAATGGCTTCTGCGAAAAGCCTTTCCAAATCCAAACTGCAGCTACTAGAACGAGCGTTCCAATGGTTATTGAGCCAGTTAGAGCAGACTCGTTAATCTTTCCTGGGCCAAAAATACCCATTGAAGCGCCGATAGCGGCACCGTTGAAAATATTTGACCCCAGAATTGTTCCTAGAATCATTTCAGGTTTTCCCTTCCGAACGGCTGCGATAGATGCTACTAACTCAGGCAAAGAAGTACCTACTGCCACTAGGCTTGCCCCTACGAAGCCACTTCCAATACCCCATTCCTCCGCAAGACCTATTGAACCTTCGGTGATAAAATACGAGGAAACTATTACTCCTACAAGAGATACGATAGTTGCCAACAAGTCCCGTTTAAGGAAATCCTGCTTATTACTCTCAGTCGGAATTTGCGATTGTCCAGAAGCTAAATCGCTGCTTTCTTCTGAAAAGAAAACTGGATTCTTATCGCCACTTCTGACCATAACTGTAAGTGAAAGGACCAGTATAAAAAGTAGAATAAAACCCTCATACCTATGAAGATCCCCTTGTATGAAAAGACAGAAACAGAATACGGAGAACATTGATAAAGGGACATGCAACGAAAGAATTGTCTTTGGAATATGGATTTTCCCTATTAAAGCCGCACCGCCTAGAACTAACGACAGATTCGCAATTATTGATCCTATGACATTCCCTGTCGCTAGGTTAAGGTCGTCCCTCGCAGCAGCTACTGTTGAGACAGCCATCTCTGGCATGCTTGTGCCGAAACCAACAATTACAGCTCCTACGACGACAATAGAGACCCCTAGTTGTCTTGCTAGCCTACTTGAAGCCTCCACAAGTAAATCAGCGCTGTAGCCAAGAACAGCAATACCGGCGATCAGAAAAACAATATTAAGTAGCATGATTTAAAGGCGCCTACACTGGCCCTTCACCGGCACTCTTCTGGTCGCTTATTTGCTCAGCAGTCATCAAAACTTCTCTAGGCTTAGACCCCTCACTAGGGCCAACGATTCCGCGATCCTCTAGTAAATCCATGATTCTTCCTGCTCTTGCAAATCCCACACGAAGTTTGCGTTGAAGCATCGAAGTCGACCCGAGTTGAGAATCAACAACTAGCTCAATAGCCTTGAGAAGCAATTCGTCATCTCCAGCATCGCCCGTTGTCCCTCCAGGAAGTCCTTCTGCCGATGCGGACGTAGGTTGTTCCGTTATGGATTGTTGAGTTGATATTTCATCAACCTTCCCTTTTCCCTTCAATTGATCTGCTTGTTTTCTCCATGCCCCAACAACGCGCTTAACCTCATCTTCGCTTACCCAAGCCCCTTGGATACGGTGAGGGCTTGAAGACTTGGGGTCCAAGAGTAACATATCGCCCTGTCCGACGAGTCTTTCTGCTCCGCCTTGATCAAGAATCACACGACTATCCGTCAAGCTAGAAACAGCAAAAGCAATTCGCGCGGGTATATTCGCTTTGATTACTCCAGTAATTACATTTGTAGAAGGTCGTTGTGTAGCAACAACAAGATGAATACCAACTGCACGTGCTTTTTGGGCAATCCTACAAATTGAGTCCTCAACATCTCGAGGAGCAACCATCATTAGATCTGAAAGTTCGTCGACGACAACTAAAATAAACGGGAGTCGAGAATAGGTCTTGGGAGACCCATCTGGATTTATAGCGCTAGGGGGGGCTTCAATTGAGCCTTTATCATATGCTGCGTTGTATCCGGCTATATCCCTAAATCGAACTTCTGCAAGGAGTTCATACCGTCGGTCCATTTCTCGACAAGCCCATTGCAGAGCGTTAGCAGCTTTTTTAGGATCAACAACTGGTTGGGTAAGTAAATGTGGCACACGTTCGTATTGCGACATCTCAACACGTTTTGGATCAATAAGTATCATTCTTAAAGTTTCAGGAGTTGATCTCATTAAGGCAGAAGTAACAATACTGTTGATACACGAACTTTTTCCTGCCCCAGTCGCTCCGGCTATGAGAATATGAGGCATTTCAGATAAATTCATGACTATAGATTTCCCATTAATATCTCTTCCAATTGCAACTTCAAGTGGATGAGTTGCCCTTTGGGCTTCGACAGAGCTGAGCACGTCCCCTAGAGCGACGACTTGTCGTTCGTTGTTAGGAACCTCAACACCAATGGCCTGCCTGCCGGGAATAGGTGCGAGTATTCTGACATCAGCAGATGCCATTGCGTAGGCAATATCTTTGTTAAGCGTTGTCACCCTTGAAACTTTTACTCCAGCGCCTAATTCCAGTTCGTATCTTGTGACGGTAGGGCCTACGACCATCCCAACCAGACGTGTCTCAACTCCATGTGCTGCCAATGCTCTTTCGAGAACGCGACCTCTTTCTTCAACAAGTTTCTCATTGATATCCTGCGATGCGGAACGCACTAGAATCTTATCTGAGGGTAGTTTCCACACAGAGCCCTTAGCTGCAGGACCTAATTCAATTTCGAGTTGTTCACCGGATATAACCGGGTCTTCTGCTTTGGACGAAATGAGGCTTTTAGATTTGTTATCGGATTCAGTAGCATCATCCTTATTCTCTTGGGACATGTTTTTATCGCTTGAATCAGAAGAGGCTTCACTTTTTAGCTTCTTCGACTCTTTCTTGCCTTTACCTACGGGTCGCGATTCTCCATCGATTTGAATAAGAGGCGCTTCTGAACTTCCTTTCCGTTGGGCAATTTCTTCTTTAGTTTCTCCCATAGCAAGAAAGATAGTATTGGCAATAGCTCTATAAATACCCCTCAGAAGTAGCCAAGTCTTTGATAATGACTCTCTAAACGTCATTCCAGTTATGACTATAACGCCGACAAGACCTATAGCTATTAATACAAATGTCGCACCAATTTGCTCAAATGCTGCTCGTAACGGCGAACCAACTAGATAGCCTAAAGCACCACCACCTTTTTTAAGTTCTCCGATACTAGAAAGCCCATAACTACCTGCATCGGTATTTAAGTGAGAAAGACCGCAAATAGCAGAAAAGATAAACAGACTTCCTATAGAAAGTGGCGCAAAACGTGAGGAGTTGCCTTTTGGGCTCGATGATTCTTCCTCTTCAGGCACTTCAAAGGTTAAGTAAATTCCAGCCGCAATGAGTGCTGCTGGAGCTAAGTAACCCACAAATCCAAAGATTGACCGGAAGACCCACGGTCCTATTGCCTTACCCACGATTCCAGCAGTACCAAAATAAAGGCCTAGTGCTGCGACTAGCCCTATGACTATGAGCCCAAGACTAATGAGGTCTGCTTTGTGACCCGAAAAAGCAGACCTAAAAGTTCGGCCTGCGATGCCTATCAGAGACTTACTAGAATTTTCGCGTAATTCTTGCTTGTCCTTTTTTGAAATTTTTTCTTTTTTGTTTAGAGCATCTACTTCTTTTTCTTTCTTAGAAGCACGATTAACTTTTACTTTAGATTTAGCCACAATAAGCTCAACGGTAACACTATCCACATGGTTTTTTGGGTATAGCAGGCGACAGTTAGGCTTATAACGCGACGTGAATTTCTTACTTAGCGAGACTAACTATCGGAATAATCATAGGACGTCGTTTCGTTTCTTCATTAACAAATCCACCAGCAATCCTTCTTACCTTTTGACTTATTCCCTCAGGGTTAATCTGCCCCCCACCGTTTAACATTTTACTGATTCCCTCAGTTACTAACCCCATGATTTCTCTTTCGTAATCGCTTGCAATGCCATTATTGGCCCAACCTTTACTTATTACAGTTGGTCCGGCAACTATTGTGCAATCATGCAAATCAACTGTAAGGCTAATTACGACACAACCTTCTTCTC
Source organism: Acidimicrobiales bacterium (assembly GCA_013912105.1). Taxonomy (GTDB): domain Bacteria; phylum Actinomycetota; class Acidimicrobiia; order Acidimicrobiales; family UBA8592; genus UBA8592. The sequence continues at coordinate 117,924 of JACERY010000002.1, read as the reverse complement.
CTAAAGTTATTCTTTCGGCAAAAACACCATGTTCTCTCTCTGTTAATGCCCCTTGCGCAAATACGTAACTGCCTTCACAAACTTTCCTTTTAAGAGTTAAGCCGTCTTTTCCTAAAATCACTTGGTCCCCATCCACAGGAACAAGAACCCTCTCGGCTGACATACCATTTCCCACAGCCAGATTTTTGTGGGCGATTAAATGCCGGTATTCACCGTGAACGGGAACCAACCAGTCTGCTTTGGCTGCTTGATGAAGGGACGTGAGTTCATCCTGATGACCGTGTCCGCTTGTATGTATATTAAGGAAATCAGCACTTATGACGTTTGCTCCACGCCGATTTAAGTAGTTGATCATTCTTCCTATGCGTTTTTCATTTCCAGGTATTGTTCTAGAGGAAAGAATAATCACGTCCTCAGTTCCAATTTCCAACCATCGGCCCTTCCCATTGGCAGCTAAGAACAATGAGGATCTAGATTCTGCTTGAGAACCCGTGCTGATAACACAGATTTTTTCAGGTGGGTATGAATTGACTTCTGAAATATCAATAAGGTCATCTTCGGCTAACGCAAGAATCCCTAGGTCTCTAGCTAGACCCACATTCCTTCTCATGGAGAACCCTAATGTGGCAACCTTTCTTCCTTGACTGACTGCAATATCAACTATCTGTTGGACTCGATGAATATGACTTGAAAAACACGCTGTGATGATACGTTTGCCTTCATTATCGTGAAAAACTTTCTTGAGTTCAACGCCTACGGCAGATTCGGAGATACTTTCCCCAGGTATTTCTGCATTGGTTGAGTCACATAGCAGTAATCGGATTCCCGGCTCCTTAGATAACTCATTTATTCTTTTAAGGTTTGTGAGTCTTCCATCAATGGGATTTAGATCTAGTTTGAAATCGCTAGAATGAAGAATAAGTCCTTGAGAGGTTCTAATTGCCGAGATAAGACCTCTGGGTATTGAATGTGTGACAGGAAGAAACTCGCATTCAAAATCTCCGATAGAAAGTGTTTCCCCGTCCTGAATGGGAATCAACTCTGTTCTACCCATCAAACTTACTTCATCCAGTCGATGCCTAACCATCCCTAACGTAAAAGCTGACCCATAGATAGGAAACTCCGCTAACCGAAGCGCATGCGATAAGGCGCCAATATGGTCCTCATGTCCGTGAGTTACTATACAGCCGACTATTTTTTCAAACCTGTCATTCAAATAACTAAAATCAGGAAGTACTGAATGGGCCCCAGGCATAGCCTCATCAGGAAAAAGTTGTCCACAGTCTAGAAGCAGAATTTGATCCTTTGATTCAATAACGGCGCAATTGCGACCTATATCTCCAAGACCACCTAAAAAAGTTACAGCGATATTGTCATCCATAGCCATAGATTATGCTTATGCGATTTGCATTAATTTCCCAATTAATGTCTGAGAAATAACGCTTTTTGCTAGTTCATGAAGCCCGTCAGGAACAACATCCATCGGAGGGCGGCCTACACCGACATTGAAACCCAATAAGTTCATCATCACTTTTGTTGGAACAGGGTTCGGAGCATCTAGTGATGATTCATAATCAAACGAATCCTGCAATGCGCCATTTATTGTTTGGGCTAGTTTTATGTCGCCGTTAAGAAGAGCTTCTATTAAATTTTGGTGTTCAAGCCCTGTCCAATGTGTTGCTACACCGATTACGCCGACAGCACCAATTGCAAGAAGTGCAAGATTGAGAGAATCATCGCCAGAGTAAATTTCAAAGTTATTGGGAGCAGATGCAAGAAACGAAGCGGTTTCACTAGGGTTCCCTGCCGCATCTTTCAATGCAACAATGTTTTCAACACCGTGTGCTAACTCAAGTAAGGTTTTCGTTTCTATTTTTCTTCCACTCCGCACAGGAATGTCATAAAGCATTACGGGTAGTTCTGTGGCAGTTGCGATGCGAGTGAAATGATTTATTAACCCATTTTGCGAAGGGCGATTGTAGTACGGGGTCACACTTAGAATCCCGGCAGCACCTACTTCTTCCGCTCGTTTAGTTAATTCAATTGCGGCTGAAGTGTCATTACTTCCAGTCCCGGCAACAACTGGAACATCAACAGCACTAACTACTGCCTCTATTAAAGCAACTTGTTCGTCATGTGTCAGCGTAGGTGACTCACCTGTGGTTCCAGCTACAACAAGACCGTCGTTTCCGTTCTCTACCAGCCAACGAGCAAGTCTTGATGCTTCTTCCAAATCCAAATCACCTGATTGAGTAAAGGGGGTAACCATAGCCGTAAGAACTCTTCCAAACTGGGGCATAGCATTTCCTTTCACTCTCTTATGGAGACTAGCAGTCATGAGTGTATTTCTTCGCAATTTTCCAGTTAGAGGTAATCAATTGGAATATCTGATTGGCCAAAACCTTTATCTTTCTTTCTTCTATTTCTAAAAAACACTAATGGATAACCGATGATTGTTATAGTCGCAAAGATAAACCACTGGACTGCATAATTCAGGTGCTGCCCTTCTTTAAATTCAGGGATTGACAGCATTTTGGGGAAATTGCTGGATTGCGGTGGATCCTGATTGATTACCTGTATGAACACCGGAAGAATTTCGTATTCAAGTTGTTGTTGATATCGGCTCAGGTCAACCCTTCCCAAACTAGCCAACTTCCCTTCTTTAGAATCTTCCCTTTGGAGACCCGAAGCTACCTGTGTTTTTCGGATAATTCCTTCTATCGTGATTTGATCTGAATTAGTTTGCCTGAAATCTTCGGCGGCAATAGGAAGCCACCCCCTATTGACGATTACGACTCTTCCATTTCCTAAATCAAAAGGAGTAAGGAGCCAATAACCTGGGCTTCCATTAAGTGGGCGATTACGAACAAGAATACTGTCTGAATGTTTAAACAAACCTGTGGCTTGAACTGAACGATATTCGATATTGGTGAGGCTACTTTCAGTTTGTTGATCGATCCTAAGATCTGCAAGATTGACCGGATTTTCAAGAATACGATCATTTATTGTATTGTTGATTTCTTTTTTATCGGAATGTCGACTGAGTTGCCAAAACCCTAACGTCACCATTGTCAGAGCCGCAATAAAAATAAGTACGTTAACGAAAAACTTTTTAGACATCCAGAATCGATTCAAGCCCTACCGTAACTCCAGAGGTGCCTGAAATTTTCTTTATTGCTAATAGGACCCCTGGCATAAAAGAAGATCTGTCATAGCTGTCCTGCCTTATAGTTAAAGTCTGCCCTGAAGTACCCATGAGAATTTCCTGATGTGCAAGCATTCCTTCCATTCGAATGCTGTGTATAGGTATTTGCGTTTTTCCTTTCGCTCCACGAGCCCCATCAAGAACTACTTTTTCTGTTGGGTCAAGATGAAGATTTTGTACCGCTGCTTGCAATTTCTCTGCTGTGGCAATTGCTGTGCCGGAAGGAGCATCAATTTTTTTATTATGGTGATACTCAAGTATCTCTATAGTGTCGAAATAGGGCGCTGCCATTTGCGCGGCTCTCATCATTAGAACTGCGCTGATAGAAAAGTTTGGGACTATGAGACAACTACTTGAAGTAAAACATGCTTTTAGATTATCAATATCGCTTTCTTCTAAACCGCTAGTTCCCACTACAACATTCATGCCTCTTTCAGCAAGAATAGGAAGATGGTTTCTTGATGCATCAACAATAGTGAAATCGACTACGACGTCCACGTCCACGATAGTTGACAGGTCACTAACTATTTCCAAACTACAGTTGTCTATTGTATTTCCAGGTGCATCTTGGTCAACAGCACAATCTAAAGAAGTCATCGGGTCGTTAATAACTGCTTGACATACAGTTGAACCCATCCGTCCACCTGCTCCAAGCACACCAACTTTGATATTAGCCATATGTCAATACTGCCATGAGTCTGGCAATACTGGGGCATATTAAATTAAAAGGTTTTCTCTTAAGCAAAGATTAACTACTTACCTCGGCCTCCACGACCTTTATTTCGCCTATTTCTGTTATTCTGACGATTTCCACCAATAGCTTCTGGACCTAGTTCGCCAAGTTCCTCGGCCAAACTCTCTTCGAATTCTTCTTCGAAGCTTGCTTGACGATCATTAGTAGCATCAGTAGGTTCATTTTTCTCTTTATTGGAAGGTTTCTCTTCTTCTCGTTCAGAAGGTGCATTATTCGGTTCAGCTTCATCGGTTAGAACAAGACTGACTTTCCCATTGGGATCAATATCTTCGACACGAACTTCAATTTCTTGTCCAAGTTCTAAGACATCCTCTACTCGTTTAATTCTTTTACCTCTACCAATTTTTGAGATATGGAGTAGACCATCACGTCCTGGAAGGATGTTGACAAAGGCTCCGAAGTTAGTGATATTCACTACCTTACCGTTGTAAACCCCTCCTACATCTGCTGTAGGTGGATCAAGAATCAAATTGATCTGACGCTCAGCTTCATAAACTGCATCTCGATCTGTACCCGCTACAGAAACGGTTCCCATCACGCCATCATCATCAACGATTACTTCTGCTCCAGTTTCTTGCTGAATAGCATTAATGACTTTCCCTTTAGGACCAATAACCTCGCCAATTTTATCAAGAGGTATTTCGAAGCTAATGATTTTTGGTGCTACATCACGAACATCATCTCGAGGTTCTGGAATAGCTTCGGTCATGACAGCGAGAATTTGCATTCTGGCATCCTTAGCTTGGTCCAGTGCAGCAGCTAATACATCCGCTGGTATTCCTTCAATTTTAGTGTCGAGCTGCAAAGCTGTTATAAATTCTGATGTTCCAGCTACTTTGAAATCCATGTCACCGAAAGCATCTTCTGCCCCCAAAATATCAGTGAGGGTAGTGTATTTACCTTCTGCATATACCAATCCCATCGCTATTCCTGCTACTGGGGACTTTATAGGGACACCAGCATCCATAAGCGAAAGGGTTGATGAGCAGACTGAAGCCATTGACGTTGATCCGTTGGATGACATTACATCGGAGACTAGTCTTAGTGTGTAAGGCCACTCATCTTCACTTGGAACAACTGGCATCAAGGCTCTTTCTGCTAAAGCTCCATGTCCGATCTCGCGACGCTTAGGACCTCTCATAAATCCTGCTTCTCCGGTTGAGAATGGCGGGAAATTGTAATGGTGCATATACCGTTTTCGCGTGATTGGGTCTATCCCATCAATCATCTGATCCATTCTCTTAGTTCCCAAGGTGGTGATATTCAATACTTGAGTTTCACCTCGTTGAAATAAGCCTGAGCCATGAGCAGTAGGCAGAATACCAACTTCGGATGAAAGACTCCGAAGATCTGTAGGTGTTCTCCCGTCTATGCGTAGCCCTTCCTCTACTATTCGTTTACGAACAAGTGATTTAGTTAGGGAACGAATAGCTGATTTAATTTGTGTTGTTGCATTTTCAACTTCGCTAAATCTAGCTTCAAGTGTTTCAAGGATTTCTGCGCTTGCTTGAGATTCTGCTTCACCACGTGCAGCTTTATCAGCAATTTTCTGACTATCAGCAATTTTCTCTGAGCCGACTTCTTCAACGGCATCCATAATTTCTGATGAATAATCAACAGCAACGGTAAATTCCATTGTTTCTGATTCACCTACGCTTTTAACTAATTCTTGTTGAAGAGCTATGGCATCTTTAATAGGCCCTTTTGAAAATTCCAGACCTTCAGCTAGTACCTTTTCATCGACCTTTGGAGCTCCTGCCTCAAAATATTTCCATGAATTCTCGGTACCGCCAGCTTCTACCATCATTACTGCGACATCCCCGTCTTCCAAGAGACGTCCAGCTACGACCATTTCAAATGTTGCTTGCTCACCCTCTTCATAAGTTGGGTGAGAAATCCACTCTCCATCTTGGTCATACGCAATCCGAACACATCCTAACGGGCCTTGAAATGGTATGTCTGAGATACACAATGCGGCCGAAGCTGCATTTATCGCCGGCACGTCATAGGGGTTTTCTTGATCAGCCCCTAAAACTGTTGCAACAATGTGAACATCATTTCTAAAACCTTCTGGGAATAGTGGTCTCAGTGGCCTATCAGTAAGCCGACAAGCCAAAATTGCTGTTTCACTAGCCCTTCCTTCTCGCCTAAAGAATGATCCTGGTATTTTCCCTGCAGCGTAACTGCGTTCTTCAAAGTCCACAGTTAACGGGAAAAAATCTGTTCCTGGGCGGACATTTTTATTTGCTGTTGCAGTGACAAGGACCGTAGTTTTTCCTATTTTAACTACGACTGCGGCGTTGGCAAGGCTTGCCAAAACACCTGTTTCTAATGTCATTATCTTATCTTCGGCACCTAACGCACCGTTGACTGTTATGGCTTCCGCCATTTTGTACTCCTTTTGAGGCTTTGCCTCTATTATTTGCCCGTGGACGATCCTCCGGACATCAATATCGGAGTCCAGCTTCCCAGTTGAAAAAGTCTAGTTTTTAGGCTCTTTCAACTGGCAGCTGACCATTCGGTATTGATCTTGTTTGAGTTTTGCTCAGGTATGAGCTTATTTAATCTTACCTTAAAGATTTCTTTATCGTCGTAATCCAAGTTTAGCGATTAGATTTCTATACCTTTCAACATCATTCTTCTTGACGTAATCAAGCATTCTTCTTCTGCGTCCAACAAGCATTAGAAGTCCCCTACGGCTGTGATGATCTTTCTTATGAACTTGAAGGTGATCGGTAAGGTGATTAATTCTATCTGTAAGCAATGCTATCTGAACCTCAGGTGACCCTGTATCTGAGTCATGAAGTCTATGTTCCTGAATTGTTGTATCTTTAGGTTTTAGGTTTGCAGCCATAAATTTTCCTTCGGGTATCTGACCCTGCCCTCTTGCCGATTGTCGAACAGTTGAGCATTATCGCATTTTAGCCATATTAACGGCCAAGGGAAGACTACCAGCGTAGAAGCGAAACGACACTAACTCCTGCTAACTGTTCTCTAACAAGCTTCTTATATTCGTTAGGTCTGCTCTAAGTTGACCTTGAAATTCTTCAAGACTTTTGAATTTCTTTTCTTCTCGGATTTTTTGCACGAAAGACAATCTTCCTAATTGCCCATAAAGGTCTCCGTCAAAATTAAGTAAATGAGCTTCAATCTGGAGTATTGGGTCATCATCTTTAAATGTTGGCCTACGGCCAATATTCACTGCAGCCTTTTTTACAGCCCCACTCTGACATTGAAACCAAGCTGCGTACACTCCTTCTGCGGGTATAGCTAATTCCTGATCTATACCTAAATTAGCTGTAGGAAAACCGATAGAACTCCCTCTCCCATCGCCTTCTATGACTTTACCTTCGTACTCGTACATCCGACCAAGTTTTTTATTTGCAAGGGCCATTTCCCCATTTTGTAAGTGCATTCTTATGGCTGTGGAAGAGATAGCACTTTCTTTAATAGTTTGATCCTTGATCAAAGGGATGCCAGAAACTTCGATTCCTGCTTTTCCCCCCTCACTGCGAAGAAGATTTACATCGCCTTCTTTCCTATATCCAAATTGGAAATCCTCACCGACATATACATATTTAGCGTTAATACCAGCAACGAAAACCTCTCTAAAGAATTCTTTTGCAGAGGTTTCTGATCGTTTCTGGTTGAATTTAATTAGGTATACGTACTCAATTCCGTTTTCTTGAAAAAGCTCCAATTTTCTTTTGATTTTTGTTAATGTCTTTGGAGCATTATCAGGACTTGTTACCTTTGTTGGGTGTTGGTCGAAGGTAATCACGGCTGGGGTTAGGTCTAATTCCTTAGCTTTATTTACTACTAATTTGCAAAGAGCTTGGTGGCCTAAATGCACACCATCAAAAACTCCGATGGTCGCTACTGTCCCAACCAATTTCTCTGCCAGGCTTTCACCGTCATTGATTATACGAATTTCAGTCATTTACCAATTCACTTTCAAGTCAGCCCATAATTTGAACATAGTCACAGCTCACTCGGGATCACAACAGAAGGTTTTACGTTTTCGTTTCCATATTCTTCATATACTGCCAGAAGTTCATCTTGTGAATTGACTACTACCCACGGTCCTGTCCCATATTCGACACCTAATTCATTGTCCTTTAGAACAGCCCCTACTTTGACCCGTTCACTTAGTTTCAGGTCCACTTCTATTTTTTGATAGTCTCGCAGTCCTTCAGTCATGGTTATCAATTGTGCACTCTCAATAGATTCAGCAAGCGACTCTTCAAATGAACCAATAGCTGTCCGCCGAAGTTTACCTACATGAGCTAAAGATCCAGTTTCCTTCGCTATATCAGCAACTAGGGAGCGAATATAAGTTCCTGACCCACAAGAAACCTTTAGTTTAAATACATTTTCTTCGAGAGTGGTAGCAACTTCAATTTTGTCTATTTTTATATTTCTAGGTTCACGATCTATTTGTTTTCCTTCGCGCGCCAATTCATAGAGTCGCTTTCCCTCAACTTTGATTGCAGAAACCATAGGCGGAATTTGTTGAATATCACCTATAAAAGATCTTGCGCTTTCCTGTAGGTCTGACAACGAAGGGTAAGTGGTAGTGGTTTTTGTTATTTCCCCTTCGGCATCTAAAGTATCAGTCTCAGAACCCATGATCATCGTAGCAACATATTCTTTCTGCAAATCTGTAATGAATCTAAGAAGTCTAGTCGCCTTACCAACACCCAAGATCAGGACGCCGGTTGCTGGGGGGTCTAAAGTTCCTGAATGACCCACCTTCCTTGTATCGAGTATTTTTCTAGCCCGCGCAACTACGTCATGGCTAGTCCATCCCGCTTCTTTATCTATGATGGCAAATCCGTTTTTAGTACTGATTTTCGTCATCTAGATTTCTACTTCTATTTGTTTCAATTTCCGAAAGAATCTCGTCTATGCGTCCGCCAGTAGCAATCGCTGGATCAATTGCGAAGACTAGCTCGGGAACTCTTCTGATTCTTGCTTGACTGCCTATCGCCTTTCGGAATTTCCCTTTATGGAAATTCATCCGAGTCAATACTAAATCTGTATCTTCATTGAGAACGGAGAGAAATATTTTGGCCTTTGTGAGTTCATTGTCTACTTGCACTGCAGAAATGCTAATTAAACCTAAATCACTGTCATCAATTCGTTCTAGTTCTTCAGCAATCACCTCTCGAAGCAACTCGTTGAGTCGAGCACTTCTTTGGTAATCTTTCGTTCTATTTGTGCGTCGTCTAGCCATTGCAAGTACCTGAAATTGTGTTTAGATCTAAATAGTTAGGATATTTCTATTTGCCGCTCTTCGTATGTCTCAATAATGTCGCCGCTCTTTAAGTCTTGGAAGTCTGAGAGACCAATTCCGCACTCATAGCCAGATGCAACTTCGGGAACATCATCTTTAAATCTTCGAAGCGAAGAAACATCCCCTTTCCAGATAATTGTTCCTTCTCTTAGGAAACGTACCTTTGATCCTCTGGAAATTTTTCCGTCAAGCACATAGCAACCAGCAATAGCTCCAATTCGAGGAATTCTATAGATCTCTCGAACTTCAGCTTCCCCAGTAACAATTTCTTCAAATTCAGGAACGAGCATCCCGACCATGGCTGCTTCGATATCTTCGAGAAGTTTGTAGATTATTTCATAGTTTCTTATTTCCACTTGCTCATGGTCTGCTATTTCTCGAGCCTTACGATCTGGGCGGACGTTAAAACCTAGTACCGTCGAGTTTGAAGTTGCTGCTAGTTGAATATCATTTTCAGTTATAGCCCCAACTCCTACATGAACAAATGAGACTTTAACTTCTTCTCTTTCGAGTTTTTTGATGCTTTCTCTGACAGCTTCAAGTGAACCGTTTACGTCGGCTTTAAGAATCAGATTTAGAGTAGCTTGTTCACCAGTGCTGATTTGGCTAAAGAGGTCTTCAAGCCTTCCTCCGCCTGAACCTGCTGAAGAATCACGTCCAATTGAAGCGACTCTGTAGTAATGCTCTCTAGTATCCGCTACATCTCGAGCCGTGCGTTCATCAGGTGCTACAACAAACTCATCACCAGCTATTGCAACGTCCGACATACCTAAAACCTGCACTGGGCATGAAGGTCCAGCAGAATCGACTTGTTCCCCAGTGTCAGCAACAAGAGCGCGTACCCTTCCCCACGAAGGCCCTGCAACAATAGGGTCTCCTACTGATAAAGTTCCTCTTTGCACAAGAACAGTCGCTACAGGTCCGCGACCGATGTCTAGATGTGATTCAAGGACGACCCCAGTAGCTCTTCCCTCAGGTGTTGCTCTGAGATCTTCAACTTCGGCAACCACGTTTAAATTTTCTAAAAGGTCTGGAATGCCAATGTTCTCTAATGCAGAAATTTCTACAACTATAGTTTCACCACCCCATGCCTCCGGAACAAGTTCGTGCTCCGCCAAACCACTTAGAACTCGCTGAGGGTCAGCGCTTTCAAGATCAATCTTGTTAACTGCAACAATTATTGGGACTCCAGCCGCTTTTGCATGGTTTAATGCTTCAATAGTTTGCGGCATTACACCATCGTCAGCAGCCACTACAAGGATAACGATATCTGTTGCTTCGGCTCCCCTTGCTCGCATCGCAGTAAAAGCAGCGTGGCCTGGGGTATCTATAAATGTCAATACTTGTCCATTGACTTCTACCTGATAAGCCCCAATATGCTGTGTTATCCCCCCAGCTTCACCTGCAACAATATTTGCTTTTCGGATTTGATCCAATAGCTTTGTTTTCCCATGGTCAACATGTCCCATCACAGTTATGACCGGTGGCCTTTCTGGCAACTTATCGGCCGATGTTGAATCATCAATTTGTAGTTTCTTCTGTAGCTCGATTTCTTGCTCTTCACCTGGGTCAACTAGTCGAACTTCTGCTCCAATTTCTGCAGCAAAAAGTTCGATCATATCATCTGTCAAAGACTGGGTAGCTGTAACCATCTCACCTTGTTCCATCAGGAACCTCACTACATCAGCAGTTGTCCTGTTTAATTTAGGTGCAACGTCTATTGACGATGAGGAGCGTTCAATAACAACCTCTCCTTCGGGCACTGGAGCGTCTTCTGGAGTATAGGCAGGTGAGTCCATAGGCTGGAGTTCTTCCTGTCTTCTCCTTCTTCTACTTTTCTTTTTTCTCTGAGGCCTCTGGTTTGGTCCTCCCGGTCGACCACCTCCTGGTTTGCCGCCTCCTGGTTTACCACCTGAAGGTTTGCCGTCCACACCGGGTTTAGGGAAAAACGGCGTACTGGGACCACCGGTGGGCCTAGGGCCACGAGGTCTATCCCCTCCAGGTCTTTGACCTCGAGGACCTCCTGTTGACTGCCCGCCTGGCCTTGCTCGGTAATTAGATCTACTGCTGTCATCTGCCCTAACAGGTCCCCTACCGCCTTTGCCGGGAGGAGGTGGTATTGGCCTTCCTGATTTTGACCTAGGGCTAGGAGGAGGTGGGATAGGTTTCCCAGTTGCTGATCGAGGAGGAGCATTCAATGGCGGTCGATTTGGAGGCGTATTTGCATTAGGAGGAGGGGTTTGTTCTTCTCCCTTATCCACATCCTTTAAGCTACCCAGCGCAGCCGTTTGCGCTTTAGTTTCGTGATCTTTAGAGGCTGCTTTGACTTTTCGTGAACTCACAACAGGTTTCGAAGTCTCTGCTTTGGTTTGAGAGGGAGTAGGTTTTGTCTTCTTGGGCGGTGGCTTTTTCGAACTTACAGGCTTAGGAACTTTACTTTCTCCAGAATTTTCTTTTCCGTTCCATTCATTTTCTGATGACGACTTATCCTGAACTTGCTCTACGACTGCCTGTTCCTTTAGTAAACCTTCGCTTTCGGCTTTTCTACGGACCCGATCAGCTTGCGCTTCTACAAGACTTGATGAATGACTCTTAGCATCAATCCCTAAGGACCCACACAAGGAGATTATTTGTTTGTTTGTTATATCTAGTTCTCTCGCAAGTTCATAGACACGTACTTTTGCTGGCAATTTAGTTTCTTCTCTTCTTGTAGAGCCTATTGGCTCGTTTTCCCTATCTTCTCATTAGCTTCCCAATATCATTCTTTACGATTTAATAGACTAGCCGTTTGTATCTTCGAGTCCATCTTCTTCCAGAGAATCTTCTGCAACAGGGGCAGAATCTTTGAGTCCATCTTCTTCCAGAGATTCCTCTACAACAGGGCCAGAATCTTCTTCTCCTTGATCAGATACATCATCAGGATTTTCGTTTGGCGCTTCTTCTGAATTAAGTTCAGGCTCGATATTTTCAGAGTCAGGCAAAGAACTATTTTCATTTTCATCGCTTTGACTATCATCAGCATTCTCGGGCTCATCTTCAGTGTTCGCTTCCCATTCTTCAGCTGAAAGGGCTGGGCCCCCTTCGGCAGGCTGCCATACCTGTTCTCCTGTTTCTGAATCAACGACCCATTCTCCCTCGGCCCAATCAACTTTTTCATATTCGTCTTCTTCAGCTTGTTGAGTTTCAGACTTTATATCAATGCGCCAGCCTGTAAGCCGTGCGGATAATCTTGCATTCTGTCCTTCTTTCCCGATAGCAAGCGACAACTGATAGTCGGGGACAATAACATCTGCGGTTCCGGTTTCCATATCTATACGAACTTCTTTGACTTTGGCAGGTGAGAGAGCTTTTGAAACAAATTCCTCTGGCTCTTCAGAAAATGGAACTATGTCTATTTTCTCTCCACGAAGTTCGTTGACTATCATTCTGACTCTTGCCCCGCTAGCTCCGACACAGGCCCCAACTGGATCCACATTAGGGTCGTTAGACCAAACAGCTATTTTTGTCCTGTGGCCCGGTTCACGTGCACATGACCTGATTTCTACAATGCCATCGGCAATTTCCGGCACCTCTAGTTCAAACAAGCGTTTGATCAAACCAGGGTGAGTTCGACTAACAACAATTTGCGGACCTTTAGCAGTTTTTCTCACTTCGACGATATATGCCTTGATCCTAGTGTTACTGTCTGGACGCTCATTGGGAACCTGTTCTGCTCTAGGCAAAAGAGCTTCTACGCGGCCGAGATCCAGCAACGTATATCGACTATCGCTTTGCTGAATGATGCCGGTTACTATATCCCCTTCTCTTCCTGCGTATTCTTCATATTTCTGTTCTCGTTCTTCTTCGCGTATTCCTTGGACAAGAACTTGCTTAAAAGCTAATGCGGCAATCCGGCCAAAATTATCTGGAGTTACCTCAAATTCCTCACCGTAAGGTTCGCCTTCATCATCAAGCTCTTGGGCTATTACCCTATATTCCATCGTTTCGGGATCGATTGTGACCCATGCGTATTCATAAGCCTCTGGCATTTTCTTATAAGCTGACTCAAGAGCGTCTGCTAAAACCGCATAGAGGACATCTGGTTTCATTCCTTTATCTGCTGCAATTGCGTTTATTGCTTCCTTCATTTCAGCGTTCATGTTTTTTTCCTTTATCTATTCTGGATGGATGAAACTTGGTGTTTCCCATTTTGTTTTCCTGGCTTTGGGTTCTTCTCCCACTCAAAAACCGTTTTTGCTTGCGTCACATCTTGAAATTTAATTTCACGCACTTCCTTAGTGACTGTTTCAAGAGTCAAGAGTTCATCAGTTACTTGTCTAAGGATCCCCTCAAGTCGACGGTCTCCCTCGATATGTGGACCCAGTTTTACGGTAATTTTTTCATTCACTGCCCCTAGGAAATGGTTATTTGTTCTCAATTTCCGTTCAAGGCCAGGACTAGAAACTTCCAATGTGTATTTACTGGGGATCGGATCTTTCTCATCTAGGTCGTGTGAAATTTTGCGATTAATCTCAGCAAGTTCGTCTAGAGTTACCCCGCTTGGGGAATTAACTGTGATTTTCAAAATACCAGCATTCTGTTCGACGTCGTATAGTCGGTATTTAGTTGTTTGGAGAAGATCTTCTACCAGCGATGTTACTTTTTTCACAATGCTCATTTCTTCTCCTTTCTTTTTCAATATAAATAGCCCCATATCCACAAAAGGCGTGGGATTTCCCACGCCTTTTTTTCCTTAGGAATTCAAGACCTAATCATTATATCCTTGATTCCCGGCGTTGCATCAGCACTTGATTCCATAAAACAATAATGGAAGCTAGATCTTTCTAATGAGCTCAACTCTTTTTTCGTCTTCGTTAACGTCATGCCCTTGTTCGAGCAATAAATTCTTTCTATCTTTTTCTGCTTCTTTTTTCGCCTTTTCTAGGTCTACTCTGGCAAGCGCTGCCTCAGTTCCATTTTCTGTTATAAATTCTGCCCACTCAACTAAAGTCTCAACCATTTCATCTTCTTTTACAACAGCAACATTTTGGCCTTTCACAAACAAATGACCTCGTTTATTTCCAGCTGCTATTCCCAGGTCTGCATCTCGCGCTTCACCTGGACCGTTAACTACACACCCCATAATTGCTATTTGAAGAGGTATCTCTTTGTCTTCAAAGGCGGATTGGGCTCTTGCAGCAACGTCATAGACATCTACTTCCGCTCGTCCACAACTTGGACATGCGATGAGGTCAACATTCTTTCTTTTACGCAACCCGAGTGCTTCTAACAATTGGCGCCCGGCTTTAACTTCCTGAACCGGGTCCGTTGTTAATGAATAACGGATAGTGTCCCCAATACCCTCAAGAAGTAATGTCGCTATTCCAGCAGTTGACTTAATAAGCCCAGACGGTGGCGGTCCGGCTTCGGTAACACCCAAATGGAGGGGATGATCCGTTATTTCACTTAGCTGCCTGTAGGCTTCAACCATTAAAGTTACATCTGAAGCTTTCACTGAAATTTTGACAGCATCAAACCCGACTTCATCGAAATACGAAAGCTCAGCCATTGCTGATTCAACCATCGCTTCAGGAGTTACTTTGCCACCATATTTTTCATAAAGATCAGGATGTAAGGATCCGCCATTAACCCCGATCCGAATTGGAACTTCATTCTCACCTGCAGACTCGGCAACGGCTCTGATATGTTCTGGTCTTCGTATGTTTCCTGGATTTAACCGAAGACAATCAACACCCGAAGCGATAGCAGCAAGCGCCATTTTATATTGATTGTGCACGTCAGCAACAACTGGTATCGGTGAGCGAGGAACAATACTTGCTAGACCCTCAGCTGCAGCGGTGTCATTACAGGTACATCTCACTATGTCAGCTCCAGCTGCTGCCAAGGCGTAGATCTGTTGCAACGTCCCTTCAACATCTGATGTCTTGGTAGTGGTCATTGACTGAACAGTAATTGGAGCACCGCCGCCTACGAGGACAGAACCTACAGCAATCTGTTTCGTTTGTTTTCTAGGTATTTGTGATGTGTTTTGCATTATTTTTCATTCTAGAGGGATATTGGGTCTGCGATGTCTAGGTATACGGCAGCAATTCCTATAAATATCAAGGCAAAAACTACAGCGTAAGTTAATGGAAGAAGTTTGGATGCGTCAGCATGATATCTAATGCCCTTTCGACTTCTGATTCGTTCATATACCGCAACCGCGATATGTCCACCATCTAGAGGAAGTAACGGAATTAAATTAAATAAACCTACGAAGACGTTAATAGTTGCGAGGAAAAGAAGTAGACCTGGCCACCCTGTTTCGGTCAGTTGTGCACCAATTCTTGTAGCTCCCACAACAGAAACAACTCTGCCTTCTTCGCTTCTTGAAGAACTTAAGACTTCCTCTTCAGAATCTGTTGAATCTACTTCAAAAACGTCCGAGAAGAAACTGCCTAAACCATTAGGGCTAAAGAAATTACCAAGCCCAACAATTGTTTCTTTCGCAAGAAATCCGAACTCTTTTCCTGTCTCTATTACAGCTTTTGCGGGATTTACTTTTTCATTCGAAAAGTCACTTCTTGCTATACCTAAAAAGCCGCTTCCTTCTGTTTGGCCTATTGAGCCGGCATCACGTTGCCCTAATTGGCCTTGTAAAGAAAACGTTTCGCCATCTCGAAGAATTTCCAAAGTAACCATTTCATTGGGCATTTCAGCAATTGAAGAAGCAAAATTTTGCCAATTATTTACCGGCTGCGCATTAAAAGAAATAATCTGATCTCCTGCTTCAATTCCTATTTGCTCAGCTGGTCCATTTTGCAATATTTCCCTTACTGTCCATTCGGATTCGTCTACTTTAATTCCATTACCTACTAAGACGGCATAAAGCAAGATAAGAGCAAGCAGGAAATGCATTAGCGAACCGGCGCTTGCTAGGAGTAAACGTTGATGGAATTTTGAATTTCGATAGGTCCTGTTCTCGTCTTCGGGATTTACAGGGTCAAGGTTATTCATTCCTATAACTCGAACATATGCACCCGCAGGAATTCCCTTCAAACCGTACTCAGTTTCGCCTTTTCGAAATGACCAAATTTTGGGCCCAAAGCCTATAAAAAACTCTGTAACTTTCATCCCAGCCTTTTTGGCGACGAGATAGTGAGCGAGTTCATGAAGGAATAGCATAGCTACGAGGGAAAGAACAACAATTACTCCTGCCTTGCCGGCACTTACTCCTAGGAGAATTAATAAAGCAAGGATCGTGACCATTCCAATGATTGACCCATTTCCTTCGTTGCTTAGATCACCATGAGTTGCTGATGCACCTAGTCGAGATTCTTTTTTACTGCCCATGATCGAAATTTTCAAGGATTGTTTGAGCTGTTAATCGAGCTTTCGCATCTGCTGTATAAATATCATTTTCCGTTTCTGCTAGTCCACTATCGTATTGATTTAGTGTTTCTTCAATAATCGTTGAGATTCTGATCCACGGGATTTTCCCGTTAAGGAATGCTTCAACAGCAATCTCGTTTGCAGCGTTAAGCCACGCAGGAGCCGTTTCCCCTATCTTGCCAGCCTGAAATGCTAACTCTAAACAAGGAAATGCCTTCTTGTTAGGTTCATCAAAATCAAGTCTTTTAAGGTTGCTCCAATCAATTGCCCCCCATGAAGCTCTTCCCCGTTTTGGATATTGAAGTGCGTATGTAATAGGCAACCTCATGTCGGGCATTGACATTTGGGCGATAACAGAGCTGTCAACGAACTCAACCATTGAGTGAACAATAGATTGAGGATGAACAACGACTTGAATTTGGTCGTACGGGATTGCAAATAACTCATGAGCTTCAATGACTTCAAGTCCTTTATTCATCAACGTTGATGAATCGATAGTTATTTTTGGACCCATATTCCAAGTTGGGTGTTTGAGAGCATCATCGACTGTTATTTCCTGCAATTGGGCTTCATGCCATTCCCGAAATGGGCCACCGCTAGCTGTTATCAAAAGTTTTTTAACGAAGTCATTCGGATTTTCTAAGTTAACTGAATTATCTTTTAAGCATTGATGCAAAGCGCAATGCTCACTATCCACAGGGATGATTTCAGCGTTAAGAGTCTTTCGCACTTTTCGAACCACAGGGCCCCCAGCAATTAAAGATTCTTTATTTGCTAAGGCAAGACGTTTTCCGGCTTTCAATGCGGAAAGAGTAACCGGAAGGCCAGCAAACCCGACTATGGCATTAACAACTACATCGCTTTGCGTCGCAGCTTTCTCAAGAGCTTCCTGCCCAGAATAAACCTGAAGATCATGAAACTCTGATCGGATTTTATCAGCAGCTTTTGGCTGAGCCATAACAACTACTTGCGGCTTAAATTCTACTATTTGTTTCATCACTTGGTCAGCAGAAGAACCAGCCGCTAACACGTCAACTGAAAAATCTTCTGGGCTGTTTCTTATAACATCAAGGGTTTGAGTTCCTATTGAACCTGTTGACCCGAGTACTGCGACACTAGTCATCCCTAACAGTCTAGGGGGATATGTTAATACTCAAGCATTATTTACCGCAGTTAAGTGCAAACCACTCAGGCCATTATCTTGACCATATAAAATACTGTCGGAAGAACAAATAACAAAGTGTCGCATCTGTCTAGAACTCCACCATGACCCGGCAACACATTCCCCATATCTTTTATTTTCAGATCTCTCTTAATGAGAGACTCAGCTAAATCACCGATAGGAGCGATAGCTGCTACAACAATTCCGAGGAGCAAAGCATTAGAGAATCCAAAAGGGTCGCCATCAAATGGCCCTACATTGAAAATTGATAAGAGTATTCCTACTCCAATTGTTGCGACAGTTCCTCCTAGTAAACCTTCAATGGTTTTGTTTGGACTAACTTCCGTTAACGGAGATCGACCCAGAGCTTGCCCAATAAAGTAACCTCCTATGTCATAACCTGCAGCGAGAAAGATTGCAGCTAGAAATAGACCTTTTCCTTTGGGGTCATCGAGAAGAAGCACTGCATGCGATCCTAGAACTCCAATGTAAACAACTCCGAGCATCATTGCTGCCAAGTTCGGCACTGGTCGGGTTCCGCCTATCCCTAGAAGATACCAAAGCGATCCGGTCAACATAGTGAGGAAAAGGACTAACGTTATAGCTCCTTCACCTCGCCAATAGGTTGCCAAAGGCATAGAAACAGATGCTATGAGGCCAACAAGGGTAGGAGGTTGCCAGCCAACTTTAAAAAGACTTTGGAATAATTCAGTGACAGCTATTCCAAGCATCACGGAAATGAGAATCACGGTTACAAGCTTGCTTATAGCAAGGCAGAGTATGACTATTCCAGCCAGCACGACTCCAGTAAAAATTCGTGTGATTGTTTCTCTTGATCCCATTCCTGATCTCCGTGATTTTTTCCCTTCAGAAATAATTGATTCAGTGGTTTCTGCCAAATCCGGAGTTCGCTCATAAGAAAAGAAGTCTTCTGACTTTGAATCATCACCAATGGTTAAATCAACGCGGGGAGATTCCTGAATGACTGGATTTTTCTCTATTGCCACGGGATCATCAGCCCATTGGGGTCCATCGCTTAGCGAAGACCATGTATCTGATGGTTCAGGATCATTGTTAGAAACAGCAGGTATTTGCCCAGTCCCCGACTCAGTCCAATGAGGTAAGCCATGGCTTCCAGTTTGCTCTTCTTTCTGTCTTTCAGAATCTTCTTCTGATTTGTCCATGGTGCCTCCACAATCTATGAACTAGCTTAGCTTAGACCTCTAGCAGCTCGGTTTCTTTCTGCGATAGCGCTGAATTAATTTGATCTTCGTATTGACGTGTTAGTGTATCAACCTTTTCAGATGCTCTTTTTGTCTCATCTGAGGAAACATCGCCGTCCTTCTCTAGCGAATCGAGATCCTGTCGAGCAGATCGTCTTACCCCGCGAATTGCTATTCTTCCTTCTTCAGCAAGCGTCTTCACGACTTTAACCAGCTGCTTTCTTCTCTCTTCCGTCAGCGGCGGGAAATTTAGACGAAGCACAGATCCATCGTTTGATGGGCTTAGACCAAGGTCAGCTAATAGGATTGCTTTCTCTATAGCTTCAATAGCCCCTTTATCAAACGGCGAGATGACTAATAGCTGAGCTTCAGGAACAGAGAAACTTGCAAGTTGCTGAAGGGGAACTTCGCTTCCATAATAATCGACAATAATACGTTCCACTAATGCCGGACTTGGCCGCCCTGTTCGAATTGCTGAGAATTCACTCCTCGCTCGCGAGACAGCCTTTTCCATCTTCTCTTCTGTTTCAGACAGAACTAGATCTACGAGTTCACCGCTCATCTATCACCTAACTTACGACAGTTCCTATTGGCTTACCGGCTAGAATTTGACCTACATTCCCGTCACCCATGAGATCAAAAACGACAATCGGAAGACTGTTATCCATGCATAGAGAGATTGCGGTGGAATCCATGACTTTTAAACCTTTGCTAAGAACTTCTAAATAGTCAATTTCTTTCAGGAGATTAGCGTTTTTGTTAGTTCTTGGATCTGCATCATAAACCCCTTGGATACCAGAATGCGTACCTTTAAGAATAGCCCCGGCTTCAATTTCTACAGCTCGAAGAGCTGCAGTTGTATCTGTCGTGAAGAATGGATTTCCAGTTCCTCCTGCGAAGATAACAACTCTGCCTTTTTCTAAATGCCGAAGCGCTCGGCGGCGTATATAGGGTTCAGCCACTTGGCTCATATGAATTGCTGTTTGGACTCGTGTAGGTTGACCAAGTTGTTCAAGTGTGTCTTGAAGAGCAAGCCCATTGATAACAGTTGCTAACATTCCCATGTAATCTGCTTGAGCACGATCCATCCCTGCTCCAGAGCCTGCCATTCCACGCCATATATTTCCTCCACCGACAACAATGGCTAATTGGACTTCAAATTCTGATCGGACTTTTACAATTTGTCGCGCAATTTCCTGCACTACATGGCCATCTATCCCATATCCGGCATCGCCTGCAAAAGCTTCTCCAGAGACTTTAAGAACTATTCGGTCCCATCGGCCTTTTGAGAGGTTTTTCTCTGAATCATCCACTTCTGTATAATGCCCTGTTTAGACTCCCTGCGCATGTCATTCGCAAGATTCCAATTCTTTGAAGGTTTATTTTTGCTTTAATCACCAATGTACGCTTGCACGAAATTAATTATTGATCCGCTTCCAAGCTTCTGCGAAACAGTCTCTTTCTCTCCGAACATACCTTGTTCCAGCAGAACTCTTTCACTTAACCACTTAGAGACTCTCCCATCTACAATTTTTTCCCATGCAGCTTCAGGTTTTCCTTCTGCCTTCGTTACACCCAACGCACTTTCGCGTTCTTTCTCTATCTCTTCACTTGGAACTTCATCACGTGACAGTGCTGAAGGTTTTGCGAAGGCAATGTGTAAGGCAACTTCATGCAAGACTTCGGATGAAACATCTTTACCCTGCACTACAACGCCATTGATTCCTCTTCCTTCTTGGTCTGTGTGTAAATATGCATCAACTATTGACCCACCTTCGATATCAATCCGTCTTACAGTCCCAAGTTGGATATTTTCTTTTTTCGCAATTCGAAGATCATCTATTTCCGCTGATTTCTCCGCAACTGAATCTTCACCGCCGGCCAAAACAAGCTCTGCTATCTCTTGGGTAAGTGTTAAAAAGTCTTCTGCCTTAGCTGAAAAGTCAGTTTCTGATTTCAGTTCAACTAACGCGACGGCATTTTCATTCTGTGCTATTGCAATTGCCCCATTAGAACTTTCTCTATCACTTCTACTATCGGCTTTTGCTAATCCTTTTTCTCTTAAGGCTTGAAGGGCGGCATCAAAATCTCCAGTTGCTTCGTCTAACGCCTTCTTTGCATCCATCATCCCTGCTCCAGATGCCTGTCTTAACTTTTGGACATCTTTCGCCGTAAATTCCGCCATTACGCTTCCTCTTCCTTCTCTACTTGTTCTTCCGAGGTCTCAGTAGAAGCAGTAATTTCAGACGCTATCTTACGTTCTCTTTCTTGAAAGTCAGCTGCTGCTGCCTTCTTAGCTTCCTCTTGATCCACTTCTTTTTCCTCTTCAAGTACTTTAGGGGCTTGCACAGGGTCTGCTTTCTTTGAGCGCATAAGTTGCCCCTCTTGAACAGCTTCAGATATTACTCGACACATCAGTTCCCCGGAACGGATTGCGTCATCATTTCCAGGTATGACGAAATCGATAACGTCAGGGTCACAGTTAGTATCAACAACCGCTATAACAGGAATACCAAGTTTGTTGGCTTCAGTAACTGCTATATGTTCCTTTTTAGTATCTAGGACGAAAACTACTTGTGGCCTTTCCCGGAGCATACTAATTCCACTTAGGTTACGTTCAAGTTTCGTTAGTTCTCTAGACAACATTAGAGCTTCTTTTTTAGGCATCTCATCGAACTCGCCAGAATCTCGCATACGCTGATAATCCTTCATTTTTGCTACACGTTTGGCCATAGTTTCAAAGTTTGTAAGCATTCCACCTAACCAACGCTGATTTACATATGGCTGCCCGCAACCCTGAGCAAATGATTGAACTGCATCTTGGGTTTGTTTTTTCGTCCCGACAAATAGAACCATCCCACCACGAGAAACGGTGTCGCGCACGAAAGTATAGGCGTCAGAAATTCTTTCTAGGGTTTGGTTTAAGTCGATAAGGTAAATCCCATTTCGCTCACCATGGATGAACCGTTGCATTTTGGGATTCCATCGTCTTGTCTGATGTCCGAAGTGCACTCCGGCTTTGAGCAATTGGCTCATAGTTACGACAGGTGACATTTTATTTCTCCTTCCACGGTTCAGCGAACCCCGAGGTCGGCGCCTAAGCGACCGTGGATGACCTCGGGTGAATTTTTACTTGAATTTCAAGCAAGGATGATTCTAACCAGCACTGGAAGTTCTCGCACTATAGAACTTTAAATCTTTATACTTTTAGCCGCGTGGGTGTGTTTTTTTATGCACTGATCTCAATCGGTCTTTACTCACGTGAGTGTAAATCTGAGTTGAACTTAGGTCGGCGTGACCGAGAAGTTCCTGCACTTCTCTTAGGTCTGCTCCACCATCAAGAAGATGAGTAGCAAAGGTATGCCGTAATGCATGAGGGTTAACTGGGGTGAGTGATCTTCGGTCTATCAATCTCCGGATATCTCTTGGCGATATAGGTTTACCTCGTAAGTTCAGAAAAACAAAATCATTATCGTCAGCCGCTCCCAACATTTCAGTTCGCCCATGAGAAATCCATGAGTTAATTGCGATAACTGATTTTTCTGACAAAGGGATAAGACGCTCTTTGTTTCCTTTCCCGACGACACGAACTAATTTTTGAATAAAATCGAAAGAGCTGAATTGCAAATTACATAGTTCGCTAACACGCAAACCGCTCCCGTAAAGAAGTTCCAAAACAGCATCGTCACGTAGTTTCCGTGGGCCATCATCATCTTTGATGATTGCCCTCGGCTCATCTAACAAAACTAATAGTTCTTCATTCTTTAAAACCCTAGGCAGTCGGCCTTTGCCCAAACGTGTCTGCAAGTCAATTGCCGGGTCCAATTTAAC
The DNA here is from genome assembly GCA_013912105.1 of Acidimicrobiales bacterium. Lineage (GTDB taxonomy): Bacteria > Actinomycetota > Acidimicrobiia > Acidimicrobiales > UBA8592 > UBA8592. The sequence continues at coordinate 95,082 of JACERY010000002.1, read as the reverse complement.
AATTCCTTGCTTTTGTGCCCATTTGAAATATCGTCGCAAAGAAGAGGCTTTACGAGCAATGGTTTTTCTTGCGTATTTTTCTTCCTGCAACCAAGCAAGATAAAGCCGAAGGTGCCTGCGGTTTAAATCATCTGGTCGGTTTATCTGATTTTTGCTGACCCAATCGATAAATGAGCTTATATCCCTCTTATAGACAGCGATGGTAGATTTGGAAACAGAAGTAAGGGCTTCTAAGTAGGCATCTAGTTTCCATAACATAGTAATAAGGGTATCCATTTCTAGGCATTGGAAGCGTCATACTATTCGTTTCGGTTTAATTCAGGACCTCTCTGATATAACGGATTACGGCTTCTGTTTCTTGATAACTAATTTTGGTTTCAAAGGCTGGCATCCCTTGTCCTTTCCCATTAGCTATTACAGCGATCATCATTTCGGGCTCAGGGTATGCAGAAAATATCTTTCCATCATTGAGCTTTGCTCCCCTTCCTCCCTGCCCTTTAGGTCCATGGCAGGACGCGCATTGCACGCCCCAGATCTGCCTTCCATCAAGTAACACCTCATCAAAAGTACCGTCTGGCTCAGCCTGTACTTCTGGGGCACCATTATTCCCGCACGAGAATATAAGAGGCACCAGAGCCAACACTAAAAACTTTCCCAATTTTCTTAGTTCGAAACTAGACATTACCAACCTTTAAATTCAGGTGATCTCTTTTCTTTAAAGGCTTTCATAGCTTCTATAACGTCACTTGTTGTGAAGTTAAATGTTTGCGAAGTTCCTTCTTGGTCTAATGCTTCAGCTAGTGAGTTAGAGAATGAGCGATTCAGCATAGCTTTACTCAACGCTATGGCACGAGGTGGACCTGAAACTGCTTTGGCAGTAATTTCATTTATTTTGCCATCTAATTCATCTACTGGGACTACATAATTAACAAGTCCCATACGATTGGCGTCTTCAGCAGATATCACGTCGGCCAAAAGAACAAGTTCTTTAGCTTTTTGCAAACCGACTATTCTCGGGAGTAAGAAAGATCCGCCAAAATCTACAGATAACCCTCGTTTTGCAAAGATTTCACTGAACCGTGCTTTTTCAGAAGCGATTACGATATCGCAACAAAGTGCGAGGTTCATCCCGGCGCCAACAGCTACGCCGGAAATTCTGGCGATTGTTATTTTAGGCATGTTGAATAAAGCAAGACAGCAATCACCAACTTTTCTCATTGATTCCAATTGATGAATGCGTTCGCCTTTCGCGCTTCCCATTCCGCTTACGTCAGCACCTGAACAGAAATCATCTCCGGCTCCTGTAACAACGACTGCTCTCACGCTATCGTCAGACCCTAATTCAGTAAAGATATCTGTAAGTTCATCCCACATTTGTGATGTAATAGCATTTTTCACGTCTGGCCTATTAATAGTAACTGTTGCAATATTTTCAGTTTGATTTACAAGTATTTCGTCCATATAACAACAATACTAGAACACATGGGCTTTAATCCGACAAGACACCGTCGTAAATCTAGATTTGATTACTGGTTCGTTGCTCTAGGCCTACTTTCCTTACTTGGGCTTGTAGCTTGGGCAATGCTTGGTTGATATGCATTGGTTAGAAGAAGATGTTGATGTTAGGGCTATACAGCCATACCAAGCTAAGAAAAACTACCTATGTCCAGGATGTGGAAGGACAATACCTTCTGGGGTTGGTCACCTTGTTGTCGTCCCGAATAATGCGCCTGACCTTCGGCGTCATTGGCACAAAGGATGCTGGAGGAACCGAACGAACCGACCGCCAGTAAATTAGCGCGGGCTAGTACCGCTTCTCTTTAATTTTTGCCCTCTTGCCGATACGTTCACGTTGGTAGTAAAGTTTTGCACGGCGAACGTCCCCTTGTGACACGACTTCAATTTTTTCAATAATCGGTGAGTGGACAGGGAAAGTTCTCTCTACCCCAACACCAAACGAGACTTTTCGAACCTTGAACGTTTCGCTGATTCCGCCACCTTGTCTTGCAATGACTGCTCCTTCAAATATTTGAACTCGTTCTCGATTTCCCTCAACAACCCGAACATGCACTTTGACGCTATCTCCAGGTGAGAATTCTGGAACATCAGTTTTCAAGCTTTCTTTGTCAATATGATCTGTCAGTTTCATGGTTAGCCCTTATTTTTTTGAGTTTCGTAACCCAAGCGAACCATGTAAGGATACGGACTATTTTGCCGGACTCCAATCATGATGTAGTAATTTGAGGGAATTTTGATCACTTCTTACTTCTTTCGACTAATTTTTTTTCTTCTGCGGTCAAGCCACCTCGAGCTTCTATCAAATCTGGACGTTTCTCTATGGTGAGTTTAAGTGACATCGCTTTACGCCATTGTTTTATTTTTTCGTGATCGCCACTTCTCAGGATATCCGGAGGAGTAAGTTCACGAAAATCCCATGGACGCGTATATTGAGGATATTCAAGCAGGCCGTCAGAAAATGACTCTTCTTCTGAGGACTCGTTGTTACCCATTACACCTGGAATAAGCCGGGTAACGCTTTCGATGATAAGCAAGGCAGCTACTTCACCTCCAGACAAAATAAAATCACCTACAGAGATTTCACCATCTATTAGATGATCTTTTACCCTTTGATCTACTCCCTCATAGCGGCCGCAAATCAAGGAGAATCCTTTAAGTTTTGAAAACTCAACGGCTTTCGCCTGATTGAAAACTGAACCGGTTGGGCTAAGGAGAAACAAAGGCCTTGATGGGTTAACTCGCTCGACAACCTTGAATATCGGTTCAGGTTTTAGCACCATCCCTGCTCCACCTCCAAAAGGAGAGTCATCTACGCTTAGATGATTACCGGAAGCACCATCCCGCAGATCATGACAATTGATATGCAATAAACCGCGCTTTTCAGCACGCCCGAGAACACTTTCTTTAGCAAAGTTCTCTATAAGAGCAGGGAAAATGGTGAATACGTCTATTTGCACGACATCAATCCGGGAAAATTCCCTTAGGAGTCTCGACTGTTATAGCATCTTCTTGAACGCTTATCACAAAATTTACCGGCACTAAAGTTTCATCATCTAAGACAAGCAAATCACTGGCAGGGTTTGCGTGGATTTCGACAACTTTACCGCGATCAAATCCATCCAAACCTTTTACACTTTTCCCGATCAGTTCATGTGCCCAAATTGTCTCCTTATCTTCAAGTGGCCTAGCAAATAGCTTTTCACCAGAAATAGCATCAGCGGATTCACGGGTATCTATTCCTTCAAATGAAACGAGATATCTCTTTTGGTGACTCTTAGAGCTAAGCACAATCAACTCACTCTGAGATGCCAGAAAAAGTGTTGTCCCTGGTGCGACTCTCTCTTCTCGGTCAGTGGTTAGGCTCACACTAACTTCCCCGCGTAAACCGTGAGGTTTACCTATTCTACCTATTTCAAGGAGTTGCATATTCTCATTTAATCTGACATTTTCAGATACGTCCATAGATTGGATCCTACATCCGGAATGCTCGTTGAAGGATTTTCTACAATGTTCTTATTTACTAATCTATGAATTCAACGGATATTGTAACGCCATCACGAACTGCTGCAGCTCTGGTGACAGTGCGTATCGCATTTGCGATTCGCCCTCGACGACCGATCACACGACCCATATCTCCGTCACCAACCTTGACTGCAAGTGTTGTTTGATCATCACTATTTTGGATGTCTATTTTAACCTCATCAGGTTTTTCAACAACAGATTTAACTATGTGCTCAAGAACGTTGTAAGCATGATTCGTAGTATTATTGTCTTCACTCACTAGTTTTTTTCCTGTTCTTCAGTTAAGTCTTCAGAAGTTTTTTCATCAGCGCTTACTTCGGCTGACTCATCGTCACCTGCTGCAGTCGCTTCTTTCTGCTCTTCGTCTTCCTCATTGACAATCTCAGCTACTTCGGTTGCATCTGATTCTTCAGCTTCTTTTGCATCTACTACTGTTTCTTCATCTGCTGCAGCTTCGTTTTGCTTTGCGGCATAAACGACCGGCTTAAGGGGTTCACCAGTGAACTGCTCCCATGTCCCCACAATTCGAAGTAATTTTTCAACTCGTTCTGTCGGCTTGGCTCCATTTCTTAACCAATGCAAAGCTCTCTCATTATCAATATTGATTACGGAAGGTTCTTGCCTTGGTTCATAAGTTCCTAATATTTCGATAAAACGACCATTGCGCGGTGATCGGCTATCCGCTGCGACAACTCTGTAGGTTGGTTGTTTCCGTTTTCCCATTCGTACTAGGCGTAATTTAACTGCCACGTTTTCTTCTTTCTGAGATATGGCCACTTGCGCTATCTCTTCTAGGTAAGTTCGTATCCTATTTGGTTTCCTTCAGATACACACACATAAGTTTACTTTTCAGTCGTCACATATTGTGCCGAAAAAAAACGCGGGTTCAATGATCTTTGAGATATTTCTTTTTTCAGATTTCTTTTTAATTTTGAAATGTCCCGAATTCACCTAGATCAAACTGCTTTGAGGTATCAGATAACGCCTGATTTAAAGTTTTTTTCTGTTTAACTCGTGAGCTTGGTTTAACCTTTTTGCGCTTATTTGGTCCCTTTCTTTTATTATTTTTTCGTGGCTTCACAGCCCCCTTCATCATACGTTTTATTTCTTTAAATTGCTTTAATAAAAGACTGACTTCCTGAACGCTAGTTCCAGACCCCTTAGCTATTCTACTTCGACGTGAACCATCGATCATGACTGGAGATTGACGCTCTTCAAGTGTCATCGAGGTAATGATTGCTTCCATTCTTACGAGACGACTTTCATCTACATCGGAAGGGTCAGCTCCAGGAGGCAAGTCCGGCATCATACCTACAATATTTTCCAAAGGTCCCATTTTCTTAAGTTGTCGCATTTGGTCGAGGAAATCTTCAAGGGTAAATTGGCCACTGATTAGTTTTTGTGTTGCTAATTCCGCTTCCTTCTCATCAAAAGCGTCCTCAGCTTTTTCAATGAGAGTCAAAACATCTCCCATACCAAGAATCCTGCTTGCTAGCCGGTCAGGATGGAATAATTCAAAATCTTCAATCTTCTCTCCAATGGAAGCAAAAGCGATTGGTTTTCCGACAACGGACTTAGCTGATAGCGCAGCACCACCTCTTGCGTCTCCATCTAGTTTTGTTAGGATCATCGCATCAATTGAAAGCTTATTATCGAAAGACTCAGCAACGTTTACAGCCTCTTGACCGGTCATTGCATCGATAACTAGAAGAGTGTAATGCGGTTCTATCTGGTCAGAGATCTGGCGAATCTGCTGCATCATCTCTTCATCAATTGTCAAACGGCCGGCAGTGTCACAGATAACAACATCTCTTCCGGTATTTTTTGCTTCTTGGATTCCTTGTTTTACGACACTTACAGGGTCCGATTCTTGAGAAAATACTGGGACTTGTATCGAAGATGCTAATGTTCTTAGTTGTTCGACAGCTGCTGGTCTTTGGAGGTCTGCTCCAATAAGAAGTGGATTTCTTCCCTGCGATTTAAACCATTTTGCCAACTTTACAGCATTCGTAGTCTTTCCAACTCCTTGTAACCCTGCAAGAAGAACCACTGTCGGAGGTTTATCTGCGTAACTAATCGTCAGGGTTTCGCCGCCAAGAATACTTACAAGTTCTTCATTAACTGCTTTAATAACCTGTTGCGCTGGATTTAATGCTTTGTGAATTTCAGTTTCCAAGCATCGCTCACGAACGCTTTTTTGGAAATCTTTTGCTACTTGGAGATTGACGTCTGCTTCAAGTAAAGCTATCCGCACTTCTTCGATCACGTCGTCTATTTGAGCTTCAGATAAACGTCCTTTGCTTCTGAGTCGCCCAAATATATCCCCGATACGGTCGGTAAGATTTTCAAACATTGATTTCTCTTATCGTAATTAGTTGTTGCATCGTGCTTAATACTATGGATTAGAATCTCTTAGTGAAAATCAAATAGGGCTTCTACAAAGTCGTCAGAATCAAATGGAATCAAATCTTGGGGCTTCTCCCCAACTCCTATGAATTTCACAGGAATCCCTGTTGTTTCCTGAATTGCGAAAATAATTCCTCCACGAGATGATCCATCAAGTTTTGTTAATACTATTCCTGAAATATCAACTGCTGAAGAAAAGCTTTTTGCTTGTTCTAAACCATTTTGACCTGTAGTTGCATCTAAGACAAGCAAGATTTCTGATACTGTTCCGGATCCTTTACTCGCTACTCGTTGTATTTTAGATAATTCGTCCATGAGATTTGTTTTTGTATGAAGTCTTCCTGCTGTATCTGCCAGTACGAGGGGGATTGAAGATGCGTGAGCATGCTCAATAGCATCAAAAATTACAGAACTTGGGTCAGCGCCTTCACCACCCCGGATCACCTGTGAGTTAATTTCTTGACCCCACTTTTCTAACTGTTCTGATGCAGCAGCACGAAATGTGTCTCCTGCTGCAAGAACTACTTCTGTTCCTAATACGTTTTTCCAATATGCTATTTTCCCGATTGAAGTAGTTTTCCCCACTCCATTGACACCAACAAAAATCCAGACTGTGGGGTTTCCTTCAGTATTTAACCTTCTATCACAATTTGAGAGAATTCCTTTAAGGTTGTCCTTAATGCACTCAACTACTGCTTCTTTTGAGGTTAAATTCTTTTTCTTCACCTCTTCCCTAACAGCCAAAATCAATGACATTGATGTACTCACGCCAACGTCTGCTTGGATGAGCGCCTCTTCGGCTTCGGTCCAAAAGTTAGGGTCTAGAAGCTTATCTTTTTGAAACTTTGAGAATAAAGAAAATTTGTTTCTTGTTTTTGAAATCTCGCTAGATATGCGGGGCATTAATTTACCAGATTCGAAGAATCTATATCCATCAGTCAAAACTCCCTAACGTTCCCAGTGTCACGGGCAGACTCACTTGCTCACCATTTCTTATAATTTTTATCTCTATAGTCGTTCCAGGAGAACTTAACCTAATACGTGCAGCTAGCTCAGACATTCCAAGTATAGGTGAATCATCAATTTCTATTATTAAATCACCTGATTCTAGGCCGCTAATAGAGGCAGGGCTATCTTCTACAACATCAATAATGAGAGCTCCTGCCCTTCCAATTGTAGGATTTTGGCCACTGATACCCAAGAACCCATTTTCTAGTGACTCTCCATTGATGATTCTTTCAGTGACAAGGAAAATAGTGTCTGTAGGAATAGCAAAACCAACTCCCAAATTTCCTTCAACAGTTCCGTCTGTTCGAATAAGCGTGTTCATTCCTACAACTCTTCCTTGCCTATCAACCAATGCGCCACCTGAATTTCCGGGATTAATTGGGGCATCAGTTTGAATCATCTCAACGATGGTTCTCGACCCATCTTCAATATTTGCACTTGGAACTGCTCGATTAATAGCTGAAACGATTCCTGCCGTCACGCTTTGTTCTAACCCAAACGGGCTCCCAATAGCGACCGCTAGCTGGCCAACTCTCACTGTCTCCAAAGAAGCAAAGCTTGCTTGTTTGAATGTATAATTTTCCTGGATCTGGACGATAGCGATATCTACGTTCGGGTCTGATCCTAAAACTTTACCTGTTGCACGAGTTCCGTCTGCAAGTTGAATCTCCACAGATTCAGCGCCCCGAACCACATGTGCATTGGTTACTACAGCTCCAGCTGAATCATAAATAATTCCGCTACCAGTTCCTGTTGGGGTATCTATTCGAACAACTGACGGAGCAACAGCTTCAGCCACAGCCGCTACTGGCTCATCGACATCACCAACTATTGGCGAAGATAATTGGGTTACCTCAATATTTGGGACAGCATCAGTTTTCGAAACAGCTACTTCTTCACTACCGGCAAGCGTAAGACCTATGACTACTCCTCCACCAAGGAACACCACCCAAGTTAGCACTCGCAGAATGTGATATTTTTTTTTCTTCGCTGAAGTCTTTTTTCTTAATAACCTTGATTGGTTTAGCGGAATTGGATCAGATGGCCAAAATTGAAAGTTATCGTTGCTCTCCCAAGATCGGGAGTTTTTGCGTTCTGACTGATTCCAGTCGCTCATTGACGAATCTCTCACTTTTATTGTTTGATGCAAGTTCCATTCTAGCGAAAAGGTATACATATTTACTCGCTGAAATGAGCATGAGTGAAGAATACTTGTTTAAAGAATTAAGCGAATTAGGCTTTACCTATCTTTGCGTCGGCCATCTCGAAAAGTGAATTTCTATTTTCAATCTCTGGTTTTTCACTAATAATCTTTGATGATCCGCCCGGTTTCATAGTGACCCCATATAAGCAATCGGCGGTTTCCATGGTTCGCTTCTGGTGGCTCACGATAATCAACTGCGCTTCATCTCTAAATTCCTTCACCAACTGCAGGAATCGTTGAAGATTGACATCATCTAAAGCGGCTTCCACCTCATCCATTACATAAAATGGCGAAGGCCTGCTTCGGAAAATTGCGAAAAGAAATGCCAGAGAGGTAAGCGAACGCTCACCGCCGGATAGCAAAGATAACTTTTTGATGTTTTTCCCAGAAGGTTTTGCCTCTATCTCAATTCCTGTCTGTAGCAAATTGTTCGGTTCTGTTAACTTGAGGGCCCCTTCTCCACCAGGAAAAAGTGACGAAAAGAGATTTTCAAAATTCGTACTAATATCTGCATAGGCAGCGGAGAAAACCGCAACGATTTCATGATCAATTGCTTTAATGACCTTGTTTAGTTCACGTCTAGACCCTCGGACATCTTCTAACTGAGCCTGCAGAAACTCAAAGCGTTCATTTAGCTCTTCATATTCTTCAAGAGCGAGAGGATTGATCGGCCCCATGATTTTGAGTTCTCTTTCTAACTCTCTAACGCGCGCTTTCGCTGATATCCCTTCCAGTGGAGGACAATCTGTAATGACCGCAGTTCTTGGTTCGCAATCTAACTCTCTTCTTACTGTCTCTGTTAGTGCCTCTAACTTCAACGTGTACTCAGATTCCTTAAGGTCAGATCTATGGAGTTCTTCACGCAACTGACTTAATTTTTTTTCGTTCTCTGATCGTTGATTCCTGAATTTTTCAAGTTGTTCCACAGCTATTTGAGCTGAATTTGATTGTTCCTGTCGAAGTCGTCGCAGTTCTTGAAGTTCTATTTCAACCTTTGAAGACTTCTCTTCTACTATTGTCTTCAGGAATTGGGAGAGACGAAGTCTTTTCTCTAATGTGAGCCTTCTAGATTCAGCCTCACTTCGTTGATCTGTATAGCCATTAAGACGATCTTCAATCTCTCGGAGCCTTCCTTGCAGAAAATTTTCTCTTTCTTGGATCGAGGCAATTTGGACATCTACCGCTGTTCTCTTAGCCCCTATCTGAGCTGCTTTTCTATCTAACTCTTGCCTTCTCTTTTCAGCAGATTTAGTTCTTTCCAGAGCTTCTCTCTCGTGAGTCTCCAATTCTGGCAGTTCCCCTACAAGACGTGTTTGGGAAAGAATCTGTTCTTCAATATTTTCCTTTAGAGAAACCTCTTGTTTCTCCAGACTATCTATTTCTACGCGTAAGGCACGAAGATCACTTTCAGTTCTTGATTTCACTTCCTTAATTTCATCAAAATCTCGTTTTGCTTGAACCAATGCTTCTTCGGAAGCGACAAGATTCCTATTCGATTGCGCTAAATCGCGCTGGCATTTTTCAAATTCTTGTTCTCTTAGCCGAACCGTTCCCAATGCTTCTTGGGATTTTTCTATAGCTTCGTCAAGAGCACTTCCGGTTGCTCCAGTGCCTGCAGCGCCTACCCTCCACCCATGGGGACTGAAATGATCGCCTTGCATAGTTACAAAGATACTTTCTGGCGATAGAAGTGATTTCTCTACTCCAATTCCCCAGTCTGAAACGACTTGTGTTTGCCCGATAAAGTTATCAAGAAGAGCTTCTATCTCTGAAGAGTCGGAATGGACGTGCTCTCTAAGTGTGCTTTGCGGGGCCTTCGATTGCACAGTGTTAGGAGTAACAATAACCCCTCCGGAACGCCCGGAATCCAGAAGTTTCCTTAGGGCTTCTTTAGCTGTTTCAACGTCACTTACGATAACCGAAGCAGCAAAATATCCAACCGCTGATTCAACTGCTGCTTCCCACCCCTCATCAATGCTAATTAATTCTAATAGTGAACCGAGAACACCGTCCATACCTGAGACTTCTTCAATACCGCTTAATTTTCTCGTCTCATCCAGAGCTAGCGATAACGCATCAGCGCGAGCAACCCAAGCTTTACTCTCTAGCTGGGCTTCTGCACGTTTTTCCTGGGCAATGCCAACGCTTTGAATAAGTCTTTCAGTTTCTTCTGCAATCTGCTTATAGCTAGCTTCTGCTTTGTCTCTAGCATCACCCATCAGGCCTAATTGGACATTTAGATCCCCTGACCTAATGAGTCCATTTTTTTCTGCGTGTTTCTGTTGTGCGAGTTCAGTACTCAACTCAACGATCTTCGTTTGCAGATTCTCAATAGTTGCATTTATTACTGCAAGTTGTCCACGCGACTCTGCAGCTGCTGTTCCATGTTTTTCTACTTCTGTTTTTAATCCGCCATGAAAATCCGAGCGTTGAAGCTCTAGTTCTTTCTCTGCTTCGGCTACTTCCTTAGTTGCCGGTTCAAGTTCAACTCGCGAGATAGCCGAATCTTCTAAGTCTTTACGCAACCTGGCAGTTTCTGCTTCTAAAGTCTCGACAACTCCCTGGTCAACCTGCATCTCCATTTGCCTATAAATGCTCCCTATTCGTTCGGCTAGTAGTGCTGATAGCCCTTTAGCTCGTTCTTTAAGCCCTTCAGTTTGTGCTAGGTTGTCAGCTGCTGCATCTACCCCAGTCGTTGCTAATTGTTCTTCTGATTTTTCTATTTGACTGTCTAATCCGGACAACATTGAACGGGTATCTCGTTCAGTAGTTTCAATTTCTTTTTTAGCCCCCTGAACTGCTTTTAACCCCTCACGTAAAGACGTTATTTCTTTACCAGCAAGATGCCGTCGTAATGCAGTGAGTTCATCAAATAACGAACCATGCCGTCTAGCTGCATCTGCTTGACGTTCAAGTGGTTTTAGTTGCCTTCTAACCTCCCTTAGCAAATCTTGCAGTCTGGTAATATTCTCCTCAGTTGCCTTTAGCCTACGTTCTGACTTTTCTCTTCGTTTCCTATATTTCAAAACTCCAGCAGCCTCTTCGATTATTGAGCGCCTATCTTCAGGTTTGGCATTTAATACGGCATCAATTTGACCCTGTGAAACAATCACGTGCTGGTGTCGCCCAACTCCTGAGTCACTGAGGAGATCCTGGATATCAAGAAGACGGCAAGGGACGCTATTCATAGCGTATTCACTTTCACCATTTCTAAATAAAGTTCGGCTTATAGTGATTTCGTTAAAATCAAGTGGAAGAACCTTTGCTGAATTATCAATTGTTAATGAAACTTCAGCGCGGCCCAGTGCAGCGCGCTTAGCGGTTCCAGCAAAAATTACGTCATCCATTTTTTGGGACCGAACGGCACCTGGTGCTTGCGCACCCAAAACCCAAGCGACTGCATCGACCACATTTGATTTTCCGCTGCCATTGGGGCCCACGACAACCGTAACCCCAGGTTCAAATTCTAATGTTGTAGATTCAGCAAAAGACTTGAATCCTTTAAGAGTCATTGATTTCAAGAACACAGCGTGAAACTAGTCGCTCTAGAGACAAATTACACGTTTGTAGTTCATTTTTTTCAATTTTTTATACTTGGCTTTGCTCGCAGTAGTAAGTCCAGATGCCACCAAATTTAGATCTTACGATTGGTTTTCGCGACCTTGGACTCAGTTCTCCATGTTTCTGAAACACCCTATGATGGTCTTGGTAGACCCCTGGTTCCCCGTTCGGATCAACGAATAGGCTCCCTTCAATTGTTGATCCCCGGTATTTAACAGCATCATAAAGGGTTTGAACAATTGCCTGCCATAGTCTGCGTACTTCGTTTGTTGTTAGCGAATCAGAAACTCGATCGTATTTAAGACCAGCTTCGAAAAGAATTTCATCTGCATACATTGGGCCGATCCCGATAACAAACGACTCATCTATGAGTAGTGTTTTCAGTTTGGCTTTTCTGGCATGTAGGTAGTGGGCAAAATCCCCCCAAGTTATCTGTTGAGAGTGTTCTATCGGGTCTATTCCATATTCAAATAGTTCTGGACGATCCTCTGCTATTTCTTCTGTCGCATGAAAAGATACAGAAGCATCACCGATATGATCCAAAAGTCGCATTTGCCCAGTCTGCGTAAATGTGATGAGGAACTGTGTTTTCGCATGCATTTCTGCTTTATTTGGAAGTCGAAGAATTTGTCCGCCAGTCCCTAGCCCTACTAATAGACTTTTGTCATTGGAGAAATCAAACCTAAGTAATTTTCCGATACGTCCGACAGACTCAACTTTTGTTTGATCGAGATCTGCTTCAATTAGTGCTTTCGATTTTGGTCCACCGACTGTTTTCGTCTTTAGAACTTCAACCGACTTAACTTTTTTCCCAACGCAATCGCGCTCTAAGTCTCTTCGAATAGTTTCAATTTCTGGGAGTTCGATCATTCTTTCCTTAAATCCAGTATCGTGATTCCGCATTTTACCGGTTTCTTTCGCATCTTATTCATTAGAAAATCTTTTCAACGCTTCTCCGGCTGCTGATTGCTCTGCCTCTTTTTTACTTCTGCCTTCACCTTGTCCGATAATTTCTCCATTAATACTTATTGTGGCATAGAAATGTTTCTCATGATCTGGGCCGTCAGCTGTGATGCTATAACGAGGCGTGGATGATAATTCCTGCTCAAAAATAATCTTTAGCCTGCTCTTATAATCTTCATTATTCTGAGTTGAATATTCATCGATCTTTGATTCTAGGATCTCTAAAACAAAATCTTCTGCTTGTGACCACCCACCGTCAAGATAGATTGCCCCGATTACAGCTTCTAGGGCATCTTCTAGTAAGGCTGGTGAAACAGATGCATTCCCAAGTTTTAGATATGAGCCCAACTCAAGATCATCAGCAATCTTAGAAAGACAGTTATGCCCAACAACAACTGACCGAAGAAGAGAGAGTTGGCCTTCTGTTAAATCGGGGTATTCTCTAAAAATATATTCTGTAACTATAAGCCCAAGAACCGAATCTCCGAGAAACTCTAACTTTTCGTTTGGTTTTGAACCTTTGTTCTCAGCAGACCAAGATTTATGTGTTAGAGCAACACGCAGAAGCTCTGGATCTTTGAACTCATAATTAATTCTGGCGGAGAAATCTCCGCTGCGATCACTGTCCAAGGGTTTAATTAACCCAACCTACTATGCACATAGTCAACCGCATCTCGTACGCTCTTTAGATCTTCTAAATCCTCGTCGTCTATTCTAAAATCAATTGACCTTTCCGCTAATTCTTCTTCGATAGCTTCAACTAGCTCAATTAATGCCAGCGAATCAGCGTCCAGATCATCTGCAAAGGAATCCCCTTCGTTGATAGAGCTAGGCTCTACTTCTAGTATCTCAGCCAATCGATCTTTAACAAGTTGAAGTAGCTGTTCTCTTCCGAGCGGTTCTTGTTCCATATGGGTTTCTGCTGGCATGGGCACCTGTCTTTCTGTCGCACGATGAGTTTAAGCGATTCTAAGGCTTTCTGCTTGGAGGGAATTCAAGAAAATTTACTTGGTGAGAAGTATTGCTTGCAAATGCTCAACATGGTTGTCTACTGCAAGCTCATATGCTGTTTGAGCTGCATTAAGAATTGCTTTTGCAGAAGAGGAACCATGACTGACCATCGCTATACCTTTAACGCCAAGGAGAACAGCTCCGCCCACCGAATCAGGGTCAAGTTTCGCATAAAGCGGAAGCAATGCTGGGGCTAGAAGTTCAGCCCCCTGTTCTGCATCAGGCGATGAGGAAAAAGCTCCCAATAAAGCCGTCACAATAGATTTTGCTGTTCCTTCAAGCGTTTTCAAAGCTACGTTGCCTGTAAAACCGTCTGTTACTATCACATCAGCGACTCCACTCATAAGGTCGCGACCTTCAACATTTCCTATGAATCGCGCTGAACTTCGTTTTTGCCAATCCTCGGAATCTAGATAAGCAAACGATTCTTTAACTAGCGGGTTTCCTTTTCCGGCTTCCTCTCCTATTGATAATAGACCCACTTTTGGCTTCTCAATTCTGAAACGGTCTCGTGCATAGACTGCGCCCATTTCAGCGAATTGCAAAAGCCATTCTGGTTGACATTCTGCGTTCGCACCAGAATCAAGCAGAATAACGGGATGATCGCCATCAAGCACAGGAATAGGCGTTGCGATAGCGGGTCTTGAAACTCCTTTTAACCTTCCCATTCTTAAAAGAGCGGAAGCCATAGTTGCGCCAGTATTTCCGGCACTAATCATTGCTGAAGCTTTACCATCTCGAACAGCTTCTGCTGCACGAACCAGCGAAGAGTCTTTTTTTCTTCGGACACTTTGGCCGGGGTCATCGTCCATTGCTATTACTTCACTTGCTTCAATAGTAGGAATATCTTTCACGCTCTTAAGAGCATCAGGAGTCCCGACTAGCAAGACAGGGATACCTGAATCTAAAGCCATCTGAGCACCTTTGATTATTTCATCTGGTGCATAGTCGCCCCCCATAGCATCAATAGCTACCGGAAGATTTTCTGTAGACATGATCAGTGAATTCTCAGTCGACCTCTACAACGGTGCGTCCATTGTACCAACCACAGTTACCACAAACATGATGAGGACGTTTAGCTGCTCCACAGCGCGGGCAAGTGTTTAACTTAGGTGCGCTAAGTTTCCAAGCTGAGTTTCGACGACTCCTGCTCTTTGATTTTGATGTTTTCTTCTTTGGTACTGCCATGGTACATCCAAGTAAATAGTTGTTTAGCAAGTTGAAACTTGCGCAGGGTAGATCCTACCGAAATAGATAAGCTCTTGCACCTCTTACGCTATCTGATCACCAGAGTTATCAAACTTTAATTGATCTAAAGCTGCCCATCTAGGGTCCATAACATTACTAGGTCCACTTTGACTGCTGTGCTTTTGATCAAAGTCGAATGGGAATTCAGTGCCTGCAGGCCCTTTACAAGTATCTGAACACAAAGGCGCTAGGGGCAGATACAAAAGCGCTTGTTCTGAAAGCATCGGCTTAAGGTCTAGTTTCTCGCCATTCGGAAACTCAAAAGTCTCGCCTTCCGAAGCATCACGTTCAAAGATTTCTTGAAGAAAAATCTGCGTTTCCCCTTTCGCTTCCTCCAAGCATCTTCTACATGGTCCAACCCAATAGAGATTTATCTTCCCACTTATTGAAATTTTTTCGTTTAGTGCATCAACCAGAATTGTTCCGACAAGCTTTTTTGCTGTTGAGTAGCTAGTTTCTATTCCAGATGGGTCCCACTCGCATTCTATTTCTTTGGGTGAATCCGAACCTTGGAAAAGGTTAGGTAGATCGATAAGAAGACTTTCGGACATCGAATTTGATTTATTCAAGTTCGTCCTGATCATAAAGTTCAGGACCTCCTTGAATCTCTTCTTGCTCTTGAACATGCGCCTCTTTCAGTTCTGAAAGAGGGTCCCCTTGTAATTTTGTTCGGCCATCAGCAACAATTTTTTGAGTTTTTTTCAGAATAGATTCAAAACTTGCTAATCGTTGGTCACAATAATCCTCTGTTTCTAACTGGAGTCTCCGAGCTTCAGATTGTGCTTCTTCGACAATCCGTCTTGCTCGAATTTCAGCAGCTTTTACAACCTCTGACTTCTGCACCATTTGACCTGCCCGTGCCCGAGCTAAGTCAATCAGTTCGTCTCCTTCTCTCTGAGTCCTAGCAAGGAAATCCTCACGCTGCTTAAGTAGCCATCGAGCTGCGCGAATCTCGTCAGGTAATCTGAGTGAAATATCGTTCAAAACAGAAACTACTTCATCTTTGTTAATCATCGAAGACGAAGAGAGAGGCACTGGCCTTGCAGCATCTACGACGTTAATAAGCCCTTGAATCAACCTCTCTACCTCGGGAGCTTCATATGGTTCTACTGACTCAAAGGAATTCTCGGCGCCTTCTGCTTCACTCATTATCTGATCTCCTTAAGAGTAAGTTAGCAACGCTGTTAGGCACTAAGGCCGATATGTCGCCACCCATGGTTGAGATTTCACGAATAAATCGACTTGAAATGTGTGAGTAAGCTGGCTCGGAAGGAATAAATATTGTTTCAATCCCAGAAACTGATTTATTTGTTTGAGCCATCTGCATCTCGATATCAAAGTCTCCTGCGGAGCGTAAGCCTTTCACAATAATTGATGCCCCCAGATCAGTAGCCGCATCTACGACTAAACCTGAGTAGTTCATAGTTGTAACATTTGGCAAATGAGAGAAACTTGATTGAAGTAAATCTTCACGTTCTTCTAGGGAGAGAAATCCTTGTTTTTCTGGATTTTGCATTGTTACTACAACAACTTCTTCAAAAAGGCGTGACGAAATTTCTACTATGTTGAGGTGGCCAAGATGTAGGGGGTCAAATGATCCCGGATACATTGCTTTTATCATTTAGCTAACCTATCCCAGTTTGAGTTGTGTAACAGGAGTTCAAATTTTTACTTTTCTCCATTTCCATTGTAGGAAATTCATAGCCTGCACCCAACAATTTTCGATAAACCCTTTATTTAAAGGGTTTTAACACCTTCATTAACTGCTATAACAACATTAGTCTGCCCATAACTCTGTTCTTTTATAATCGCCCATGATCTACCAAGAGAGACTTTTTGTGAGCTTTCTACAACAACCGCGCTTGAATTAATCTGGGAGGTCAATTCATCCCACATTTCGAAATTGTAAGGCGGATCTAATAATGCGACGTCAAAATGCCTTGTTTCGCTCAAATACGCCATAGCATCCTGCCTTCTTATCTCTACGTCTTGAATGAAATTAAGTATTTTAGAATTCTGCTTTATTGCGTCAATGGCTAAATCGTTATTGTCAACAAATACGACTGAACTCGCCCCCCTTGAAAGTGCCTCCAAACCGAGTGAACCCGTTCCAGCAAATAAGTCCAGAAACTGACGGTCTTCGACTAAACCATAGCTGTGTAAAGAATTAAAAATAGCTTCTCGAACACGATCCTTTGTTGGCCGTATTCCACTATTAGTGGGAAGAATAAGCTTTCGCCCGCGAGCTGAACCAGCTACTATACGCATGATGCGCAACTGTACCACCCTGACTCTCGGTTAGAGTAATGGATCTACCAGATGAAATCATTTGCGTTGATTGCGGTGGCAATTGTTTTTTGGCGAGCAAGAAACCCCAAAGAGGTTGGGAAGCTGGAATGGTAGCCTTCTATCGTTGCCGAGATTGCCTAGATAGGTGGGACATAGTCATAGATACTGATGGCATCTAGACCTGTGTTGACCTCGGAGACCGCCACATACATGTCAATTGCGCTTTCCCCTCATCCAAAACCAAGTCTTTTGTTATCTCAAAGCCCAATCGGTAATAGAAAGATAGGTTTCTAGGGTTACTTGACTCTAAGTACGCCCCTAAACCTTGTTCATCACAAATCTCCAAAACAGGTTTAAGCATTGCAGCCCCCTTACCCTGTCCTTGTTTGCTTGGATCAGTCCCAACCGCCTGTAGATACCAGTGAGGTTCTTTCGGATGCTCGGCATTGACTTCACGTAACACTTCCACGACATCATTAATCCGGTCCCCCACCAAGCCTAAAAGAAATTGCCCGAAGGCAGATTCATTTTCTTCTTCCTTTTTGTTGCCAGTTGGAATTTCAAATTTGGGCTTTTCCCAAATAGCCGCAGTCGTATTTTTATCGTCTACGTCCAATCGAGAATTAGAATTCGCTGAGTTAGCTTCAGTAATAAAAATCCACCACTTTTCAAGCTTTTCAGAATGGTCAGACCCTGGGAAAAGCCATTGCATAAATGGGTCACCTAAAAAAGCTTTTGTTAAAATTTTCGGGATCCGTTGCACTTTTTGCATTTACTAATCAACTCACTTTTATGATTTAAAAAGATACTCTACTTCTTCAGTATCGAAGAAAAGGCGCAGTTCGTTGGCAAGCAGAGAAATTTCTTGACTGTTCGTTTGAGAACCTAACAAGGCAAACGCTGCATCACGGGCATGCTGTACCCATTCTTTATCCCTTCGAAGAGAAGCTAACTTTAAATCGCTCTTTCCCTTTTGCGAAATACCCATGATTGTTCCCTCACCGCGAATTTCTAAATCTATTTCAGCTAATTCAAAACCATCCGTCGTATCTACTAACGCTTCAAGTCTTTCTATAGATTCTTCAGACTCGGAGTCACTAACTAAATAACATTTTGATTCAGATTTCCCCCGGCCTACACGTCCGCGAAGTTGGTGCAATTGGGCAATCCCAAATCGATCCGCTCCAAGAACAATCATAACGGTTGCATTCGGAACATCGACTCCGACCTCGATGACTGTGGTTGAGACAAGAACATCGAGTTCTCCTTTGCGGAATAATTCCATAACCTTTTTTTTCTCTACTGCTGACAACCTACCGTGCAGCAATCCGACTCGTAATCCTTTCAGCTCGTTAGCCTTTAAACGTTTGTATGTCTTTTCTGCAGAGGCAGTCTGCATCTTCTCGTTCTCTTCAATGAGGGGACAAACAATAAATGCTTGATGCATTTGAGAAACTTGCTTTCTTAACTCATCCCATAGTGGAGTGTCATCCTTAGCTCTTTTCGTTTCAATTGGTGACCTTCCTTGAGGAAGTTCATCAAGTACAGATACATCTAAGTCTCCGTATATGGTCATCGCTGCTGTTCGCGGGATTGGAGTGGCGGTCATTACAAGCACATCCGGAATAACGTTTCCTTTTCCTTTCGCTCGAAGTGCTGCTCGTTGATCTACCCCAAATCGATGTTGTTCGTCAATGACTATTAGGCCAAGATCATCAAAAGCCACTGACTCTTGAATCAATGAATGCGTTCCTACGATTATGTCAACAGCCCCTGAAGAAAGACGTTCACGAACAAGTTGGCTTTCTTTTCCGGTCGTTTGACTTGTAAGCAACGAAACCGTTAATTGTCGTTCGCCTAGTAAACTTGTATCGTCCGGGACCCTGTAGTGGCTAAGCACCTCAGAGATTCCTAAATAATGTTGTTCAGCTAAAACTTCAGTAGGTGCCATAATCGCGCCTTGCTTACCGCCCTCAACTACAGAAAGCAATCCCGCAACTGCTACCAGTGTCTTTCCAGAGCCAACATCACCTTGCAGCAACCTATGCATTGGATAATTCGCCTGAAGGTCAGATAATATTTCATTTATTACACGTATCTGGGCGTTAGTTGGTTCAAATGGTAGAGAATCCAAAAGAGCTGTTAAATACTTCTTCTCAAACTGATGAGCAATGCCTTCTGTTGATGACTCTAATTGCAGTTTTTTAGCCACAAGCAACAACTGAATTCGAAAAAATTCATCAAAAACAAGTCGCCGTCTAGCTTGAAGAACATCTGAGATCGAATCAGGATTATGTATCCTGTTAAAGGCTATATTTCGATCTAAAAGTCGATATTTTTCTTGAATAATTTTTGGCAGAGGATCCGCGAAACCCCGATTTTTGGCCTTATTCAATGCGTCACTTGCCCACCCAGCAAATTCCCAAGTAGATAAGCCAGCTTTACCTGATTGTGGATAGACAGGTACAAATCTTCCTGTTTTGTCTCCTACGAAATCAACAACTGGATTGATCATGCTTTCTTTCCCTCGATATCGTTCAAGCTTGCCAAAGATAATCACCTCAGTTCCTACCTTCAATTGTCGCTCTCTCCATGGTTGATTAAAAAAAGATAAAGACAAGTTTCCTGTGTCATCTGAAACAGTTGCAGTGACCATTTGCCTTCTGTTCCTTGTTTGCCGTTTGTGCACATCAAGCACTTCGACCAAAACCACGCCTTCTTCTCCTACTTCAAGGGAACCTATTTTAGCTTCTTTCGTTCGGTCGATATACCGTCTTGGGTAATGCGTAAGCATGTCAAGGACTGATGTGATTTCAATTGATTTTAGTGATTCTTCTTTTTTGGGGCCTATCCCTTTCAACCGCGTAAGAGGCAATTTAGATAGGTCCTCCAAAGTAAGTGGCGATTGATTATCAGTCATTTAAAAAAGTTTGTTTGGCCAATGATGAACTCTATTGCGACGCGTTTTCTTTTAAACTGAACAGTCGTTTTTTCCGACTTGGCCCTCATTGCTTATTCAATTCCAAGATAATAAGGATAAAGAGGTTGGTCTCCTTGATGAATCTCAACTTCAACCTGAGAGAAATTAGCCGTTACCCATTTCTCAATCAAGCTTGTGGTTTCTTGAGAGCTTCCCTCTCCCGCTATAAGTGTCAAAATTTCATGATCTTCGTTTATCAGTTTCTGAAGTAATTTCTGCGTTGTCTCAACTAAAGACTCGGTCGAAGCAAGAACACCAGATCGGGCTAACCCTATCCACTCCCCTTCCTTTACAGGCCCCGCATCAGTCTCACTATCCCGAACGGCTTTAGTAACTTCACCAGTTACGACCATAGTTGCCATTGACCCCATCATTTTTGCATTCGTTTCAGCATTCTCCTTAGGATCAAAAGCAAGCAAAGAAGAAAACCCCTCAGGGATACTTTCTGTTGGAACAACATGAACATTCTTGTCCACTTGCTCATTGACTTGCTTCGAAACAGGAATAATATTTTTATTATTAGGGAGAATGATTATCTCTTCAGCATTTACTTGTTCAACTGCATCGAGAAGGTCTCTTACTGAAGGATTCATTGATTGACCTCCACGAACTATGGCATGGACACCCATCGAAGCAAAAATTTTACGTATACCCACTCCCGCAACAACTGCTATCACAGCAGTTTTTTCTGTTTCAAGATTTGGAAGCGTGATCTCTGTTCCACCGCCAATTTCTATATGATCTTCGATATGTTCAAGTTCGTCCAGAAGATCGGTTACCCGTATTTCATAGGGTCTTCCTGCCTTTATTCCAGCCTCAATAGACGCTCCAATATCATTCGAATGAATATGGCAATTCCAGAGTCCGTCACCACCAACGATCACGATTGAATCCCCTATCTGAGACCAATCTGATTTAAATTCCTCTATCTTCTCGTTATCAGAGTTCAGGAAAAACATGACTTCGTATCGGAGTTCACTCACATCATTTATATCTGATTTATTACCACCTGAAGATTTCTTTATATTCTCAATTCTTGCTATTGCTTGCATTGGTGGTTCAATTGGCGTCTCATCAATCACGAAAAGAAAAGACTGGATTAACAGGAGATAACCTGCACCTCCAGCGTCAACAACACCTGCGTCTCGGAGAACAGCCAATAAATCTGGCGTACTATTTAGAGAACGTTCACCTTCGACTACTAGCTCCGAAAGGAAGTCTGATAAAGACAGATTAGAATCTGAAATTTTTTCTGCTTTCTCGGAGATTTCTCTTGCAACAGTAAGAATAGTTCCTTCAACAGGTTTCAGAACAGAAGCATATGCCGCCGTTGAAGCATGACTGAATGCTCGCGTTAATGCCTCTCGATTAATTACTTCTTCAGATTCCAAACTGTCTGCCAACCCTCGTAAGATCTGCGAAAGGATTACGCCTGAATTTCCTCGAGCCCCCATCAGACTTCCATGTCTTATCGCATTCCACAGCGCTGTGGAGTTATTGTCTGATTCTTCTATTTCTTTGACAACTGACCTTAGCGTAAATGACATATTGGTACCCGTGTCGCCATCTGGGACAGGGTAAACATTAAGAGCATTCAAACTTTCGCAATGTAACGTCAAAGCTTCGTTGAAGGTAAAAATTACATCCTTAATCTGACCGATAGATAGAGTGTTAAGTTGTGTCACGTCTGTGATGCTACTAATTACTTTGCTTTAACGACGACATCATGCCGATTTTGACTAATTTAGTTAAAAAACGAAAAGCTACAACGGTTCGCATCTATGGGATGAAGTCCGTTATTGTTTGTGATGGGAAGATTTGAGGAGAAGTCTTGCAAGGAGTAGTTAAATCATATGACCCTGGC
Organism: Acidimicrobiales bacterium; assembly: GCA_013912105.1. Taxonomy (GTDB): domain Bacteria; phylum Actinomycetota; class Acidimicrobiia; order Acidimicrobiales; family UBA8592; genus UBA8592. The sequence goes on along the minus strand of JACERY010000002.1, from coordinate 73,008 downwards.
ACTAAAGATGGCGTGGTCATGTCAGAAAGAAATTTTACAGAGTACGAATTATCCCCAAATGCTCTTGAAGGATCCATTTTCCGAATGCTCCGGCAGGGCCAACGAGTCATCTTTGAACTCGACGAATCCGGCATGGCTACAAATCTTCGTTTGGGTTCGGAAGTAGATATGGGAACTCCGGATTTCCTTCAATAATTGCGACAAAGAGGTCAAAACCATGAACGATACCCCCACACCTAACATCTCAGAAAGCCTCAAGGCCCAGTTTGGGATTGATAGTGTAACCCTACATTATGGCTTATCCCAAGATGAGCTCTTCAAGGCCGCTATTGATAATGATCGAGGAAAAGTCGACCCTGATGGAGATAACAATCAACAGAAAGCCTACCAAACTGCCCTTGGCTTGGAAGGGCCGCTGGTTTACTATAGCGACCCCTCTTGTACTGGTCGTCCAGTCAACGATACTTTTGCAGTATCTCGACCGGAAGTAGAAGAAACTGTTTGGTGGAAAAAAGGATTTGACAGATTTGACCCTGACGCTTTTGACCAGCTACTGGCACGAGTTGTTGAGTACTTGAATAATAAAAAAGGAGCATTGTACGTAACTGATGTTTTCTGTGGTTGGGACCCAGAGTTTGCAGAGCCGTATCGATTTGTAGGCGAGTATGCAACCCATGCTTATTTTTGCAATATTATGTTTCCTAAAGCAGTCCGAGATGACAGTGACCGCACGGAAGCTGGGTGGACTATTCTAAATGTTCCTTCATTTCTTGCAGACCCTGAAAGAGATGGAACTAAATCAAACAGAGCAGTGATCATGGACATTGTTAACCGTATTGCATTAGTTGTTGGGCCAGCCGATTACTGCGGAGTTAATAAAAAGACCATGTTTACAGTTATGAATTTTGTCCTACCTAACAAGGGTCAATTATCTATGCACTGCTCTGCAAATGTTGGGCCAGAGAATGATAGTGCGATACTCTTCGGTCTTTCTGGGACAGGAAAAACAACCCTTTCAGCTGACCCAGGTCGTCTATTGATTGGAGATGATGAGCACGTCTGGACAGATACAGGAGTCTCAAACTTTGAGGATGGCTGTTACGCAAAGTTGATTGACCTTGACAAAGATGCTGAGCCAGTTATCGCAGCTGCTCTAAGCATGAAGGGGACATTAATTGAGAATGTCCCACCGCTTCCGGAAAAATCTATCTCAGAAACAGACCCGCAAGATTTTGATCTTACAGATGGATCACGAACGGAAAATACACGCTTTGCATACCCGCTGACATGCAATCCAGGAGTTGCAAACGGGGCTAAGGGACCACATCCTAAAACAATAGTCTTGCTTACTGCTGATGCTTTTGGAGTTCTACCTCCAGTATCTATTCTTAACCCTGACGAGGTTATGTATCATTTTGTTACTGGATTTACTTCAAAGTTAGCAGGAACAGAGGTCGGGATTACCGAGCCTCAAGCTACCTTTTCAGCTTGCTTTGGAGATCCGTTTATGTCTCAAAAACCAAGTGTCTATGCCGAACTACTCGCGAAGAGGATGGATGAGCATGATACTAGATGCATTCTTCTAAACACAGGCTGGACTGGAGGGCCTTACGGGACCGGTAACCGTATGTCGCTAAGGCACACTCGAGCGCTTCTTAATGCAGCTCTTTCGGGCGAATTTGACGATAGCGATATTGAAATTGAACCTATCCTGAATCTACGCATGCCTACAAGCTGCCCAGATGTCCCGAATGAAATACTTAACCCTAGAAGCACCTGGAGCAACCCAGAAGATTACGATGCGCAGGCCAGCAAGTTAAGAGACATGTTCCGCGAAAACTATGCTGAGAAAGGCTTTGCCGATCTTGGTATTGCGGCCGCTATGTAATCTTATGTAATGTCTCTTCGTGCGACGATTACAAGATATTGAAACTCCAGCGTTAGCTGTTGACCTTGCATCTTTTCATTACAATATGGAAACCATGACAGCGGAACGGCCTGGGTCTTCGCTTCGACCTCATGTCAAAGCCTTTAAATCAACTGCAATTGCAAGCGTGCTAGAAGAAAACGGTCATTCGTCTTTTTGTTGTGCAACTATTCGGGAAATAGAAGGAATGATAGAGGCTGGACACAAAAGCGATCTTCTTCTTGCAAACGAAACTCTCGACGCCTCAAGATTGGGTTCACTAGTAGAGAGTGGAGCAAGGGTAACTGTTGCGGTGGATTCTGAAGCCACTGTCAAAGTAGCTGCGGAAGCAGGAATTAAAGAAGTTCTGATAGATGTCAATGTCGGCCTCCCTCGCTGTGGTTGCAGCCTTTCAGAAGTGGAAGATTTAGCTACGCTGGCCAAAAGACATCGTCTAGGGATTCGCGGAGTGATGGGCTACGAAGGGCACCTAATGTTCACCGCTGATAAGCAAGAACGATCAATGGAAGTAAATAAAGCCATGGAAATTCTTAGCCAAGCGCATTCAATAGTTGGGGGGGATGTCATCTCAGCAGGCGGAACTGGCACCTTTGATATCAATAAATTCGCTACTGAAATCCAAGCAGGTTCTTACCTGTTCATGGATACTCGATATGCTCAAATTGAGTTACCTTTTAGAGAATGCCTTTCAGTCGTTTCCAATGTTATTTCTATAGAACATGATAGAAAGTGGGCTGTAACTAATGCGGGTGTAAAGGCAATTGGAATGGACTATGGAAAGCCAAAAGTTGAGGGAAGTATTGTTGCCCTTTGTTCGGATGAGCATTCAACGCTTTTCCCTCCTGAAGGGAATGAAAAGACCGCTTTGGAAATTGGCGACGTGGTTATGATGAAACCTTCTCATGTTGATCCGACTATTGCGAAACATCCACGAATTTTATGCATGGACGGTGAATACATTATTGATGAATGGCCAATAGATCTACGAGACTGGTAGGTCTCTTCTTTTAACAGTTCTAGCAATTAGGGGTAAATTGAAGAAAAAATGGAAAAACTGGACAGGCAACCAGACAGCAACAACTGAAGGAATCTTTGTCCCAAAATCTGAGGATGAGATCACCTCGTTAATAGGAAAAGGCGTTGCAAACCGATGGAAAATCCGCCCAGTGGGTTCTAGCCATAGTTTCAATTCAATCTGCGTAACAGATGGACTACTCATCTCACTGGATCACTTTTCTAAAGTTGTCGATGTCAATTCTGACCGACTTCAGGTGACAGCGGGAGGTGGAATAACACTTAGCGCCTTGAATATCGAGTTAGATAAGCATGGATTAGCCTTGCCGAACCTTGGTGACATAGATTCACAGACCTTAGCTGGAGCGATATCTACAGGAACTCACGGCACTGGTAAGAATTTTTCCTCAATTAGTGCTGCAGTAGTAGGTATCCGTATCGCTACAGGTGATGGAGCAATTATCGAAGTTTCAAAATCACATAACCCTGAGATTCTTGAGTCAGCACGAGTTAGCCTTGGGGCTCTCGGAATAATTATCTCTGTTACTTTACAATGTATAGAATCTTTTAATCTTGAAAGCATAGAGTTGACTGACTCATTGAGTTCTGTTTTAGAAAGATTTGAATATGAGGATAGTCAATCAGATTTTGTTGAGTTCTTCTGGTACCCCCACACTGAGATCGCTGAGCTAAAAATTAACAATAGAACAACAGATCTACCCACCCGAAATGGAAATATTCAAAGATTCCTTAATGATGAGATCCTTAGAAATGCCAGTTTCGGCTTCCTCAATAAGTACTGGAGATACTTCCCAAGCCATGTTCCTGGTATTTTAAATAAGGCTCTGAAAGTAGGAGATTCTCGTATTCAAATTGACAGAAGCTACAGGGTATTCTGCTCTAAAAGACGAGTAAAATTTCTGGAAATGGAATATGCGATTCCTAGGGAGTGCCTGCTTGAAGTTTTTAAGAAGGTGCAAAAGATAATAGAGAATCTTTCAACACCCATTACTTTTCCAATTGAGGTTCGTTCTTTAGGGCCAGATGATATCCCCCTTTCACCTGCCTTTGGAAGGAATACCGGATATATAGCCGTACACGTCTACAAGGGCGCTGACCACAGTTCATTTTTTTCACAGATTGAAAATCTAATGCGCGACTATGAAGGACGACCTCATTGGGGGAAATTACATACTTTGTCTAGTAGAGAATTGATGACTCTCTACCCAGAATGGGAGAAATTTGCTTTAATACGAAAGCGTCTGGACCCTGATAGCCATTTCTCAAATGACTACCTTGAAAGAGTTTTGGGATACTAGTACCCATCGGGATGCAGCCTTTGCCAATTCCAATGATCAACACACATGTTCTCTAGTGTGTACTCTGGACGCCAGCCTAAGTCATCAAATGCTTTCGATGGGTTGGCTAGTGCTATTGGTGAATCTCCTGACCTTCGAGAAACAATTTCTGTGGGGAGGATAGTTCCAGTTGCTAGTTCTGCATGGTGAATTAATTCAAGCACAGATGTTCCAGTTCCAGTCCCCAAATTCCATGTATGAACTCCACTGGTATTTTCAAGAAAACGTAAGGCAGCTATATGACCGCGCGCAAGATCTACTACATGGATAAAGTCCCTAACACAAGTCCCATCTGGCGTATTGTAGTCATCGCCAAAAATAAAAAGTTTTTCCGATTTACCTACTCCCACTTGCATAAGAAGCGGCATTAAGTTGTTAGCTTCCCCAGAAGGGGATTCTCCTATATGCCCTGAGGGATGAGCCCCAACTGGATTGAAGTATCTGAGCAACCCAATACTCCATTGAGGACTAATATTTGCTATTTCTTTAAGAGTTCGTTCAATAAGAAACTTTGTTTTCCCATATGGGTTGGTCGGTCCAATTGGTGAATCTTCTGAATAAGGATTACTTCCGTGAGGATCATAAACAGTCGCTGAAGATGAAAAAATAAGCTTCCTCACTTCAGCATTTCTCATCTCTTCAAGAAGATTAAGGACAGAACCAATATTTTCCTCGTAGTAAACTTCGGGCTCATACATTGATTCTTCGACAGATTTAAGGCCAGCAAAATGAAATACGGCTTCTATATCATGATGGTTAAATACTTCAGAAAGGGTTAAGGAGTCACGTACATCAGCATCTATGACAATGGGTCGCCTTCCGCAGATACGTTCAATCCCATCTATAGATTTGGGCGAAGAATTGGAGAAATTATCTATAACCACGACGTCTTTACCGGACTCGAGAAGAGAAAGAACCGTATGACTCCCTAAATACCCTGCCCCTCCAGTAACTAATATGAGATTACCCATGACCTAATTCTGCCATTTGAATTGCCCAATTATGTGGTTTTGGTTCTTTTGACTCAGTTGCCTAGAAACAGTGCCCTAATACCCAACCCCATGATAAAGATGCTCCCTAGTCCATACAAGAGAAATTGGTGTTTACCTATCGGTGTTCTATAACCATAAAGCAAAGCAACAGCGACGATCATTGAAAATCCGTATAGATAATGGAAATCTCTAGGCTCTAAATCATCTGAAGCTTGAATAGCTACACCCAAAATCGCCTGTACAAAGATAAATGACTGGGCGACTATTGCGGCGAACCAGAAAGGTTTTGGGTTTCGAACTATTTGCTTATCTAAGAGAATCCCCCAAACCCCTACCACAGCATTTGAAGAGATCAAGACAAAAGCAAATACTGTGTGCGCATCTCGTAATGTCGTTCCAAACAAAACCTTTTATTGACCTTTCGATACTACTGGGATGCTGTAATGCCAAAGTTCCGCAGATAAACCCAAAGGCTTTTCGCTTTCCCCTTCTGCTGGGCGATGAGCATGAGCAGCTTGACCGGACTCACGCCACTTTTCAAATGAAGCATCATCAGCCCATCTAGTAACTACGAGCCATTGCTTCCTGCCATCCTCTGGTTTCAAAAGCTCAAATCCTTCAAAACCTTCCGCATCATCAACAGATGCGACCTTTGCAGCAAAACGTTTCGCTACCTCTTCTCCTAGTTCTTGCGGGACCGTTATTGCATTAATCTTAATTACTGTCATATATTCATCATTGCAGGAAACGTGCTTCCATGATGAATCAAGCAAAATCCTATAGATAAATTAGTGAGATCTTCGTGTCAAACTTCACTTAACAACTTTGTTTTCTTTAAGAGAATCAATTTCTTCTTTAGAAAACCCTTGTTGTGACAAGATTTGATCTGTCTGTTGACCAGGATGTGGAGGCGGAGATGAGATCTCACTTGGAGTTCTACTGAATCGCGGAGCCGGAGCTGGCTGCATTACTCCAGAAATTTCTACAAATGTTTCTCGCTCCCTATTATGAGGATGCTGAATAGCTTCATCGATAGAAAGAACTGGAGCAAAGCATACATCACTACCTTCCATCAATTGGACCCATTCTTCTCTGCTCTTTGAACGGATTTTCTCTTTTATTCTTTTCTTTGCTTGCCCCCAATTAGTACGATCCATTTGGCTCGGCATATCTTCATTCTCCAGTCCGGTAATCCGCATTAATTCTGAATAGAATTGAGGTTCAATTGACCCCAATGATATGTATTCCCCATCAGCACATTCGTATACATCGTAGAACGGGGCACCTGTGTCCAGCATATTAGTGCCTCGTTTCCCCCATATTCCCATGGCTGCGAAAGAATGAACCATTGTCGCTAATAAAGCTGACCCATCTGTCATAGCAGCATCAACAACTTGACCTTTCCCGCTTTCGGCAGTTTCAACCAGCGCAGCACAGATACCAAGCGCCAGAAGCATTCCACCTCCGCCAAAATCACCAATTAGGTTTACTGGGGGCACAGGGCTTTCGTCCTCACGACCTATAAGCCCTAGAACTCCTGATAATGCTATGTAATTTATATCATGCCCAGCCATCTGGGAATAGCTACCATATTGTCCCCAGCCTGTCATTCGCCCATAAATTAATTTAGGATTTCTATTAAGGCATTTCTCAGGCCCTATTCCTAAACGTTCAGCGACGCCGGGCCGGAAACCCTCAATTAGAGCGTCTGCGTTCTCAACGAGCCTTAAGACTGTTTCAACCCCCTCTTCTTTCTTTAAGTCGACTGCTATTGAATCACGCCCACGATTGAGCAAGTCCATGCTAGGCCCATCAGGAAACTCATCTGGCACGGCAGATGCCCTATCAACCCTAATTACCTCCGCACCTAGGTCTGCCAAAACCATGGCGCAAAATGGCCCTGGCCCAATACCAGCAATTTCAATTATCTGTTTACCGTCCAATGGACCCATAGCTTTCTCCTTTTCAGTTACCCTTTTGATTGTGCTACTTTTCTCAAGCCAACTGTGAATTAATCCATTCCGTTTTTTTTGATTTTATCTATAACGTTGTTTATTTCTTTTTGAATCAATAATGGCTGCGGGAATTGCTTGAATTCTCTATTTACTTGATCGCCTGAATATTCAATATGAATTTTCCCAGTTGTTAGAATACGCTCAACCCAGCTTTGTCGCACAGTGACCGTATTAATACGTTGAAGAGGGATCTCAAAAGTATTCTTTTGAAAAACACCTCTCCTATGGATGACTCTTTCCGAAGTTAATATGAAAGCCTCATTAATCCAATGCAAATAAGTCTTTAGAGATTTGATAAAAACGTAGCAAACTAATACTCCCATTATTATTTCAAAGGCCCTAACGTCAGTTGTGAGTGCTACCCACAACCAAATAGCGCAAACGCCCAATAACGTCGCAGCAGGTTTCACGATGCCTCCCCAATGTGGGCGGAGGTCGAGAATTACATTTTCATTTCCATTCAGAAGTTTCTCTGGGAAGGCCATAAATTTAAAGCTAGCTTATTATTTTAGGTACTGGATATAGCAGTATGAATGTTTTGTGGATGGATTGTGGCTATTAAGGGTAACCTCACTCCGTGGAAGAAGTTGAAAAAAAATTAACTGAAGACCAATTCACAGCTGTCCGAATGCATGCAAAAGAGTTACGGATTTTAGCTGGAGCAGGCACAGGAAAAACTAGAGTTCTAACTAATCGAATTGCTTATCAAACAAGAGCGCTTCGAATTGACCCTCAGCACAGCTTATGCCTGACCTTTAACAAGAGAGCAGCGGTGGAACTTCAATCACGCCTCATGAAACTGGGGTTAGGAAACTTTGTGACTGTAGGTACGTTCCATGCGATTGCTCTCGCTCAGCTCCAAGCTAGGTGGAAGGATTTACGCATTAATTCTGAACCGACCTTGCTCTCCAACAGAGAGAAATTTCTTTTTGAAATTATTCCTAACAGTCTGAGCCCTACTGAACGCACTTTTATCTTTAATGAAATTAACTGGTGTACCGCACAAAGGGTTTCGCCTAACAACTATCAGGAGGTCGCCGAAAAATCTGGCCGCCGAAGCTTGGTACATCACTCATCTATCAGTGAACATTATCGAAAATTCGTTGAATTAAAGAAACAAAGAAATTTGCTGGATTTTGATGACATCTTAGAACAAGCAATAAAGTTTCTTACTGAAGACACGCAATATGCCGATGCGCGCCATTGGAAATATCAAGATTTATTTGTAGATGAGTTTCAGGATGTAAATCCTTTACAGTTTGCCCTTCTCCGCTCATGGCTTGGAGCTAATAGCTCTTTGTGTGTTGTCGGCGACCCCAATCAAGCTATTTACTCTTGGAATGGAGCTGACTCATCATTTCTAAATGATTTCAGTGGTTACTTTCCTGAAGCCGAAACAGTCCGGCTTAGACAAAACTTTCGATCAACACCTGAAATTCTTTCGGTCTCATCATTGCTTCTAGCTAGCGATGCTTCTCTATTTGCCAATAAACCTAATGGCCCGCTGCCAACTATTCAGTCACACGACAATGAACTAATAGAAGCCAAAAACATTGCTGACAGAATTTTACAAAAAAATTCAGAATCTATGCGATGGGGTGACCAGGCTGTTCTAGTTCGAACTCACAGTCAGATTGCCGTAATTACTGGTGCTTTGGACGAGAAAGAAATCCCCTACTCTATTGAAACAGAAGTCAAAGATGCGAATAATGACAGAAGTAGCGAGGCTGTAAAGATTTTAACCTTTCACGCCTCAAAGGGTCTTGAGTGGAAAGTTGTTCATATAAGCGGTCTAGAAGACGGGCTTGTACCAATCGCTCATGCCGTTAGTCAAAGTGAAAGAGACGAAGAACGGCGCCTGCTCTACGTTGCTTTAACCCGAGCTGAAGATGAAATTCATCTTTCATGGTCTAGAAACCGACGCTTTGGCAGTAACAGGGAAAGAAAACCATCTATTTTCCTTAAAGAATTAATCTCAGCCTTAAACCAATCTCCGAAGCCTACACTTACGCAAACACCGAAAGAATTAGCTAAAAAGATCCGAGATTTTCGCTCACAATGGCGAGCAGGTCATCTCATTGAACCCGAAGATTTCTCGTATGAGGAAAGGCTCAATCTCTTAAGAGAACTTCGTTCAAGTATCGCAAGGGTTAATGATACTTCACCTGAGAATATTCTTTCGGATGCTGTTTTAGAGGAATTAATTGAAGAAATGCCTGATTCCATGGAAAAACTTGTTTTAATCTCAGGTCTGAGTCCTTCAATCATTAGCAGATTCGGCGGGCAAATTCTAGAGCTCCTATCAGAGGATTAATTCGTTATAACTTTAGTTAGAGCTGTGAAATTGCTATTCTTTGGCATGCCCGATAAGGACTCATCTGCCTCTGATCTGAAAAGGTCTCTTGGCCTCAGACATGTTTTTGTGCTGAGTACAGGTGGCACGATAAGCGCCGGCCTATTTTTTCTTCCTAGTTTTGCAGTAGATAAAGCAGGTCCTTCTGCTGTTATTGCTTACCTAGTCGCAGGCTTGCTTGCCGTTCCAGCTATGCTCAGCGTTTCAGAATTATCAACCGCCATGCCACGAGCTGGAGGTTTGTACTACTTTCTAGCTCGGGCTTTAGGACCTGCAGGGGGAACATTAAGCGGTGTCTCAACGTGGGTCTCACTTGTTATGAAGGATGCGTTCGCCCTTGTTGGAATGAGTGCCTACCTCAATCTAATTGTTGACTTGCCTGCAAAGCCAACGGCTATCTGTCTTATCGCCTTCTTCACGGGTCTGAATATTATCGGATCAAAAACTAGCGCTTCAATTCAAATGGGTATGGTCGCTTTCCTATTAGCAATTATGGGGTGGTTTATGATCACAGGCCTCCCTGAAACGTCATCGGGTATGGGAGAACTCGATCCATTCTTCACCAGCGGTTCAAGTGGTTTCATAGCTGCTATTGGCCTGGTATTCGTCAGTTACGGTGGTTTAACAAAAGTTGCTAGCATCGCTGAAGAAGTTGAGGACCCTTCTCGCAATATTCCTCTTGGCGTAATGATCTCATTAGTAGTTAGCACAGTCGTTTATACCATCGGTGTTCTAGTGGCGGTCGCAGCAGTCCCTGCAAATGATCTAATTATTGACGAAGCGCCGCTCCATACAGCTGCAGAGATGTTTATGCCAGCAGTTGGTGCTGGTTTCGTTATCGCTGCTGCACTTGCTGCATTTGCATCGGCTGCTAACGCAGGAATTCTCGCAGCGGCTCGCTATCCAATGGCTATGAGCAGAGATGGCCTGATGAGTCCGAAATTCATGGAAATGACCAAGTTTGGTACTCCGTTATGGGGCATAATCCTAACCGGAGCAGGTATGGCATTTATTGTTGTCGCATTTGGGGCAGGAGCAATAGCGAAACTAGCGAGTGCTTTTGTTCTGGTGAAACTTGGGTTAGTGAATCTAGCCGTGATCATTCTTCGGTCCGCGAAGATTTCTTCCTATGCCCCTGGTTTCCGAACACCCCTTTACCCATTCACACAAATTATTGGAATCGCTATATCCATTTATCTGATTTTTAAGTTAGGGGCTTTCCCACTCCTATTGGTTTGCGGGGCTACGGTGCTAACTTTACTTTGGTACTACCTCATAGGAAAAAAGAAAGTTACACAATCAGCAGGAGCAATCCACCATATTTTTGAACGTCTGGGGAAAGCGGCTGATAAAAGCGTAGATAGAGAAATCTCAGCTGCTATGCAAAGTCATGGACTCCGGTCGGAGGATGACTATGCAGGACTTATTGCTCGGGCAGCTGTAATTTCTGTTGAATCTGATGGCGACATCGAAGTTGCTGCAACGCGCGCGTCTCAAGTCCTTGGGAAACGAATAGGTATTGATGCTGAGAAGGTCAATGATTGCTTCCTAGAAACAGGATCTCTTTGGATTCAGCCGTCAGATACACACCCCACTGCTACTCCCGTTGCATTCTTTGAGGACGCTGACGATGACCATCTGGTTATCGTCAGATGTGATAGTGGAATAGTTATTCCATCAGAGTGGGGAGGCAGAAATGAACGTGTCAACGCCCTTTTCTTTTTAGCGGGAACTTCAGATAAACCTGGCCGGGCACTGCGATTAGCTGGCGAACTCGCCGCTTATCTCCATGATGATGAATCTGCTGTTTCATCTGATGCTACTCATGAAGCAGAGGTCAAGCAGGCGCTTCTCCCCGGCTTGGAAATAGGACAATACCCTCTGCTCCCTGAAACCGCTATCGGAATTCTCATTGGAAGAACGCTAGGTGAAATTAATTTAGATTCTGACCTTCACATTGAAGCTATAAATAGGGGCGGCAAAGTCCTGCGTGCTGATCCAGAAACAAAACTCTTAGCAGATGATCAATTAACGATAATCGGACCTATTGGCGAACTTCCAGGTAGCGAAGATCTTGCGAGAAAAATCTAGCTACATCACCTGCTACTTTGATTGAAATCTGCGAGCAGAGGCGCATGGTCCGAAGGTTTCTCACCTTTGCGGGCATTTCTATCAACCATTACAACTTCTAATTCATTGAAGAGAGAGTTGGAGCTAAGAACAAAATCTATTCGCATCCCATGACGTTTATAAAAACTGCCTTGCCGGTAATCCCAGAAGGTATACATACCATCTGTGTCGGGATAACTTTCACGTAAGGTATCTACTAAACCCCATTCGAGAATATTATTAAATGCTTTCCGTTCGGGTTCACTGACATGCGTTGCTCCTTCAAATGCTTGCATATCCCAAACATCACGGTCTTCTGGAGCAACATTAAAATCACCGAGTAAAGCTAAGTTTTCATCTGGCGAGTGGTTGTTCTCTAAGTGTGCTCGTAGTCGGCTTAGCCAATTAAGCTTGTATTGATAATGGTCATGGCCTACTTCACGTCCGTTTGGTATGTAGGCGCTAGCTATGCGAACTCCCCCACAAGTGGCCCATACAATTCTTGCATCTTGATCAGGTCCATCTCCATCTTGAAAACCGACAGTGCCATCTTCAAGACCGATACGGCTTAGGATCGCAACCCCATTCCATCTCCCTTCGCCATGGTGAATGCTTTCATAGCCCATATTTTGAAATACTTCTGTCGGAAAACTATCGTCGGCAAGTTTTGTTTCTTGCATACAGAGAACGTCTGGACTCATAAATTCAATCCATTCAACGACCCTCGGCATTCTTGCTTTTAAAGAATTCACATTCCACGTAACGATACGCATTTTTTAACTACCTTACCTATTGACTTCCGGTCGTTTCATTTAGGACAAATCTGATGTCCCTAAGAGCCTGTTCTTCATTGACAACTTTAATAGTAGTCATACCCATTTTCTTTGCGGGTTTCAGATTTATACCAAGATCATCCAAGAAAACGCAATCAGTTGGTTCAACATTTAATGTATTACAAGCTATTTTGTAGAACTTCGGTTCTGGTTTTCTCACACCTAGCTTGGATGATTCAAATATGCCATCAACATAACTCGAGACACTAGAAATATGGCCTGTTGGCCCTGCTTTCTTATCATTATTTTTATCAGTATTCTCCTGCAAATTATTTGTGAGAATCCCTACTATATAGTGGCTACTTAAATCCTTAACCAATTGAACCATTTTGGGACGAATGGTAGTTTCAAGACATTTAAGGACACGGTCAGCATCAATAGATTGACCAAAGTGCGATGCTTCAATTTCAAATAGCCTCTTAAATTCTTTCTTTGAGATATCATTTCGCTCAAATTTGGCCCAAGCATTTGAGTCAGGGTTTGTGCTATTAATTTTTCGTATAAACCCCTGTGGGGCTTTGATCTCATTCTCATACGCGCTGAAAGCGTCAAATGGGCTAGTTGTTATAACTCCACCAAAATCAAATAACACGGCTTTGAACACTATATGATCATAGGCGTCTATTGCTGTTAAACATATTTTTTGATTGACCTACAATTACTTTGAAGCAAGATAGTCTCAAGATGTGGCTGCAGAATACATCTTCACAATGCATAAATGTTCGCGTTTCTACCCCCCAGATCGTGAAGTTCTCAAAGATATCAGTCTTTCTTTCTTCCCAGGTGCAAAAATTGGAGTCTTAGGGATGAATGGTGCTGGAAAATCATCATTACTAAAGATAATGGCTGGATTAGATGATGGATACTCTGGTGAAGCTCGACTTACCCCTCCCTTTACAGTTGGCTACCTTCCTCAAGAACCCGCTCTGGATATTTCTAAATCCGTTCTGGGAAATGTTATGGATGGAGTTGGCGAAATTGCCGCTTTGCTTGAACGATACGATAATGTTTTAGCTGCTTGGTCAGACCCAGAAGCTGATTTTGACAAGTTGGGCGTAGAGCAAGCTGACCTAGAAGGAAAAATTGAAGCTGCAGGAGCTTGGGACCTTCAGCGTATGGTTGAGATCGCTATGGATGCACTTAGGCTGCCGCCCGGCGATGCAGAAGTATTAAATCTTTCAGGGGGTGAAACCCGTCGAGTAGCACTGTGCAAATTACTTTTATCAAAACCAGACTTGCTCCTTCTCGATGAACCAACAAATCACCTAGACGCAGAATCAGTAGCATGGTTAGAGAGGTTTTTAAATGATTACACTGGAACTGTTGTAGCCATCACGCATGATAGATATTTCCTAGATAACGTAGCTGAGTGGATTCTTGAGCTTGATCGTGGGAAAGGCATACCATACAAAGGGAACTATTCAAGTTGGCTTGAACAGAAAGAACAGCGTCTATCTGATGAGAAGGGTCGAGACCAAGCTAGACAGAGGACCTTAGCCAGAGAACTTGAATGGGTTCGGATGGCACCAAAAGCTCGCCAAGCAAAAGGGAAAGCAAGGTTAGCTGCCTACGATAAATTATTATCAGAATCAAAGGCTCAAGATCGTAACGATAAAGAACTTCAGATAAATATTCCAGTAGATCAGAGACTTGGGGATCTTGTTATCGACGTCAAAGGACTTTCAAAAGGGTTCGGGGAGAAACTCCTTATAGAAGATCTTTCTTTCACACTTCCGAAAGCAGGTATCGTTGGCATTGTCGGGGCGAATGGTGCTGGGAAAACAACTCTTTTTAAGCTCTTAACAAACGATGAGAACCCAGATGATGGCACAATTACGGTCGGCCCATCCGTTGATCTGGGTTACGTCGACCAGTCTAGAGCGACGCTTGACCCAGAAAAGACGGTCTACGAAGAGATAACAGGAGGGACCGACAACCTCATCATCGGAGGCAGGGAGGTCCATGGTAGGGCTTATACTGCATCATTTAATTTCCGCGGATCGGATCAACAGAAACTAGTTGGAGATCTATCAGGAGGAGAAAGAAACCGAGTGCACCTAGCCAAGGTCTTAAAAAGCGGAGCGAATGTTCTTCTCTTAGATGAGCCCACAAACGATTTAGATGTTGACACTCTCCGAGCTTTAGAAGGAGGACTTGAAGATTTTGCTGGATGCGCAGTAATCATCAGCCATGACCGATGGTTCCTTGACAGAGTTGCTACTCACGTACTCGCATTTGAGGGCGAATCTCAGGTTCGATGGTTCGAAGGTAATTTTAGCGAATATGAAACATACCTTCGGAAAGAGCGCGGTGGGACAAACCAGCCAACACGAATAAAGTACAAACCACTTATCAGATAAGGTGATGGTTCTGTTAGAAATTCAAATAGCTCGCGAATCAATTCGAACTAACTCGTGAGTGACCTTAATTTGAAGCTCCAAGACAGGTAATATCGCTCTATGCGCTACGTTGCTCGATTAATCGCGAAAGCTATCGCTTTTCTCTCCCCTATGCTGCAGCAAGGTGGGGGAACTTCTGCCCCGGGGCTCGTTCTCCTGAAACTTGACCCCAAAGCAATCCACAGAATGGCGGCCGACCTGCAAGATGGACGAGTTGTTATTTCTGCAACGAATGGGAAAACAACTACGACCAGAATTCTTAGCAAAATAGCAGATGAAAGCCAACTACCATGGCTATCAAATGCTTCAGGGGCAAACCTTAAAAGTGGCATAGCAAGTACCTTGCTAGCAAAGGGCCCTCAGCAGAATTTAGGAATCTTTGAAGTTGACGAAGCAGTGTTGCCTGAGGTAGTTCAGGAACTTGAAGCAACCACAATTGTCCTTCTGAACCTATTCCGAGATCAACTAGACAGATACGGAGAGCTTGAAACAATAATTAAAAATTGGAAAGCAATGATTCAGAAATTACCTGCATCTACCACTTTAGTTGTAAACGCTGACGACCCTTCTCTTGCATTTGCCTCTTTAGGACACCAAAACTGTATCTACTTTGGCTTAGGCGAGACAGAGTACGGGCTTGAAACAATCCCGCATGCTGCTGACTCTTCTTTATGCCCTATTTGCAGGAACCCACTCCATTATGAACAAATTACTATCAGCCATATGGGAAAATGGGAATGCAGCGACTGTGGTCTTTCTCGACCTGACCTTGACTATGCAGCGACCGAAATTGAACTAAACGGAGTAGAAAGCATCAATTTTAAAGCAGTGTTCGGAAATCAGGAAACTTTTGTAGAAGCTAAACTACCGGGCCTGCATAATGTGTACAACGCTTTAGCTGCTTTCGCTACTGCACAACAATTAGATATCAAACCTAAAGACGCAAGCGCTTCTATCTATTCGGTCAATGCTGCATTTGGCAGAACAGAAAGCATCAAAGTGCAAGATAAGAAACTCAGAATCTTATTAGCCAAGAACCCAACTGGAGCTAATTCTAATCTTGAAACTTTATTACTCCATAACGAAAAAATACACCTATCTATATTACTAAACGATCAAATAGCTGACGGACGAGATGTTAGTTGGATTTGGGACGTAGATTACGAGAAAATTTTTCATAAAATTGAGTCACTTCATTTAGGCGGTAACCGAGCATACGATTTAGCTCTTCGTTTTATGTATGGGGGTTATGATCAAGGGCAAATTAACGTGAATATCTCAACATCTCATCTCGTAGACTCCCTATTAGCTGACACACCTTCGAATAGCGAAATATTCATTCTTCCCTCGTATACAGCGATGCTAGAATTTCGTAATGAGTTGGTAAATCGCGGGCTAACACATAAATTCTGGGAAGAAGAATTATGACTTCTGTTAGGATCTGTCACCTTTATCCGAATCTTATGAATATTTATGGTGATCGAGGAAACATATCCGTGCTCATTAAACGCCTTGAGTGGCGAGGACACTCTGCAATAGTTACCCCGGTAGGTCTTGGTGATGATTTCGTAGCCGAAGATTACGATTTATGTTATTTGGGTGGAGGACAGGATAAAGATCAAAATACCATCGCAGAAGACCTCATTAAGAAAGGAGCAGCGATACGTTCTGCAGCAAATAACGGTGTTGCCTTTCTGTGGGTTTGTGGGGGAATACAACTAGCGGGCCATGCGTATATAGATTCTGATGGCAACCATCTACCTGGAGTTGGTATTCTAGACTTAGAAACTTATGCAGGCGACAAAAGACTAATCGGCAACGTTGTAGCAGAGGCAGATTTCGATAAATACCGCTTCCCTATAGTGGGTTATGAAAATCATATTGGGAGAACAATGCTTGGATCGGATGTTCGCCCACTCGCAAAAATCGTCGAAGGGTATGGAAATAATGGATCGAGCGCTGAAGAAGGAGCGATACAGCAACGCGTAATAGGAACGTATCTACACGGTCCACTCCTTCCAAAAAATCCTGACCTTGCAGATGTGCTTCTCACTTGGTCCTTAGAACACCGAGAAGGAAAGAAAATATCCCTTGAGCCGTTAACTGATCCTTATACTGAAGCCGCCCGAGCAGTTACTCTTAGACGGTCAAATGCGAAACGTTAACTTGGATTGCCAACTTATTAGTTTGAAAGGCTAGTTTAAATAACATGTCAGATCGTTATTCTTATTCGAATCCGTGGGGGGGAGGAAACGAACCTTGGTTTCGGGTAGGACGGATAGATGTCACCACGACTGTTGCGCTTATCTCACTAGGCATATTGTCAATGTTGGTCTGGGCTTTTGAAGGAAGGAATCATGAATTCAGTAATCAGATTTTTCTAAATCCCGACAAAGTTAAACAAGGGGAAATCTGGCGCTTGATAACATGGCCGTTAGTTAACCGTCCAGATATCTGGACAATATTTCTTTTCTTTATTCTCTACCTTCTTGGCAATCAGTTGGAAAACCTCATGGGTAGACGCCCATTTATGTTTTTCCTTCTCATGTTAACTGTGATCCCCGGAATTGGTCTTTTCCTCTACAATCTCAGTAACCCAGCAGGTTTCTATCTCGGATCAATGAGAGAAGTAGAGCTTGGGATCCTAGTTGCTTTTGCTGCTCAATATCCAACTGCCAGATTCTGGCCAGGCGTACCAGCTTGGGGAATAGTTAGCGTAATTTTTGGGTTAGACATGCTGGCAGCGATTTCTAACCGATCTGGGGCTCATGCAATTATGTTGCTCTGTATAGCTGCAACTGCTCTCGTCGGATTCAAGTCTTTTGGTTACGCTAACGAACTTCACTGGGTTCCGAAAGTACGCTTGCCATCTATGGTTACGGGCATGTCAACTCAAAGAACGAAGAGAGCACCAAAAAGAGGCGCCCGAAAACGACACCTTAAATCCGTTAGCGAGATCAGAAGTGCACATACCGAAAGAGAAATTGACTCAATTCTTGACCAAGTAGCTGAGTCTGGTATCAACAGTTTAAGCAAAAATCAACGAAAAAAACTTGAGGAGCATTCAAAGGACTTAAGAAAGAAAAAGGATACTTAGCTAGCGGTTCCTTTTATCAACCGCATAATTTCATTTACGTGCTTTTCAAGCTTTCCTTCCTCAGTCCTGACTAGAAGATCTGGGCTGTCAGGAACTTCATATGGATCATCTATCCCGGTGAAATCTTTAATTAAACCTTTTCGCGCTTTTTTGTAAAGACCTTTAGGGTCACGAGATTCACAAATATCTAGGGGTGTATCTATAAATATTTCAAAAAAGGGAGTTTCAGACTTTGAGTGAATATTTCTTGCATATTCTCGACCTGAACTATAAGGACTAATAATTGGAACAATCGATACAAGACCAGCTTCTGCCATTAGCAATGAGATCTCACTTGCCCTTCTAACATTCTCTTTACGGTCCGCTGCTGAAAAACCTAAATCGCCATTGATTCCATACCGAAGGTTGTCTCCGTCAAGAACGAATACCGGTGTGCCCTCTGCAAGAAGTGCAGTTTCTATTGCGAATGCGATAGTTGATTTTCCTGACCCCGAAAGCCCTGTCATCCACACTGTTAAACCAGAAAATCCTAATATTTCAGATCTCTCTTGTCGGGTAACTCCTGAATATTGTCTTGTAATGTTTTTGCTATTTTCCTTAGCTTTTTCATCTGGCATATTCGCTACTCAATTGGACCTAAAATCATTCCAGCACCGACAGTATCATTCGTTTCTTCATCTATAAGAATAAATGAACCAGTAGATCTGTTCTCTTTATAGGAGTCAAAGATTAAAGGCTTCATCGTTCGAATCTTTGCTCGCCCTATCTCATTCATGGTCAAATGGTCAACTGGCTCTTCCCGATGAAGTGTGTTGATATTTAACCGATAAGTCAGTTCAGTAACAAGACATCTTGAGGAATTAGTTGTTTGTTTGATAATTAATTTTTGCTTTGGCTTAAGGCTTGACTCTGCTGAGAACCAACAGACCATGGCATCGATACCCTGAGCGACTTTGGGCTGGTTTCCGGTCCTGCAAATCATGTCGCCTCGCGATATGTCATATTCATCTAAAAACCGCATCACGACGGAATGAGGCGGGAATGCTTCATTTAATTCACCCTGCAACCCGTCAATCTGGGCAATCTTCGTTATAAACCCTGATGGCAGTATGACCACTTCATCCCCTACCCGAAAACTTCCACTAGCAACAGTTCCTGCGTATCCTCGATAATCGTGGTATTCATCACGCTGCGGCCGAATAACATATTGAATAGGAAATCTTGGGTCAATCAAATTTCGATCAGACGCAATATGTAACTCCTCTAAATGGTGCAGAAGAGAAGATCCTCCATACCATTGCATATTCATTGAACGATCTACGACATTATCCCCATGAAGAGCAGAAATTGGAATGACTGACAAATCATGAATTTGCAGCTTTGTTGCAAAATCTACAAACTCTGATTTTATTCTTTCAAAGGACTCTTTGTCGTAGTTAACAAGATCCATTTTATTTATGCAGAGGACTAAATGCGGAATTCCTAACAAGGTTGAAATAAAAGCATGACGTTTGGTCTGTTCAGTCACCCCTTTACGCACATCGACCAATATCAAAGCTAGGTCCGCTGTTGATGCTCCAGTGACCATATTTCTTGTGTACTGAATATGGCCTGGAGTGTCCGCAACAATGAAATTCCTTTTCGGTGTTGAAAAGTAGCGGTATGCAACATCTATTGTGATTCCTTGTTCGCGTTCAGCCCGTAATCCATCAGTAAGAAGAGCTAGGTTAGTGTAGTCAGACCCCATCTGCTGCGAAGTCTTCTCTACTGCTTCTATTTGGTCTTCGAAAACAGATTTTGAGTCAAAAAGAAGCCTTCCGATCAAAGTTGATTTACCATCATCTACTGACCCGGCTGTTGCAAACCTAAGTAGTTCCATTAGAAATAGCCCTCAACTTTTCTATCCTCCATGGCCGCTTCAGAAACACGGTCATCGGCTCGGGTAGCTCCCCGTTCTGTGATTCTTGTACCTGCAATCTCCTCGATAATTTTTCTGACATCTGTAGCATCGCTTAAAACAGCTCCAGTGATATTTGCATCGCCTAACGTCCTGTAGCGAACCATCGTAGAAAAAACTTCTTCGTCTTTTGCAGACTCGACGTGGTCTGCAGATAATAGCATCCCGTCTCTCTCAAAGACTTTCCGAAAATGAGCAAAATAAATGGATGGAAGTTCAATATTCTCTCTCTCTACGTACCGCCAAACATCAAGCTCAGTCCAATTTGAAATAGGGAAAATTCTAAAATGCTCGCCCTTTTTATATTTCCCATTATAAAGATTCCACAATTCAGGCCTCTGAGCTTTAGGATTCCATTGCCCGAATTCATCACGAAATGAAAAAAATCTCTCTTTCGCTCTAGATTTTTCTTCGTCTCTTCTCGCTCCACCAAAAACAGCATCAAATCGATGAGTCTCAATAGCATCAAGCAACGTAATAATCTGGAGTCTGTTCCTCGATGCTGAAGAACCACTTTCTTCTGCGACTCTCCCCTGGTCTATTGACTCTTGGACGCTGGCTATAAGAAGCTGACAGTCATATGCCTCTTCTAACTGATCTCTAAAATCGATTACTTCTGAAAAGTTAAGCCCCGTATCAATATGCATTATTGGGAATGGCAATCTACAGGGACTAAATGCTTTGCTTGCTAAATGAGCCATAACCAACGAATCTTTCCCGCCTGAGCACAGCAGAACGGGCCGTTCAAATTCGGCAGCAACCTCTCTGATGACGTGAATGGCCTCTGACTCTAAAATGTCAAGGTAGTCCACTTCGTAAGCCATGGATACCAGAATACCAATAGCAAAGCAAAGAAGAACCTAGAAAGCAGAGACATGTCCTTGGTAATTGATAGTCTTGATTTATGTTTGAATGTAATGACAACGATGGCTTCTGCAACCGACCATAATACGGCAAAAAAAGCTGCAACTTTAGCTGGCCGACTTTTACTGACTTTACGAAATGAAGCGGAACTAGCAAGCACTTCACCAGAACTAATAGGAAAATCAGGGGATGAACAATCTCATAACCTTTTATGTTCTTACATTAATGATGCCTGCCCAGGTGATGCAATACTTTCTGAAGAACAGATGGATGACTTTTCGCGTCTTAGCGCTGATCGCGTTTGGATTATTGACCCTCTTGACGGAACTCGTGAATTTTCTGAATATGGAAGAGACGACTGGGCTGTTCATGTTGCTTTAGTTGAACAGAATCTTCCTACTGCCGGCGCAGTTGCTTTACCAAGCTTGGATAGGACATATTGCAGCAACGATAAAAGTAGTCTTTCAAAAGGAATTGAGAAAATCCGCATTGTTTGTAGCAGAACTCGACCAGGCCCAGCCGCTGAGTTGCTCGCTACTGAACTATCAGGAAATCTGATTTATATGGGTTCTGCTGGAGCGAAAGCTATGTCAGTAGTCCAAGGTAGTTCTGAAATTTACGTTCATACCGGCGGTCAATATGAATGGGATAGTTGCGCTCCCGTTGCTGTAGCTTTAGCACACGGACTGCATGCCTCTCGACTAGATGGCTCCCCGCTCAAATACAATCAGCAGGACACTTACCTTCCAGACCTACTTATATGCAGAAAAGAGCTCACTGAATCAATACTTACTATTTTGAACTAGTACTTTCATAGTTAATTTCAACTAAAGTCCCAGCATGCGCCTTATCTTAGTTCAATGTTCTGTTAGCTACGAAGGAAGACTCAATGCATACCTGCCTTCGGCTAAAAGATTAATTATGAGTAAAGCAGATGGTTGCATTGCTATCCATGCTGATGGAGGTGCATATAAACCTTTGATGTGGATGAACGCCCCTAACCGCGTATCGGAGGAAGCAAATAATTGGATTATTTCGAATCCAAAGGGTGAAAAGCTGATAATAAAAATTGAAGAGATATTTTCAGATATTTCCTATGAACTTGGTTCAGATCCCGGCTTACATAAGGATGGAGTCGAATCTCATTTACAAGAACTCCTTGCTGAGAATCCTCAAAGTCTAGAGGAGGGGCTTACGCTTACTCGGCGAGAATATTTCACTGAAATCGGACCCGTTGATTTACTATGCAGAGACAGCAAAGACCAGGCCGTAGCGGTTGAAATTAAAAGAAGAGGAGGAATTGACGGCGTTGAACAGCTAAGTCGATATCTAGATTTTTTAAATCGGGATCCAAAATTGCGGCCCGTTCGAGGTATCTTCGCAGCTCAACAAATTACCCCCCAAGCAAAAGTGCTTGCCAAAGATCGGGGAATAGCCACTATTGAAGTTGATTATGAACAACTTAGAGGTCTTGAATCAGATATTCTTCGTTTATTTTAAAAAACTAGAGAGGAAATTTTTCATGACCCCTTTAGGTCACAAGCATCCTGTACCCTACGAGAATCGTGAACTCCCTAAAATCAAGCCGGAATAATAGACCTAAACGAGCTAAATCAGGACTTAGGCCATATCTTCCATCCTTTAAATCTAGGCCTTTCTTAAACTTCAGCTTGGGATTTTTTCTTGTTATTATTTCTCTTGCTATTGCTGCCTGGGCAGTAGATGATGCGAGACACGAAGGCAAAGTAGCAAGAAACGTAACTGTTTCTGGTTTTGATGTTGGAGGACTGGAGCCGACAGGTTTAGCTGTTGTCTTGGAGAATATTTCATCTAGCTATGCATCCACACCAGTCATTATAAGCACTATGGATGGACTAATAGAAACGCAAGCTGGAGTGGTGGGCATAGAACTTGACGCTTTAGCAACCGCTAAGGAAGTACTTAGCCTTGGTGATGGGAGTTTTCTAGCAGAACCATTTCGATGGGTGAAAAGTCTTTTCTCCTCTAGACCTTCAGATGTCGTAGTTTATTTACGTTCAGGAATGTCAGAGGAATTCAAGTCACTAATTATTTCGCAGCAGCCAGAGCCTATAGAACCAAAGTGGTCAGTATCTAATGGCACTGTCGTTGCGATATCTGGAATTTCAGCAAAAGCATTTGATCTCGAAACGATTCAATACGATGTTTTAGAAGCTGCACGTGCTGGCAGAAACCCTATTGAAGTAAATGCTACAGCAATTGATATTCCTCCTTTAATCTCTGATACACAGGCAGAGAATTTCGCCAAAACTATTAATGAACTGACCTCATCTGGGCTAGAAGTATTTGTTGGAGATAGAAATCACATTTTCTCTCCTCAAGAGTTAAGAAGTTGGATGTCTTTTCAGATGGTAGATGGCCAACCTTCATATTCCTTTGACGAATCTTTAATTCTTCAGGCTATATCTCAAGCATTAGGTGGAATCGTTGCAGATAGCACTGATGAACCTCAACTTGCGGTGGAGGATGGTGAATTAAAAATTCTCAACCTAGCGGCAAAGGCTTGTTGCTCAAGTGACTCCCCTAGTTTGATCATCCAAGCAATAGAGAGTAGCCAAGAGAAAATAAACCTTGAGTTGATTGACATATCAGATGGCACTGATGAACTCCTTGCTGCTTATGGGGTGACTGAGTTAATAGCAAAAGCGACTACTCACCATCCGTGCTGTGCGAGCAGAGTTGCTAATATCCAGCGTTTTGCAGAATTAATGCAGGGGAAAGTCATCAAACCAGGTGAATCTATATCTTTGAACGAAGCAGTAGGTGAAAGAACCGAAGCTAAAGGTTTCGTAGAAGCGGGCGTAATTGTGAACGGAGAATTGACAAAAGATGTTGGTGGCGGAATCTCACAGTTCGCAACTACATTCTTTCAAGCCTCCTTTTATGGAGGGCTGGAGATTGATGCTTATTTCCCCCATACTATCTGGTTCTCGAGATACACAGATTTTGCTGGACGTAAAGGTATTGAGTCAACAATTTCTTGGCCTTCGCCCGACGTCCGTGTGAGAAATACATCGCCTTATCCGATTCTAATTTGGCCTACGTGGACCCATACATCTGTGAGCGTCAGCCTATACTCAACCCGCTACGCAGAAGTTAATGTAGACAGACAAAATTTTCGAAAATTAGAGGAATGCGAAGTGATCGAAACTATTCGTATTCGAAAGTACCCCGACTCTTCTGAAGAGCTAGACACATTTACAGCTAGATACCAACCCGAAAATGGCATTGATTGCGATGGGGAACCAACTTATCCAAGACCACCGGATCCCCCATCAGATGTTGTTGCAACTGCTGGAGATGCGCAAGTGCTTGTCTCATGGGGAGTACCAGAACCTGAAGGCGATTTTGATATTACAGACTATTTCCCGATAGAAGAATACATCGTAACATCTGAACCAGGCGGAGAAAGTTGCTCAGCTATTCCGCCAGAATTGACTTGCATTGTAGAGGGCCTTACAAATGAGACGAGCTATATATTTACCGTAATTGCTGTCAACTCCGAAGGTGATAGTGAGGAATCTGAACCATCAGACCCTGTAGTCCCTGAGGCTTCTCCTGAGCCAACACCAGAACCAGAACCAGAACCAGAACCAGAACCAGAACCAGAACCAGAACCAGAACCAGAACCAGAACCATCAGATTAATAATTATTTTGAGTGCCTTTCACTAGCAGCAGGTACGATAAATTCGTGACGCAAAATGAACTGATTACTGACGTAATTATTATCGGTGCAGGTCCTGCAGGATGCGCTTCAGCTATAGAACTTGCGAATCAAGGCCTACAGGTAATTATGCTTGACAAAGCTAAATTCCCAAGAGATAAATGTTGTGGAGATGGCTTAACTACCGACGCCTTACGAATTCTAGAAGATCTCGGATTAAAAACTAATGCGATTACCAACTGGAATACTGTTACTGATGCGGTGATTTTCTCACCAAACGGTCACAGATCGCAACTCCCGCTTCCAAACAAACAAGGACAATTTGCAGCTGTGGTGCCGCGACTTGAACTGGATGCAGAGCTGCTGCAGCTAGCTCGTTTGGCCGGTGTCCATATAGAAACTTCTATGAGTTTCTCCAAGATTGTTCAACATCAGGAATATGTCTCTATTACATCATCTGATGGACGAACTCTTCACAGTAGATATGTTGTAGCTGCAGATGGAATGTGGTCGAGTGTTCGAAAGGCGGTAGGAGGCGGAGTAGAAAAATACAGAGGTGACTGGCATGCCTTTCGACAATACTTCTCTAACACCGGTGCTGAAGCCCAGCATTTAACTGTTTGGTTTGAACCAGATCTTCTGCCAGGTTACGTCTGGCTTTTCCCACTTCCGGGACAAAGAGCAAATTTTGGATTTGGCATTCTCCGCGATCACTCTCACAGAATCCAAGAAATGGGAAAACTATGGCAAGAGATTCTAGAACGCCCGAGAATTCGGAATATTCTTGGCGAAAGTGCCGTGCCAGAAGGAACCCATAAAGCGTGGCCGATTCCAACGCGAATGAAAAGTCTAGAGCCAGGAAAGCAACGGGTTCTTTTTGTGGGTGACGCTATCGGTGTGGCTGACCCGATGACAGGGGAAGGTATCGCCCAAGCCCTACATACCGGAAGATTAGCCGCAAAGGCCATTATTAAAGCCGGACCTTTGGAAAATGAAAAAGCACAAGAAACCTATAAAAAATCATTACGATTAAATTTAGGGCATGATCATCACTTTGCCGAGAGACTCCAATCCTTACTTGTTAGACCAGAGACGACTGAAATAGCCCTCAAAATTGCTGATACGAACAACTGGACTCGCAGGAACTTTGCCAGGTGGATGTTTGAAGACTACCCAAGAGCGCTGGTCCTAACACCAAGTCGATGGAAGAAAGGCATGTTCAGTCAGGAAGGCGCATACCAAGAAGATAAGCTAAAGAAATCAGACATTGATAACCGCATGATTTTTGCAAAGGAATAACATGGGTGAACCAATAAGCATTTCTTTACCAAGCCAAATTGACGATTTTGATCAAGCGATTGACACTGGTTGGGAATTTCTTCGTTCTTCCGAATCGATCAACAAAGTGTTTTACGCTGCTTCAACTGCGGGAGATTTTAGTTTAATCTGGCATGCTTTAAACTTAGCTAGAAGAGTTAATAATGCTTCTCGTAGAGGTTCAGTGTTACAACTAGCACTTGTTCTCGGTGCCGAGTCGCTTATTGTAAATCAAGGAATCAAAAGACTATTCAGGCGTAACCGTCCAGAAATCGGCTCAAGCAGTCATCCACATAGAATTCGTAGGCCACTTACTTCCAGCTTCCCTAGCGGTCATGCAAGTTCAGCAGTCCTTGCTGCTTCTATACTTTCTGAAGGAAGCAGTGCTGCACCCCTCTACAAGTCGATTGCTGCTGTTGTAGCTACGAGCAGAATTCATGTTCGTGCCCACCATGCTTCTGACGTTATTGCAGGAGCCCTTGTTGGCATGCTTTTTACTAAATTAATAAGATCTATTCGCTAGCTGTTGGCAGCTGCAGGCGCTTCAATGGATTCGAATTGCATCAATAATAAGCGAATATCTAACAGCAGGTCACTCACTTCGGTAGATGAAAGAATTTCGCGACTCTGCACACTGCCAAGATGAGTATCAATTAAAACTAACGCTTGTTCTACATATTCAGAATTTTCCATATCAGCCTCGTCTTTCAACATAGCTTGAAGTATTAACCTATGTATAGCTTTTCTTATTTAGGAGCACTTTGGCAAACCATGCTTGAGAAACTATTACCTGGGCGCTAGGTCCCTGATAGCTTGATTAGGGTCAATACCGCCAAAGGGCATGACCATGAGAGCTGCAGTTGTAACACCATTATCAAGATAACGGTCGATATGGTTTCGACATTCTTCAGGTGTTCCGTGCACTATTAAATCATCTACAACGCTATCGGGCATGGCTTCTAGAGATCCAGCTCTATCGCCTTCATCCCATTTCCTCCAGTGGTCATTTAATATTTCAGTTCGGCCTAACCACTCATGAAAAGCCCGATAGACGGGAACATTCAAGTAAGAAGCAATAGCGCGTTTAGCTTCTTTACGAACAGTTTCTGTGTCAGGGTTAGGACACACAAATATTCTTGCGACTATCTCTTTACCAGGTCCTTGACCGTGAACTATTTCTGAAACGGTTTTAACGTCCTCTGCTGAAAGCCAATTGATAATTGCCCCATCGCCTTCACGCCCAGCAAGACGAAGCATCCCCTCACGTAAGGCAGCTACTAAAATTGGAACTGGAGATGTGGGGGTTTCCATACCAAGCCGGAATCCTTTCACCTGTAAAGTTTCGAAATCAGCGTTTACCTTTTGCCCATCTAAGGCCAACTTAAGAAAGCGGACAACGTCACGGGTTTTTTTGTATGGTTCAACGAATGGGATCCCATTCCAAGATTCGACAATAACATTCGACGATGATCCGATACCTAACGCAAAGCGTCCCGGCGCTATCGCTGCCATAGTAGCGACAGATTGAGCCAAGAGTGCCGGCCCTCTTGTATATGCAGGAACAATAGCTGTTCCTAATCGAAGCTCCGGAGCATGAACAGCTCCTAGAACTAATGGTGAAAAAGCATCTGCTCCATTAGCTTCTGATGACCACGCCTCTTTGTAGCCGAGATCAACTAAGTCTCTAAATCCCTTTTGCTGGTCATTAAGTCCCCGAGGCAGGGGGACGGTCATTGCATAGTTACCCATTCTTAAAACCTATTCATATGTATAGAAACCTTTACCAGTTTTCCTGCCCAAGTGGCCTGCAGTTACCATCCGTTTAAGAATTGGGGGAGGAGAATAAGTAGGCTCTTTGAATTCCTCATAGAGAACTTCAGCTACTAGTTGGAGAGTGTCTAGGCCAATTAGATCTGATAGCTCTAAAGGCCCTTGAGGATGCGCACAACCAAATTTCATCCCTGCATCAATATCTTCTTTAGTAGCTTGCCCTCTGTCGAACATGTGCATTGCTTGCAATAAATACGGTACGAGTAAGCGATTGACGACAAACCCTGCACGGTCAATCGTTCTTATAGGATGTTTACCCAGCACTTCGCTAGTAAATTTTTCTACTTGGTCAAGAGTTTCTTTAGATGTGACCTCGGAAGAAATTAGTTCTACTAGCGGTTGTATTGTCGCCGGATTAAAGAAATGCATTCCCAAGACTTGGGACCCCCGACTAGTGGAATCAGCTATCTCCCCTATTGAAATTGACGACGTGTTAGATGCCAGAATCGCACTTTGTTGAGCCACTTCGTCAAGAGTCTTGAATACATTAGCTTTGACCGATGGCGACTCTACAACTGCTTCGATTATTAAATCTCTATCTTCTAGATCTGAGAAACTAGTAGTAAACGAAAGTCGACTTAATAGCCCATCTCGTTCTTCTTCAGTCATCTTGTCCCTAGCAACGGCTTTTTGGGTACTTGTTTCTAGTTTATTTTGCGCTATCTCTGCTAAACCGGCATCTATTTCTAACACAATAGTGTTACAACCAGCTTTTGCAGCTACCTCTGCAATTCCAGATCCCATCGTGCCGCCCCCTATGACAGCAACATTTTTAATAGACATACTTGCCCTCTCTTTCTCTTGGTGAGGTTACTAGGGTCATTACAGTTATGACAAAGAACAAGCCCTAAGAAATGTCACACCTATGCGCGATATTAGAGATATGGCAAAACAACTAAAACTTCTCCAACTAAAACAATACGAATGGGAAATAACTGATGTAGAGCGAGAAGCCGCTCGGCGCGGTATAGCTGCTTCACGTAAAGCTCTCGAAGAAGGTCGACGCCGATTAGCATCTGCCCTAGACGCAGCGTGATTCCATCGCTAAATGTTTCATTTAGTTAACTGAAACATTTAGCGCTCTTCTAATCTTGCGAGGAGGATAACGATTTACACATTTCTTTCCAAGGTTCAGAAATTCTGAGTTTCTGCATCTCGAGAAGGTATTTCCGGTAGTTCCCTTCTACCTTTAGGTCACCCTGCATAAACGCCCCAAGAATGCTTTTTTCTCCCGATAGAATTTTCAATCCTTCCGAAGATTTCACTGTTACAACACAATCTGCATTTTGATGTTTGCCTTTCGAAACTTCTTTAATTTGACCACTCTCAATAACAATAAAGAACCTTATTTTTCCTTGTTCTGTTCCAGAAATTTCATATTGCGAGATAATTGAGAATTCATTAGAAACCAGTTCCGGTGCTGAGTTTTCTAATTTTTTAAACCATTCATCTGAAAGAAATACACTCATGAGAGACCCTCAAAAAGGTCTGTTTCTTCGACGACTGGACCTACTCTGTTAAACGCCAAAATATAATCATCCCATGGGTAGGCCTCGGCAGATTTATCTGATGGAAGCCCGAACCAAAATGGTGAATCTGGGTCTACCTGTGTTGCATGGGCTAAGAGAGCATCAGTTCTCCTTTGAGAGTGATCTGAAACGTCTATCTTCGTAGTTATCCGATGATCTTGTGAAGGACGCTCAAACCAAGCATCGTTGAACGGTGATTCTAATTCGAGTCTTTGGAACATCGCATGTAGGGCTTCAATTCTAGCCCTGCTCCAGGTTGTGTAGTAGAGCTTTAGCGGCGTCCAAGGCTCCCCACTATCAGGAAATTTCGTTGCATCTCCAGCTGCCTCCCAGGCAGGGATGCTTATGTCATAGACTTTCAAATGATCTGGGTGCTGATACCCCTGTTGATCATCTGGGTACGTGACGATGACGTGAGGTTTATCTTTTCTAATAATGCGTACCAAACGTTCCACAGCTTCTTCAAGTGGCGCATTTGCGAAACAATCAGGATTTTTATTTGCTTGCGAGTCAGGCATCCCTGAATCTCGGTATTCAAGATAATGGACTTTCTCATAGCCAATTATTTCAGCCGCTTTTGAAAGTTCATCCCGTCGAACAGATCCGATATTTTCGCGCACTTCGGGCAAATCCATAGCAGGATTCAAAATATCCCCTTCTTCACCCCCTGTGCAGCAAACAAGGGTAGCTTTCACGCCAGCGTCAGAATATAAAGCTACTGATCCGGCTCCCTTTGATGATTCATCATCTGGGTGAGCGTGGATGGTCATCATTCGCATTTGATTGGGCACTTGTACAATTTAGCCGTTTTTCTTCACAACCACCTACCTGTATAAGATGCACTTCTTTTCTAAGGAAGGTAAAGTCCTTGAATAAGTCAATTTTGCATAATGAGGGGGAGTTCGTATGTCCGGAAGATTAGAAGGGAAAGTAGCAGTAATCACAGGAGGTGCTAGTGGGATCGGTGAAGGAACTGTTCGACGGTTTATTGCCGAAGGCGCAAAATGTGTAATTGCTGATATTCAACATGACTTGGCAGTCTCGTTGGCTCAAGAGCTGGGAGAAAATGCTATAGCATTTCAACTAGATGTAGCAGATGAAAGTCAGGTTGAAGCCTGTGTAAACTTCGCAGTTGACACTTACGGGAAACTTGACATTATGTTTAATAACGCTGGAATTCTAGGTTCGGTAGGCCCGATCGCAGAAATCGAAGACGAGGGTTGGCGAAGAACAATTGACGTACTCCTAAACAGTGTCTTCTATGGAATAAAACATGCGACACGAGTAATGCAAAAACAAGGTTCAGGTTCGATTATTAACACTGCTTCAACTGCAGGTGTTAGAGCTGGTTTAGGCCCACATGTCTACACTGCAGCTAAACACGCAGTAGTTGGGCTATCACAATCTGTTGCTACTGAACTTGGAAGGTACGGTATTCGAGTGAACGTAATTGCCCCGGGGGGAACTATCTCAGGCCTCACAGCTCGTCTAGTTACCGGCGATCACCAAAACCTTGATAAAGCTTCAACGATTATTGGTGCAAACAATCCACTTCAAAGAGCAGGACGTCCAGAAGACATAGCAAATGCGGTTCTGTACCTTGCTTCCGATGAAGCGAGTTTCACCAACGGTGCAGTTTTGGTAGTAGATGCAGCTGGCGAAAGTATCGGCGATCGCAATAACCGATTCGTACAGATGGGGTCTCAAACTGTGCAAGAGGCAGATCGGTCAGGGGTCTAGGCTAGCCATTCTTCTGGAACAATTAACTTTTGAGCTGAATGTATAAGTTCTTGAGGGAACCTTTTAGGTTTTCCCATTAACGCAGTGCAGCCAATTCTAGTTTTTTGCGTGGCGATCACTTCGGAGTCCCGTTTTATACGTTGCAACCAGGTGGCCGACGCGCCTTGAATTTCGGAAATTCCACTTTCAACTGTTAATTGATCACCTAGTAAAGCAGGAGCTAAATATTTTGTATGGATTTCAACAATTACAAGCGCAATATTATCAGCTATTAATGTGTTGACATCCTGGCCGATTTGAGAAAGTGCCACGATACGCGCTTCTTCAAAGTACTGGATATAAACCGAATGGTTAACATGGGAATATGGATCTAGCTCAAAAAACCTAACAGAAAGTTTTATTGAACTGTGCACAGCTAGTCGTTTAATACAAAAGTAATTTTTAGAGTGACTTGAAACTCTGCAATGACTCCATTTTCAACAATTACTTTTTGATCAAGAATCCAAGCTCCGTTTACGTTGTCTAAGGTTCTTGCTGCACGTTCAACACCTTTTTTCATTGCATCATCAAAACTAATTGTCGAAGATGAAATAACCTCTGTGATTCTTGCTATTGACATAAGACCCCTAAGATTGACAACGGAATTCTAAGATTAGCTTAGCCTATATAGACTATTCGAAACTTGGTACTTCTACTCCCGGTAAATAGAAGGTAAACATCTTCGTTATCGTGTTGATAATTTCTGAAGGGTTTACCCCACCTTTTCCGAGATCGAGGGTTATAACGTTACTGTTAATATGGACTCTTTCAATGCCACCTAAGCTAAATAAGGATTTTGCAAGTTGATCGGGCGGCCGGTCTCCGAGTATCTCGACTCCATCGGAATATCGTTCGTGATCCATCCCAGTGATGCTCCTATTAATTTCAAACCTAAGAACACCTGGTTTTGTAGCTGACTTTTGAATAACTGTTACTGGCTGCCCCATGGAGTGATCGTACATGCTTGGAAGCATTTATGCCGAGATATAAAGGAATCGTTTGACAACTTTCGCTTTATTGGTTTTGATCTGTGAATAACATGCCCTGCATCGGGTCTTTTCGGGGTTTCGGTGATCTTGGGAAAGGGGTGTCATCCATAAATGCCCATGACGTTCGATGAAGACTGCATGGCCCGATCTTTTTAAGCGCATTTTTATGCTTTGGGCATGGATAACCTTTATTGCCTGAGAATCCGTAATCAGGGAATTCGCTATCTTTTGCCCTCATTATCCGGTCCCTAGTTACTTTTGCGAGAATAGAAGCAGCAGCAATAGACAGACATTTAGAATCTCCTTTTACTACGGTCGTAACATTATTTCTTCCGATAACGTCTCCAACAAAATCCCATTTTCCATCGATCAGAGCATGGTCAGGCTTAATTGGAAGTCTGTCAATTGCTCTCCTAGTAGCAATCTTTTGCGCTTCTGACATACCGTACTTGTCACATTCTTTGCTGCTAGCTTGTCCTATCCCCCAAGCAAAGCACCACTCAGTGATTCTTTCATATAGAAGCTCTCTCTCATGTTCCTTAAGAAGTTTTGAATCTCTGATTCGGTAGAGTCTCTTATCTTTTGGCAGAACAGCCACTCCAATTGTCAATGGCCCTGCCCAAGCACCCTTTCCGACTTCATCAATTCCGAGAATAACTTCCTTTCCTTCTGCCCACAATGACTTTTCATGATCAAGTGTTGGCGCGTTCTTTTGAATAGCTTTTCGTAATTTCTGACCCACAAATGAAGGCTACATCATGTGCTAACCCTCCTACAGTTGATTAACGGAATGGTTTACCTTCGGGACCTTCACTTAAATTGTTTTCATCGACATGCAGGGAAATCTTTTTTGATTCGAATATCGTGACAGCTGTTTCGGGTAACTCCTGTTTGGCTAACAAAGTTTCGCCTTTAAGATCATGTGTCGACCAACTAATGTCTAATTTCGGGGCACTGATGGTGATTCTGCTGTCCGTTGTCGCTTCCCAAAGAACGGCAGGTGCAGCTCCATGCCATCTAATTGCAAAACCAAGCTTTCCACCTCTTATTGGTGCATTTGACACTTCTAAGGATGCGCCTATCCAATTATCATGAAATCCTTCAGCAATTTGAATGAATCGGTTTCCGTTAGCTGCTGCCTCATCGATAATGAAAGCCTTACGGGCCAATATAAGAAAAAGTGCTGAAGACATCGGATCCTGAGATCGGTCTTCCGACGAAAAAGCACCCGTTCTATCGGCTTTGTTGACTAAATCAGTGACAGTCAAATGGCTATGGATTTGAGTTTCTTGATCACGAAAGTAGTTCTCGAATTTTCCTGTTATTTTTTTTCCTACTAACCGATATTCATCGTCTGCATTTGCTAAAGAAACCGGATTAATAAGTTTTAGAATTTCATCTAACTGAGTAGCTACCTCAGAAGCTAGATTCTGCTGTCCAGCATCTCTTAAGATTTCAACTGACGCTTGCAAAGCAGCTATTTCTAGGCTTAGGTCTTTTCCTTTTAGCCTGCGTTTAGAAGGCAGTGACGCAAGTAAGAACTGAAGGTTCTCTTTAACCCAAGGTAAAATAATGTTAGCTATCCCATCTGAAGGACCGTGCCCAATGTAGTTCCCCCAAGCCCATAAAGTTATTAATGTTGAATGCAAGACAGTTTTTCTGAACAAACCAGGGTTTGATAATTCCATGCATTTTAGAAGCAGGTCTTTGCCTTCTTTTAAATGCCCCCATTGCAGAAGTGCTAATGCACTAAGCGAAGCAACCTCGCCTGGTTTTTCTTTCCCCCAGAATTCTGAATCAATAGGTTGCCCACTTCCAATCAAAAGGTGTTTTTTGGATGAGTCAACTGCGTTAAGTATTTGCTTATCAGGAAGTGCAATTTGCATTCCTGCGTCAAGGTGGTTCCGCCAACCATTAGATATCTCAGAAAACGATGGTGATACTTTGGGGTCTGGAAGTTCCGGAACGCCATCTTGGGAAATGAGTAACCGTAAAGAAGTAGCGTGCGGAAGTGGAAAGATTATCGCTGCGCTATCTCCTGATTCTAATTTTTGGCGTTTTGCAGGCGGTTCTGCGAGACCATTTCGAATAGTTTCATTTAGCTTTTTAGGATCATCAGACACGCAGAATAAAGCGATAGGTTTACTTGCAGAAATCACTTGACCAAACTCTCCTGAGACTTTAGAGCCATTTATCTCAAGAGTTTTAAAATTAATAGCTTTAATAGCTATCGCTACAGGTACTGGTGTTTCATTTTCAAACTCAAGCAGCACGGCACTATCAATGCCAACAGGAATAACATCCGTTCTTTGAACGATATCTCCGCCGGGAACACGCATTCTGATTTCTACTGATGTATTTTCATCTCCTTGAGCTCGCCTAACTGATGTTTCGTTTTCAGCAAAATGCCATCGATCGTCAGCACCAACAGCCCAATTAATGCTTTTCCCCTTTTCGTTTAACCAAGATAAGTTTCCATAAGGGTCATTACTTACTATTGCCCCTGATCCTAGAATTCCCAACTCTGGCATAACTGTTTTGCCTTTAGCTTTAAGTTCGATTTAATTTTCTGACTTTTGCTCTCTAAGTAAAAGAACATCATATGCATCCATTGCAGTTGTCTTTCCTTTGACTACTGCAGCTACCTGATCACATATCGGTGTCTCAACATTATGTTCTTTTGCGAGAGAAGCAACAACTGGAGCAGTATTAACTCCTTCAGCTACATTACTCATCTCTGAAAGAACTTCCTGAATTTGTCTTCCTTGACCTAACTGCTCCCCTACATAACGGTTCCTGCTTTGAGAAGAAAAACAAGTTGCTACTAGATCACCTAACCCAGCCAAGCCCGAAAATGTTTCCGGCTTACCACCCATTGCACTACCAAGTCTTGCTAATTCAGCCAACCCTCTAGTCACAACTGCTGCCCTAGTGTTATCTCCAGTTCCTAAACCGGTCGTCATTCCCACTGCGAGAGCGAGAACATTTTTGAAGGCTCCTCCTAATTCACATCCAAGAACATCACTACTGGTATAGACCCGAAATGTATCAGTAGAAAATATTTTAGCCATTTCGACCTGAAGAGGTTTATTTTCGGTGGCCACAACAGAAGCAGTAGCGAAGCCGGCAAGAACCTCTGCTGCCAAGTTAGGACCTGTCAAAACACCCGTAGGCCTGTTCGGTGATTCAGTTTCAATAATTTGAGTCATCGTTAATTGAGTTGACTGCTCCAAACCTTTGGTAAGGCTAATCACAGGGACGTCTGGCTTTAAAAACTCTTTCAAATTTCGGAAAACACTCCGAAAACTTTGTGATGGGATAGCCATCAAAACTATCTGTGCATTTGAAACGACCTCTTCGAGGTCATTAGAAGCGGTTAAATTAGGATGCAACTTATACTTGCCGAGATACTGAGTATTCCTATGTTTTTGAGAAATAGATTTAGCGACTCTTTCGTCTCTACACCAAAGTTTGGTGGCTGCATTATGAGCGACCAAATGCGCGACCGTTGTTCCCCAAGATCCTCCACCGATAACAGCTATTTGCAATGCCACGCTTGAATGTTAGCGTTAGAATCTCTTGGATATTGCTTATCCCTATCCTGAAACATCTATCATTAACTTCTTATCAATGAATAACTACGCTGCTCTAATTCCAATAAAAGGCTTTGAATCCGCTAAGGAACGACTATCCACCGTCCTTAAAGCGACAAAGCGCGCAAGCCTCGCCAAGCAGCTAGCTACTGAGGTAATTAAATCTTGTTCAGAATTGTCAGTTTGGGTCGTCTGTGAAGATGACACCGTGGAATTTTGGGCTAACGACTTAGGAGTCAATGTTATACGTAATCCCAAGAGAGGATTAAATGAAGCTGCGTATTTTGGCTTTCACGTTTTAAGAGAAAAAGGATTTAACAGAGTTTTAATTGCTCATGGGGACTTAATGCGGCCTGAAGGATTACCGTCGCTAATTGATCTAGCCGAGATAGTAATAGTTCCTGATGCAAAACTAGATGGAACAAATGTCTTAGTCCTTCCAACTTCGATTGAATTCACCTTTAGTTACGGCCCTGATTCATACAGTCACCATCTCCATTGTGCAAAGGAAACAGGTCTTTCTCTTTCGGTAGTCGAAGACTCAAACTTCGCATTTGATATAGACGATCCAGATGACCTACGGAGATTAAGCCTTGAAGACGAATTCGACGCCTAAGGTGATGTTGTGAGTACGAAGAATATTCCTACACCTAGACAAGTTTTAGCTATTGGGGCACACCCTGACGATATAGAATTTGGTGCCGGGTCAACATTAGCTAAATGGTCGGCAGACGGTTGCATAGTTAATTTACTTATCTGCACTGATGGTTCAAAGGGAACATGGGATCCATTAACTGATATCAGGGAACTTATAGAAACACGAAAATTAGAACAGCTAGAAGCGGCTAAACAACTACCCGTTGAAGGAAAAGTTTTTTTTCTTGGCTGTACTGATGGCGAGCTAGAGGTAAATACCTCACTTCGCAGCAGAATAACCAGAATCATTCGGGAGCTAAAACCAGATGTTCTCTTAGGCCACGACCCTTGGAAGCAGTATCGGCTGCATCCGGATCATCGAGCTGCTGGTTTTTTAACCATCGAAGCTCTAGTTGCTGCCCGCGACCCTCATTTCTTTCCAGAGCAAGCCCTAGATGCTCACCGCCCTAAAGAGCTTTTATTATTTGAGGCAAACGAAATAGATCATTTCGAAGAATGTAAAGGATTCGAGATTAACAAGATTAATGCGCTTCTTTGTCATGAAAGTCAATTTAAGTCAACTATGAACATAGACCCAAATGACACTAAACCAGGAATAGAAGAATTCAAGGAACTAGTTCTTGAGGGACTTTCTCATTCGGATTTTCCTACGGCTGAAGGTTTCAAACGGATTACAGAACTCTAGTATCCTCTTTATCTCTCAGTGATAAAAATACCAGACCGGACCTTAGGTTCAAAATACGTGGACTTGGGAGGCAAGGTTTTGTTTTTCTTTACTACGGATAATAATTGCTTCATATTTACTGGATGCAATGCAAAAGCAACTCCTTCTTCTCCAAGAGTTAATGACTCGAGGTGAGAGAGACCGACTGTCCCGGGAAGGTACTGGAGCCTTCTGTCTGAACCCTGTTCGTCAACATTTAGGATGGGCCCCAAAATACGATTTTGAAGAATTGCTGTATCGAACTCAGAGGGGTGGACTCGAAGTGGCTGCAACCTGGCCCAATGGCCATCAAGGCACATACTAAAATAGCCACTTGTAAGCGGTTCCGGACTTTGACTACTATCCAGAGGTGTTATTAGAAAGTCGTTTGCAGCAATCTGACTCGTTAGCATTTCAGGAGTCAATCCGTTCAAGTCAATGACGTGCCTATGAAAAGCTTCAATCTTTAAGTCACCAACAGCAAAAAAAGCTGCTAAGACTCGACTATAACGATTGGCCTTTCCTGAACGTTCCCAGATTTCTCTACTCGCACTCATACGGTGGTGGCCATCGATAATAAAGGTATCTTTATTCTCAAATAAAGAGATGAGACGTTCGCTAGTCACATCAGGTATACGCCATATGGTTTGCTCTAAGTTATCTTCTCTACAAAAGTCCAGTATCGGTGGAGATTCTGTGACAACAGAGATTAAAGATTTGACTGCCTCATCGTCATCATATGCAAGTGCAACGGGTGATGAATGGATTCCTATTTCTTTAAGATGGTTAGCCAAATCATCCGTACGGTTTTGCCTTGTTCGCTCGTGTGGAACTATCCCCCCAGATTCAAAAATTTCTAGAGAGACATCTCCTACGATAGCTATCTGTTCATGTTGATTTTGTTTCAGTTTATATAGGTACAAAGAAGGTTCTGCCTTAGCTGAATACGCTCCTACTTCGTATAGTCTTTTCAACGCATCGAAGTTTGCATTAGTCTTCGCCACTTCTGTTTCGTCACTTTTTGAACTAGTTACATGAAGGAAAACGTAAGGGTCTTGATCCATTAATCTGTCACGTTCAAGTGGCCTTAAAACATCATACGCTGGAGAAACAACACGCTCAGCCCATTCTGGCAAAACGATCCTAGTTTCTATTCTCTGCAGTAGTGAATTCTCTATGCTCATCCAACACTTCTTTTGTCTAATAGGGAAACACCGAGAACATTCTCTAGCGAAATAAGCTGGTCGTAGAGATCGGCGGGGATTTCTCCAGCAACTTCGATGGTAGAAACAGCTGCTTTCTTCCCGGCAAAAACTTTATTGTTCATGTATTGCACATTTAAGTCAACTGATCGCAACGTAGATAGAACAGATGCTAAGACTCCGACTTTGTCAAGATGTCTTACCCTAACCTGCGATGTGCCGTCTCCTTCCGGAGATTCATTTACACAGTTCTTAGGGTTTCCTAGTTCAAAACTTGTTATCGCTTCGATTACGCCTTTTGCTACAGCAATGCTTGCTTGCTTTGTTGACGCCCCGATGTGGTGACTACCGACAATTGACGGGTGATTTGCGAGCTTCGAATCAAAGTTTGTTCCGGAACTTGCCGGCTCGTCTTGGAAAACATCTAGTCCGACTCGCAGTGATTGATTTTCTATTGCGTCGAGAAGGTCTTGTTCATCAATTACCTCACCACGGCTGGTGTTGATAAGAATTGCACCTTTCTGAAAATCAGAGAGGAAATCCTTATTCACCATTGATTCAGTTGCTTCATTGAATGGAACATGAATAGAGACAATGTCACTTTGAGAAACGAGGTCTGGGAGTGTATCAACAAGACGTATCCCGATTTGGCGTATTCGTTGTTCGACTCTTTGCGTCCTCCCTTGCTTACGTTCTCCTAAAACAGTCAATCCAAATGCCTTCGCTCGCTCAGCAACGCATAAACCGATTTCGCCCAATCCTACGATCCCGATAATTTTCCCATGAAGCCCATCAGCTTTCGAGTAGAGCCGCTTATTCCAGATTCCATCTTTTAGGTCTTGTGCTCCATCTGCAATGCGGCGATCAATTCCTAGAAGCAGTGCAAATGTCAACTCAGCCACTGCTACTGCATTCTTACCGGGGACGTTACAAACATAGATACCTTGATTTGAAGCAGCCTCAACATCAATTGTATCTACCCCTGCACCCGCCCGAATAATGACCTCAAGAGTATCTGCTGCTTGGAGATTCTTTTCAAGAACTCTAGTGCTTCTGACTACAAGAGCTTCAACTCCTTGTAGATGCTCATGGAGGTCAGCAGAAGTACATTTTGGTTTAACAATGACCTCGTGACCGATAAGTTCTAATGTCTTTTGTGCAGACTCGTGAAGTTCATCTGCGATTAGGATTTTCATTTTCTCTCCTAGTTCTGAGCTTTCTACCGGCGAATGCGGGTAGGAAGGTCCCCTAAGTTGTGATTCCATTCTAAAAGCTTTCTGCCTTTCTTTGCTACAAAAAACTATGATTGGCTCTCGCAAGAATTTGCAGAGATAATGTACAAACGGAACGATTGGAGAGAAATGAGCGAAGAACGGGAGACATTAGATTGGGGCCTTTACGGAAATGCTGCTCGAGAGTTAGCGAAGATTGTTGCAGATGATAAGTACCAACCGGACATTATATTGGCTATAGCTCGTGGCGGCTTATTTGTTGCTGGTTCTCTCGGTTACGCACTATCTGTTAAAAACCTTTATGTCATGAACGTTGAATATTACACAGGTGTAGAAGAAAGATTAGATGTTCCTGTGGCTCTGCCACCCTATCTTGATTCCATAGACCTCAGAAATGCAAGAGTTCTCATTGCTGATGACGTTGCTGACACTGGTGCGACTTTGGCTTATGTTCATGAATTCTGTAAAAGTGAAGTCGCTGATGTTAGGAGTGCTGTTTTATACGAGAAGACTCCATCAATCATTAAATGCGAGTATGTATGGAAAAGAACAGATAATTGGATTAATTTCCCTTGGTCAACGGATGATCCCCTATTACCCCCCGCTGATGGCAGGGCAATAGTCCTAGACGCTTAACGGTACTTCTGAGCAGAGGATCATTAAATCGTTTCGTAGCTTATTTCTTCTGGGTAGCATGAAACATTATGGATTTCCTAATAGCTTCATCTACTGAGAACCTTTGCGAATTACTCTCTGAAGACCCGACGAGACAACTTCTCGCTGGGGGCACTGACTTCATGGTAGAAGTTAATTTCAGGCATAGGGAAATCTCAGGAGTTATTGCTATTGATCGGATAGAGGAACTCAAACGGTGGAGGCACGATGGAGACTCTGTGGTCATTGGCTCTTGTGTGACGTATCGCGAGATAGAGCGAGGTCCCTTAGCTACATTGATTCCAGCCCTAGCGCAATCAGCTAGGACGATAGGATCACCGCAAATACGCAACGCTGGGACTGTCGGAGGGAATCTTGCTACTGCATCGCCTGCTGGGGATATGATTCCGGTCTTACTAGCTTTGGGAGCTCATGTAAATATTAGGAGTAGCTCTGGAGTTCGGAACGTTCAAATCCATGATTTGATTACTGGTGTGAAAACAAATTCGCTTTCTGAAGGAGAATTTATTGAATCGATACGTGTTCCTATCCTCAACGGCCCTCAGGAGTTTTTAAAGGTAGGGCCAAGAAACGCAATGGTAATTTCCGTAGCCTCTCTCGCCATGGTTACAGATACGGCGAGAAAAATAATAGGGGTGGCAATGGGTTCAGTGTCTGCGACGCCTTGCCGTGCGAAAGCTGCTGAGGAGCATATAGCTGAATATATTAACTGGGACTCGATGACGGTTAAAGCTTCCGCTATTGAAGAGTTTGTTAACCTAGTGAAGGAAGCTACTAACCCGATTGATGA
Organism: Acidimicrobiales bacterium; assembly: GCA_013912105.1. Taxonomy (GTDB): domain Bacteria; phylum Actinomycetota; class Acidimicrobiia; order Acidimicrobiales; family UBA8592; genus UBA8592. Next base: position 32,090 of record JACERY010000002.1, on the reverse strand, counting down.
CCATAGGAGCTCAAGATCATACAGGTTGCATACTATTGGGGTTCTGGCTCAAAGAGCACTAACGCGATCCTTTGGAACGGAGGATTGATGGAAGATAAGGTAAGCGCAGCAAATTATCAACTAACGGTGAACGATTCTTCATATCAGGTTTTGGACTCTTGGATGGGTGAGAGTTTACTCTATGTGCTTAGAGAAAAATTGGGTCTCTATGGATCAAAGAATGCTTGTGAGCAAGGCGAGTGTGGCTCATGTTCTGTCATGATGGACGATATTCTTGTGTGCTCCTGCCTAGTTCTAGCTGCGAACGCTATCGACAGAGATATACGAACTATCGAATCCGTTGCTAGTGGGGATGAACTTTCCGATGTTCAAGAGGCTTTCATTGATACTGGAGCAATTCAGTGCGGGTTTTGCACGCCGGGGCTACTAGTGACTATTCATGATTTTTTAGAAACAAATCCTGAACCCAATCAATCAGAAATTAAAGAGGCAATATCAGGGAACCTATGCAGATGCACAGGGTACGGACAGATTGTTGAAGCTGTTCAATTAGTCTCACTCAGAAGATCAAAGCGTGATACCTAATGTCTATCGTTGAAAAGGGTCTAGCATCTTCAGCCGGAGTAGGAGTCTCCGCTGCGAGACCTGACGGCAAAGAAAAAGTAAAAGGAAATTTTTTATTTTCAAATGATCTAAGCTCAGAAGACATGCTGTGGGGTCAGACTCTTCGATCGCCCCATGCTTCGGCAAAGATCAAAGGAATAGACTTTTCTCATGCACTTACTATTGAAGGTGTACATGCTGTTTTGACTGCAGATGATGTGCCCGGAGAAAATATATTTGGACTAGAGCACCCAGATCAACCAGTTCTTGCGTTTGATGCTGTCCGATATGTCGGCGAGCCCGTTGCGATCATTGCAGCGAACCATCCAGAAGTCGCTAAACAGGCCGCAGATTCCATCGTCGTAGATTACGAAGTGCTCAATCCTCTTGTAGATAGCAGAAAAGCTATTGAGGCGAACCCGATACACCCTGATGGAAACATTATCCGCCATCTGACGATTAAACATGGAGATCCTGATGCCTCAGGCGACTTCATCGTTGAAGGCGAATATGAAGTCGGCATGCAAGACCAGGCGTTCCTTGGTACTGAGTCAGGAATCGCCTTCCCTGCCTCGGATGGCAGTATCGATCTACACATATCAACCCAATGGCTTCACTCTGATAAGGAGCAGGTCGCTTCAGCGCTAAACCTTCCTGAAGAGCTAGTTCGAGTTACTCTGGCAGGAGTAGGTGGTGCCTTCGGGGGTAGAGAAGATGTAAGTATGCATGTTCACTTGTGCATGCTCGCACTGCATACTGGGAGACCAGTCAAAATGATTTATGACCGTAATGAATCGTTTCTCGGACATGTTCATCGCCATCCAGCAAAACTTTGGTTTCGTCACCATGCAGATGAATCAGGAAAGCTTGTGAAAGTAGAGGCTAAGGTAATCCTTGATGGGGGCGCTTACGCTTCTACTACCTCAGCCGTGCTAGCGAATGCATGCTGCTTCTCAGTAGGACCATACAATGTTCCAAATGCGTTAATTGAAGGCTGGGGAGTTCGGACTAATAACCCTCCTTGCGGCGCCATGAGAGGCTTTGGAAATGTTCAGACATGTTTCGGCGCTGAGGCGCAGATGGACAAATTAGCAAAAGCTTTATCTCTTGATCCTGTTGAATTTAGATTACTGAACGCACTAAAGACTAGCGATATATTAATTACCGGACAGGAAATTACTGGAACCGCTCCAGTTAAAGAAGTCCTGACCTCTCTTGCCAAATATCCTCTTCCCAAACCTAGTGAAAGTGAACTTTTAGATTTGCCAGGAGGAACAGGAAGAACAACAGATAAGTCCCATGTAAAAAGAGGCATTGGGTACGCAGCGTCAATCAAGAACTTGATGTTCTCTGAAGGGTTTGATGATTTCTCTGAGGCGCGTTGCATAATCTCAGACGGCGAAGTTCTGATCAAGTCAGCTTGCGTTGAGGTAGGACAAGGCTTCGTAACTTTGGTTACCCAAATAGTGGAAGAGACATTAGGAATATCCGATGTGACAATCCTTCCTGTCGATACCTCAATAGGGTCGGCTGGTTCAACGTCAGCAAGCAGGCAAACGTGGATGTCTGGTGGCGCAGTTTTGAAGGCCTGCGAGGCAGTTGTCAATGCTCTAATTTTAGATCTTTCATCAGAAAACGGCGTTACATACGATAAATCGGGTTTAAATCTAGTCTCACAAGATGGCTCTCATTCCATAGATATTGCTACTGCTTTACGAGCACGAAATTATGATGAGCATATTACATATCGCCATAAGCCCACTTTCCCCCTTGATCACAACGGGCAAGGTAACGCTCACGTTTCGTTTGCGTTTGCTGCTCATCGTGCTGTGGTTGATGTTGATGTGGAATTAGGATTGGTTCGCGTCGTAGAAATAGCCACCTCACAAGATGTTGGGAGAATTCTGAATCCTGTTCAGGCTAGAGGGCAAATTGAAGGAGGAATTGCTCAAGGGCTAGGACTTGCCTTGCTTGAAGAACTAGTTCTCAATAATGGCAAAATAGCTAATGCGAATTTCACTGACTATCTTCTTCCTACAGCGATGGATACACCTCCAATCAAGATTGCTTCCCTTATTGAACAGCCAGAGCCTGGAGCACCTTTCGGAGCGAAAGGAATTGGCGAACCTCCTGTAATTTCCTCAACTCCAGCTATTATTTCAGCGATTAGGAATGCGACTGGCAAGAAGCTAAACAGGGTTCCGATAAAACCAGAGGATATTGTCTTTTAGTTTCTAAACTTTTAAATTAACTGTTCGCTTTGTATGTCTATCCTACTTATCTGGTAATGATAGTAAACGTATCTGATGCGATGGCGAGGACTTTGGTTTGATATTATTCCGAAAATTTCATGGAATTATTATTCCGTTGGGTGCAGCATTAGCAGCTTTATCCATTGGCGCGATCATTATTGCAATCCTTGGCGCAAACCCATTTGATGGATACCGGGCACTTCTTCAAGGTGCTTTTGGTGATACTGACGCACTTGCAGATACTGCCGTTCGTGCAATGCCTTTACTACTAGTTGGTGTGGGAATTTGTATTGCCTTTAGAGCTGAAGTCATTAATATCGGAGGCGAAGGACAAATTGTCTCTGGGGCACTCTTATCAACAGTCACAGTTCTATACCTTCCTACCTTGCCGCCGCTTGTCATAATCCCCTTAGTTCTCATTGCAGGTCTGGTGGGAGGCGGAATTTGGGGCGCTATCCCAGGAGCACTGAAAGCATACCTCGGAGTTAATGAAATCCTATCTACGATCATGCTAAACATTGTCGCTATCCAAGTCATGAACTACCTCTTGAGAGCCCCATTAATAGACCCTATAGAAATAGAAAGAGGAACACGGATTCCGCAAACTGAAAGACTATCTGAGAACGCTGATCTCCCAGTATTGATAGATGGGACACGCTTGCATTTGGGAATTATCATTGCGTTAGTTACTGCATTGATTGCTTGGGTTTTTCTTTGGCGGACAACTTTAGGCTACCGAGTTCGAGCTGTGGGGCATAACCCTAATGCTGCAAAGTACGCAGGGATACCTGTCAAAAGAATGACTTTGCTAGCAATGACCTACTCGGGCGCTATGTGTGGTTTGGCGGGCGCAATTTTAGTCTTCGGAAGCCAGTCGCATCGCTTAATAACAGATGGATCTTCGCTTGGTTTTACGGGCTCGGCAGGATTTAACGGAATCGTTGCTGCTTTGTTTGGTGGCCTGCACCCTTTATGGACCATACCTTCATCGTTACTATTTGGTGGACTTCTGGTAGGAGCGAGTGCTATGCAAAGAGCCATCCAAATCCCTTCAGCACTCGTGGTGGGCCTAAATGGTTTGGTTGTTGTTTTCGTAGTCTGTAGCACAACAATCCGAGAAAAAATTCAAAGGAAACTTACCCTTAAAGGCGAGGCCGAAACGATGAATGATGAAGCTAACTCAGGAGCAGGATATGAGTGAATTTTTTACAATAAGTGTATTGATAGCCACATTTGCTTCAGGGGTCCGACTTGCGACACCCTACCTGTTAGCTGCGCTTGGAGAAACTCTTGGGCAAAGAAGCGGAGTACTTAACCTTGGCGTTGACGGTGTCATGCTGTTGAGCTCCTTCTTCGCTTATTGGACTGTTCTAGAATCTGGTTCACGTTTACTTGGAGTAGTTATTGGGATCCTGGTAGGACTTATTATGGGAGTTATTTACGCTGTAGCAACACTTATCTTTAAAGCTGATCAAGGTATAAGCGGTATAGGTATTTTCCTTTTCGGTCTTGGGTTTAGCGAATTGCTTTTTCTCGAACAAGTTGGGACCCCTCGGTCCATTCCATCATTTAGGAAAACAAAGATTCCACTTCTCGGCGATATTCCACACGTTGGAGATATTCTGTTTAACCACACTCTCATTGTTTATTTAGCATTCGCCCTAGTTCCCTTGATTGCATGGGTGATGCACAAAACTACTTTCGGCCTAAATTTAAGAGCGGTAGGAGAAACGCCCTCAGCTGCTGACTCAGTAGGCGTCAGCGTAAATAGAGTACGCACAGCAACAATACTTTTCGGAAATGCCATGGCAGGATTAGCCGGTGCCGCTCTGACAATACAATTGGGAACCTTCCAGAATAACATTACGAATGGAATGGGCTTCATAGCAGTAGCCTTAGTCTACTTCGGAGGCTGGAAAGCATCTGGTGTACTTGCCGGTTCCCTCCTTTACGGTCTTGTAACTGCTGTGATTACTAAGTGGAAAACTTTAGGTATTGTCACGGGAGCAGCTGCAAGCCTTACAACTATGGCGCCAGCTGTATTAACTGTTCTAGCTTTAGCTGTGATAGCTCGACGAACAACTTCGACGCCTTCAGCCCTCACGATTCCATTTACAAGAGGAGACTAAAACGACAAATATTACCTCTGTGTTAACAAACGATTTGGGATCTTTCTTTTAGCCTGAAATGTTATAGAGTTCACTTGAAATTAATTAAGGAGTTACATGAAATTACATAAACTTTTACTCGTACCAATTATGTGCTTACTAGCATTTACAATCTCTGCCTGCGGAGATGATGATGAAAGCAGTAGCGCCAACTCAGCTGAGACTAGTGATGGAATCAGAGTCGCTATTGTTGCTCCAAGCGCTGAAAATGATCTAGCTTTTAGTCAAAGCATCGTGGATGGCGTCAGTAAACTTACAGGCGTAAGCGAAACTGCAATTACCCCTGGAACTTTCATAGTCGAGGAAGCTGCGACGGCCATTAGGGACTACGCCGAAGCGGGCTACGATCTGGTTATTGCTCACGGATCACAATATGGTGGACCGCTTCAAGAGATTGCTCCTGATTTCCCAGACACTGCCTTTGCCTGGGGAACTGCAGTAGATACCTTTGGGTTAGATAACGTCTCTGCCTATACTGCTGCTTCCAATGAAGGAGGCTACGTACTCGGAGTAATCGCCGCTGAAGTCGGAGAAAGCATAGGAATCGTTGGTCCTATTGCTGTCGGAGACGCCAAATTATACGTTGATGGCTTCACACTCGGAGCTGAGTCAGGTGGAGCGGAAGTAAGCGTGACCTATATCGAATCATTTGCTGATGTTGCATTAGCTTCTGAAACAGCTGCAGCATTTGTATCAAATGGAGCAGATGTATTAACTGGTACAGCCCAGATGACAGTTGGAGCTATCGGTGTAGCAGAGCAAGAAGGACTACTATGGTTTGGAACACAGTCAAACCAGACTTCTGCCGCAGCAGATGGAGTCGTGGCCGCAAGTCAGGTTTACCATTGGGAAATTGCACTTCAAAGCCTGGTAGACGATATCGGTAATGGAAAACTTGGTGGGAATACATACGAGATCAATTTGGATAATGAAGGTCTTGTGATCGAGTGGGGCAATTGGGATGTCCCGAGCGCTCTAACAGATTTACTTGACCAAGTTTCCGAATCAGTCATTAATGGAGAAGTAACTACAATAATTCCCTAAAATCAATTATCGTGGGGAGCCTGATGGCTCCCCACGATCTCAAAACATATGGAAAAACTTCTTGAAATGAGGGGAATCACTAAAAGATTCCCGGGAGTAATCGCTAACCGTGACGTCAATTTCGATTTGGTGTCCGGTGAGGTACATGCGTTACTCGGTGAAAATGGTGCTGGAAAAAGCACTTTAATGAAAATTTTATTTGGCATATACAAACCTGACTCCGGCGAAGTTTTTCTCGATGGTAAACCTTTGGAGGTCAATTCTCCGTCATCTGCAATTGCCGCTGGGATTGGGATGATCCACCAGCACTTTATGCTTGTGCCCTCACTTAGCGTAACTGAAAACGTTGCTCTAGGAATGGGTACTTCAAAAATGCACGAAGTAGAAAAACGGTTAAACGATCTTGCGAACGAATACAACCTTATTGTGGACCCTAAAGCCAAAATATGGCAACTGTCTGTAGGAGAGAGACAGAGAGTAGAAATTTTAAAAGCACTCTACAGAAACGCCAAACTGTTAGTCCTTGACGAACCTACAGCTGTTTTAACACCACAAGAAGTCGAAGACTTCTTCGAAACCCTTCGAAAGCTTGCTGACAACGGGAGAGGATTAATTTTCATCTCACACAAATTACCTGAAGTCCTAACTTTAAGTGACCGGATCACAGTACTCCGTGACGGCAAAGTTTCAGGCATGACCGCTCCGAGCCACACTAACCGTAAAGAACTTGCGGAAATGATGGTAGGCCGCCAAGTGAACCTTTCCCCCAATAAGATAAATGTTCAACCAGGTGATATCCAACTGCAGCTTAAGTCCTTAACCGTTCAAGGCGATAAGGAAAATATTGCAGTTAATAACGTTTCTTTTGACGTTCGCTCATCCGAGATAGTAGGAATCGCCGGTGTCTCCGGTAATGGACAAAGAGAACTAGCAGAATCTATAGCCGGCCTCAGAAAGGTAGAGAAGGGGAAGCTTTTCCTGGGAAATCAAGAAATTACCAACCTATCTCCCCGAGATATTCGCAAATCTGGACTTTCCTATGTTCCCGAAGAAAGAATGCGCGATGGGGCTATCGGGGACTTCTCTGTGAAAGAAAATTGTATTCTGATTGATCACAAAAGTAATGACTTCTCTAAATTCGGTTTTCTAAATATCACAAAAGTTGCTGCCTATGCAGAAGATATAACACAAAAGTTCAATGTGAAAACACCCTCAATAGAAACAAACACAAAGAATTTGTCAGGAGGGAACATCCAAAAGTTAATAATGGCCCGCGAACTCTCCTCCAGTCCCAAAGTACTGCTCGCCGCCCAACCCACCCGAGGCGTAGATATTGGAGCGGCGGAATACATTCATCAACGCCTTATTGAACAACGCGACGAAGGAACAGCTATTGTTGTAATTTCTGAAGATCTAGACGAGATTCTCGCACTATCAGATAGGGTGATTGTGATGTTTGAGGGGGAAATTGTTGCAGATCTAGATACTGCAGAATGTTCTATTTCTGAATTAGGGCTGCTGATGGGTGGAGTGAAAAACAGAGCAACATTAATAGACTCTCATAAGACCTAATAACACTCCTGAGGTAATATGCGTATCAACATTGAACGATTATGGCTTCGATTAGAGCAACTAGCTGAGATCGGGGAAATCCCCGAGACGCTAGGAAGTTCTCGTCTTGCCCTAACCGCCGAAGATAGAGATGCCCGTGATTTAGTTGTGACCTGGATGAGAGACCTAGGAATGACAATAACAATAGACTTAGTAGGTAACGTGGTGGCTACTTGGAGTGGAGAAAGGACAAATCCTGAGAACTCTGTTGTCATGACTGGCAGCCATATAGACACTGTTCGGACCGGTGGACGCTTTGATGGGAACCTTGGGGTCCTTGCTGGTTTAGAGGTCGTCGAAACTCTTGCCGAAAATAATATTTCGCCAACTCATCCTATCTCCGTTGCCTTCTTCACCGGAGAAGAAGGCGCCAGGTTCGCACCAGACATGCTTGGAAGTCTCGTTTACGTTGGAGGAATGACCCCTGAAAAAGCCTACGATATCGTTGGTATTGATGGATCACGTTTTGGTGACGAACTCGCAAGAATTGGGTATGACGGGCCGGCACCGTGCCCAGGGATAACTCCCAAGGCCTTTGTTGAACTTCATATAGAGCAGGGACCAGTCCTCGAAGCAGAAGGTATAACTATTGGCGCTGTAGACAGTGTTCAAGGGATTAGCTGGTCCGAGTTATCAATAACTGGGGTTTCTAATCATGCGGGCACAACCCCAATGCATATGAGAAAAGACCCTCTATTCTGCGCAGCAGAAATAACCAGATTTGTAAGACAATTATCCGAGGAGATAGGAAACAATCAAGTAGGAACTGTAGGGAAAATTGATGTTTCTCCAAACTTAGTGAATGTTGTTGCTGCACATGTTGAAATGACTGTTGATCTTCGGAACACTGACGAAATGCTGCTACGACAGGCTGAGGGTCAGCTTGAGGAATTCTGTAATGAGCTAGAAATTCAAGAAGACGTGAAAATAAAGAAGAAGCAACTTGCTAGGTTCGAGCCCGTTGTATTTGATTTAGATTTAGTGCAGAAGGTCAAAGAAGTTGCTGACTCATTAAAACTATCTTCAAAGCAAATGCCCTCTGGGGCTGGCCACGATGCACAAATGTTTGCTCGTATATGTCCATCTGCGATGATATTTGTACCAAGTCAAGATGGCCTCTCGCACAATCCAAAAGAATTTACGTCAAAAGATGACATTGAAGCCGGAGGAAACACACTTCTGCGACTAATTTTAGATATTGCAGGGGGTGACAATGAGTAAGAGAAAAATCAAAGTAGGTGCCGCACAACTCGGACCAATCAATTTGGACCATTCACGCCAAGAAATTATTCAGAGACTGATTAAACTCATGATGGAAGCAAGTGACTCAGGAGCAGATCTTGTCGTATATCCAGAATTAGCCCTCACTACTTTTTTCCCAAGATGGTTTATCGAAGAAGAAGACTCTTTAAATCTAGATGACTTCTACGAGACAGAAATGCCAAATTCTTCAACACAAATTCTATTTGAAACTGCCAAGAAACTTAAAATCGGATTCTCGCTTGGCTACGCCGAGCTTACTAAGGATGGTCATAGATATAACACCCAAGTACTCGTCGGAAAAGATGGTCACATCGTCGGGAAGTATAGAAAAGTGCATTTACCAGGTCATGAAGAACATGAACCTTGGAGAGAATTCCAGCACCTAGAAAGACGATACTTTGAACCCGGAGATGACTTCCCAACCTGGAACGCATTCGGCGCAGTGATAGGTATGGCTATTTGCAATGATCGACGATGGCCAGAAACATACCGTTGCCTTGCATTGGGAGGAGCAGAAATAATTTTAATTGGATACAACACACCCCTTCACTACGCACCTGACCCTTCGCAGGACCCACTGGCATCTTTTCACAGTCAGCTTGTGATGCAAGCTGGGGCATACCAAAATGGATGTTACGTTATCGGAGTTGCTAAGGGGGGTAATGAAGAGGGCGTTAACTCGTTAGCAGATACCTGCATAATCGCTCCAACAGGACGAATTATTGCAAACACGACTCACAATGATGACGAGGTCGTGGTTGCAGAACTTGATTTAAATTTATGTAATAATTACAAACAAACACTCTTTGACTTTGACCGATACAGAAGACCAGAAACTTACTCACGGATAACGAGTCAAAGTGGAGCAATACTTCCGGAAGAGACATGACTATATTTGAGCTGAATGGTAAACAAATCGAGGTGGTGGGTGATCACGCCCATCTACTTGGAGCGTTGCGAGATGAATTAGGTATTCTGTCTGCAAAAGATGGCTGTTCTCCCACCGGACAGTGCGGATGTTGCACTGTCATCATGAATGGCAAAGCTAGAATCTCATGTCAGCTTTCTGTTGAGCGAGCCGAGGGTGCATCAATACAGACGTTAGAAGGTTTTGACCCTGATGAAATCAATCGCATGGGTGAGGCATTTGCGGCATGTGGTGCTCTTCAATGTGGTTTTTGCACACCCGGTATTATGGTGAGGACAAAGGTATTAGTTGACAAAAAAGGCGACAAATTAGAAAGAGAATATGCTGCAAGGCATCTTGGCGCTCACCTATGCCGCTGCACTGGATACATTAAAATCCTAGATGCAGTTGAGTCACTTGCTCAGGGAGATATTCCTTGTTTAGAAGAAAGCACCGGCATCGGTAGCAGACAAATCAAATACGAGGCTGAGTCCTTAGCTATAGGGGAAAGGCCATTTATTGATGACCTTGATGTTCCAGACCTTCTTCATGGCGCTTTCAAACTTAGCGACTATGCCCGTGCCGATATTATTTCAATTGATACTTCCGATGCTGAAGCTTTAGAAGGCGTAGTTAGAGTCATCACTGCTGCAGATGTCCCCGGCGAATTGAAAGTTGGCCTTATCCATAAAGATTGGCCAGTGTTTATTCCTGTTAGAGGGAGAACTAGCTATCTAGGAGATGTGTTGGCCATGGTTGTTGCTGAAACACGTGAAATCGCTCGTGCAGCTTCTGAACTCATCAGAATTGAATACAGTGTGCTTCCTGTATTCACTAACCCGATAAAAGCTATAGATTCAAAAGAGGATGCCGTCTGGGGCCTAGACGGCAATGTTCTTTCTACTTCATCATATGAAAGAGGCAATGTAGAGGCTGCTTGGGAAGAGTGCGATTACATAGTCAGTGAAACCTTCCAAACACAGCGGGTGGACCATGCATTTCTTGAACCAGAATCAACTTTGGCCACATTTGATGATGACCAGAAACTTTATGTCTATAGCGGAGGTCAGGGAATATGGGATGATAGAAACGATATTGCAAGAGTTCTGGGCATAGACCAAAGTGATTTAACTGTTGAACTTGTTTCGAATGGTGGGGCTTTTGGCGGGAAAGAAGATATGTCAAACCAGGCGCAAACAGCTCTTGCTGCATGGCTGCTCAAGCAACCAGTCAAAACTACGTTAAGTCGTGAAGAATCTTTTCTGATTCATACTAAACGGCACCCCATCCGACTTGAATATAAAGCTGGGTGTAATAATAAGGGACAACTTAAGGCCCTTTCCGTTCAAATGATTGGTGACTCAGGACCCTATGCTTCAGTAGGGATGAAAGTTCTTGAACGAGCTGCTGGCCATGCAAGCGGACCATACGTTATCCCGAACATCGAAGTTGAGGCCATTGCTGCACGTACAAACAATTCTGTCTGTGGCGCATTCCGAGGGTTTGGGGCTAACCAAGCCCAATTTGCTATGGAAGGAGTGATGGACCGACTCGCTGAAAAAGTTGGTATAAGCGGGTGGGAAATTCGAAATATTAATGTTGTTACTTCTGGTTCAACTTGGGGTCCCGGCCAAATCATGGATGACGGAGCACTTGGGGCTAAGGCTTGTTTAGATGCGGTCAAGCCTGCTTTTGATCAAGCTATTTCCGATGGGAAACCAGTTGGCATTGGTTTAGGTCTAAAGAATTCTGGGTTAGGGAATGGATTTAAAGAAATTGCTAAAGCTGTAATTCATTTTACTGAAGATGGTCGTGTTCAGGTCCGACATTGTTGGACAGAAATGGGGCAGGGCGTACATACGGTTGCCTTACAAGTAGCTGCTGAAGAACTTGGTGTTCCAGTTGAAACCATAGATGTAATAGTTGACACGTCCAGAGAACTAGGTGCTGGGCAAACAACGGGTAGTCGCGGAACGCTTATGGGTGCAGGTGCAGTTCAAGATGCTTGCCGAAACGCAATTGAAGATGGTCAAAAAGTAGGGATAGATTATGAAGGAGAATACAGAGTTGACTGGACGAATTCATTATCAGAAAATATCGAGAATCCAGTCATCCACTCTACATTTGGCTACGCCGCTCAGCTTGTCATTATAAATCCCGAATCAGAAAAAATTGAACGAGTTGTTGCTGCTCATGATGTCGGGAAAGCAGTGAATCCTCTGCTATGCGAGGGCCAAATTGAAGGTGCAGTCCACATGGGTCTTGGATATGCACTTACCGAAGGTTTCCCTTGTGACGAATCCGGAAAACCAAAAAACCTAACTTTAAAAAGTCTTAACATCATTCGCCCAAAGGATATGCCAGATGTTGATGTAATACTTGTTGAGTCGCCACAACCGAACTCCCCATATGGGATCAAAGGTGTTGGAGAAATAGGCCTTGTACCAACTGCTGGCGCTGTGGCTGCGGCGCTCCAAGCCAACGATGGGTTATGGAGAAATGAGCTACCTATGGAAGATATGTCAAACCGCGAGCGGGCCGAGGCATGGAACTAACTTCTAACCAGACACATGGGTTAGTCTGCGCTCATCACCACCTCTACTCTTCACTTGCTAGAGGAATGCCTGCTCCAATTAAAACACCCGAATCTTTTCTTGAGATTCTAAAATCTATTTGGTGGAGGCTAGATCAAGCTCTTGACTTAGACATGATTGAATGGTCAGCGAAATTAGGGGCCTTGGAAGCATTACAAAGCGGGACAACTTGCATCATTGACCACCATGAATCACCAAACGCAATCGAAGGTTCGTTGACTACTATCCAAGATGCTTGCGAATCTGTAGGAGTGCGGGTCAATACCTGCTATGGGGTAACTGATAGAGGCGAAGGATACTTTGAAGAAATAGAAGGAATGACTGATGGTGCTAAACGCGGTTTAGAGGAGAACAGACGTTTCCTAAGCGAAGGCGGACGGGGCATGGTCGGCATTCATGCAGCTTTTACTTGTTCAGATGAGACCATAGCGGCGGCAACTGAACTTGCAACTGATTTCCACGTTGGAGTTCATGTTCATGTTGCAGAGAGCGAAATAGACTCATCTGCTGTTACAAAGTTAAAACCATTTACAAACGATGATTGGCTCATAGTCCATGGAGTGTCCCTAGAAGATAACCATGGACTAAAGGGAACTATTATTCATAATCCCCGGTCAAATATGAACAACTCTGTTGGCTATGCCAAACCTTCAAGATTTACTAACCCGATTGGGTTAGGAACCGATGGTATAGGTGCTGATATGGTTGACGAATTTCGGATAGCATACGCTCGCTTACGCGAAGATAACGTTACCGAATCTCCGGAGAGGACCTGGGAAATGCTTGAAGTTAATAAATCTTTATTTCCCGAATGTGTCAACGATATTGTGACTTGGTCCTACCATAAAATGGACCCTTGGCACTTAGCCTTTACGACCGGAGTAAAGCCAGTGAATATTGAAATTGATGGAGAAAAAGTGATGGAAAACGGCGAGTTTACTAAAATTGATGCTGACGAAATTAAAGCAAAAGCTGCTGAAGCAGCTATCCGCTTATTTCGGAAGCTTCAGGAGGTCGTATGACCCAAGAAGTAGGTATCTATCTTCAGGATGCTCATTCGATACAGAACGCGATTGAATTCGCTCAATCTGCCGAAAGAAAGGGCTTTGACTCTGTATGGCAAGCTGATTCAAGACTAGTCAGGGAGTGCTGTGTCCCAATGGCGGCATTTGCTACAAGCACTGAACGAATCAAAATAGGAAGTGGCGTAATTGATTGCTGGACAAGAAATCCCGCTCGGATAGCCTCAACTTTTTCAACGCTTGACGACTTAGCTCCAGGTCGAATAATCCTTGGGATTGGTGCTTGGTGGGACCCTTTAGCTTCAAAGGTAGGCATTGAAAGAAAACGACCTCTTAAAGTAATGAGAGAGGTCGTTGAGTCAGTCCGTGCTCTTTTGCAATGTGATGGACCAGTTACTTATGAAGGAGAATATGTAAAGCTTGATGGCGTAGAACTTGATTATGTTCACCAAGAAAGAGTCGCCAAAGATGTTCCGATATACATTGGCGCCACAGGAATGAAGATGATGGAGCTAACAGGGAAAATAGCTGACGGAGTAGTGCTCAACTACATGGTTGAACCAAAATATAACGTACGCGCTATGGAGGCGTTAGAGGCCGGAGCGAATTCTGTTGGTAAAGACCTCGACAGCATAGACCGACCTCAACTTATTGTTTGTTCAATTGACGAAGATAGGCAAGCTGCATTAGACAGCGCTCGTCTTCTCTTAACTCAATACCTTGGTCAACAACCTCATATCATGGCTGCAAGTGGTGTTACAGACGAACTACTTAATGAAATACATCAAGTGCTCTCTTGGCCAGCCACTAATGAAGAAGTCCTTGCTGCCTCAAAACTTGTTCCAGATGATGTTGTCCAGAGATGCACAGCTTCAGGAAGTCCTGAAGAAGCTAAGGCAAAAGTTCTGGAATACATAGAAGCTGGCTGTACATCCCCTATCCTTTACCCACTTGGTTCAGATGTGCAGCTCATGATTGATACTTTTTCGAAATGGAACCCCTAGAAATTAAACGCCGCTTTAGCGGTTCACCTAATGCTGAGGTATGTTCCTTTTATGGATTATAGTGATAGCGAGTTAAGCCGATTGGACAGCGTTGGTCTAGCAGAAGCTATTCGATCTGGCGAAATCTCAGCCTCTGAAGCTGTTCAGGCATCTATAGATCGAATAGAATCTCTAGATAATAAGCTTAATGCCGTCGTTACAACAAGATTTGAGCGAGCTTTAGAAGATGCAAAAGGTGACATTCCTGACGGCCCGTTTAAAGGTGTGCCCTTTCTATTAAAAGATCTTTGGACGTGTAGTGCTGGTGAACCCATGCACCTTGGAAATAAAGCCTTGAAAGATGCCAACTATATTTCGCCGATAGAATCTGATTTAGCTAGAAGATACCGTGAAGCAGGGTTTATTGTTATCGGTAGAACCAATACACCAGAATTTGGGCTTGTTGGAACTACCGAACCTGAATCTTATGGTCCTTGTAGAAATCCTTGGAATACCGACTACGGTACAGGTGGTTCAAGTGGTGGAGCCGCTGCAGCTGTAGCTTCGGGAATGGTTCCATCTGCGAATGCGAGCGATGGCGGAGGAAGTATCCGTATTCCGGCAGCCATGTGCGGACTCGTAGGTTTAAAGCCAAGCCGCGGACGCGTACCTATGGGCCCACTTCAAGAAGAATGGGGCCTTTCTATTCAGCATGTGGTCTCTCACTCCTTGCGCGATACAGCAGCTATCCTTGATGCCACTGCATTACCTACTTTGGGTGATGGCGTCGTTGCCCCAACTCATGGACAGCCTTACATGAATCAGCTAGTAGCTAACCCTGGGAAACTCCGAATAGGTCTTTGGAACGAATCTCCTAGAAGCGAACTCGAGCTTCATGATGATTGCCGGCGCCTAACAAACGAAGCAGCTGCACTTCTTGAAAATCTTGGACACTATGTAGACGAAGCACATCCGCCTGCATTAGATGATCCCGCAATTGGCGGTAGATTCAGCGCCATTTGGATG
The DNA here is from genome assembly GCA_013912105.1 of Acidimicrobiales bacterium. Lineage (GTDB taxonomy): Bacteria > Actinomycetota > Acidimicrobiia > Acidimicrobiales > UBA8592 > UBA8592. Next base: position 16,617 of record JACERY010000002.1, on the reverse strand, counting down.
GCTGGAGCAAATTTAACATTGAAAAATGTTTCTGAACTGATTGGTAGAGAACTAACAATTGAAGATGTAGAAATTGGCTCATGGCTTATGGCAGAATACGGTGCAAAAACTTCTGGATTAGAAGTTTTGCGGGCTCAAGCAGCTATGGGAGCTATGAGGCGATCCACATTGCAGTGGTGGGAGGAAGGATGGGACTTACTGTTAACTCCTACAACGCTTCAGCCTCCCCCACTTATTGGGGAACTAACATCGACAGAGGATGAACCCATGAGGAATTCAATGCGCTCTCTTCCTTACGCTGCGTATACTTCTCCCTTTAACGCAACCGGTCAACCTGCTATTTCTCTACCAACAGGATTCACATCTGATGGCTTGCCCATAGGTATACAATTGGTAGCTGCTTACGGACGCGAGGACCTTCTCTTTCGTATAGGAGCTCAAATTGAGAACGAAATCCAATGGTCAACCAAAAGAGCACCTATTCACGCTTAAGGATTAGGCAGAAACTACTAAGACTTTGAACACTGTAAATCTGATCGTGTAAGATTTCATTATGGCAAAAAATGTTATTGGAACAGACCTTGAAGATTGTAGCTTGGATCCACTTACGGGATACTACAGGAATGGTTGCTGCGACACTGGATCGGGCGATATGGGTGTCCATACTGTTTGCGCTATCATGACTGATGAGTTTCTTCAATTCTCAAAAGAAGCTGGGAATGATCTGTCGACCCCGATGCCAGAGTATGGATTTACGGGCCTGAAACCAGGTGATCAATGGTGCTTATGTGCCCCCCGATGGCAAGAAGCTTTAGTAGCTGGGAAAGCACCCCAAGTGCGACTTGAAGCAACACATATTGCTACGCTCGAGTGGGCCAGCCTAAGTGATTTAGAAAAACATGCATTTCACGAAAAATGACGAAAATGCAATAAAAAGTCTAATTTTTTCACCTTCAGGTAACGTAATATAGGTGGGACGAACTGTATTACGAGGTGCGAGACACCCAGGTGATATTGCATTTGATGATGGCCTCATCACAGCTGTGGGCCATGTCGAACCGTTAGAAGACGATATTGTGATTCGCGTAGATGGCGATATTATTACTCCTGGATTAATCAATACACACCACCATCTCTACCAGTGGATGACTCGTGGGTTGGCTACTGGATGCAATTTATTTCAGTGGTTAAAGACTCTCTATCCTGTTTGGGGAAAAATGAGCGTAGAAGATGTCTACTCTTCTGCTCTGGTCGGTTTAGGAGAACTAGCTCTGAGCGGATGTACGACAGCTTTTGACCACCATTACGTCGTTCCCAATGGGGATGATTCAGTATTTGACGTAATAGTTGATGCTGCAAAAATTGTCGGGATTCGTCTTTTCCTTAGCAGAGGATCTATGGACCTTGGCGAATCCGATGGTGGCTTGCCACCTGATTCTTTAGTTGAAGACCGCGAATCGATTTTGACATCAACAGAACGTGTAATTTCCAAACATCATGATGGCGAAATGGTTCATGTAGTAATTGCTCCTTGTAGCCCTTTTTCGGTTAGTTCTGGGCTGATGGAAGATTCAGCCACTCTCGCTAGACGATATGGATTACGCTTACATACGCATTTATGTGAAACACTTGATGAGCAGGAGCACTGTCTTAACCGTTTCGGGAAGAGGCCAGCGGAACAACTATTTGACTGGGGATGGTCTGGCAATGACGTATGGTTTGCTCATGGAATTCATTTCTCCCCTGAAGAAATTAAACTTCTTGGATCAAACGGAACTGGCGTCGCTCATTGCCCTTCATCTAACGCCCGCCTAGCTGCGGGGATGTGTCCTGTCGTCGATCTTCAAGCTGCTAACGTTCCAGTAGGTTTGGGAGTTGATGGTGTAGCTAGTAATGAGGTTGGAAGTCTTTTTCCTGAATTACGTCAAGCCCTTTATACTGCGCGCTTACGTGAAGGCAGGCCGGATGCACTTATGCCTATAGATGCTTTAAATTTAGGAACAATCGGAGGTGCTGAATGTCTTGGCCTAGAAAAATTTGGTTCATTTGATATTGGAGCCCCAGCAGATCTTGCTGTATGGCCCAGCAATGACTTATTGGGTGTAGCAGACCCAATCGGAGGTTTGATACTTGGCCCTGACCGAAAGGTAAGAGATTTATTCGTAGCAGGTAAGCATCAGATAAAAGATGGAGAACCAATGAATTTTGACCTTAGTAAAGCTCATAAAGATCTCGCTATGCGTTCAAAGCGTTTATGGAACTAGGAAGTTAAGGTAGTTATATGACATTTAACTATGCAAATTGCGGAAAAGTGCTTGAAGAAAGCGCTAATCTCAATCTATGAGTGGCATGTACCAAGACCTTACAGGTCCAGAAATTCTAACCGAATTAACCGAAGAGTCTATTGTCCTTTTACCAATCGGAGCGATTGAACAGCATGGACCGCACCTCCCTTTATCAGTGGATTATGTAATTGCCGACGAAATGGCGCGTGCGGTTCTAGAAAAGTGTGGAAAAGAAATTGACCTCTGGGTTCTTCCGACTCTTTCGTTTTCTAAGTCAAATGAGCACTCTTGGTCTCCTGGAACAATTTCACTAGGATATGAAACTTTGATGGCAGTACTCAATGATATTGCCCGCTCAGTCTCTACTACAAAGGCTAAAAAAATAGTGATATTGAATGGGCATGGGGGAAACACGACGATGCTCTCTACCGCGCTTAGAGAATTACGAATAGAATACTCATTACAGACTTTTCTCATGCACCCATCGATTCCACCAGCTTACGGTGGTGCATCAAACGAAGATGAATTAGGAATGGGCATTCATGGAGGGCGAGACGAAACATCTATGTTCATGTTTTTGCGACCCGAACAGGTGAATTTATCGAAAGCGGAAAGGAGAATTCCCGAACATCTCACCAGTAATAGCCATGTGAAATTTGGGGGTTCAGTTTCGTTCGGATGGCTTTCAAATGATTTTGATCAAGATGGGTACATAGGCGACCCGACAGGTGCTTCGAAAGAACTTGGAGAGAAGTTGTTTGACTCTGCTGTTACGTCTCTAACCGAAGCTATGAGAGAAATCCGAGATTTTTCTTTTGGAAGGTAAGTGATGGCGATACGACTAATAACTGGTGGCACCGTTGTAAACGCAAAGCATGCTGGCATTGCAGATGTACTCATTGATGGAGAAAAGATTGTCGGAGTTCTTAGCCATGATAGTGAGATCATACAAACAGCTCTCCGCGGAGAGGTAGAAGTTATTGATGCAACTGGAAAATATGTGATTCCCGGAGGGGTAGATGCGCATGTTCATCTTCAACTCCCTATGACTCCTGAAGCTACCTCAAGTGACACTTTCGAAACCGGTACTCAAGCAGCCGCATGGGGTGGAACGACTACGATCATTGATTTTGCTGGCCAAATTAAAGGGACTGCTGTTCCAGATGCTATTGAAGCGCGATTAGCTGAGGCGGCGGGGCAGTGCGCCATTGACTATTCGTTCCATCTCTCAATTGGAGATGTTAATAAACAGTCACTTGTTGACATTTCAAAACTGATTGATAATGGAATAACTAGTTACAAATTATTTATGGCATATCCTGATGCTTGGTATTCGGACGATGGGCAGATTCTGCAAGTAATGCAACTAGCTGCTGAATCTGGGGCAATGGTTATGATGCATGCTGAAAATGGTATTGCCATTGATGTTCTCAGAGACCAGGCATCGCTTCGAGGCGACACAACTTCAATCTGGCATGGCAAAACGCGCCCTCCGGAACTTGAAAGCGAAGCTACACATAGAGCTATCCAACTTGCGATAGTCGCTAACTCCCCTTTGTATATTGTGCATCTCTCATCCCAGAAAGCATTACATGAAGTTGCAAGGGCAAGAGATGCGGGTCGAAATGTTTTCGCAGAGACATGTCCTCAATATCTTTATTTGAGCCTTGAAGAACATCTTGATCAACCAGGTTTAGATGGTGTCCGACATATTTGTTCACCTCCGCTACGTTCTTCGGAAGATGGCAATCACGACAGTTTATGGAAAGGTTTGAAAACAGATGACCTTTCCGTCGTAGCTACTGATCATTGCCCCTTCTGTGATGCCGAGAAGTTACTTGGTATTGATGATTTTAGACAGACACCCAATGGGCTTGGTGTTATTGAGCACCGGATGGACCTTATTTTTCAAGGTGTTCGGAATAGCGAAATCTCGCTTGAACGTTGGGTAGAGGTTTGTTCTACCACTCCAGCACGATTATTCGGTTTGGAAGGGAGAAAAGGCATTATTGCGCCAGGAGCTGATGCGGATATTGTTATTTATGACCCCCATGTAGAGCATGTTCTTGGAGTTTCCACACATCATATGGCTGTAAATAATTCAGTTTGGGAGGGAATGCAAGTAACGGGACAAGTTCAAACTGTTCTGAGCAGAGGAAAAATTGTGATTGAGAATCGTACGTTCACTGGGAAAGCTAGCCATGGGAAATACTTGGAAAGATCAATACCAAGCCCGCTGCGCTAGTTTGGCGAAAAGATCTTAGAGATCTGCCTTAAGTAGCTCTTTTGATCAGCCATCTTAAACATTGGAACTAGAAATTCGTCAACATTATGCTTTGAACATATTTCTTCTATTTCCTCTCGGCAATTTCTGATGCTTCCTTTAATTATGAATGGTTCCACCCATTCATCCTTAACATATTTTGCTGCGGCTTCCAGTCCCCCGCTCATAGCAACTCTAATGTTCTCTATTTCTCTTTTCGTTATTCCAATTGCTTCTTGCACATTTTTAGGAGCATCAACAAGGCGATACGTCATATGGGGACGGACAAATTCCAGATCTTCTTTCTCTGTAACTATTGCTGTTGAGTAACATATTTTAGCATTACCATTTTTTCGAATTCTTTGAACGTACTCCGCAATTTGGGGTTTGTAGATAAAGTCAAGCATCACTCCATCTGCTTTCTCTCCCCCTAGTGCAAGCATTCTTGGCCCCCTTCCAGCAAGCCAAATTTCAATATCAGGCCTTGCAAACTTAATCTGGGCATTTTTGAGCGATGCGATAGACCCTTGGTACGAAGTTTGCTGACCTGAAAAGAGTTTTCTAGCTATGGATATGGTGTCCCGAACAGCACTAAGTGGCTTCTTCCTTTCTATAGCTAGTGGATTTAAGGTAAGAGAACCGCCTGCCCCGATTCCCAAAAATGCCCTTCCTTGTGATAGCTCATCAAGACTAGCAATTGCCATTGAAGTTTGTGCCGGATGTCGGGTGTAAGGATTAGTTATGCCAGGCCCGATTTCTATATTTTGTGTTGCACTAGCGATAGCCGACATGACAACATAGACGTCTCGAGTTGCTAAACCCTCGTCGTATACCCAACAGCGTGAAAATCCTAACATTTCTGCTTCTTTTGCTATCTCAACAATCTCGGAGATAGGGCATTCAGGAATGACATTAATACTTGCCTTAATTACCACTAACTTGCCTCACGATCTTTCTCAAATTCTATAGATATTAGCTGGTTATTAGGATCTATCGAGAAGAGACAATCGTCTAATTCTTCTATAAAAGCTATATTTTCTTCCCTGACTTTTGTAACGATAATTCGCATCTCAGATTGCTTTGGAAGCTCTTTTCGATTCCCCCTGTCCGAAAGAAGAACTTTAGCCGCCCTTTCAGGAGTTAAACGTTGATATGGTTCACACTCCGCTAGTGCTGCCACCCTTAAGGGGCGGTGACACTGATCTGCAATTACTCTTCCCAAAGCATCTGCTCCAATGGCTGAAATCATAAGCGTTGTGGAGTTTGGTATTACCGGCTCATACCCTGCAGGTGCTTTAAACGGCCTTCTGCGAGAACCATCTGCTTCAACAAGAATATGATCAACTAAAGAAAACCAAATATCGCAGAGACTCTTTTCAACCCCGATCGCCTTTGGGCCTTGAACCTCCTTCCATATCATTACTGGATAATTCGTATCAATTGCATCAATTTCTTCTATTCTCGGATTTAACAGCGTCCTCATCCCCTCGTTTTGATCAGACCCCATTTTCGTAGTGGTCGTTAGGATAACTTTCCCTTGAAGTTGCTTCCCTATCGCATGCATTAACGTTGTCTTTCCCCCACCTCCGACAAAAGCAATGTGATGTTTCTGCTCATTACCTAACAAGCCTAATGTGTTCGCTACTTTTGAAAGAGGGGTCACTTCTACCATGACAAGATTGCCTTTAAAGCTCCGCTGCCAACAGATAGAGCTTTATCAGAAATGCTATTCCATTGGTAAGTAAGTCTTGGGTCAATATCGCCTATTTTCATGCCCTTTTGCACGTGAACAGAAGGATGTATTAGACCTCTGACTAATCCAGTAAATGGTCCGCGGATTTCATTATGTTGGACCTTCCCAATAAGCTGATCTTTGATTATGAGGTCACCAATATCTATGTTCCAAGATATTTGGCCATTGGAAGGAGATCGCAGAACTCGACTTTCCGCGTAGCCTTTAACTGGTTCGGGTAGGCCTGTATCGTCAAGTGCTCTACCTTTTCTAATCACTCGTCCCAAAGAGTTACCTCGCTTTGTTTCAATAACTAAATGGCAGTCTTTCCCAGCTTCAAACCCAGGACCCATTCCAATAACAAGTTCAGCATCTGAGATCTGTGTATCAATATTCCGTTTCGCAATGCGTGCATCAATAATCACGGGAGCTGCAATATCCGGAAGTTCCTGAGATAGAAAGACGCTTACTATTCCATCTTTGCTCTTTGCAACTGCTTCTTCCACTGTTCCACTAAGCTGAACGTGCATACCTTCAACTTGTATGCTTCCTTCAAAGACAGCATTTGCGGCCGAGACAGTCCTTCTTACTACAAGCGGATTTTCTAGTTCAGTAACAACAATAGGAAACCCTGCATGATGGAGTCTGAAGATGACACCAGTTGCTAAATCGCCTCCTCCACGAACAAGACACAAAGTTTCAGCTGGCGTTTTCAAAAGCAATTACCTCTGCCAAGATTGATACGGCTATTTCTTCAGGGCTTTCCGCTGATATCTTTAAACCGATTGGAGTAGCAATTCGATCTATTTCTCCTTCAGACACACCTTGAGTCAGCAGAATATCTCTTACCACTCCCCATCTTTTCTGGCTTCCCATTAAACCAATATAAGTAGCAGGTGTTTTAAGAATAAATGGGAGTGCCCTACCATCAACGTCAGCGTTTCTTGTTACTGCAACTACTCGTGTATGTTTATCAACTGGCTCTTTCTCTAGAGCTTCCGACAAGGAACCAGATACTACATTTCCTTGGCCTTCAAAATTCTCTATTATCTCTTTCCGGTCATCCCAAATGACTACGCGGTATCCGAGCCAATGAGAAAGTTCAGATACTGCTTTCCCTATGTGTCCAGCACCGAGTATGTAAATAGTAATTTGTGGCATATATGGCTCCAAATATATTGTAATTTCCCCACCGCAGACACCTGGGTCTCCTTCGGAGGGGTTTACTAACGAATAGTCTAGTTGACGTGGTTTCTTATCTTCTATCGCTATTAATGCTTCAGTTATTACTCTTGATTCCATTTCGCCGCCGCCAATTGTATCGAGAGTGGAACCATCCTCAAAAACAAGCATTTTCGCCCCAGCTTTTCGTGGCACTGACCGGTTGGAATTAATAACAGTACAAAGGACAACAGGCTTTCTCTTAGAAATAGTAGAAAGGAGTTCGTGATATATTTTCATTTTTCCCACAATCGCTTTGCTTGCAGGTGAAGAGTTGTTCTTGCTTGCTCTACATCTATACCTAATATTTGGTTGTCACGAACCTGCCATTCTCCTGCAATCATTACGTCGCTAACATGCCTAGCACTTCTCCACAACACAACTTGTTCTATTAAATTCTCTTCAGTGATTGGAGTAGGGAATCTTGCATCAATAATTTGCAAATCTGCAGAAAATCCTTCTTGAATTTTTCCTACATTCTCAAGACCCAATGCCTTAGCTCCTCCTATAGTCGCCATTTCTAGGACAGCCTCAGCTTGCATGACTCCAGGGTCTTGTAGTCTTGCCTTGTGAACAAAGAAAGCGCCTCTCATCACCTCATAAAAGTCATTTATATAACCATCGCTTCCTAATCCAATCACAACTCCAAGATCACGCAGTTCAGGGATAGGTGCTATTCCACCCCCTACTTCACAATTAGCTAAGGGCATATGCGTTACATTTACTTTATTTTTCTGAATAATTAGTTTTTCCTCTTCCGAAAGATGCACACATTGACTAGCTATAAATTTCGAATTTGTTACACCTAGATCTTCGTAAATCTCTAAGGGGCGCAAACCATACCTATCTTCACACCAAATACCTTCATATTGCCCTTCGTTGCAGTGGACGTGGAGTCCTAACCCAACTTCTTTAGCTTTTAAATGAGTTTCGTGTATAAAATCTTTCGAACATGTAAAAGTCGTGTGAAGACACATCATACCCGAGATGAGTTCGTCACTTTTTGATATTTCGTGCAAAGCGATATTCTCCTCGACACCCATTAGGGCAGCTTTTTCTCCTGACCGTTCTGTTGCTTCAAAGCTGAGTATCCCCCGAAGCCCGCTATTTTTTACTATGTTCCTTTCAGTGAGTAACCCACCTGGAAGCGAGTTTGGTGCCTCTAATATGTCATAGAAGGTTGTCGTTCCGGATTGAAGCATTTCTATGCATGCCCATGTCGTAGCTGCAGCGATCATCTCTTTATCAAGCGAGTCTTCTATTTTGGGCCACCAATAGTCCTTAAGGAATTCCCAAAAGTCAGCTGGAGGATTATCGACAGGAATACCATGTGCTAGCACGCCGTATAAGTGCGTATGGGCGTTAACGAATCCAGGAAGCACAATATGCTCTTTTGCATCAACGACGTCATCATCCGGATAGTTCTTCATCAAATTTTGATTCGGGCCTACGTCGACGACAGTGTTTCCCAAGACGCGAACTCCGTATTTTTCTCTTGGTATCTCATCTGGAGAAGTTATAAGCCAACCTGCCATGATTAACGTCATGCTAGAGCGCCCCCGTCAATGCGGATTGATTCACCATTGATATGGCGTGCTTCGCTCGAGGCAAGATACGCTATAAGTCCAGCGACACTCTCTGGGTCAGCAAAATTTGCTAGGGGGCTTTGCCTTAGTAGTAGATCCATATTTGGCTCTTCTATGGGTGGCATTTTTGACATTGCAGTTTTTATGCCACCTGGGTTAATGCAATTAACTTGTAAACCTTGTTTTCCATATTCGACAGCCAATGATTTCGTAAGTGCCAAAACTCCAGCTTTACTTGCAGCATATGCTGCTGAATATGGTATTCCAGCTAGTGCAGTTGTTGAGGAAGTGTTAATTATTGAGCCTCCTTCCTTAAGTAAGTGAGGAAGTGCTTCTCGGCATACTAAGAATGTGCCAGTTAAGTTCACTGCTAAAGTTCTTTCAAAATCTTCAAGTGAGTGCTTATGAGAGTGCTGCCAAATTTGAATTCCAGCGACATTGATCACCGTATTAATACCGCCAAATTCATAAACCATTCCATGAATTGCGTCTGAGACATCTTTCTCGTTTGAGACATCGCAGATGGCATATTGGACTTTGGTATTGTGTTCAGAACATTCTTTAACCGTCTTTTCCAACTCTTCCTGATTGACATCAACGAGGTATAGGGAAGCCCCTTCAGAGGCTAGGCGTTTAGATGTAGCTCTCCCAATTCCGGTTGATGCACCTGTAAGGAAAACACATTTACCTTGAAATCGGTCCATAAAATCAGCTCTCGATTTCAGTTATTTTATTCCAAACACGTTCTGGTGTGAACGGTATCTCGTTAATTTTTGCTCCGGTAGCATGAAGAATTGCATTTCTAAGTGCCGGGGCAACTCCGTCCTTAGGTATTTCTGCTACGGCTTTAGCTCCAAACGGTCCGGAGTCTTCCATGGTTTGGATGAGAAACACTTCGAACTCTGGCATTTCATCAGCCCGATAGATTTTGTAAGGTCCTAAGCTGTCGTTTATCATTCTTCCCTTATTATCAAACGCATATTCTTCACAGTGCGCATATCCAAGAGCCTGCAACATCCCTCCTTCAACCTGTCCTGATGCAGTGACCGGATTTATCGCTACACCACAATCAACCGCCATCACCAGTTTCGTAACAGTAACTTGGCCAGTATCAATATCTACTTCTATCTCTGCGAATTGCGCCGCGAAAGGTGCCGGACATTCAGGTGAGACATAAGAAGCTGTTCCCATAATTTGTTCATGGTCTTCTAGGTGAAATGCTTCCATTGCTATATCCTCAATTGAAACGAAGGACCCATCGGGGGCATGAGCTTTCCTATCCCGTAGTTCAATGGTGCAAGGCTCTTTGACACCTAAAATCTTTGCGGCGCGTTCCTTTAGTCGTTCTCGTACTTTTTCTGCGGCAAGTTTTGCTGCAGTTCCTGATATGTAGGTTGTGCTTGAAGCATAGGCACCGGTATCAAATGGGGTAACGTCTGTGTCGGACGAATAGACTTGTATATCATTTAGTGAAACTCCTAATACTTCGGCCGCGATTTGCCCAAGGACAGTATCAGCACCTGTTCCAAGATCAGTAGCTCCAACAAGCATATTGAAAGAGCCATCATCGTTGATTTTGATGCTACAGCCCCCCATATCAAGGAATGGAATGGCAGTTCCATGCATACAAAAGGCAAATCCAAGGCCTCTTCGTATATTGGGGTTCTCTTGAGGTTTTACCCAGTCTGGATCGTCTTTTCTATGCCACCCAATTGCCCGTTTACCTTGGGCAACGCATTCCTCTATTCCATTTGATGTTATCCGGGGGTATTCATCAATATCTTCTGGGTCAACAGCACGTTCTCCTAAGTGGGGGGCAATATTAAGTTCATCTCCGACCTTGACCCAATTAAGTCTTTTAAATTCGATCGGATCCAAATCAAGTGCGTGTGCTATGTCTTCCATATGCGCTTCCAAGGCGAATTCGGCCTGTGGGGCACCGTATCCTCGGTATGCTCCTGCTACCGGGGTATTGGTATAGACAACATCACAATCAAATTTTTTACTTTCGGCGTTATAAGACGTCAGACCACGAAGACCAGCTACAGTTTGCACTGTTTGTCCATGAGTTCCGTACGGTCCGGTGTTACCTACTATTTCTAATTTTTGCGAGAGCAGTTTGCCTTCTTTAGAAACACCGGTGGTGAAAGTAAGTGTCTGAGGGTGACGCGACCTTGATCCAATAAATTCTTCGCTTCGGTCCAATTCTAGCTTCACAGGACGCCTTGTTGCTATGGCAAGGTGTGCGACAATGTCTTCAATAAGCATTTCTTGTTTCGCCCCAAAACCACCACCAATTCTTGGTTTGATTACGCGCACATCTTTAATATCTCTATTTATTAATGGAGCTAACATTCTTCTCACGTGGAATGGAACTTGAGTGGCAGTACGAACTACGAGCCTTTCATCACTGTCTAACCACGCAACTGAAATATGCGGTTCTATTGGGACTTGCTGGACTTGATGCACTTTGAATGTGTCTTCAAAGACATAGTCCGCTTCTTCCGCTGCTTTTTCTACATCCCCTCGTTCGGCTTCAATTCGAAGAACTATATTCCTTTCTGCGTCAAATATTTCCTCAGTGTCATCTTCATCGTGTATGACTGGAGCGCCAATCTTTTTGGTTTCGATTTCATCTAATACGTATGGGAGAACCTCATACTCTACATCTATTAGACCAAGAGCTTTACGGGCAATTTCTTCTGTTTCCGCGGCAACGGCAGCAACGCGGTCACCCACGTGACGAACTTTATTATCGAAACTTACCTGATCATGCGGGTGAGGGTTAGGCCAACTTTGACCTCCAGATGCGTACTTAATTCTCGGAGTATTTTTGTAATGCAATACTGCATGGACTCCGGGAAGCGCTACAGCCTTAGAGTCATCAATCTCAATTATGTTCGCGTGTGCGTGAGGGCTGCGAAGAACTTTAGCAACTAACTGGCCTCGTTCTTCAAAGTCATCGGTAAAAGCTGGATTGCCTTTAACCAGTCGAACTGCATCGACTTTAACTTCAGGTTTACCAACAACTGCCATTTCAGGTACATCTTTTGATGGAACGACTCTCGGGACAGCAGACGACGCTTCTAATCCTCTGTCATTCGGATTCACTTCTGCGGGATTTTTACCATCTGTGAGTGGAGGTAGGTAGATTGGCCCGAAAGGTTCGTTTGTTTCGCCTCTCAGTAGCGCCGCTGCTCTAAGAACCGCTTCAACAGGTTTAATATAGGCTGTTTCTCTATCCAATATTCCTGAGAGCATATCTCTTACTTCATGTTCTGTTGGGTTAGGGTTCTGGTTTAATAATTCCCATGTTCCTAGGATCATCGCTGGGGTTGAGTAACCTGATTGCATAGCCCCCGTTGCAACAAATGCTGCTTGAATCGGATGCAATTCAGCTTTGTTAAACCATTCAACAGTCTTTACGTCATGCCCATCTATTTGGATAGCCAGCATACAATCAGTGCTAGTTAATCTGCCATCTATAAGAACTGCTGAGGCTCCTGTTTCACCCGAGCCAGAACCATACCTTACGCTGATCATTCCGCGTCGCCTTAAAAGTTGCAAAAGAGTTTCGTGAAGTTCTACGTCCGTCATTATTTCCATTTCATTCAGCGTGAAGGAAATTTTCATATTCTTACCTCTTTCGCTACTCGGAAATAGAGAATAGAAGCAAGGTGTTTTCTATAGTTTGACGTTCCTCTGAAGTCACTCTTAGGCTTCAGGTTTTCGAGATCAGCGACTTCGTTAATGAGAACAGGGACTTCTGCTACCCCTGTGAGTGCTATTTGGGGGTTTCCTTTAGAGCCAGAAATTCCAATCGCTGAAACGATCGGAGTATCCATTGGTGTTCTTCCTACTGATTGGAAGGATGTCTTTGATTGCGGGGACGGAACTTGAAACTTCACAGCAGTGATTATTCCTTCGATTGATTTAGATTGGAGAAGTTGACTAAGCGGAATCCAATCTGCACCATTTATTTCGATATCAGCACCCAGAGTTAAGAATCCAGAGAGTAATATGCTTTCACCATTGCGGTCAGCAATAGTTCCGCCCGTTGTCGCTTGAGTTCGAAGCGTTGAGGGAAGTTCTTTTGTTGATAATTCTTGAAGAAGGGTCGGTATTTCCTGATTTTCTATCAAGTCGGACAATCTTGTCATAGCCCCAACTTTTACTGAGTTTTGACCGTCAGTAAGCTCTGATGATACTCCTGAGAGACCTACTGCTTGCAGGTCTACTATCACTGCTTCGTTCGTTGGGTTCGAAAGCACTTCAGGTATGACAAGAGTACCTCCACCTATTAGAACAGTATTTATTTGGGATGCTAACTTCTGAGCTTCATCAAGGCTTTCAGGGCGGTGATAAGCAAGTACGCTGGGCATACTAAACTCCTCTCTATATGGCCCGTCCGGGGATACGCCTCCGGTTGAGTTCATCTAAATTGTTCTTTAAATTTAGCCGTTACTTCTTGTAGCGTCCAACGTTAAATTGAAACTCTTGAAACACTTTTTTGTTTTTGGTAAAGAGAAATAGCTATTAGTAGGCAAAGACAAGCAGTGCCTCCACTAAAGACATGCGCCCATGCAAGGCCGCTCCCAATAGCCTCTGTGGTCTCTGCACCAACAGTAAAGCTATCGCCCGATAATACTTTACGAACGGACTCCACATCTCCAGTTCTTGCTTTAACGACTGCAAGCAGGATCGCTCCTCCAATAGCTACACCATAAGTAATTGCTAACGTTCGAAGGAATTGGTGAGCGCTATTGGTTCGTCCCATTTCTTCCGGGGTACTTGATGATTGCAGAAGTGTTAAGCCAGATGTGGAGATAAATCCTATGGACGCTCCTATTAAGAAATAGGCTCCAAAAAGTATTATTAATCCAAGTGTAAATGAAACAGATATTCCTGCTAGAAGCACAGAAGGGATCATGAGTATTGATCCGAGAAGAATAACATCTTCTTCTTTTCTTCTTTTGAGGAACTTACTCGTAGCAAATGCTGCCACAGTCCAACCAACTGTGAGAAAAACTACTGAAAATGATGCAAATGCTTCAGAACGCTCCCTTGTTGTTTGCATGTAAAGCGGTAAGTAATTGTCGGTCGCTAGACCTGTGATGAGTGCTAATGCAGATGCGATATGAATTCGGTTTAGCGGGAATTTCATCAAATGCCGTTGAAGGAGAACTGGATTAGTGGTGCTTCCAGAATGACGCCAATAGAGAAAAGTAAAGAGACCTGTTGTTAACAAAAGTATTCCTGCCAAAGGTGGCGATTCTGTGAACTCACTTACTGCAATTAACGAAGCGATAATGCAGATAGAGAGCAATGCAATGCCTGAAATATCAAAGTTCAGTTTTCTGTCTTTCTGATTAGCAGCTACGTCTGGCAGTCGTCTCCATCCCATGCCAAGTGCTATTGCGGTTATGGGAAGTTGCACTACAAAAATAAGACGCCATCCGCTTAGCTCAAGGAGAGCTCCAGCAAGCACAGGACCGCCCAGCCCAAGAGTGCCCCACACCATTGAGTTAGCTGCAAAAGCAGTTGGCCTGAGATCATCAGGATATGCAAGCCCAACTGATGCAAGAGCCACAGCTATAACTAGTCCTCCACCTATTCCTTGAAGGGATCTAGCTGCGATGAGTAGCGTCATCGAGGGAGCAATTGCAGCTAAGGCACTTGTGAAAAGGAACCAGAGTCCAGTGATTTGAAAGGTTCTACGTACTCCTATCGTGTCTATAATGGGTCCGGCTACTATCGCAGCTAAAGCAGACGTCGCAAGGTAAGCAGTCAATACCCATGGCGAGAGCGATACGTTTCCTAGGTCTTTTGCGATATTTGGAAGAGCTGCCACAATAGCCAAACCATCAAAGGCGGCAACAGCTACCACAGTTAAGTTAGCAAGAGTGATGGGTAGATATTCCCCTTTCCAGATGCTGTTAAGGTTATTTAATTCAGGAGACGATGGACCCACCGATGAAGACTATCTCGGGATAATTAGGTCCTCGTGCATGATCACTAAATTAGGTGCCTGCGAAGGGCTACGATAGTGTCATGCCTAGCCGCCGTGGAAGCCGTCAGAAATATGTTCGCTGGGTTGCCGTATTTCTAGTCTTTGCTGTTGTGCTTCCGTTCGTTGTTGTTGTTCTTGCACAATCAGATAGCAACGAAAATGATATTTCACCTGAATCTGCGGAACTACCTTCTGAAGAAAGTGCGTCCAAACCTTTACAAAATAAACCAGGTGCTGTTTCGTCTACCCCATTGCCATTTGTTATAGAGCAAGAGCCTAATAACAAGGCTCCAACAATTATGCTTGATGGTCCAGACTGCTTAGATTCGATTGATGCGGATGAGTCAGTATCGGTAACTATTTCTGCCAATGACACCGACGGGAACATGGTCACGATTGACTTGTCTGCACAAGTAGGAGAGGAAAGTATAGATTTGAGCTCGTTTATTAACGAAGGAAGAGAATTCGCCGTTCCAGTGATCGCCTCTGCAACGTTTCCTATTCCAGCTACCGAACAGGCTTATGTTCTGCTTCTATCACATGCGACTGACTTAGATGGGGCTAAATCGGAGGCTGCTTTGATCATTCCACTAAGCTGCTGATTGTGGACTAAGAGGTCGGTTGGTCTGTGCCCTCAAGGCTAATGAGCCCTAGTGGTGCTGGTGGGGAGAAACGTTTCATCCCAAATGGAAATTTCGCAACGAGACGACAATAAGGATAGATGTTTAATGCTTTACCTTCTGTATTGACCTCTGAAGCTATATCTGAAATTTTTACCCATTCTCCATCTACTTCAAACTCAATTGTAAAGGTTGTTCCCATTGCTCGTTTAGCTTTTATAGCCCATATTATTTCTGAGACTATTCCGTTTATACTGACGACACTGGGTAGCGTTTCTAACTGCAAATCATGACTCGGTAGATCTGGGTCTAGAGTATATGAGCTTGAGCTACTTCCATGTTCAAGTTTTCCGTCGTTTATGCGTATCGTAAATTTGACTTCAGTAAGGTCTGGATCGTCAGATAGATACTCTATTCCTGGGTTGACTTCAAAATCTACTAATGAGGACATCTCATCTCGCTCTTCAAATTGTGTTGGTTCTGTAAGTTCTGATATTGCTATGTGAGTAATGATCGGTGATCGTCGTTTCATGTATACGAGTAGCCAGATTCGCATTAGCGCAAGAACAGCTAATACCATGAGGAGCACTATCCACCAAGGGAATGGATCGTCTGAAAGTTCCTGAACAGCTGAAGGGACCTTCTCCTCACCATCTTCGATTTCTTTAGCATCTTCAGCTTCAGGTTCTTTAGGAGATTCGGGTTCTGTAGGTGTGATTCCGCATGCACTATCTGGGTCGGTTATGCACTCAGGAGCTTCCTCGTCTGGATCAAGAATGCCATCATCATCACAATCAGGATCAGTTATACACTCAGGAGCTTCCTCGTCTGGATCAAGAATGCCATCATCATCACAATCAGGATCAGTTATACACTCAGGAGCTTCCTCGTCTGGATCAA
>JACERY010000019.1 GCA_013912105.1 Acidimicrobiales bacterium | reverse complement strand
GAGTAAGAGTGGAAAAGATACGCATGTGAAGTAAAAACCCAGTCGTCTTCATAATCAGGTTCTTCCATTATTTTTGATGCTTTTAGGGTCTTACTCCAGTGATCTATTTCACCTAAGGCAACAGCCCAAGCTGTATATAGGCGTAATTTTCCATCCTTAGCAGCTCTTTCGACATGTTTAGCTTCAGATGTTTGAATAAATTTTTTAAACCCCTGAATTTGAATCCATTGACCGGAACCTTTTGGTGAACGGACAGCTAATTCATAAGAACGGAATTGATATGCGACTAAAGCACCGAATAGAAAGGATCCCAGTATGTAACCAATCTTAGGAAGCGCAACTACTACTCCACCGATACCTAACAAAGTTCCGGACAGGATAACTACTGCATTTTTCCAATTGAATGGTTTACGATGTAGCCACGAGTCTGACTCTTCGAACCATTCTTTAAGTCTTTTGTCTAGTACATCCCACCCTAAAGCAAATGATTCACGTGATCGTTGCTGAGGACCATCTAGTGGGACTGGGTCTTTAAGGTCAATGAGCGGTTTATGTTCGTGTGCTTTGCGACCAAACATTTTTTCTAAAGGACCATCAATTTCTGGGGGCTCTGATGATGCATATTTAAATTTCGTTCCACTTTTGCCTCGCATCTCTATCCTCTTGTCTAAAATTTGTGACAGGAACCATGCTTGCTTCGCATCAGCTGTCACTTTTTCATTCACAATGATTGCTCCATGGTAGGGAGTGACATTATCTGGGGGAACGACACTAAGAGTAACTAATTTTTCCATTTCTTTATTACTTAATGCTTTTGTTGACCCTTCATTAGAGTCTGCGAAAGCAGCCTCAGTGGCTCCACCGTCGCGCACAATATCTCTTCCCTTATAAAGAAGAAATTGTGTCGTTAATATTTTTCCAAGAACTGCAATAATGAGTGCGATCAATATAAATAAAAAGTCTTTGCTAATAGGATGTCGCGCGTCATCTCGTGAAGGCGCTTTTGGTGGATTTAAAAAACTTTCATCAGGTGATGCATCCTGATTAGAAACTTTTGCTCGTACCCAAACACCAGTTGATCTGTCTATGTTGTTAGCAGTAACGATAGTGATATCTCCTATTTGTCTAATTTCACAATTATTACTTTGGGATGAGAAATTGCTCGGATACCAATAACCCACTGAGCATTCGGGATTAATGAGTTGTTTCTCGGATTTAATCTGCAGCATTGCTGACTTAATATTCCAGTTCCAACCTTCAGGGACTCCTATCCAACAAAAGGTATTTACCCCATTTTCTGCGTCTGTTCTAAGGCCGCATTCATTAGAACTTAGTAATTTATCATCCTGAAGTTGATAATCAATGATGTACCGGTGAAGTCCGTAGTTATTTACTTCAGGGTTTCCGATTCGTAAGCAAGCAGTCATATCTTGATAGTTGATAGAACAACCTGGGAAAGTAGCAATTTCAGGATTTGATAATATTTTGCTTGTATCAGGGGCATAAGGTGAATAAACGAAATCAATGGATTTAACGTTCGGTATTTCTCTCCATATTCCTCGTTGATCTGTTGAAGAAAAATCAGTGTCAATTATTTCCCTGATGCTGCTTTCTCCGGATTCTGAAAGAACTAAAGTTGTGAACCAAGATTTTGTTTCTTGGCTTTTTATTACATATGAAACGCAGATGATTAATAGAAGTACAAGCAGTGCAACAGCGCTATAGATCCATGATTTCACTTTTCGATTCTGTTGCTCAAACTTGATCAAAGCTGTGAATTAGATTTTTTCAAATCCCCCCCCAAATCAACAATAGTATGGGAGCTTACAAAATTCAAAAGCGGTTTATTTCCGTTGCGTCGGTTCATACCAGGGAAAACCCTTAATATTCCCAACCAAGATTCGTAGTCGGCGATTTTGTTGTTCCTCACGTTTAATCATTTCAGACTCTAAATCCTCAAACGCGTACCGCTTTTGTTCTGAGCGGAGTAACTCTTGGAATAATTCTTCTATCCCATTATTTAGCACGGACTTGATAGTAGAACAGACCTGGAGTGGTTTAGCGGATATTCGTTTCTTGATATTAAATTTAAGTACTGAATAGATTTTGTGGGCCAACATCAGTGAGTTTCGGTTCTCCAATGAGTGCGAGCGTGTCTTCAACTTCTTTTTCGAGGATTTCTAAAATGCGATTAACTCCTTGTTCCCCGTCGGCAGCTAACGCCCAAAACCATGAGCGACCTGAACAAGCTGCAGTAGCACCAAGCGCGTGTGCTTTAACAATGTCCTCTCCTCTTCGTATTCCACCATCTAAGAAAAGTTCGGTATTTTTAGAAACCACTTTTTTTATTTCAGGGAAAATTGTCGCAACCCCTGGAACGCTACTGAACTGCCTACCGCCATGATTAGAAACGATTATTCCATTGGCTCCTACCTGTTCAGCTTTGCGAGCATCACTGGGATTCATAATTCCTTTTATAAGTAGGGGTCCTTCCCAGGCAGAGCGTATTCGAGCTACATCATCCCATGTTTTTGAGGGGTCATTTAATTCTTTGTTGACATATTCCCCGATAGAGCTTGCATCGTCACCTGAAGTTACATCTGTTAAATTCCCAAATGTGATTGCTGGGTTTTTAAGAACCCCTGCAATCCAACGTGGCTTTCGGAGATAGTGGAAATATTGACCTGGTCGTATTGTTACTGGAAGCGACATTCCGTTACGTAAATCACGTTCTCTTTTCCCCACAACAGGCACATCTACAGTGATGATTAAAGCTTCGTATCCTGCTTTTTTCGCTCGGTTTATTAGTGAGTCGATTACCTCTTGGCTTTTCCATAAATATAGTTGGAACCAAAGACGTCCGTCTGATACTTCTGCTACTTGTTCAATCGAAAGTCCAGAACCAGTGCTGAGGCAGAAGATAGCATCTGCCTTAGCGGCTGCTCGAGCTACTGCTATTTCACCGAGTGGATGGGCTAGTGTAGCTATTCCAGCTGGAGATAGTATGATCGGTGTTTTAATAGGTCTCCCAAAAATTTGTGCTGATGTGTTTCTTTGTGAAACATCGACAAGGTATTTAGGTTGGAAGAGAACGCTTTCCAACGATTTTCGATTCGCTTGAATAGCTTGTTCCGTGCCTGCCCCTCCTTCTATAAAATCCCAGATGGCGTTAGGGATTCTTTTCTTCGCTAGTTCCTTGAACTCATCAACAGTTTGTATTCCGGCACCAGATCTTCGTTTCAAAGAAATAAGTTTTTTAATTTGTGTAAAATTCATATATTCCTTAATTCAGCATCCTTGCGAGTTGAGACTATATGAGTTATCTCTACAGTTCCATTGAAGATCTTATTACCTTTAATCAAATATGTTGACTTGATCACCAACCGTTACACAGCATGAATTCAAAATTTTTCCAGTTACGCCTCCTCGCCAGTGAGGTTTCAACGCTTCACGAAGGCCTTGATGTAGTTTGTCCATTTGGGCGCAGGGTTTTGTTTCCCCGGTTATTTCTATCTTTAGGTCTCCTACTAAGAGAATCTTTCCTTTCGAATTCGCTAAATCTATATCATCAACGAGAAAGTTCGCTCTCCGGTTTACAGGGCCAAGTTGTTGGCCGATTTCTTCCTGCGCTTCGCTCCATGCCTTGAGCGATAAAACAGTAATTTGCCTATTCTTTGATTTCCCGCCTACGCAGCCAGCAAGACCTTTCCCAGTAATACTTTCAATAGATTCATGAGAGTCCATATGATTTTTTCTGCCAGATTTAGTCCAGATCTTCAATAGATAAGCCATCTCATACTTTTATCATGAGATTGTTACTAATATCCCACCTAGAAGAATTAAGCTCATCGCTATCAAGACTTGCTTTGTGCGTTCTTGTTTTCCAAAGAACCAACCACTGAGAACAACAATGGCAATGTTCTGAGCTGCAAGCGCAGTTGGAGCAACAATCTTTACAGCCCCTTTGTTGAGAGCTTCCAGCAAAAGCGGTAAAGCGATTCCAATCATAATTCCAGAGGGAACAAATTCTGGTAGAGCTTTTCGCATTTGGACCCTCCAAGATCCGCCAAACTTTAAAGATACAAATACCCATAATGTTATTGCAGCAGTAATAAGAACGATCGCACCAGACCACCATGCTGAAGTACTTGTTCCGAGATTAAAATGGCGAGCAACTACATCTCGAATTGCAAATGTTAATGATGTAGCAAGGGCGAACAGTATTCCTAAATGACGGAACCGAGTTCCCCTTTCCCAACTAATCATCCCTCCACCGATAACCGTTAATAGTGTTCCTAGCATGATTGTTGTCTTCCAAGACTCGTCGAGAAATATGACTGCTAGAAGAACGGAAATCACTGGTGATGTTCCAATTAGGATTGATGTTCGTGAGGGGCCAATCGCTCCAATCGAAGAGACAAACAAGCCCTGTGAACTTCCAGGGGCAATTACCCCGACTATTGCGAATTTCCACAGGACATCACTACTTGGAATAGGACTTCCAGATAAAAATGCAAGCGCTAATGAAACTAATGCTGCAATTGTGACTCCAACTGCAGCTCCTACTAGGGCTGAGGCACGGGACCGGGTAAGGGCCCAGTTCACAATGGTTATGTTTGTCGCCCAGCAAATCCCAGAGATGATTGCGAGAACAGACGCTGTCTCCATTTCTTACTTCGCCGATTTAAGGACGCGTCTATATGTTGAATGGTAATGATGCAGGGCTGGCTCATTGTGACCAAAAACTACCGACTCCATTGTCTGACTGTTAGCCGTTACTTGTTGACTCGCACTGACTGCGTAATCTTCATCTCGTATCACTTGTCCAAAAACTTGCGAAATCATTGTAAATACTTGCCGCATTTCAGCATTTGCAGAAATTTCTGGCCGAAGATAGAAACTAATAAGCGAACGATGCTTCCCAGGTTGCTCAGGGTCAGGGTAGGCCCTTAGGAGATACAGGCCCTCTTTGGAAGGCATAAGTTGAACGTTAGGAAAGAGCCAATATACAGGGAGTGCAGCAGTTGTGATATCCCATTCGTTTTCAGGTAGTTCTCTCATATCATCAATATCTCTTCGGCATAAAAGCATTCTATGATTGTTACCAAATGTGTCATAGCACTGGACATTGCCATGGAAAGCGTTATACAACGTTGTTTCATGGAGTGAACTGAAGTGATATGTTTCTCCAAATGTGTCCATAGCTAATTTCCAGTTACACGCAATGTCGTATGTGTCGCATCCAAGGAATTCTAAATTGTCAAGATTCCATACTTCTAACTCATCAAGGAGTTCCTGCGTGAGAAGTTCTTGCAAGTTAATTTCACCTTTAGGATCTGGGTGAACCCATAGCATTCCATGCTTCTCCAGACTTGGAAGTTCAAGAAGACCCAGATCGTTCATATCAACCTCGCCAAAATGATCTTGTTTGGGAAGGCCAACGAGGGTTCCATTCGGATCGTACGTCCACCTGTGGAATTGACAGGTGAATCTATGTGCTTTTCCGCGATCGCGTTGTTCGACTACAACTCCACGGTGGCGGCATGAATTTACAAACGCTCTAAACACACCATCTTGATTGCGAACCGCAAGTATTGGAGTTCCAAGGTCATTAAGAGTTATAAAAGAATTTTTTTGGGGAAGATCTCCTGAGAGTCCAACAAGTTGGGGTTTCTGATTGAAGAACACTTCTCTTTCTCGTTCTGCAAGTTTTGGATCTACGTAGGAATTAGTTGGATTCTCATAAAATTTTCCAGCGTCAACATTCGTTCCATTGTCTAAATGATTAAGAAGTTTTTTAATCTGGAGTACCTGCTCAGACTTTTCCATTTATTTAGCGTAACAACTGTGTCCGCTAACCAACAGTTTTAGGTCTCAACAAAATAAAAGTGGAAACACGCTACCTGTGCACAATATCTTTGTTAAGTTCTTTCGTAATAACACATAGGTGGAAGGGGGGTTACCTTGCACTACCACGTGTATACGCCACCTTGAATAAGTAATAAAACTTAATTAAGGCGCCAGCGTGCATGTGAAGTGTTTAACTCTCTTTATGGCCGTTGGCGCTTTTTTTTATGAGAACTTAAACATAAATTGAGTAAACTATTTACTTCTCTTAAAGAAAAACTTAAAAATGAATGAAAGTCCTCTTAGAAAAATCCAACGTGAAGACCGAATTACATACGAAAATGACGGTGCTATTTGCTTGAGGGACATAGTTGATAAAAGTTGGATTTATTTCCTGCAAAATGCTTTTGATTATGCTGTTGAAAACCCAGGACCTCAATCAGAAGAACACACTCCGAAAGAAAAATCTGGTCGCTTCTTCGCTGATTTCAACATGTGGCTGCGATTAGAACCATTTAAAACATTCGTTTTTAAATCACCAGCCGCGCAAATTGCACAACAAGTAATGGGTTCTAGCCGTATCAATTTTTTCTATGATCAAATGTTTATAAAAAGCCAACTAACCGAAGAGCGAACTCCGTGGCATCAAGACCAACCCTATTGGGCGGTCTCTGGAAAAGACGTATGTTCAGTATGGCTACCGTTAGACCCCGTTAGTTCCGAATCTTCTTTACATTTTATTAAAGGTAGCCATAGATGGCCTGCTCATAATCCCCATCATTTTGGAGACGACACCCCATATGAAGGGACCGGCTTACCTAAACTACCGAACATTGAAGAAAATCTTGATAGTTATGAAATTATCTCTTGGAACATGAATCCGGGTGATTGTTTAGTTTTTCAAGGCATGATTGTCCACGGAGCGTATGGAAATTACAGTTCCGAGGTTTCTCGCAGGGCTTTAGCAACTCGATGGTGTGGGGATGATGCTCGTTTCTTTCGAAGAGAAGGGGAAATAGCGATACCGAACACAGACCCTGGATTAGAAAACGGTGACTTTCTAGACTGCGATTTATTCCCTCGTATTAACTTTAGCTGAGTTTATATGCTGTTCATTTCTTCTAACCATTCAGTGAATATCTTTAAAGCAGGTACAGTTTCTACTTCGACGTAATCTATTTCTTCCAAGAAGATCTCACCTGAAGCGCCATCAATTGTGACAGTATCTCCTTTTTTAATTACGTGATTTCCAATACGAATAATGGATTCACTGATACTGATTTCAGTTGCTCCTACGACAGCTGGGATTCCCCAACCTCGTGCCACAACAGCTGCGTGACTTGCTAACCCTCCTGTTGCCGTAAGTATTCCTTGTGCTATTGCCATTCCGTGAACATCCGATGGAGAGGTTTCTGAACGAATAAGGATGACAGGTTTCCCGTCGTCGTCAAAATCTACGGCATCATCTGCGGAAAAGACTGCTTGTCCTACTGCTATTCCTGGGGAAGCCCCAATTCCTTTCGCGATCGCTGACGCTCGTTCCGTAGTTCTTTGACCTTCTTTCGCTTTTATTAATGTTTCTGATGGCACTCGAGCAATTGCATCGTTCTTCCTTAATGCAAATTTTGGGTCATTTACCATGTCAACTGCTATCTGAATAGCAGCTAAAGGCGTTCGTTTCCCTACTCTGCTTTGAAGTATCCAAAGCTCACTATTCTCTACCGTAAATTCGATATCAACCATATCGTTGAAGAACCATTCAAGATTCTCCATTGTTGTAGAAAGCTTTTGGTAAGCGTCAGGAACAATTTTTTTCATTTCTTCTAATTTCAAGGTTTGGTGTGTTCCGGCTACAACATCTTCTCCTTGAGCATTAGGAAGGTAATCACCGAAAATTTCCTTTACTCCTGTTGAAGGATTACGCGTGAATGCAACACCCGTTCCGGATTGTGGCCCCATGTTTCCAAAGACCATAGATTGAACCGTTACGGCCGTTCCAAGTGTGTGAGAAATGTTTTCTATATTCCGGTATGTAATTGCTCTAGGGCTATTCCATGAGTTAAATACCGCTTCAATAGCGTTCAATAACTGCTGCCATGTATCTTCAGGGATATCCGTTTCGCGTACCTCATCCTGTTGCAAGACTATGGATGAATACATAGTTCTAAACCTATTTCTGCATTCATCTGCAAAATGCTTATTACTCTGTCGCTCAAGGGCCTGTGTGGTGCGAGTGTTTAATCCAAGATTCAGAATGGTGTCCATCATCCCAGGCATTGAAATTGCGGCTCCGGAACGAACGCTAACGAGTAATGGGTTAGGACCTTCCCCGAATTTCTTGTTTACACGATTTTCAATTTGAATTATCGCCTTCTGTAAATCACCTTGAAGAAAATCAACTGATCCTTCTTCTATATACTGATGAAAAGCTTGAGTGGTTATAACAAAGCCTGGTGGAACGGGTAATGCTAGGTCAGTTGACATTTCAACAAGACTTGTTCCTTTGCCCCCAAGAAGTGATTTTCTTTCTTCTTTATCAATTATTGTTCCGTCTTGAAAGCCGACGATTAGCATTAGATCTCCAGAAATTCGCTAATCGTAATTTATACCAACAGAGATCACAGTGTAAAAAAAATATGTTTATGAGTTCGCAGGAATTTTTCACGGCAATGATACAGATTTATTTTACAGTTATGAGGAAATTTTATAATCTTGGTGGTCTTTATAGTTAGAGTCTCCATTTACAGTTGTACGACAAGCGGACGAGACTGAATAAGATACGATTAGTTTTATGTCTTCTCCTCTGCCTATAAATTTTCTTAGATCTGCTGCTCGGCTAGACCAACTCCCCGACCGTGCCCTTGAGTTAGCTTTCATTGGGCGCTCAAATGTAGGAAAATCCTCCTTAATTAATGCCTTAGCCAATCGAAAGAAACTTGCTAAGATTTCCAAAACTCCAGGGGCAACCCAACTTATTAACGTTTATGAATTGAATCCTGAGGGTTCGGGAAACTGGTTAGTAGATCTCCCTGGTTATGGATTCGCTAAAGCTCCCAAACAAGAGATGGAACGTTGGCGCATGATGATTGAAGAATATTTAATCGAAAGCCCAGCATTGGGCGGTGTATACGTTTTGATAGATAGCGTCGTAGGGCCAACCGCATTAGATCTTCAAACAATTGAATGGCTAGACCACATCAACCTGTCTTACCGTTTCGTCGCAACAAAGATTGACAAATTGCGTCCCTCTAAAAGTAGAGGACGTAGACAAGACCTCGTAAATAAATTAGGTATTGAAAAAAGTGATGTTATGTGGGTTAGCGCATCGAATGGATCTGGGATCCCGCAACTGCGATCCGAGATCATTAATTACTTTGATTGAGGGTTATCTCGCTCAGCTTTAGCGTAAACATTACGAAGGTCTTCTAGTCCTGCAGGAAGCTCTATAGGTGGGTCGGGTAAGGGAGTTACACCGTGTTCCTTCAGAATCTTTTCCATGGCTTCCGGGTCATCACTCCAGGAACGGGGGTCTCCCATCATCACCTCATATAGCTCTACTCCTTCACTGCCAGCTATAAATGGCCCAAAATCAGCCCCTAAGGGTAATTCAATATGCGTACCAGGACCGCATAACCTTTCACCACAAAAGAATTCACCTTTTAAAACAACTAGTACATGTGGACTGAAATGACCATGCTTTCGAACGATCATTCCTGGATCCCATTTCGCAAAAAGTGCTAGATACATTGGCTCAACTGAAAAAGCTACCCACTTCTCCCAGACATGGGCTTCAGAACCATCAGCATTTTTTTGACTTCGAACTGGTATCCAAGGGGTGTTTTCCTCTTCTTCTATTTGAGACGTAAACTTTGCTTCCATACCAAACACGCGTCCATTTACGTTAGAGCTAGTCATTTGATGTTTTATTTTCTTTATCGTTGAATTCAATTACTTCTCCACGATTAATACTGACCCAGTCACGTGCTTCTAGATATGGTCGAAAAGTTTGATAAACCAATTTTTCATCTTCACGCGTTTTTGGTTTTTGCATTTCATATAAATATGGGAATTCAAGCCAAGAAGTTACCGCAGCCCATAGTCGTAATGCGGCATCTCCTTGAGGAGGTTCAATCAAAACAGGCCCATACAATGCGTGCTCTCCGAAGAAAAGTGTTGGAACCCCATACCCTCCAGCGTTAATGACTCGTTGGTGATCTCTTTTAATTTCATCATGCGTTGTCAAGTCTTCAAGTGACTGGTCAACAATATTTGGGTCGATCCCTATCTCTTCTAGAAGTTTTTTAGCAACAATGGGATCATGAGGCCTTATTCCTTCTTCATGAAGTGCGCGGCCTGAACGTTCATACCATTTATCAAGATCATCCATGGATTCCCGGCGTAAAATTGCACCGATGCGCATCATTGACCACCCGTAAGACCAGTCACGTTCCCAAGGGTGTTTTTTCCCTTCTTTTAAATTAACTTCTTCTAAACTGAAAAATTTCCAATTAATGGCCAAGCCGTTCTGTTGACGAACGTTTCGAATCCATTTTGATGTTTGATACGCCCATGGACACATGACGTCAAAATGAAAATCAACTTCTTCAGGTTCAATATTCATCTTTCCCCTTTGTGAGATTGCCTGTACGTATTGTTACTTGTGATGATGCTATCTATCAAGATGAGCAATTGGGAAGTCTGGGGTAGATTGTTAAAGAGGGAAAATGGCTACCACAGATCAAACATCTATATTCTCACCTGTTCAACTAGGGCCGTTGACGTTGCGGAACCGAATTATCAAAGCAGCAACTTTTGAAGGCATGGCTATAGACAACATGGTTACTGATGCCGTTGTTGATTTTCACAGAGCTTTTGGAGAGGGGCGAGTTGGTATGACAACTCTTGCGTATTGCGCTGTAGCCCCCGATGGTCAGGGAGCACCCAACGAAATTGTTGTTAGGGAAGAGGCAGTTCCAGGTCTAAGATACTTTGTCGAAGCGATGCATAATCTCGATGTAGCTGCATCTATCCAGCTTGGACATGCTGGACCAGTTGGATTAGGAATTGGTGGTCGAGCCCTGTCTTCGTCAAAGGTTTTTTCAAAAACTCGGTTTAAGAACACGAACCCTGCAACGGAGTCAGAAATCTTTCGGGTGATTGATGATTTTGAGAATGCTGCTGTCCTATCAGCTAAGTCAGGTTTTGATTGTATTGAATTACATTTTGGACATGGGTATTTAATTAGCAATTTCCTAAGTCCAAAATTGAATCAACGAAAAGATGAATGGGGTGGAACGTTAGAAAATCGTGCTCGTTTAGCTAGAACCGTTGCGAAACGTGTGAAATCAGTTGTTCCTGACAACATCGCTGTCATCGCAAAGATCAACCTTGATGACGGAGTAAAGAACGGATTTAAAGTTGATGAATGTGCTGAGGTTGCGCGCATGCTTGAAGACGATGGGGCTTTAGATGCATTGGAATTGAGTGGTGGAAGTTCATTTGAAAACCCTATGTACTTCTTTCGTGGCGATGTTCCCGTCCACGAAATGGCCCAAATTTTCCCTAATAAGTTCATGAAATTAGGTTTTAAACTTACAGCTAAAAAATTTATGCCTTATTACCCATTTGAAGAAGCATATTTTCTGGAGCAAGCACTTCACGTGAGGAAAGCTGTTGATATGCCACTAATTCTTTTAGGTGGAATTAATAACATTGGAACTATTCAACACGCTTTAGAGGCGGGCTTTGAATTCGTTGCAATGGGAAGAGCATTGCTGAGAGAACCAGATCTTATAAAAAAATGGGAAAATGGAGTATTAGCTGAAGGGCAATGTATCCACTGTAATAAATGTATGCCTAGTATCTATGAAGGAACACATTGTTTCCTTGTTCCTGATGATAAAAGGCCTGGTCATAGCAAATGGCCTCCCCCAATTACTAAAAAAGTAGGAATCCGTGATTGAGATCTCAACTACAAACAGGGTACGTCTTCTTCGCCTATCTCGTCCTGAATCAAAAAATGCTTTCAACGAAGCACTTTATGATGACTTAACAGAAGCTTTAATCGAAGCAGACCACGATAAAAATGTGGCGGTGGTAGTGGTAACAGGAACTGGCGATAGCTTCTCATCTGGCACCGATGTGGTTGAACTTAGCCAACGAATGGGGGATTCATCATTCACTCCTGGAAAACATGGGTTCCCAGGTCTCGCTAATAAATTGATTGACTTCTCAAAACCATTATTATGTGCAGTCAACGGAATTGGATTAGGAATCGGAGTCACCATTCTCGGTTTATCGGACATGGTCTTTATGGCAGAAAGTGCTCGGGTTAAATGCCCATTTACTGATCTAGCGTTAGCCCCTGAAGCTGCTAGTAGCTTCACGTTTCCACAGATTATCGGTCGGCAAAATGCTACGTGGATGTTATTGAGTTCTGAATGGATCTCAGCAGAACAGTGCTTGGAGATGGGATTAGCATACAAGCTCTGTTCTGATGATGAATTACTTGATGTAACGATGGAGCATGCATATATTCTCGCTAAGAAACCAATTAGTTCTCTTATCGCTTCTAAGAAAGTGATCGTAGACCCATTGCGTGAGCAAATACGTTCTGCTAGGAAAAGGGAAGATGTAGCATTCAGTGAATTGCTCGGTAAGCCAGCAAATATAGAAGCATTAACCGCTTTTGCTGAAAAACGAGACCCCGACTTTTCAAGTTTGGGTGAATAAATAAATGAAGGAAATATGACGAGATGAGTTCATCACCTTTTTATACCGAAGATCATGCAGCATTTCGTTTGGTAGTTCGGCAATTCACTGAAAAAGAAATCGTTCCTTATATTCCAGAGTGGGAAAAAGCAGGAGAAGTGCCTCGAATGCTATACAAAAAAGCAGCTGAAATAGGTATCTTCGGTGATGGTTTTGATGCTACTTATGGTGGGCATGGTCAGCGAGACGCAATTCTTCGCATGGTGATTTTCCAAGAACTATGCGCAGCGGGATCTGGCGGAGTCGTTGCTTCCCTTTTATCTAATTACATCGGCTTGCCTCCGATTCAGAGGTTTGGTTCAACAGAGATGAAAGAACGTGTTCTTACGTCTTGCCTAACTGGAGACAAGGTTGCTGCTTTGGCTATTACTGAACCAAGTGGAGGTTCGGACGTAGGTCGAATCAAAACAAAAGCCATCCGCGACGGTGAAGATTTCATCGTGAATGGTCAAAAAACTTTCATAACATCTGGCATGAACGCGGATTTCTTCACAGTGGCTGTACGAACAGGCCAAGAAGGCCCTTCCGGTATTTCTCTTCTTTTGGTTGAAGGAGATAGAAGCGGCTTAGAGCGGACACGACTAGACAAGATGGGGTGGTTATCTTCGGATACAGCAACCCTGTACTTTGATGATGTTCGTGTTCCTATTTCAAATCTCATTGGGGAAGAGGGAACCGGATTCTCTGCGATCGTGAATAATTTCAATGCTGAACGAATTGATATGGCCGCTCAGTCGATAGCATTTTCACGTGCTTGCTTTACAGAAGCTTTGGAATGGGCAAAGGAACGAGAAACTTTTGGAAAGCGTTTAGCTGATCATCAGGTAATACGGCATAAGTTCGTTGAGATGGATAGGAAAATCAATGCAGCGCAAGCATGGTGTGAATTACTTGCTTGGAGATTAAATCAGGGAGATAATCCTGTTGCAGAAATCGCTGAACTCAAAGTGCAAGCCACAACCACATTTGAATTCTGTGCGCGAGAATCAGCGCAGGTGCTTGGCGGAGCAAGTTATTTAAAGGGTTCAATAACTGAACGCCTTTATCGCGAAGTTCGAGTCCAAGCAATAGGTGGCGGTAGTGAAGAAATCATGCGTGACTTAGCAAGCCGCCAATTAGGTATCTAATAATCTGTTAGTAAAATGAACACCGAAAAATTAATGCTTCACCTGATAGGGTATATCCCTGATCTGAAGCTGGGATCCATACAGGGGTCCCCTGTTCAGCAACTATTGTCTCTCCTAAAAAATTACTGATAGAAAAGGGTCCTTTCGTAGATAAAAGAATTTCTGCGCCATCAACGGTCGTTTCCCAGGTTTGCTTAATTTCCAAGCGTGTAAGAGTGAATTTAGTTGGTGATTCATATGTGTAGATAGAGGAATCCGGTGTTTGAATAGATGAGGTATGAGAAGTTAATTTTGCAACGGAAAGAAATTCTTCTTGATCAATATGTTTCGATGTCAAACCACATCTAAGAACATTGTCACTATTTGAGGTAATTTCAACAGCGTGACCCTCTAAATATGAGTGTGTTAGACCTGGGGGAACATACATTGCTTCACCTGGCCGTAATGTTACAAAATTTAAAAGCAGAAATATTAATAGTCCTGGGTCGGACGGATATATCCTTATGAGTTTCCTAAAATGCTCCAGTTCTTTTGCGGAAACAAGACTCTCTTTAATTGACTTACTGAGATCCAGAGTCATTTCTTTAACTTGTTCGGGACTGTAATTTAGGATTTTCTGTACCGTTCTTCGAAGTTTATCTTCCTCAGAATCGCCAGTTTTTAATATTTCTGCAATCTCACTTAGATCAGGGCTGGTCGAGCAAGTCATTATCTTCACAATGTCTGAAATGGGTCTAAATCCAAATTTTGCTTCAAAATTGGTTAAGGCACATACAATTTCTTTCTTGCCACGCGGTGAAAGATATGATCTGCGATCTAACCCGATGTGTTCGCCTGAGGTAATTTCTCGTGTGTGTCCCTGTATTGCTTGATCTTCTGAAGGGTGTACTTGAATTGAAAGCGGATTTTTGATCGCAAGAACTTTCATGATGTAAGGAAGCTCGTTTTCAAAATCTTGAGCTCGCTCACCTAATGTTTTTTCTGGATTACGTTCAATAGTCTCTTTGAGGTTTAGTGAAGTTCCTTGAATACGGCTTGGAAATTTTGGGTGAGCTCCCATCCAAAGCTCCGCTTCTGGTTTTCCTGTCGGGGTTCTTCCTTGAAGTTGGGCAAGAAAGTCTATATCTCCCCAGTGGTAGTTCTGAATATTTGATTCAAGTAAATGCATGCTCTTCTTTTATTCGCTATCTAGTTCCCATTTTTTTAAAGCATCTGAAAGTTCATTAAGGGATCGAACGGTTTGGTTTAAGGACCGGCTAATCATGAGATTGACTAGTTCTTCTCCTTCGAAACGTGAACGCCAATCAGTGAAAACCCCTATTGCTGGCTTCCCCAATGCTGCTGCATAACCTAGTTCCCATGCTGTTCCGTCATCGGTAGTAATTCCATTTAGGTTAGCTACGACAAGGTCAGAATCTTGAATTGCATTGCGATTATTTTCAAAGATTAACTGGACTGTTTCAGGGGTTTTTTCAGGGTTATCGCGGTGTGGTAGAAATGTATCAAATCCCATTTCAATAATTGTTTGTTCAATTTGTTCAATCCACCAGCGTTCACCTTCATCAAAGAGGGGTCCAGCAACATAAACGGTTTTAGGATTCATACCTTTCATTATCTCGTGCATTGTCATCTTTCCGCTTTTTATTGAGAAATGACTTGATTTGGTTTGTAGTCTTCCCTGAGAATGCATTGATTTGTAAGATAGACATATGGATAAAAGCGTCTACGTAACATTCTGTTCGTTTCTTACCAAAAATTTTCCATTAGTGAATGAACATCCTGACGTAGCTGGTTTACTTAGAGACCCAGATATTCTTCAAAATTTAGGTGGAGCAATGGCAAAGCCCTTTGTTAATGAAGGAATTACGAAAGTTATTGCTCCTGAAGCTCGAGGTCCTGTTCTAGGGGCCCTAGTAGCTACGCACCTGAAAGCGGGTTTGGTACTTGTTCGTAAGGGCGGGAGAAATCACCCCGGCGCTGATAAAACCATTACGTCAGGTCAAACATGGACCGGAGAAAAAGTAAGTTTCCTAACTCGTTCATTTGATTTAGATGAAAGTGACCGGATCCTCATTGTGGATGATTGGGCCACGACTGGTAATACAATTCGTGTTGCGAAGCAGTTCACCAATGAGATAAAAGCAACATACGTTGGTTCATCTGTGATTGTTAATAAATCAGAGCCCAAAATTCTGGAAGAGCTTAATATTGCTTGGTTGGTTAACTTCAATGATCTTATCTAGCTAAAGTTGCTACCTTTCAAAAGCGATTTCTTTTGTGAGTAGTTGTAAGTTGCGACACCAACGAGGTGTTTCAACGCTGATTTACCAAAATGTCTGCTATCCGTTCCTGCAGGGCTTGATAGCTCTATGAGATTATTCTCATCAATTTCTTTAACGTACTTGATCAGAATGGTTTGCTTGTGCGGGTGCCTGATGGCCACAATATCGTCTTTGTGGCATTCGGTTGCAGGTCGAATAAAAACAATATCGTCTGGTTCAAGTACGGGTACCATGCTAGTTCCGCCTACTCGAAACAATTTACGTTTTCGTGACGATAAAGCTAGAATTTCTTTAAGAACCGTAGGGATCAACTTGCTTCGTAGTATGTAACTTCTCTGCTTTTGCTTTCCCAGAACATGTTGTGGATCTTCTCACATGCTGCCATAAGTTCGTCAGCTGCTTCTACGGAGACATGTTGCTTTGTTTCTGAACAAGCTTTTGAAGCATTCCAAAAGACTTCATGAAGGTCAGGGTATGCCTCAAGATGAACTGGTTTGAAATAGTCGGTCCAGAGGACAAGTAGTTCATGCTTTGCAAGTTCGGCTTGTTCTTCTTTGATAGCGACGTATCGACCTACAGTATTGAGGTATGAGGCTACAGCTTGAGTGTCACCAGGCTCTGGCGGAGTAAGGTCAAGTATTTTTTTGGTCATTGACCGCACAGCTTCAGCTGCGATTCGTGCTGATGCTGGGTCGTATACTCCGCACGGTCCGTCGCAGTGAGCTTCAGCTACGGGCAGTTCGTTAAGTCCGAATAGTTTTGAAAGGGTGTTTTCTTCCATGTGAAGATATCTCCTGGTGTTTGGTGTTGTCCTCAATGTATCAATAGCAGAGAGTGGAGTCCAACAAATGTGACAGGTTCAATTAAATTTTCCTTCGAAATTATGATTTGACACTGCCGTTGAGGCTTGGGAGGTTCTTCTAATGAGTTTCGCGCTGTTGTTCTCAGCTTTCGGTTATGGTTTGCGTCATGGTTTTGATTGGGATCATATTGCAGCCCTAACAGATATTTCTTCTGTAGAGAAAAGCAAGAAACGTGCGTTCCTTCTATCGAGTTTTTATGCGCTGGGTCATGCAGCAGTCGTAATGGTTTTAGGTGTAGCGATCATTCTTGCTGACTTCACTGTGCCCGAAAGTGTTGATACGACGCTTATGTATTTCATTGGTTTTTCACTTATCGCTCTCGGGGTTTGGGTTCTCACTGGCATTTTCTTCCAAGGGAGAAATTTCAGATTGAAGAGTAGATGGATGTTGATCCGTGACGGGTTATTTAAAGGTTTGAAGAGGATCCGGCGAACCTCAAGTGGACGCAGTATTAATGTTGAGCATTCACATGGGCATGAGCACGAAAGAGATTTCGAATTGCATGATCATCCACATGGAGCAAAAGTAACTGATTCAAGTCACCGTCATGTGCATAAGCATGAACTGCTTCTTGATAATGAGTCCATAAGTAGTCCTACGGCCATAGGCGTTGGAGTCCTACATGGCATAGGTGTTGAAACTCCCACACAAATAGCTATCTTCGTTGCGACAACGCAGGCAACTGGGAAAGCAGGGGGATTACTTATTCTTTTGTTCTGGGTCGTTGGTCTTATTATTGCGAACTCGGCGATTGCCCTGTTATCTATCGGTGCGAATGACTGGCTTCGGACACATACAGTGTTTTACAGAGTCTTGGCAGCGATCATCGGCATTGTCAGTGTGATCGTCGGAATTCTTGTCCTCATAGAAAAGGACGGGATACTACCCGCCTTCTAACCTCTCAGTCACCTGTTTAGGTGTTGGCAATGAGCTCTGCGCTCCAGCAACAAGCGTCGTTGCGGCACCTACCCGCACGGCTTGTTCAACGGAAGCGATGAGATCATTTCCTTGCGAGAGCCCACCTGCAAGTGCTGCACAGAATGCATCACCAGCTCCTGTCGTGTCAACTGGTCTAACAAAGGGGGCTGGGACATGGGCGGCGTTATTGTTGGCAATGACAACTGCCCCATCAGCTCCAAGGGTTACAACAACGGAAGCGCATGGAAGCGTTTGGGCCGCTGATATTGCCTTCTCCACTGAATCTATAGGGCCTGTTGCAGCTAAGAGAGACAATTCGGTCTGATTTGGAACGAGAACATCAACGACGTCTAATAGTTCAAGTGGAACGATTTCTTCCGGTGCAGGTGCAGGGTTCCATACAAAGATTCCTGATGCGTTTCTACCCGTTGCTATCACCGTCTCTATTGGTATTTCAGACTGTGTGAGAACGACGGTTGCGGTATCAAGAAATGGAATGTTTTCTACATCTTCAGGTATGAGTCGCTCGTTTGCTCCTGGACTCACAACGATGGAATTATCACCATCTGCTTGAACAGCAATCATAGCTATCCCTGAAGGCACGTCTTCTGTCTCAAACAAAAATGATGTGTCAACACCATCATCTTCTAAGCATTGTTTGAGGAATTTTCCATTATCGTCATCCCCAATCCGTCCGATAAACGCTGCTGAATATCCTAAGCGAGATGTAGCGACTGCTTGGTTGGCGCCTTTCCCCCCAGGAATTCTTGCGAGGTCTCCTCCCAAGACTGTTTGCCCAACAAGAGGAATAGCGTCAACATTGACTACAAGATCAAGATTACATGACCCAACTACTGCAACATCTGTAGACATGATCAGATTCTCCCACATGTACCGTCAGCAGACCAGTAACGTTTCAGCATCATCCGTATACTCCAAGTAGCTTGCCTGTTAACCCTACTGCGGCGATGATCATGAAAATCCGGATTACCCGCTCCCCGCCTTTCACGGCTATGCGGGCTCCGACCCAACCACCGAGTGAAAGTCCGATTGTTAGGATAATTGCCGGCCACCATCTCACCTTTCCTTGAATAATAAAAACGGGTAGAGCAGTTACTGTGACTGCGAGCGTGACGAGAACCTTTACAATATTTGCTTTCATAAGGGGTAGACCTGATCGTGTTAAGAATGCAAGCAGGACGAGTCCTACTCCCATTTGAATCGCACCTGCATATATTCCAATGAGGAGGAAAACCGTGAAGATAGCGGCTTTTGAGTACTGACTAGTTGATTCAGTTGTTTTGGGTTCTCGTAAAGATAAGAAAATAATTGGGAGCATCAAAATGCCAAAAATAGTTTCGAAAGCGCGATCGGTGATCTGACTTATCGCTATAGATCCTATTAAGGATCCAATAACGACTGGAAGGAGGAAAGGAACCGCTTCTTTGTACGCTGTCACTCCTTGACGGTGAAAAGAGAGAATTGTTGTCCCGTTCGAGACAAAGATTCCTAAACGGTTAGAGCCATTCGCAAAATTTCCAGGGACACCGGCGAGCACGAGAAGAGGCACGGTTAGAGATGAGCCTCCACCTGCCATTGCATTCACTATTCCTGCAACCCAACCACCGAAGAAAAGTAGTATTGCTTCCCACCAAACCATATGTCTACCGTATCGTAGACATAGCTTTGATTGCCTTTAGGCTCTGTTTCCGCGAATGAGGTCAGTTACTCCATCCCATTCATCAGATGCTCGTTTCCACCCTGCGAAGACTTCCCTGATTCCGGGATTGTCACCATGGAGTTCAAGGAAACATCCTATTGCTTCACGTGTATCGACATAAATAACATTTGCGACTGACCAGAGTGATGATGCGACTGGGAAGCCTGCTGCCTCATATTTCTCGCCTTCTTTTTCAATATCATCATCGGGGACGAGCATGCCGATGTGGTGGAAACCTTCTTCGCCTGCTTGGAACATGTCTCTGTAAATTGATGGGCCTTCATCGTTTTGTTGAATGAATTGGACATGGGTATCGCCGTGATACCCGAACCCATAATCTAAGGGCACTGTCATTTCGTCACCTCGATATAGGTGACGATCGCCCCAGTGTCCTTTGGTTGTAAAGAATGGTCCTGCTCCGGTGACTCTGTTCCATTTTTTGCATGCTTCTTCGATGTCGTTGACAAACCATGCGTGTTGCACGATTGGGTATCTGATTAGTGGTTCCATGCTTCCTCCTATGTGTATGTTGCATCAGGTTGGAGGATCTTCCAAAAAGGATATGAAGTTTCTTTGTTCGTGCGCCTATTGTGTAGGTATGGCACGTTCAACGTCACAATTCTTTGATGAAGTGTTGGGTGAGCGCGCTGGTGTGAAGAAAGAATTAGCGAATGTTCATGATCTCGCATGGGATGTAGTTGATAAAGCGTTGTTGAGTCTTTGCAAGCTACGGATTGCAATGATTTTAGGGTGTGATGAGGAAGTAGAGTCGGCGAGACAGTATCTTGACCTTTCTAAAGCTGATGCGATTGCGCAATGGTCTTCATCAAATTTTTTTACGGATCGGGAAAAGTCATGTTTACGCTTCACAGAAGAATTCATTATTGACGTTTCATCTATTCCTGATGCCTCTGCTGTTGCGGTTAAAGACCATCTCGGCGAGGAAGGTTTCGTTACTTTTGTCAATGCGTTATTGGTCGTTGAGCAACGAATCCGGTTATTGCTCGTGTGGAGCAAACTCGTTGGAAGCACAGGTACGTGATGCGAACGCAACGAGTGGAATCCTCATCTTTTAATGCGTTGTTTCGTGAGGCCCTATCGCGGTGGCAAGAGGAAGTAGTCCAGTTAGATTTAGTTGATCCAGTTACAACTGAGATGGTTCGTTTGCGTTGCGCTGAACACCATGATTGCCACACGTGACGTTCTCTGCGTCTAGCAGTTGCTAGAGAACATGGTTTAGATGAAAACACTGCCCAAAAAGCGTTACATAACGGGAAAGGGATGGACCCCCACCATGAGGCAGCTGTGGCCTTTGCTACTCAATTAATGACACAGCCAAACGCGATCACAGAAGAATTACTACTAGAACTCAGGTCGTTTTTTAGTGATAATCAGTTGATTGAGTTGACGTTGGATGTGATGAAATGGAATTATCAGAAAGTTTCCGTTGCGTTGGGAACTGATCGGGAAATCCGTGATGGTGAACTCACCGAACTCCATTTCGATGAAAATGGAAAATGGTCGTTTAACTAAAACACTCGCCACTCTTCAGGTTTGCGCCCAAGTTCGATGAGTCGTTCAGTGACTTGAAGAGGTGGTTCAGGAGGTTTACCTTCTCGGACTTCCTGAAGATGTTCTCCGTCTTCAGCCCATACGTGACAGGTGTTGATATTTCCAGCGAGCATATTTTCACGGTTTTTATCCACTGCCCCAGGTGCGACACCGTCGTCTCGTCTTTTTCGTACCGCCATTGACCAGGTTGCCTGCACTACGGCAGGAGCCATTGCCTGCAGTAATGCTGTTATATGTGTGCAGCCTCTCGGTCCGCCAAATAGTTCACGTACTTTGTGGGTGAAGCCTCTGGCAATACTTAATCCAACCAAATTGCTGTAATGATCAAGGATACGTGGACATGACGTATGTGGATGTGTTTCAAAACCAGCCTGTACAGACGTGATTTTGAGTTCGGGCACTTTTACTTTCATTTCGATCTGCATTTGGTGTATTTCGAGTTCCTCTGGGTCATCGAGGACGTAGAGTCCTGGCGGTTTGGTATCTGTTATGGCTCCTCTAACGAGCATTTCTGATTCGTTTAGTCTGTAGACGCGGGTTTCGTACCGACGGGTATGAATGATGTCTAGATCGTCGTCTGGTGGGAGTAATGAGGGTGCTGTGCTGTCATTTGTCATGGTTTTAGTATGTCTGGCGTTGCTGTGTTCGCAACGCATTTCGTGAATTGATGTGCAACTCGGTGGTTTCTGAGACAACATGAAGTCATGGTTACTGATTTATTTCACCTACAAGACCATGTTGCTGTAGTGACTGGAGCGAGTAGAGGCATTGGTAAAGGTATCGCTATTGGTTTCGCGCAAGCGGGTGCGAAGGTTGTTATTGGGTCGCGAAGTGAAGAGGATCTTTCAGTAGTTGTTGATGAAATTAAAGCTTTGGGTGGTGAAGCGGTGTATGTAGCGGGAAGCCTTTCAGAGCGAAAAGGTATGCAGCAACTTGTCGATACCGCTGTCAGCGAATTCGGTGGAATATCAACGGTTGTGAATAATGTTGGCGGGTCGATGCCTTCAGCTTTTATGGATACCACTGAACGTGCGTTTAGTGATGCGCTGGAGTGGAATGTGAAAACAGCGTTTGATCTGATTCAGATCAGCGCTCCTCTACTAGCTGAATCTGGCAACGGTAGTGTCATTAATATTGCATCGGCTGCGGGCCGGTTTCCTAGCAGGGGCTTTGCTGCGTATGGCACTGCGAAAGCAGCGATGATTCAACTCACAATTCATGCGTCACTTGATCTTGCTCCTAGAGTGCGTGTTAATGCAATCGCTCCAGGTGCGATAAAGACATCGGCTCTTGACATTGTGCTTACGAATGATGAGATACATGATGCCATGGTTTCGGGGACACCGATGCGGCGGTTAGGGGAAGTCGCTGACATTACAGCCGCAGCACTGTATTTGGCTTCGCCCGCCGCGTCATATGTGACCGGTCAGATTCTTGGCGTTGATGGAGGAATACGATCATCAAACTTTGATATGGGAATCCCCGATATTTAAGAATTGATCATTACAGAGCGCCCTAACGTAAGCGCTCGGGCAGGGTCAATTACTTGAGGCCCATCTCGACGAACAGACAGATGCACTGTTTGGTCTTTACGCACACGCAGTTTACGTTCACCATCAAAGGCCAACAAGACTTCTCCTTGGATTGCAACTGTTTCACCAAAAGGAAGCGTTGAAACTTGATGTATGCCAATGCTGTCGTAATGGCCGGGCGCCGTTGGCGCCTTGATAATCATTTCATCTCTTCCGCTGCCGGTGGGAGCGAACCGGACGAGCAAAGCATGGTCATCTTCACCTGAAACCGGATGTAAAAGCCCTCCGACTGATGAAAATCCTATGGCGATAGGGTCAGCTTGTGTGAGTATTGCAAGGACCATTGTTTGCGGATCGAAAAGCTCTAATGATCCAACGTAGGGGTCATCAACGGCGACGGCGTCAATGAGTGCAAGGTCAATATCTCCTTCATGATCTGTTACGTGAATCAACTTTGACGGATTTGATACGTCTTTAAGATCCACAGCTCCTGTAGAGACAAGACCCAGTGCGGTCCCGGCCACGGTTGGTTCAATAAATACGGGAAATGCGTTATTTGTTCCGGTTGAAATGGGAATAACAGGTATGTCCATCCACCCTTTCGTGACGGCTCTGTTCGTTCCATCGCCACCTAGTACGGCTACGCATGGAACTCCGTTATCTTTCATCAATTGTGCAGCTATTGTTGAGTCTTCTTCTGTAAAGGTCATTGAGTCGTTTACATATACAACATTGATATCTCGTATCGTTTCGGTTGCTCTGCGAACAATTTGCATGGGTTCATAGTTTGCGTGGAATGTTCTCACGCCGGCAGCCATAGAACCCAGAACAATTCTTCGTACAATACTTACCTTATCTTCTAATGTTGAGCGAGCGGCGGCCGCTACTGCTCTTCGAACATCTCCACCAGATCTGGGGTTCACAATGAGGCCTACAGTATTGTCCACCTCGTTGAACTTAGAGCAAATACGCACGAGAGAAAATTAATAGTGTGTCATTTTCCACTACCAGTTAATGCATTCATAGGTTAAAATAGATCTATGCCTTATCAAACCAATGATTATCATCCAGCATTTGAAGAATATTGCGAAACAATCTTTGAGCTTAAAGAAGATGATGTGAAAGTCATACAAGCACGAATTGTTGAAAGATTGCAGGTATCTCGCCCCGCGGTTTCAGAGATGATCAAAAAAATGAAAGATGCTGGCCTTGTTTTAATTGATGGTACAGAGATTTCTCTGAGTGTAAAGGGGTCTCGTCTAGCGAAGCAGGTTGTGAGAAGACATAGACTTGCTGAACGATTTCTCACAGACATTCTCGGACTCAGTTGGGCTGAAGCTCATCATGAAGCGGGAAAATGGGAACATGTTGTGTCTCCTAGAGTTGAGGCCGCGTTCTTGAGGCTTCTTGAGGATCCAACTACATGCCCACATGGCAATCCAATCCCTGGCTCTGATTACCAAACCCCCAAAGGCACATCTGCTCTAGCTGCGATTAGTGTCGGGAACAGATTCGTTATTGAACGTATACCTGAGGAATTGGAGTTCCAACCAGGACTACTTGAATTTCTGGAGGAGTCAAATCTCACTCCTGGTGAAAACGGCACAGTTACTGCTGTTTCTCCTGACGGGACAACCACGGTTGACGTCAAGGGTAGTCAGGTCGGTGTAGGAGCGTTTGCCTCTCAGCGTATTCTTGTCAGTGTTGGGTGACCTTACAGATGGTCCGACTTCCGGATAACTAACGTCCACGTCAACAATGAGGACAAACCGACGAGAATCACTGCAAGGATTCCGGCTTCAGCAATAAAAGCTTCTTCAAATGAGGAGAACATACGAGTCGCTAATGTTGAGAATCCTAAAGGAGAGATCAGTAGCGTTATGGGTAGTTCTTTCATTGTTGACAAAATAACCAGCCCAGCTGCAGCACCTAATCCAGGGGCCATGAGTGGAAGATTGATTCGAACAAAACGTGAGAAGCGAGTTACACCAAGTGTCTGTCCGGCATCTTCAAGATTTCGTGGAATAGCTGCTACTGATAGTAGAACAACACCCATCGCCAAAGACC
Organism: Acidimicrobiales bacterium; assembly: GCA_013912105.1. Classification (GTDB taxonomy): domain Bacteria; phylum Actinomycetota; class Acidimicrobiia; order Acidimicrobiales; family UBA8592; genus UBA8592. Next base: position 5,399 of record JACERY010000019.1, on the reverse strand, counting down.
CAAAACGAACAACATAAGAAAATACCAATAACGCCTTTGTGTTATTAAACAGGTTGTATGCCCAATCTGTTTGCAGTGACCAAAAGCGCATTGATAGCGCAATAAGAATCCCCGGGACGGCAAACGTGGCAATAACAAGGAAGTGGGCGAGCGTTCCGACCTTACTTCTAAATCGTGAGATCAGAATAGCTATAGGCAAAACTGCAATGATCGCCGCTAACCCCGCTACCACACTTATAGAAAGGGTATTCCAGGTCGATTCCCAAATCTGTCCTCCGTCTAACGTCAAAGGCTGACTGTTCCCTGACCCTCTACGTATCCCATCAAATGCCCATTTACCGAGGGTAAAGAGCGGAGCCCCTAACGATAGAAGCGTGATAAAGCTCACAAGAGCTACAGCAGGGATCCTCCATCCGCCGAGAGAATACTCCAATGGTGGGCCGATTTCACTTTGCCCTGCCGAGGGAGTTGTTCTTGAAACCATTCGTTCAGCGAAGACGACAACACCTGCTATAACAAGTAAAAGGAGTCCCAACGCCAACGAAAGGGATTTGTTTGCTAGTTGCGCCGTTGCGATGCTCCGAGTGAGTGTGTCGTAGCGAAGAAGTTGAACAGCCCCAAAGTCACTGATGGTATAGAGGAAAACCAGAAGTGTTCCTGCATACAGAACGGAAGATATTTGTGTATAAATAACATGCTGAAACGTTTTCAAAGGTGATCGACCCAACACTCTTGATGTCTCTTCTAACGAAGACGGTAAGTGCTGGAGTTTTGCAGCAACGGGAAGATACACATACGGGTAACAAAAAAGTGTTAACACGAACCATGCGCCAAAAAAACCTCGAATTTCAACAACGTTATTAATTCCTATGCCCTGTAAAAGATCATTTAAAAAACCACCTGGATTCATGGTTCGGATAAAAGCGGCAGCACCAATAAAACTAGGGAAGACAAGTGGGATCGGAAGAACGACTTTCCAAAATCGTCTACCAGGAAGATCACATCGTGATGTTAACCAAGCAAATAGGACTCCCAAGACTGCTGTCGTTACTGATACCGAAACTGCGAGCACCAGAGAACGCTGAAGCGGAGATAAAACCTGGCTTTCATTCAATAACGTAAGAGATGATCTGTCTCCAGTGAAGTTACGCCAGATCAAGTAACCGGCGGGGAAACTGAACAAGAAACCAATCCCCAACACCCCTACCTTAAGGAGTGCTGGAGATTGAATATGTCCCTTGTCTCGATCCATTTGTTTCTACTACTGATTTAGAATCCCACTTGATTCAACCAACCTATTTGCATTTTCAAATCCTTCTCCAAGCGAATCGAAATCAATTGAACCGATTTCAAATGCTTGCAATTGGGAAAGGGCCGAATTCGGTTGAACTCCAGCTGCAATGGGATATTCGTATGTCGTTTCGGTAAAGTACGACTGTACTTGTGCAGAAAGAAGATAGGTGAGGAAATCTTCGGCTTGATCGACGTTGTCGGTAGATTCAAGAACGGCTGCTGCTGAAATGATTAAAGTTCCACCAATATCATTGTCTGTAAAGACATAATTGTTTGCTTTGTGTTCAGCCCCAGTGGCAGCAGATATTTTGTAGTTGTAATAGTGATTCACTAATCCCATAGCTATTTCTCCTCTGCCAACTGCTTCAACGATGGATCTATTATTTGGGTAATAACGTGCCCCGTTATTAACCATTTGATCAATCCATTCTCCGGCAGTGGTATCTCCATATTGGTCTATCAGAATAGTGAACCAGTCAATAAATGAACCGTTAGACCCAGGTATTGCTACCTTTCCTTGATATTCGGGGGAAGTGAGGTCAAAGACAGATGCTGGAAGGGTCTCTTCGCTGAATTGGTCAGTGTTATAGACGAGTACTCTCTGACGACCTGAGAATCCAATCCACGTCTTGTTCTTTGATCTCATGCTGTCATCAACAAGGTCAAGCACTGCGGTGTTGATAGGTTTTAGATAGTCTTTTCCGTCTAAGTAACCAACTGGTCCAGGTGACCGGGAGAGGAAAACATCAGCCTGAGTTTTTGATCCTTCCTCGTCAATCAGAAGAGCCATATCTGTTGAGGACCCCCATCGCGTGTCGACTTTGATTCCGGTTTCACAAACAAACGCTTCTATCACTGGAAGTATAAGATTCTCGGAACGTCCTGAATAGACAATGATTTTTTCATCTGTCTCATTAACGCACTCCCCATCGAAAATGGTACTGGCTGCTCCTTCTAGAGTTTTGGGGTCATCTCCGCATGAAAACAAGAGAAAGGAAATCCCTAGGGCAAGGAGTCCTTTAATGACTGATTGTCGTTTACTGTTACGGGGCATAAACTGCTCTCCTTATGTTAGGCTTGCTTAATATTAAGCATGCCTAACATGAAAAGACAACTTGTCGAAAAAGAAATTGGGGAAATCAACGTTAGCTTCCTACTGGAAATGCAACCGTTTGAACACCTGAATGTTTGATGGACACACGGTCGCCAACGCTGTAACGCGGCATGCCACCAGTTCTGCATTGCAAAGCTTTACTATCATTAGTTGTTGTAAATGTATAAAGAGTATCGTGGCCAAAGAAGTCAATAGCGATTATTTCCGCATCATTACCGTCTTCAATCAATATCTCCTCAGGGCGAATTAAAACATCAACTTCGCCTTGTATTTCGAAACACAAATTAATCGATCCGAGGCTGGTTTCAGCCACAGACCCCATAGCATCTCCCTTGATGGTGCAAGCCTCTCCAACAAAGTTTGCAACCCACCTATCGGTGGGGTGTTGATACAAATAAGCCGGCTTGCCCTGCTGAATGATTCGTCCATCATTCATAACAGCTACCTGATTCCCGAGTGCAAATGCCTCATCTTGATCATGCGTAACGAAAATACTCGTTACCCCTAACTGTTTAAACAAGTCCGATACTTCCTGCCGTAACTCCCCTCGCAAACCGGTATCAAGGCTAGAAAAGGGCTCGTCCAAAAGTATTGTTGCTGGTTTTGGAGCCAACGACCGGGCAAGAGCGACGCGTTGCTGTTCCCCCCCAGATAGGGAGGAAGGATACCTGCCCGCAAGTGAAGAAATGCCAACCATTTCTAAAAGCTCACCTACATCATCAGACGGATCTTTTCTTTGTGCTTTAGGCAACCCAAAGACAACATTTTCATAAACCGTCAAGTGAGGAAAAAGAGCCCAATCCTGAAAGACCATTCCAATATTGCGTTCTTCCGGAGGAATATGTAAGTCTTGGGTAGCGATTACCTCTCCGTACAAATTGATCTCACCAGCTGATACAGATTGCAGTCCCGCCAAACTCCGAAGGAGAGTAGTCTTGCCGCAACCACTTGGTCCGAGAATCACCAGACATTCCCCTTGATCCACTGTGACAGACACATCGTCAAGAACGAGGCCTCCACCTATCTCAACCGAAACATTTTGAACTATCAGTCGTGAGGGTTGACCCGAGATGGTCTCATTTTCTTTACCTAGTGGCCGTGCAAACTTGTCAAGCATGCTTTACATGATAGTGGGTGAAAGTTTTTTCTGCTATCTCTAAGTCAAAGACGCTATATCTAAAACAAGCAAAACGCTCAACAAAATGATCACTGAAACATTCAACACAGTTATACGCCACTTCCATTGATGATTAGACGCATGGAACCTCTTAATGCTGTAAAGATTGGCTGCAATTCCAATAATGCTCGCAACTAAACCAATCCCAGACCCTACCCCAGACGCTATCCCCAATGCAGGTGCCAAAATAGGAAAGATCACATAAGTAAAAGCGCACCGAATACCAGAAATCACCATTGCCGTTGAAAACGTATTCTGTGCTTTTTCATTACTCACCGTTTCCGGTGCTTCGATTTGTTCAGCTGTGCTTTCACTCACAAATTTATCCTATCTCTTGTTTAAGATTTCTTGAAAGGTTTTTAACGCTTCCTAGTGTTTTCCATTCACCCGAAAGCAAGCCGCCATAAAGCGGTAGCGACTGCTGCAACGATAACCACGATAAAGAAAGGGAGCTTTTTCCAAAGAGCTACCGCTGCTGCTAACAATCCAACCAATCGCGCATCAATAACAAGAGCATTACTCGCACTAAAAGCACTTGTGACAACCAATGCGGCAATTAAGGGTGTTGGAAGCAACAACGCTATATTTTGAAATCGTATTGGGAGTTGTCGGCTGCTTCCAAAGTAAAGAGGTCCTAACGCTTTTAAGCAGTAGGTTCCAGTGGCAAGAAAAATAATTACTGTTGTCGCGCTACTCACTAAAATCTTCTTTCATTTTCTTCCATGGCCGAACCCAAAGAACAGCTCCAGCAGCAGCTATAACAGGGATACCTGCCGGGGTGATGGGAATAAGGATTAAGGCAAGTAATGCCCCTATACCTCCGATAATCCTATGGGTAGAGTCCTCAAGTTTCCCCCAGATCAAACCAAGAAATGCCGCTGGAATTGTAGCGTCAATTCCTAGGTCTTTTATTAAAGACTCTGTTTCCGAAAGAACAGACACTCCTATCAAAGTTGTTATATTCCAGAGGACAAAAACACTTAAACCCCCGCATAGAAAACCATACCGTCTATCTTTTGTATCTATTTGTTCAGATGCAACAGCCGTTGACTCGTCGATCATTAACTGAGAAATAAAAATTCTCCAGATCAACGACCCTCTAAGAGACGAAGCCATCGAAACTCCAAATGCCAAAGAGCGAAGGTTTAATAAAAGCCCTGCCGTAACAGCTGCTACAACCGTTCCATCATCTGCAAGAACGGTAACAGCTGCAAATTGAGACGATCCACCAAACACCAGTGCTGAAAAGCCAAATGCCTCCCACATGCTTATTCCAGCATCTGCACAAAGAGCTCCGAAGGCTAGCCCAAAGGGGGAGATTGCTAACCCAATTGATAGAGCTTTAGCTCTAATTGATCGACGTATCGAATCATTTCGCTCCATAGATTCAGGATACGGAGTTCAATCAGTTTTGCTAAATAAAAGAGTTTTAAAGAAGACTAACTATTGCCCATATCGCAGCGACAAGACCTATCAAGATCATTATTATTGAACGAAGTAAAGGTGGGCGCTCAAAATCTCTATCATCTGGTGCGTCTTTTGTATTCACAAGAGCAAGCAGGTTTCCAACAGCCAAGGCTCCGCCAAATGCAAGAACAAGAAGAACAATAAGATTCTCTCCAAGAAACATTGAACTTTAATATTCTTCAGGAGGCGGAGAATCATTCGTTCTCGCCATATCTGCAAAGCGCGTGTAATGACTCAGCCAAGCAAGTTTGACTCTTCCAGTTGGGCCTGAGCGATGTTTAGCAACAAGCACTTCAGCCATTCCTTGGTCAGGGGACTCTATGTCATAAACCTCATCCCTATAAAGGA
>JACERY010000018.1 GCA_013912105.1 Acidimicrobiales bacterium | reverse complement strand
TAAACATTCTTCCATATGTAATAGTTATTGTTGTTCTAATTTTCTTTGCTCAACGGTTACGGATGCCTGCAGCGAATGGGCAGATATACCGTCGAGGGCAAACCTAAAGGGTGCATGGAGTATGCTGACTAAACAACAGATGAGCTCGTTTACTGAGAACGGGGTCTTAATCCTGCCTAATTTCTTTTCCCATCAAGAATGTGATTCTCTTATGGACAGGATGTCAGAGATAATTAAAGAAGCAAGCGAACCTGAAAGCTCAACTGTCTTCTCTACCACCGATCGTAATCATGCACAGGAGGATTATTTCCTAACATCGGGAGACAAAATACGTTTCTTCTACGAGCAACAAAGCAAAGATTCTACACCTTCGGAACTCTCCTTAAATAAAGTAGGGCATGCTTTACATGACTTAGATCCAGTTTTCTCCGACTTTGTTCGGCAACAAAAAATGGAGAAGCTCGCCAAAGAAATAGGGTTCCTAGACCCTCTGTTACTGCAATCAATGTACATCTTCAAACCTCCCCGTATAGGTGGCGAAGTCGTATGGCACACTGATCACCCTTTTCTTTGGACTGACCCTCCATCTGTTAAAGGGTTTTGGGTGGCTCTTGAAGACGCGACAATAGAAAATGGGTGCCTGTGGTGTCTACCTGGCCTACATAAAGAAAATCCTAAAGAACGCTTTAGGAGGAAAGAAGGCGGAGGGACCGAGATGATAAGTCTTGACAACTCTAACTTTCCAACTGAGAATAAAATCCCAATTGAAGCTAGCAAAGGTACGTTGGTAGTTTTGCATGGGTTATTGCCACACTGGTCAAGCGCTAATCTCTCAGATACCTCTCGTCATGCTTTCACGCTTCACATGATTGAGGCTTCTGCGCACTACTCGAAAGACAATTGGCTGCAGCGTTCATCCGATATGCCGTTGCAGGGATTCGAAATCTAAAGAATTATGGCTCCGGAAATTACAGAAAAATCTCTTCGAGATTACCCCAAAGTTCTTCTTCACGATCACCTTGATGGCGGTTTAAGGCCTGAAACAATAATTTCTATTGCTAACAATATAAACTACGGGGCTTTGCCTAGCTACGATCCGAAAGATTTAGGAAAGTGGATGCTTGAGACTGCAGATCAAGGGAAATTAGAACTTTATTTGGAAGCATTCACTCATACCATAGCTGTTATGCAAACTGAAGAGTCCTTATTTCAGGTTGCTGAGGAATGTGTAATAGACCTTGATGACGATGGGATTATCTATGCAGAGATTCGTTTCGCTCCAGAATTGTTTCAACAAAATGGGCTTTCGCTAGATGAAGTTGTCAAAGCTATTTTGCAGGGTTTTGAGTCTGGCATGGAGGGTAAAGAGGTTAAAGTTAAGGGAATTCTATGTGCTATGCGTTCAAATACCCGCAGTGTAGAAATTGCTGAAGTAGCTTGCAATTTTGCGAGCAAAGGAATTGTAGGTTTTGATATTGCCGGCCCTGAAATTGGCTACCCACCCGTACTTCACTCAGAAGCCTTTAACCTAGCTCACAGAAATAATGTTCCAATTACCATCCACGCTGGAGAAGCAGCAGGGCCTGAATTTATCGGAGAAGCTATCAATACGTGCCATGCTTCAAGAGTCGGACATGGAATTAGCGCTATCGAAGACATCTCTGATGATGGAGGGCAAATAGTATTGGGTAAAATTGCCTCTGAACTAGTGCATAGAAATATCCCTTTAGAAATTTGCCCAACTTCAAATATCCATACAGGAATCGTTGACCTAATGGAGGATCATCCGGTTAATGAATTCTTGAATGCTGGTATTCAAGTAACAATCAATACCGATAACCGACTTATGTCATCAACGTGTTTAACGAATGAGTTCTTACGCTGCCAAGATTCGTTTGGTTGGGGTTGGGAAGGTATCGGTTCAGTAACAGAAACTGCCATTACTCACGCTTTCCTACCTCAAGATGAAAAGGATAAGCTCATGATAAGACTAGAGTCTTGGCAGAAGTCAAACGGGATTATCTAATAAGGATTGAGATGACCGAAATTAAGTTAATTGGAATAGATGCAGATGACACGCTGTGGGAAAGTGAAACTTTTTTTGCAGAAGTTGAGGAGAAATTTCTTGAACTTATGAGTAAATATTCTTCCGATACAAGTCTTGAGAAATCACTTTCTTCAAATGAAATCACAAATCTTCGTGTCTTCGGGTATGGAGTCAAATCTTTCACGCTTTCAATGATCGAAACAGCACACGTAGCATCGGGCGGAGATATAGCAAGTTCTGATATCAAGACAATTATTTCTTGGGGAAAAGAACTTCTTCAACATCCTGTTGTCCTTCTTGACGGAGTAGAGGAAGCAATGAAAGCGTTAACAGAAGACTTCACAGTTTTTATTGTCACTAAGGGGGATTTACTTCATCAACGCAGCAAAATAGAGGAATCTGGTTTAGATAAAATGGTTGCAGGATTTGAGATCTTTCATGAGAAAGACCCTGAGTCATATCTTGATTTCCTTTCCGAACGGAATGTAGATCCACAAAGTTTTCTCATGGCTGGGAATAGCTTACGAAGTGATGTTCTTCCGGTAGTTGCTATCGGTGGACACGCTGTTCATATTCCTTATGAATTAACGTGGGACTACGAAAAAGTAGAAGATAGCGCTGTTCCTAAGTCCAGGTATACAGTTATTGAAAATATTCTAGATTTGTATGATTTCGTGGAGAAAATACATGATTAAATTTTTTCTACTGTACTCAAGGGAAATTTAAGGTATGCAAAACAGGAATCCTATAAAGCTCTCATATGAAGTGGCGCAGGCGAGGTCAAATGGAATACCTATTGTGTGCCTTGAGTCAACTGTTTTCAGCCAATTGGGGCTACCTTCTCCTTCTAATGCTGAAGCGTTAGACCGCTGCATAGCGGTTCTAAGAGATCAGGGAGTAGTTCCTGCTGTAAGCGCAGTCATTGATGGGGAATTACGACTTGGTCTAGAGGAGTCCGAGTATGACAAAATATTTTCTGCTTCTACGAAGGTATCTGTTCGCGATCTTCCGCTTGCTATTGGGCAAAAGTTAGATGTAGGCGTCACGACTGTATCTGCCTCATTAGCTATTGCTCACACAGCTGGCGAAAAGGTCTTTTGCACTGGAGGTATCGGAGGTGTCCACCGAGGGTCTAGCATCACAGGCGATATCAGCGCTGACTTACACGCTTTGGCGCAATTTAATGTCCTATGTGTTAGCGCAGGGGCAAAGGTTTTTCTGGACCTTTCTGGAACTCTAGAATTCCTCGAGACTTTGGGGGTTCCAGTGCTTGGTTGGCAGACAGACAAATTCCCTGCGTTTTATTTGCGCGACAGCAACATACAGATTCCAAAAGTGGATACTGAAGAAGAAGTTACCTCGATAATGGAAAGCATTAGAAAACTCGGATTTCGCCATGGCGTGCTGTTAAATGTTCCGATACCCATTGAGGCTGAACTTGACTCTGAGCAAATCTGGTCATTGATTGAAAACTGTCTTGAAGAATGCGCAGATCAAGGAATTAGCGGACAAGGAGTCACTCCTTTTATTCTTGATCGCCTTGCCAAAGCTACTTCAGGTGAGAGCATCCCCGCTAATTTGGCGTTACTAGAAAATAATGCTCATGTAGCTAGTCGTATCGCAAAATACCTTTGCCCTTAATCCTGACCTTTTCGTTTCTCAACTCTGTTGGTGGCATCATAAAGGCCCGGAAGTTGGGGTTCTGCTATGCCTAACTTTTCCGTTACTGCTTCAATCACAAAACGCTCTACATCATCCCAAGTGTGGGCGCGCATGCCAGGTAAATGTCGGTTGTAAGGCTGGTCAAAAATAATAACTTTTCTATTATCGCTTTGGAAAGCCTCTATATTATGGGGGCCATCATCAATATAGAGATCAGCGTGTAGCGCCGACTTAGCTCCAATAAAGCATAAATCTCTATAAGGAATATTTGCTCTGTCTAGCCAGTCTGCAGTATCTCCTGCAGCAGTAGCATGTCCCCAATTTACATACAGTCTATGGCTAATTATCCTGATCCAAATTCCTTGATCAGACAAGCGCCACAGTACTTCGGAGGCGCCTGGAATTACAGGCATATCCCGGAACATCCGATGCTCAACTACTGCTTTTTCATGCAATTTTTCGAAATCTTGTTCTGTGAGACCCCACTCTTCAAAACCCCAACTTCTATTCAGACTTAGTGATTTTGGATCAACTCCTAGCTCTAAGGCGACGAGGTCTCTAAAGATGCGATTATGGTCACCACAAACACCGTCAAGGTCGACTCCTAAAACAAATGGGATTTCGATTTGCCTGCTCCTTCTCTAAGTGTTTCTCTACTAACAATAGTCCTAGATGGTAGTGTCAATGGCTATCAGATGAAGGATTGGGTTTCATGAACGTAAATATCATTAAGCATGCATTAGTCGATGAGAAACTAACTGTTCTTCGTAATAAAGATTCAGATAACGACCATTTTCGAAATGCGCTCAATGATCTTTCATTGTTTCTTATCTATGAGTCTTTGCGTGAAATTCATATGGGCAGAAAAAGTATTCAAACTCCCCTTGCGCCCACAAACGGTTGGGTTCTTGATAACTCTCCGTTAATCATTCCGGTCGTTCGCGCTGGCTTAGGAATGTTGGATGCTGCCATATCCCTTCTCCCTAAGTCGGCGGTTGGTTTTTTAGGAGCTAGAAGAGATGAGAAGACTTTCGAGCCAGAGGTGTACTTGAACACTATTCCTAAGAACCTTCTTGGGTCTGACGTTCTGATTTTAGATCCGATGCTAGCAACTGGGGGTTCGCTGCTTCACACACTAGAGATTGTTCATTCTGCTGGGGCAGGAAATATTACTGTAGTTTGCGTGATTGCTTCTCAAGAAGGCATAGCGAATGTCTCTGCTTCGCAACACTCAGGAAATCTTTACTTAGCTGCTGTTGATGAAGATCTAAATGAGAACGCATTCATTGTTCCCGGCCTTGGAGATGCAGGGGATCGGCAATTTGGCAAGATGTAGCTTTATTAAACAATTTGATATGAACGAAGGATTTGTTCTATTTCAAGGGCTAGGGAACCTAGTAATGTTTGGGATTGCTTTTCTATATTGTTGATATGTTCACGATTTAGAACATCTGTAACTTTTTCCATGTATATCTTTATCATCGGCTCAGTGCCGCTAGGGCGGATTAGTATTCGTACCCCTTGATCAGTCTCGAACCGTATTAAGTTATCAGCGGGCAACTTTGAGTGAATATCGTCTTTCATATAATCAGTTACTCGTACAATTTTTCCGACTGTCAACTCAGTTGGTGGCTTGTTTCTCAAACCTTGCATAATTGCGTTTAGGTAAGCTGTGGGTTGATTGCTTTCGAAACGTACTCGAATTGTCTTTACGGAATGATGACCGTATTCCGCTGATATACCTTCTAATTTTTGTTCAAGGCTTGTTCCTTCTTTTTTGCAGTCAAAAGCTATTTCTGCGAGGAGCAGTGCGGCCGAGATCCCATCTTTATCTCTAACTATTTCAGTGACGGCATAGCCTAAAGCTTCCTCGTAACAGAAAATTGGAATTTCCGAAATACTTTTATATGCCTCCTGCATGATCCATTTAAATCCCGTAAGCGTTTCTTCGTGACGAATTCCATTAGCTAAAGCAATCTTTGAGACTAGCGAAGAAGAGACGAGCGTTGAAACCACCTTTCTATTATTTCCGTTCGTCTTTTGAACTATTTGGCTGAAAAGTAGTGCGCCGATCTCATCTCCTGAAAGTACTCGCCAACCGTTATTTGAAGTAGGTATGGCAGCAGCTAAACGGTCACCATCCGGATCATTGGCTATCGCAATATCAGCCTTGCATGATGAAGCTAGTTCTATTAGCTGATCCATTACTCCTTCTTCTTCAGGATTAGGGAATGGCGTAGTTGGGAAATCAGGGTCAGGATCCATTTGTCTCGGAACTGGAATCAAATGCCCTGCTTTTGCATTAGCAAAAACTGACTTTATAGTTTCCCATGCGACTCCATGTAACGGGGAGTACGCAATTTGTATATCTGATGATTCTCTATCAGTGGTCGAAGCTACGCTATCGCAGTAATTTTGCCAAATACTCTGATCTAATATGGTGGTTAGATTCTCTTCTGAAACTTCCTCGGGAAGTAAAGGAGCTAACTCAATGAGATCATCTATTTCTTGATCAATAGGAGATCGTAATTGCGCTCCATCATTGAGGAATATCTTACATCCGTTATCGGAGGCTGGGTTATGAGAGGCAGTAACCATAATACCAAGATCAGTTTTGAGATTCCTAACTGAAAAGGCGAGTACGGGAGTAGGGATAGGTTTGGGGAAAATTTGAGTGCTGATACCACTCGCATTCAATACGTCGCAGATGTCTTTTGCAAAAATTTGGCTCTTATGACGAGCATCGTAACCGACAACAACTTTTGATTTTGGTTTCAAATACTTGGAAAGGCCATAAGCCAAACGCTTTACAGTAATTGTATTCATCTTATTTGGCCCGGCCCCAAGGGTGCCTCGAAGTCCTGCAGTGCCGAATTTCAAACGACCGTGAAATACTTTCGTAATTTTTTCTATGTGGCCCTCTCGGAGTAGTTCACGTATTTCTTCTTTATTTTTTGGGTCTGGGTCACCCTCCAACCATTCCTTCGCTTTATTGATGTAATTTTCTTTAGTTAGTTGATCCATACTTCGTTAGGAATGTAATTCGGAAGAAATGACATCCTGTAAAGCTACACGAGGCCTTGCTCCGGTATGGACAATAATTTCGGACGCTGCGATTGAACCAATTCGCCCACAAGTTTCGAGATCCAATTCTCTTGTGTAGCCATAAAGGAAACCGGCAGCGTATAAATCACCTGCTCCTGTGGAATCAACGATTTTCTGGACTGGTTTCGCATTAATGTGAATAATTTCCTCTTGGTGAACAATCACAGAACCTTTATCAGCGCGGGTAAGACAAGCAATTTCCACTCTTCCTTTAACCCAATTGACTGCTTCTTCAAAAGTATCTGACCCACTTAAAGCCTGAATTTCTTCCTCATTTCCGAAAAGAATGTCTATAGGCCCATTTACAAGGTCAATCCAATCTTGATGATGGCGTAGGACACAAAAACTATCTGAAAGAGTGAAAGAAATCTTTCGGCCTGCTCCCTTTGCTATCGCCATAGCAGAACGAATAGTTTCCTTTGTCGCTTCTATATCCCAGATGTAACCTTCACAATATAAAACTTTTGAATTCTCTAGTACTTCAATATCTAGATCTTCTTTATACAGGGTTGTACTGATGCCGAGATAAGTGTTCATAGTTCGTGCACCGTCAGGTGTAACAATTATCATTGAACGAGCCGTGGGTAAACCATTCGGAGCTGGGTCAAGTGAATAATCAACTTTAGCGTTATGAATGTCTTGAATAAAGAACTCTCCTAGAGAATCTTTTCGCACTTTTCCGATGTAAGCAGCTGATCCACCTAATGAGGTAATTCCTGTCATTGTATTTGCAGCAGACCCACCCGAACTTTGACTGGTAGAACTCATTTTCTCGTAAATATTAACTGCCAATTCCGTGTCGATTAGCGCCATTGACTCTTTGACGAGTTCAAATTCTTTTAAAAATTGATCTGACTCGTGACTTATAACATCAACGATTGCATTTCCAATACCCACTACGTCAAAAGTAGCTTCAGGCCTTTCCTCAGCGTCTTTCGGGTATTTCATTCTGCTTGCGAACTTCTTTATGATGCTTGCTCATTAGCAAAAGCTAATGCATCATCCCAAGAGGCACCGTCTGTAATTAGTTGCTTGTATTGCATTACATGCCGAGGTCTGTTGAAACCAAGAATTCCCACTAATTTGCCTTCACGACCGTATGCCGTAGCGAAACGTCTTTCTTCAATCGATCCAGTGACAACTTTAATATCATCTGTTGATCTAGTCCGTCCTGCTAGCTGTATTTTCCTATCGAATTGATCTGTCCAAAACCAAGGAGTAGGCGTATATGACTCTTGGTTGCTACCTCCGGCAAGTAGCCGCCGCGCTGCGAAGACTCCCTGCTCGACAGCATTATCCCAATGTTCGACTCGCATATTCTCATTGAATAGTTTGTTTGGCCAACGTGCGACGTCACCCGCTGCGACTATTCCTGGAGCAGCTTCGCAGGTCTCATCACAGAGCACTCCATTATCAAGTGTCAGTCCGCTTCCTTCTAGCCACTCAGTATTAGGCCTTACCCCAATACCTACTATGACAAGATCCGCTTCAATTTCTGTACCATTTTCTAGAATAACCTTTTCTACTCTTTCGGTTCCTTGAAATGATTCAACTGCTAAACCTGTTATGACTTCAACACCATGATCCCTATGCACGTCGGCGGTAACATTTCCCATCACTGGACCTAGAACTCTTTCAAAAGGAACTTCAGCTGCCTCAATCATAGTTACGTCAAGTCCGCGCTGCTTAGCTGTCGCTGCCACTTCAGCGCCAATGAAACCAGCTCCAACCACTACAACCTTATGGGGATTCGCTTCGAATTCTTTTCGGATCGCAATAGCATCATCTAGCCCTCTTAACGTATAGACACCTTCTAGATGCTCAGCCATCTTGAGGGAGATACATCGTGCCCCAGTTGCTATTACAAGCCCATCAAATGAAAGACTCGTATTGTTATCTAGAGTGATATTTTTGTCGTTTATGTTGAGTCCGGTTGCTTTAGATCCAAGGTGCCACTCTAGAGAAAGTTCATCATTTTTTGAAGTATCGGTAAGCGACACGCGGTCGAGGTCCCAATCCCCAGAAAGAATTTGCTTAGACAATGGCGGCCTATCGTAGGGTAGGTGTGGCTCGTCGCCTACAAGGTGAAGATTCCCATCGAATCCTTCACCTCTAAGAGTTTCGGCTGCGCGTAGTCCAGCTAACGACGCTCCAACAATAACGATTTCTTTCAGTTGTCAGCCCTCAGCAATTGCAATGGCCTGTTTTGGGCATCGTTGCACTGATTCTTCTACCTGTGCTCGCAGGTCATCACCTGGTTCTTCTGACAAAATGTAGAGGAAGTCGTCGTCTCGTACTTCAAATACTTCAGGAGCTATTTGCATACAAATAGCATTGCTTTCACATAGATCGAAATCTACTTCAACTCGGTATCCCATTTTTCTCCTCCATAGCAATATCTACACATCATAGTGCAAACAGAGACAGTGTTGTTTAATCTTCGGGGACGATTTTATCTAGTCGGCATCTTCCGTCTTTAGATTCACGATCAATAACTAGATCATCGCCACTTGTTACCCTGATTACGCCATTCTGTTCTTGAACCGCATACAGCCAAAGACTAAGAGCTTGACACAAAGACTCAGCGATGGCTCTTTCGCTGCCGTTTGGTAAGTAACCTTCTACACCAGATACTTCAATACCATTAAAAATAAGCGAAATGCTGGCATCGTCTCCCCATACTTTTTCAGGGTAATTGTTTTGGATAAAATTATTTAACTCAGTCTGTGAACTCTTTTGAGCAGTGACTAATAAGTTTTCAACGACTGCAGTACTTATATCACAGTTATTTGCGTTAAATTTTTGGAAAAAACTTTGTGCTGTTAAAGCTTCAGGGTCGAAAGTAGCAGCAAATAATTGATCTAGGTCAGTAATTTCAGCAATATCAGCAGATGTATTGCGAATCTTTGTGACAGTTTCTCTAACCTCTGAGGGGGAAAATGCTATAAGAAGATCCAATTCTTCAATTGCTAAATTCGTATCAGGAATACCCATATCAAGATTGTCTGAGAGGAGATTACAATAAGCATTTATATCTCCATCTGCACTTCGACTGCATGATACAAGCGTCACTGCTAAGGAGGCGCTTACCATGATCATGAATAAGAATTTGCCGAGTTTACGATTTGAATTTCTAACAGTCATTTTGACCTTGTTCTTTATGTGGTTGGCTTATCTTTTCCCACTACCCACATAGCAAAATATTGAGCACCTCCACCATAAGCATGACCCATAGCTTTTCGCGCTCCGTCTACTTGGCGTTCGCCTGCTAAGCCACGAACTTGAAGGGCAGCTTCAGCGAAACGTATCATTCCTGATGCTCCTATAGGGTTAGATGAAAGAACTCCTCCTGAACAATTAACGGGTAGGTCTCCGCCTTCAATATGTGTAGCTCCTGATTCGACTAGCTTCCAGCCATCTCCCCTATCACAAAATCCGAGACTTTCTAACCACATTGGCTCATACCAACTAAAAGGGACGTACATTTCAACAACATCAATTTCTTTTCTAGGGTCACTAATCCCAGCTTGACTCCAAAGATCTGCTGCGCACTGTCTACTCGCTAAGGGGTTTACTTCGTCACGTCCAGGGAAATTATTTGCCTCGCTTCTCATTGCACCTGCATGAATCCAAGCGGGGTTCTCAGCCTTGTCAGCCTCTTCTTCATTAACTATGACCATTGCTGCAGCCCCATCAGATGACGGGCATGTTTCTGAATACCGAATTGGTTCCCAAAGCATCGGTGATTCCACCACTTGATCAAACGTCAGGTCAGGTTGGTGAAGGTGCGCATAGGGATTCAGAAGCGCGTGTTGTCTGTCTTTGAAAGCAACCATGCAGCCTATGAGCTCAGGAGCTTTTGTAGCTTCCATGTACTGTCTAATAATTGGCGAGAAATACCCGCCTGCCCCAGCATTAATTGAAACTTGAAAAGGTTGTTTCAAACTCAACGCCCACATCGCATTTGATTCACTTTGCTTTTCCCATGCAACTGTCAAAACTCTCTTATGCACGCCTGAGTGCACAAGAGATGCAGCAACAAGCGCCGTCGACCCACCTACTGACCCAGCAGTGTGAACTCTCAGCATTGGTTTCCCAACGCTTCCCAAAGCTTCACCTAGAAAAATTTCTGGCATCATAACGCCTTCAAAGAAATCAGGTGCTTTACCCATCACAACTGCGTCTATATCATCCCATTGCATTTCTGCATCTCGCAAGGCTCTTTCGGCAGCTTCGCGCACTAAGCCCGGCATAGAAACATCTCCTCTAGTTGCGGAGAATTTCGTCATACCGACTCCAACAACTGCAGCTAATTCACCTCCGGTTCCCATTAGTTACTCTCTCCTGCTAGTACGCAAATTAAATTTTGCTGCATTAAAGGCCCAGATGTTGCATGAGCCAACGCTCGATTTGCTTTTCCATCCCAAATCGACCTTGCTGCTTCAGCTATTCGCAATAAACCAGACGCCATGAGAGTATCCGCATTTATAGGATAAGAACGTTGACTGTGATCCGGGTTAGTCGGTAACCCTATCTCTTGACGAAGCAGAATATCGTGAGTTGTATACGCAGCATGCAGTTCTGCCACATCAATCGGGCCATCATGCACTCGAGCTTTTTCAGCAGCAATCCGTGCTGAGGGGATTGAAGTAAAATCTCGCACACCGAACTGATGAGCATCCATTCGGTGATCAATTCCTGTGATCCATGCGGGCCTGTCACATAATTGTTCAGCTTTACCTTCCGAAGCAAGAATCATTGCGACCCCGCCATCAGCATAAGTAGGGCAATCAGCTTTTCTGAGAGGGTCCGAAAGCATTGGTTGTGCAAAGTATTCCTCGCGGGTTTTAACAGTTCCGGTACGCACTGCACAATCAGCAAGCTGCTCTTCTGTAACTTTCCCGTTTTCGAGAAGTGACCGAGCTTGCAAACCGGCAACTGAGTGTGCATCTGGCCAGAGCGGTGCTACATAATAAGGGTCCAATTGTGTAGAAAGAACATCCTGCAACGAACCCGGAGAAGGTTTTCCATATGAGTAGACCAATGCTGTATCTATAACTCCCATTTGAAATTTTATCCAAGTCTCATAAAGCGCCCATGCTCCATCCATTTCTACGTGGCTTTCTGAGATAGGCGGCACAGGTCCAACAGCATCAAGGGTCATAACAAAGGAAAAGGCTTGGCCAGCAAGAAAATCAGAACTGCCAGAGCACGTAAAACCAATCTCTGCTTGATCCAGTCCAGCCTGCTGTTTCACTTCGGAAATTAGAGGAATCATTAGCTCAACTTCAGTGTCAAGCATTTTCTCTTCTTGGCGACTAGCAGCCGCAACAACTGCTACGTTACGCATCATTCGCCCTTCCATTCCTAGCATCCCAGCCTCGAACTCCGGCTTCTTCAAAAGGAATATCAGGCTCGCCAGTAGGCTTCCAGTAAAGAATATTTTCAGCGGTCATTCCAATTTCTTCTTCTGGTTTCCAAACTGCTTCAACTCGCATACCAATTCGGCATTCTTCTGGTGGGCATTCTGCAACAAGATTGAGAAAACCTATATCGGCACCATCCAAAAAAATCCATGCTGATATGTACGGAAGGTCTAGATCTCTTCCCGGTATGGGGACTTTCGTAACACAGTATGAACCTATATGACCTGTATGTGGCATCTCGACAAATTCGTTGCAAAGCACTCCATACCGTGGGTCGGCTCCTCGTGGTGGGACCAGAATAGCTCCGTCAACAGGTGAAACATTTCCAAGAATTTTCTTATTACCAAACTCGCGGAGATACGTTTGTGCGGCGACGCCAGGAGTAAACGTGTACTCCATTCGTATAGGCGTTCTGACTGATAAAACTGGTTCTACACCATCAAGGGATGAAGGTATGCTTATCTCAGTCATTCTGACCTTCAATTGGTATAAAACCTTCTATGTCATGAATATGTCCCTCTGTTTCCTCACGCCATTGAATACGAACTCGGGAACCGGTCTTTAAAGAATCAGCACTCTCAACAAGAACAGCGTGCAAAAGCGGAGTATCAGCACCATCAAGCTTTATCATCGCTAGGGCATGCGGCGAATCCCATGGAGATTGAGCCCGGGGTTCCTGCACCCAAGTCCAAGTAACAACTTCGCCGGTTTGCTCTACTTCCACCATTTCACTTAGCGTTTCTGAGGTTTCCGGGTCATATTCTGTCGGAGGAACAAGAACGCTACCATCTTTTCTTTTAATTCCAAGTACTATTCTTTCCCTTAAACCAGTTAGAAATGCCCCTATGACCGGACCTGTTGTTCGGGTAAAGGGGTATTCTAAAACTAAAGG
Source organism: Acidimicrobiales bacterium (assembly GCA_013912105.1). Taxonomy (GTDB): domain Bacteria; phylum Actinomycetota; class Acidimicrobiia; order Acidimicrobiales; family UBA8592; genus UBA8592. The sequence goes on along the minus strand of JACERY010000018.1, from coordinate 17,156 downwards.
TGCGCTTAGGCGTTCTTCTGAATCCACTGTTTCCTTAGGTGCCTTTCCCTTAGAACTCAATTACTTGACGTATAACTTCACCTTTTCGAACTGCTTCCAAGGCAGGGTTAATTTCATCAATCTTTATTCGACGTGTGATCATGCCTTCCAAATCTAACTTACCTTGTTTGTAAAGTCGTAATAGTTTATGAAAATCACTTCTGACGTCAGTTCCTCCATAGTAAGAACCAACTAAAGTTTTCTCCATGAAGAATAATTCAAATGCGCTGAATTCAACCATTTCTTCAGCTCTTCCTACTCCAACAATACATGCGGTTCCACCGCGTCGAATTGCATCGTAAGAAGCACGCATTGTTTGTGGCCTTCCTATGCATTCCAGAGCGTAGTCAAATCCATCACCACCAGTAATCTCTAATTTTGCGCCGTCAACATCTTCAGGTTTAACTGCATGCGTAGCTCCGAACCTTCTAGCATCATCAAGTTTGTCATCGTTCAGGTCTACGGCAACGATCTCTGCAGCACCGGCAATACGTGCACCTTGGATAGCTGCAATGCCTACACCACCAGCCCCGTAGACAATAACTGAAGATCCTGGTGTTACTTTGGCAGTGTTTAAGGCTGCGCCCGCTCCAGTCATTACACCGCAACCAATTAGTGAGGCAATATCTAATGGAATATCCGGATCTATTTTTACTACTGCCTGCTTTGGAAGAAGTGTTTTTTCAGCAAACGTTCCGGCCCCTGCCATAGCATGAACGTCTACGTCGCCTTCGCGAAAATGTGGAATCATCATTGAACCAAACTGCAGTGTCATGCATAGATTTGGGCTTGAATGATCTAAGCAAAATTTACACCCACCACAGGGTGGAGACCAAACAACTATTACGTGATCCCCAACGGCGACTTCAGTAACATTTTCGCCGACTTCTTCGATAATTCCTGCACCTTCGTGCCCCAGTACAGCAGGTGCCGGTTGAGGAATAGTTCCGTTCATTGCTGAAACGTCTGAATGGCAGACACCAGTATGTGTAATTTTGACTATTACGTCATCTGGGCCTGGGTCATTAATCTGGATCGTATCGGTGACATCTAAATCTTGATCACCAGTGTTACGCAGTACTGCAGCGAGCATTATCGGGCTCCCATCTATTTGGCTACGTAATGAAAATAGGCTGCTTCAGGCGAATTGTAAAACTGTAAGCCAATATGTGAGCGGTTAATTACATAGAGGACTTAAGATATTGGAATGAGTAAGTTCAAATATCGGGGAAAAGGGCCCGGAGTTCTGTTATGGAGAGGCCTTACCAAAGCCTGTCCTTTGTGTGGAAAAAGAAAATTGTTTCGCCGCTGGGTTCATATTGTTAAAAATTGCCCTAGATGTGGGCTGAAATTTGAGAGAATTGAAGGTCATTGGATAGGAGCAGTCGGTATCAATACGATTATTTCATTTACTCTTCTTTTTTTTGCTTTAGCGTGCTTTTTTCTTCTCACGTATCCAAATATTCCTATAGGATCTTGGGTATTTTTTGCTTCTGGCTTATATGGCCTTTTCCCTCTAATTTTTTACCCGAATTCTAAAACGTTGTGGACAGCTATTGATATTTTAATGCGTCCAATTGTTAGAGAAGATATGACAGCGATGCAATTCATCGATGATGAGTCGTTGTTGGACTAGTTCTCGGTGATAGCGTTACCGAAATGGTAATGATAGATGTTCTTCTTAGTTCTGAGCTTGAATCAGCGGGTTCTTCTGGTCAGGAACTTGGTGAAGCAGGAGTAGATGGTTTATTTACTTATGAAGGAAAGTCAGATGTTTTTTTCCCTTTAGTACGTGCAGGGAGCATCACGGATTGCATGTTATACACAAATGTTGCTATTGCTATTCCAAGAAGCCCAATGCATCTTGCTTACCAAGCATGGGATCTGCAGCGTTTATCGAAAGGAAAATTTGCATTAGGGTTAGGCTCTCAAATCCGCCCTCATATAGAAAATCGTTACGGAAGCACTTGGGATAGCCCTTTAGGTCAAATGGAGGAAATCATCCGAGCGACTAAAGCTATTTTTTCTAGTTGGCAGAATCAAACGAAACTGGACTTTTCAGGGAAATGGACTCGTCATACTCTGAGCTCGCCGATGTTAACGCCGGATCCTTTACAATCCGGACCACCCCCGATCTGGTTGGCAGCACTCGGGCCGAAAATGACTGAGTTAGCTGGATCTGTAGCTGATGGCCTTCTAGTACACCCTTTTACTTCTCAAGCACACCTTGAAATGCATACAGTTCCTAACTTGAATGCTGGTTTGGCTAAACGCGTTGATCGGGCTTCAGATTTTGTCACCGTCGTTGGGTCAATCGTAGGAATACATGACGGAACTGAAAAGAGCATTGGTAGAGCCGATGCAGTTGTGCGCGGAATGCTCGGATTCTACGGATCAACACCCGCGTATCGACCCGTTCTCGAGACACATGGTTGGGGAGATTTACAACCAGAACTCCGTAGATTAACGAAAGAAGGACATTGGGATCAACTGGGATCTGTCTTCTCCTCAGAACAGGTAGAAACTCTATCGGTAGTTGGCACAGCTGAGAGTGTTGGCTTGGAATTGAAATCAAGATTGGGCTCTATTGCCGACCGTCTAGCTCTCTCTATTCCTCAGGGAATCAGCACAAATGACTTGTCAACGCTAATAAGCGCTGTAAAGAACTAGCGCAGAAAAGCAGAATTTTTGAACTCTTCTTTCAAAACGTTTTTAGTAATTTTTCCAGATGGATTGCGAGGGATTAATTCGATGATCTCAAGTTGTTCAGGAATAGCATTTCTCCTAAGGCCGGCGTCATCTAAATACTTTTGCATTTCTTCAATCGTAATAGGTGCCGCTTCCTTATTTATTGACAGAACTGCGCAGGCCCGTTCCCCAGTTACTTCGTCTGGAAGTCCGATAACGGCCACATCCATAATTGATGGGTGTTGGAATAACAGATCTTCGACTTCCTTGGCAGATATATTTTCCCCATATCGGATAATGACGTCTTTAAGTCTCCCAGAAATAACGACATACCCATCTTCATCTATTATCCCTAGATCTCCAGTTTGGAAATACCCATTTTCGTCAAAAGCGTCATCATCTAGCTGGGAATCAAGGTAGCCAAGCATCAACTGAGGGGCTTTCGCTCTGAGTTCGCCCTCCTCTCCTGCTTGAGCTTTTTTTCCATCTGGCTTTATAGCAATTAGCTCCACACCAGGCATTGCTCTTCCCTCGGTTCTTGCTAGTTTCTCGCTTGGGTCAGTGCTAGCTCCCATTGTTAATATAGGCGCTTCGGTAAGTCCCCAACCGGAAACTATTCCAGAGCCTCCAAGTTCTGCTTTAACTTCCTCATGTAATAGCGGAGGTTTCGGCGCTCCCCCGCCAGGAAAGTTTTTTACATTAGGAAAAATAGGTTCATCTGGCCTGCTACGTTGAGCTGCTAAATAAGCCATGTGGAATGGGGTTCCGGCACCGGGGTGAGTGCAGCTTTCGCTAGAAAGGAACTCTGTTGTCGTTTCGGGGTCAAAGGATGAGTCACAAAGCAGGGTGGATCCGGTCTGTAATGACGTAAATAACCATGTAAGCCCCCCGATATGAGGAAAGGGAAAAACTAGGGCTGGCCTGTCACCTTCTTGTACGTCTAACCGTTCTCCCATACTGTTGCCGATTGCAGCGATTGAGGTATCAGTATGTTTTGCCCCTTTGGGGTCAGCTGTTGTCCCTGAGGTGTAGCAAAGCCAACGGAGTTCATCTGTTTCGGGAGCACTGTAGTTCGGCAGCTGTGTGATATCACCTTTTGGAAAGTTATCGGGCGATACAGGAAGATGGCGCAGACCAGAAACGGTAGATTCAATCTTTTTACCCATATTTCCAAAATCAAAACCTCTAAATACGCCTGGTGTTATGAGTACCGTTGCATTTGCCTGTTTAACGCAGAAACCGACTTCTCGTTCCCGGTAAATAGCGATTATGGGATTTTGTACAGCTCCTAAACGACTTAATGCCGCTGCTAAAATGACTGTTTCAATCCAGGTTGGTAGTTCCCATGCGACCACATCTCCTTTTCGTACTCCAACAGAATTCAATCCAGCTGCCATTTCTTCAGCTGCGATCATATATTCAGAAAAAGTTATTCTTCTACCTTGTTCATCCACAAGCATCTCTTTATCTGGAGAGGCATCAGAGCGCGTCATGACAAGTTCCCAGAGATTCGTTTCAACCAATTTCATCATCGCTCCTTTCAACAACACTAGTTTGCTAGATGGATCGCTTTATGGCTAGCCAGTAGGTTCTATATGAGCTTGAAGATGGGTTTCTTTTTCATTAACCCAGCCTTTTGTTTTCGCGTAGGCGATCATTTTATTGAATTCCATATTCCAATCGTCATTTACTTCTTCTTTAATATTCTCAAGAATCCAGTTAATTGAAACCCAAACGTGGCTTTCATCCTTGACGTATGACCCGCCGCCTATAAGGGAGGAAGTTTGTTCAGCATTTATTTCTTGGGAACGTATTTCAAACTCAGTCAACGTTCTCACATCTTGAATACTTGCACCATTGCTACTTAGATCAATTTGTATAAACACACAGTAAGCCTACTCCTTAGGAAATGCTATGAAGCGCAACGTCTACTAGTCTCCAATTATGGAGATTCAACAGACAGTACTAAATGATCAACTGCAATTCCCGGAAGGGCCAGTTGTTATGGACGATGGAAGCGTAATCGTGGTTGAGATTGCCGGGCCGAGGCTAACGCGTGTCAACGTTGATGGTTCATTAGAAATAATAGCTGAATGGGACGACCCTAGTTCGTCTGGTCCTAACGGAGCCGCTATGGGGCCAGACGGTTACATGTATGTTTGCAATAATGGTGGTTTCATCTGGTCCGATATCAATGGAATGAATTTCCCAACTGACCGAAAAACAGGTGCTAATCAATCATCAAATTATGTAACAGGATCAGTTGATCGAGTTGATTTGAAGTCTGGTGAAATAACGACCGTATTCCACGAATATGAAGGAGACCATCTTTGCGGCCCAAATGATATTGTGTTTGATGACTCGGGGGGTTTCTGGTTCACTGACCTTGGAAAGCAAAGACGCCGTGAGATTGATAAGGGTGCTGTTTATTATGCACAGCCCGATGGTTCATCTATCACAAGGGTTATAGATAATTTAGATCATCCAAATGGTTGTGGTATCTCGCCTGACGGCCAAACTCTATACGTGGCACAAACGACCACTGGAAGATTATGGGAGTATGAGATTGAACGGCCGGGAGTTCTTAGAAGCTCGAGAGGGATCTGCAAAGCAAACACATTATCTAGTCTTGACTCCATGGCTGTTGAAGCTGATGGGACAGTAGTTGTTGCTGCATTGGGTGATGGGCTAATGGTCGCACGCCCTGATGGTTCGCATGAGTTTTTAGATATTGATGGTCCGTTGATTACTAATATTGCCTTCAGTAGAGGTGAAAAAAACCTCGCCTATATTACTGAATCCGCTTTAGGTTCTTTACTTATGATTGAATGGCCGAGGTCAGGTCTTGAACTCGCTTACTCTGGCTAGTAACTAAACTCCTGCTGCTGCCTTAGCCTTCACCGCTATTTGTTTACCAAGTTCAGCAAGCTGAAATGAACCCCCACCGAGCATGTTTTCTAATTGCTTGACCCAAAGGAAAAATCTGTGCACAGGGTAATCAATATCTGCGCCCATCCCACCATGCAGGTGTTGCACATCATGCACGACCCTTTGGCCAATTTCAGCTGACCACCACTTCGCCGATCGAACTTCTTCGGCTGCTGGGTAACCTGCATCTAATCGCCATGCTGCCTGCCAAAGAACAAGTCGCATAGCATCGGTTCCAATATAACAATCAGCAGCTCTTTGGGTAACAGCTTGGTTATGAGATAGCGGGCGTCCAAATTGTTCACGTTCACTCGTATATTCGGCCATCATCTCAGTTGCCTTAGCGCAGCAACCGACAGCTACGGCTGCTATTGCCGTATGGACTCTTTCAAGGATCCATACCATAGCATGCATTCCTTGCCCTAAGTCTCCTAGAAGCTCAGCTTCCGTTTGTTCTAGATCTATTTGCGAATGTCGTTCACGATTCGTTGTTGGGCTTGAGGTAATAGTTATACCTTTTGATGGGTTGGTAACTAGGAATAGTGAAATTTGATCTTCTGCTGTTTGGGCGCTTACCACAAAGTAGTCAGCGTTCTCAGCTGATGGAACAGCTGGTTTAGAACCAGTAAGGTGCCACCTGCTATCTATTAGCTCCGCATTTAGAGATGTGTTTAATGGGTTATTAATACCCCATTCTTGGAAAGCACCAGTCAGAATACATTGACCTGAAGTAACTTTTGGCAGAATTTGAGATTTTTGCTCATCAGAGCCAAATTCAATGATTGGTAAAGCTCCCATAGCTAACGTAGGAAGTAACGGGATAGGAGCTACTGAACGACCATGTTGTTCAAGCAGAATAGATAGTTCGAACAAACCAAAGCCTAATCCTCCAAATTCTTCGGGAATAGCAACGCCTAACAAATTAGCTTCAGCAAGCTGGTTCCATAGGCTTTCATCGAATTTTTTTTCAGATTTTTCTATTAATTCAACCCGATCAAATGATGACGATCCTTCAAAGATTTGCGAACTTAATTCCTGTAGCGCGTTTTGCTCTTCTGAAAAGTCAAAGTTCATGGGTTATCGTTTCCCACGGCTCATCCCGAGACCCATCCAGGCAATGATCTCACGCTGGATTTCGTTAACTCCTCCTCCGAAGGTATTTATTTGTGCAGATCGTCCCGCTGCTTCTAGTTCTCCTCTTAGGATTGCTCCAGGTGTCCCGCCTCGAAGATGCCCGGCCGCCCCGACAACACCCAGAAGAAGGTGATATACGTCTGCAACGCTTTCCGTTCCATAGACTTTCGCTGTGGAGGCATGATAGGGCTCAAGAGCACCAGCTTCAACGGCTGTAGTCATTCTCCAGTTCATAAGGTTTAAAGCATCAAGTTTTGCTTTACATTTTGCCAGATCCATCTGAACCCATGGAACATCGATAAGAGACTCGCCCGTTTCAGATTTTGTAGTCGCAGCCCATTCAACAACATCGTCAAATAACCTAAACGAGAGGACACTAACGGCAGCAAGGCCGACGCGTTCATGATTTAATTGACTTGCGATAAGCCCCCAACCGCCATGCAACTCTCCGACAAGATTACTGTAGGGGACTCGCACCTCGTCATAATAGGTGGCAGTTGTCGTTGCTTGGCCAACAGTAACAATCGGCGTGAAACTAAATCCAGTGCTTTCAGTAGGCACGATAATTATAGAAATACCTTTATGCTTTTTTGCTTCTTGATCTGTTCTGCAGGCTAGCCAAACATAATCTGCCTCGTTTGCGCCACTGGTCCACATTTTTTGGCCGTTAATAACCCACTCGTCTCCATCCTTTTCTGCACGGGTTGTTAGGGAAAGAAGGTCGGTGCCAGCACTTGCTTCACTGTAGCCAATAGCAAATGTTATTTCCCCCGAAAGAATTTTCGGTAAGAAAAAGGCTTTATGTTCTTCGCTTCCCATTTCCATTAGAGTCGGACCAACAGTATTCAAAGTAACAAAAGGCATAGGGGCATTAGCCCGTACCGACTCATCATAAAAAATGAATTGGTCAGTTGGAGGCCGGCCCTGTCCACCATATTCTTTTGGCCAGCCGATACCTAGCATTCCGTCTTTTCCCATTGTCTGAAAAAGTTCTCGACGCACCGGCGAGGTCTCGTGAGCTCCTCTTAACGCGTTTCTAATTTCATCAGTCATGAGATCAGCGAAATACTCTCTCGCCTCTTTTCGAAAAGCTTGCTGATCTGGGGTCTCTTGTAAAAGCAATTTCCGCTCCGTGGTTTATTTATTATCTACAATAGCTATCTAAATTTGGTATGTAAGAATTTTACGCCTATTACAGATAATACACACAGCGGAAGAATTAAACCTTAGAGGGCTTCATTGCCTTCTTCACCAGTTCGTATTCGAACTAACCTGTCAACATTTGAGACCCATATTTTACCGTCTCCGATTTTTCCTGTCCGGGCCGCACCAAGCACTGCATCTACAGCCTTGTCAGCGTCTTCATCAGAAACAACAATTTCTAGACGTGACTTTGGGGTAAAGGCGACTTTATATTCTGTCCCTCGGTATGTTTCGGTATGTCCCCCCTGCCTACCAAATCCCTGAGCTTCAGTAACAGTCATTCCTTGAACACCTAACAGTGCCAAGGCTTCCTTAACCTCTTCTACCTGGTGTGGTTTGATAACAGCTGTAATTAATTTCATCTGTAAAGTTTCACTTTCTCTCCAAATGGTATTGAAGTTGTTATTACACTAACACCATCAATGGTCTTAAAAGGGAAAATTGTGTTACCAGTGTGTTAACAATTCAGTTCCGTTTTTAAACCTTAAATGAAGTAAATTTTAGCTAGCCCCATAGACATCTGCTGGGTTTGGAGCTTGATCAATGCTCTGATGGATAAGATTTCCAACCTCTGTGATATCCATTTTTCTGTCCCCTACTGTAACTACCGGACCATGCTGCCAGCCATCACAGACATTTAGTTGGCCACCAGTTACTTCAAAAGTCCTTCCTGTTATATCGCAATCTGAGCTCACCAACCATGCCACTAAAGGTGAGACGTTATCTGGAGACTTATCATCAAATTCTCCAGCTTTGACATCATCTGCCGAATAGAAGATACCCTCTGTCATTCTTGTTCGAGCGTCGGGTGCTATGGCATTAACTTTTACCCCATATCGTGCCCATTCGCTAGCTTGTTGAATAGTAAGCAGAGCTATTGCTGCTTTAGCTGCTGCATAGTTACCTTGACCGATTGAACCCATCAATCCGGCTCCAGAACTGGTGTTAACTATCCGAGCATGAACTTCCGTTCCGCCCTTTGACAGGGACCTCCAATGATCAATGGCGTGTCTAGCAGGTGCAAAATGTCCTTTTAAATGAACCCGAATGACGCTGTCCCACTCTTGTTCGCTCATGCTAGCCAACATTCTGTCACGCAAAAACCCAGCATTGCAGACCAATCCATCCAAACGGCCCCACGTTTCAATTGCTTGGCTAATCATGCTCTTTGATTGTTCCCAATCAGCAACATCGGCACCATTTCCTATTGCCTCTCCTCCAAAGCTTCGTATTTCTTCTACTACGTCTTGCGATGGGAGTTGCTCCCCTTCAGTTCCATCACGTTCAACACCTAAGTCGTTCACGACGATACGAGCACCTTGCCTAGCTAACTCAAGAGCATGGGATCTACCCAATCCTCGGCCAGCACCAGTTACGATAATTACTTGCCCTTCACAGACGCCCATTATTCTCCTCCAAACCCTTGATTTAGTTAATCTTTGACACCGTAGCAGTTGCGATTTCACAAAGTTTAGCTGGGGTAATCGGAAAGCAGGAATCTGGCGTTCCAGCAGCTGCCCAAATTTGCTGATAAGAAATAAGATCTGAATCTACTATCGTTTGAATTTTTTGAGAATGCCCAAATGGCGGGGTTCCACCAATTGAAAATCCGGTAACTCGTTTCACGATTTTTGGTGAGGCCATAATTAACGTTTTAGTACCAAGAAATTCCAGAACCCGCTCTTCATCAACTCTATTTTTGCCAGAAGCCAAAATTAAGATTGGTGAGTCGCCGGCAATAAACACTAAAGATTTGACGATTTGGCCAAGTTCACATCCAACCGCTTTTGCTGCATCAATTGCCGTTCTGGTTCCTTCTGGGAAAAATTGTATTTCCGGATCGTAATTCAAAGAAAGTGAAGCTTCCCGAAAACGACTCGTAGCTTTCATTTCTAGGATTAACGTGCTCCGCGTATGAGGTGACCAGGTCGCTTTCCTGTATCTTTCCCATGGTCTCGAGTGATTTGTCCAGCTACGATTGTGTAGTCATATCCGGTTGCTTCTTGAAGTAAACGTCTCCCTCCTGCCGGAAGGTCGTGAGCCATCTTTGGACCATGCAATGTTAAAGCTTCGTAGTCTATTACGTTGAGGTCCGCGCGTTTTCCTACTTTGAGACTTCCTCGGTCACTAAGACCATATAAAGATGCTGTATCAAGTGTTTGTTTTTTGATAATCCACTCAAGAGGAAGTTTCTCACCCCTAGTGCGGTCGCGAGTCCAATGGCTTAACATAAATGTTGGAATGGATGCATCACATATCATTCCACAGTGAGCTCCCCCATCTGAAAGCCCCGAAACAGCTTGAGGGTGTAAAAGCATTTCTCTTATAACGTCATGGTTACCATCCACATAATTGAAGATAGGCATCATGCCCATAGCGTGGCCTTCATCCTTAAGCATGTAATCGTAAAGGACTTCTTCAGGCGTCGCATTATTTGATTTTGCTATTTCGACGAAACTTCTACTTGGATCTGGTTCGTAATCCGGAATTTCACCAAGCGGATACAGGCGATGCAACATAGATTGAACCATCCTGGTCATTCCATCAAAGATAATGTCAGGGTTAACTGGCTCATCTACTTCGTTCAGAATCGCATCTCGAACTGAATTCTGTTGCAATTTAGAAACAAGATCAGCATGAGGTAGATCAGCTATTTCAATAAATGAAGGCCGTTTCGCAAATGCATGATGGGTTTGCAAACCGATTAGTAAACCAAACGGCCGGCCCGCTACCTGAGGAAAACATTGACTTCCTTGTTTAGTCGCCTCCAATGACTCCGCTAAGAGTTGTTCCCATAGATGAGGTTCCGTTTCGTTCTGCAATAAAGCAAAAGTGACCGGTCGATCAATAGTTGCTGAAAGTTTTCGCATCCACTTCATTTCGTCTGGGGCTTTTATCAGATCCTGTCCGTCAGCACCTGCTGGAGCAAGTTCAAAGACTCCAGATCCTGCATCCTTTAGGGCTTGACCAAGACCATATAGCTCATCTTCTGCCGCAAAGGTTCCTGGAACCGGCTCCCCGTTCATTGCCCGATGCCCCAAAACTCGAGATGTCGATACCCCTAATGCTCCTGCTTCTATGGCTTCTTGAACAAGACTTCTCATTTCAGCAATATCTTGTGGGTTGGCTGGTTCGTTATTTGATCCCCTTTCACCCATTACATAAGAACGGATGGCGCCGTGCGCTACTTGGGTTCCAATATCAATAGAAAAGTCTTTCTGGTCAAGTATGTCCAAGTATTCTGGAAATGTTTCCCATCCCCACTCCATACCCTCGGCTAAAGCAGTGCCGGGAATATCCTCAACACCTTCCATAAGCTGGATGAGCCATTCTTCTTGGCCTGGTTTCACGGGGGCAAACCCCACCCCACAGTTTCCCATAACGACTGTTGTTACTCCGTGTCCTGAAGATGGCTCTAGCAAGCCATCCCATGTTGCTTGCCCGTCATAATGTGTGTGAATATCAACAAACCCTGGAGTTACGATTTTGTCACCAGCGTCGATTACATGTGCGCCTTCTGTGTCCAGTGATTCTCCTACATTTACAATGACTCCATCGTTAATTGCTATATCCGCTAGAAATGGAGTACTGCCAGTTCCATCGACGACTTTCCCACCAGTAATTACGAGATCATAGGACAATTGAGAGCCTCCCTTTCAATATTAGTACTCTAGCTGCGAAGAGGTCTTGGCCATTAAACAGTTGTGAAAATTTCATTCAGATCTTTTCGTTTTAGATCAGGCACTTTCACCCCATCTAAGGGGTAACCGATTGGGAAAAGAACGAATGGTCTTTCGTTCATTGGCCGGTTGAGTATTTTAGTTAAAAACTTCATAGGCGAGGGAGTGTGAGTGAGTGTTGCTAATCCCATGTGGTGGAGAGCTGCTATGAACATGCCTGCTGCTGTTCCAACACTTTCTTTCACATAATAGTTTTTTCTTGAATCTCCGTTGGGGAGGATTTCGTAGCGTTGCTCAAAGAGAATGACAATCCAAGGAGCTATTTCAAGGAATTCCTTATGATGATCTGTCCCTAAGGGAGCAAGGGCTTCTTGCCACTCCTGATTCATTCTATTCTCAAGGTAGTTTTTCTTTTCTTCTTTCTCTGCGGCTACTCTTATGGCACTTTTAATTTCAGGATCCTGAGTTGCGACAAAACTCCAAGGTTGTTTGTGTGCTCCAGAGGGTGCAGTTGAAGCTGTTTTAACGGCAAGTTCAATCAATTTTTGAGGTACAGGTTCAGAACTGAACATTCTAATACTTCTTCTTTTGTCCATTTCATTAAAAAACCCTTTTGCTCTATCAAGCATATTTTTTTCATCTAAACGTTCATATTGATATCTACTAAATGGATATTGAGATTCAAGCTGGTCTGAAGGGTATGGGTTTTCATATGGCTGATTCATGATTCTTTTGTAGCAGAGAAATAGCAAGCAAACGAGATCGTTAAAATGTCTATAGTCCAGTTCTGAATATTCTTCTCTTCGAAAGATATAACCAAGGGACAGGTAACCGCCTAAGATATGGGCACATCATGTTAAGGAGGTAAGCGATGTCAGGACCTATGGAAGGTATACGAGTGGTAGAACTCGGAGTGTGGGTGGCTGGACCTGCAGCTGGAGGGATATTAGCTGATTGGGGTGCAGAAGTTATCAAGATAGAACCCCCAAGTGGTGACCCCGCTCGAATCTTTCAAAAGATGCTTGGAGGGGATATGCCGAACAATCCACCCTTTGAATTAGACAATCGCGGAAAGCAATCAGTGGTTCTTGATTTAAGTAAACAAGAAGGTTTGGAGGCTGCCCTTAAGTTGATTGATACTGCTGATATTTTCCTTACTAATCTCAGAACCGGAGCGCTTTCAAGGCTTGGCCTTGATCATATGAATCTTTTAGAGAACAATGATCGATTGATCTATTGTGGCATTACTGGATACGGTGATAAAGGCGAGGATGCTGATAAGCCTGCGTATGATGTAGCAGCATTTTGGGCACGTTCTGGGATAGCGGATCTACTTACTCCCGAGGGAGGAAACCCACCTTTCCAGCGAGGTGGTATGGGTGATCACAACACCGGCGTTTCTGCGGTAGCAGCAATTTCTGCTGCTCTTTATTCACGGGAAAAGACTGGTAAGGGCCAATTTGTGTCGACCTCGCTCTACAGGCAAGGCGCATATACCGTCGGCTTTGATATGAACATTGCATTACTTTGGGGAATGACTTTATCTGTAGGGACAAGGGAATCTATGGGGAATGCAGCTATTAATAACTACGTTGCTGGAGATGGGAAGAGATTTTGGATTGTTGGTTTAGAGGGAGCACGTCACTGGCCGCCTTTATGCAGGGTTGTTGGCCATCCTGAATGGATGGAAGATGAACGCTTTGCCGACCCTAGGTCAAGAGCGCAAAATGCTGTTGAACTCATCTCACTTCTTGACCAAGCTTTTAGTCAGAGAACACTTGCGGAATGGGTAAATACTTTTGACCAGGAACCCGATTTCTTTTGGGCACCCGTTAACTCAGTGGACGATGTGTTGGCTGACCCGCAAAGCGTTGAAGCAGGTTTATTTGTAGATGTTCCAGATGATGTTAGTTCTACGCGAATGGTCGCAACACCGTGTGATTTTGATGGAACGCCATGGGAACCAACGTCTACCGCCCCTGAATTAGGGGAACATACGGAAGACGTCCTCATAGGACTTGGGTATACCCAAGAAGAGATTTATCGTCTTACTGAAAGCAACTAGATAAAAAGTCATTAAGAATGTTCGCACGCACTATAGTTTCTATCCTTTTCTCTATTCTACTTTTATTCACATTGGGCTGCTCTGAACCTGCTTCAAATGAAGTTAACGCTTCTGAAGTAAATAAAAACTTAGTTTCGGAAGTAAAAAATGCTGTAGAAACGACATCACCCGTTCTTACCGATGAACAAAGTCCTTCTTCAATAGATGATATTGAATACTTAACAGTCAACGTCATTGAGAGAAGAAATCATAACGAAGATGCTTTCAGCCAGGGCTTCGAATTTAACGGAGGGAGACTTTATGAAAGCCATGGTCTTTATGGGAAATCCGGGATTAGTGAAATTAATCCAAATGATGGAAATTTGATTCGCTGGTTACCTTTAGGGAATGAATTCTTTGGAGAGGGCTTAACTATTGTAGGTGATTACTTATTTCAATTAACTTGGAGGAACGGGATCGTAAACATCATTGACATAGATTCGTTTGAAATTGTAAATGTTTTTAGTTATGAAGGTGAAGGTTGGGGCCTATGTTTCGATGGTGAGTTTCTTTACATGTCTAATGGGTCAAACAGCCTCACCGTTCGCGACCCAAGCTCTTTTGTTATTGTGAAAGAAATACTGGTCAGGAATAATGGAAATCCTGTTCAAGCTATCAATGAACTTGAGTGTGTTGGAGATATTATTTATGCGAATATATGGCAAACAGATACCATATTAAAAATTGATAATGAAAGTGGAAATGTTTTAGCAACCATTGATGCTTCTGGGCTTCTAACAAGTGACGAGTCAACTTCAGCAGATGTACTAAATGGGATTGCTTACAATCACGACTCTGAAACTTTTTTGATAACCGGGAAACTTTGGCCAGCGATGTTTGAGGTTACTTTCGAAAAAAGCTCTTGAACTATTCAAGACCCATAAGTGTTGTCATACCATACCAATGCCCGGCCGTATAACCGCCGTCAACTGGCAAGGCCACTCCGGTAATAAAGGATGAGTCTTCACTTGCGAGAAAGAACGCAGCCCCAGCGATTTCTTCGGCTTCACCCCAGCGTCCGAGTTTGTGCTGTTCTTTAATCTTTTCTGCTCGATCGCCCATTAATGAAACCGTCGCTTCAAACATAGGTGTTCTTATGAAACCTGGACAGATAGCGTTTGCTCTTATTCCAAGCCTCCCATAATCGTTCGCTAAATTCTTCGTTAGAAGGATAACTCCACCTTTTGATGCGTTGTAAGTTGACCCGCCCTCGCAGCCTTCAATTCCTTCGATACTAGCTACCGTGATAATACTCCCACTGCGTTGTTCCATCATTGTTGGAAGGACCGCTTTAATACTAAGCATTGTTCCTGTTAAATTTACGTCTTGCACGCTCTGCCAATTATCTAAATCAATGGAATGCACTGGACCGCCACCAGCTATGCCCGCTGAAGTTACGATTGTGTCAATTCGCCCATAACGATTAATAATTTCAGAGACAACAGAATGTTGCGCTTTTTCATCTCGCACATCTAATTCAAAGAAAGCAGTTTCACCTGGCACTTCGTTAATCCAGTTAGGATTTTCATTTAAGTCAGAACCGACAACTATCGCTGATTCCTCGGCAAAACGTTGAGCGCAGGCTAACCCAATTCCGGATGCTGCCCCAGTAACATAACAGACTTTCTTTTCTAATCTTCCATGCATGGAATCTCCTTTTGACTACTAAATTACAACTCGTATTGGGTACCCATCACTATCGCAGTCTTCTCCACCTATGATAACTGCTTTGTTCTGAACGTACCTTTTTGCTGACCATGCTGCTGCGAAAGCATCGAGAGCATCGTCAATTTTGCATTTCGTTGGCAATATTTCTAACACTTTATCTAAATCAGGAACTACCGAACGTAAGATGTCTCTTCTCTCTTCGCTTCCGATTTTTGTCTTTTTTGGAGATAATGGCTGTTTCGCTAATTCGCAAAATGAAGTTTCAGGATGACACTCAAAGAACATAGTTGTCTCTTCTGGTTTAATTGCTTCACGAACTTGTCGGATTTGTGGCAATAGATTCCAGGACTGGATTGAGATACCTTTCCCTAAAACATTTCTATTGATTTTTAATGCCTCTTCATATGTTTCTGCATCGAGTACAGCTGTTGAAGGAGTTGGGAAAAGTGAAGATCTTCTTTCCCCTAGTCTTCTACGTATTTCGCTATCAATGCTTTGTTCCTGTTTATCAAGAAGTCCCATAGGCATATCTACTGCTACTGCAAGACAGTTTAGATCTTTTGTTGATTTCTTTACTTCTAGAAAGCTTTCGAATCTCTCAAGGTAAGCTCCTTTACCTTTTCGTAATGGCATGAATGCGACCACCCAACCTTTTTGAGCTCCATCAACACCTGCTACCCATTTTTTACTGCTCATTTATTCAGATTATTGACTTTAACTATGCAAGAGCAAAAGGATTCTTTAAAAAGTGTGTATTTAATCTTTTTTAATGTGTGTTCTTCTTCTAGAAGTGGCATCCTTAAAGGACGATCTTATTCATTGGAGAAATTTAGATGTTCAAAGCTGGCGATCGAGTCGTATATCCGCATCATGGTGCTGCGATCGTAGAAGAAAAAAAAGTAAAGACTATTTTTGGTTCCCGTAAGGAATACCTGATCCTTCGAATGGTAATGGATGACATGACAGTCTCTGTTCCGGTTGAGAAGGTTGAAGAAGTAGGAATGCGTTGGCCAATCAGTGGCGAAGACGTTGAAGACCTATTTGACGTGCTCAAACGTCGGGATGTTCGAGAACCCTCCAACTGGAGTCGAAGATTCAAAAACCATCAGGAAAAACTTAAATCAGGTGATGTCTACCAAGTTGCTGAAGTCGTTCGTAATTTAGCATTACGCGACCGTGACAAAGGGTTATCAGCTGGTGAGAAAAGCCTTTATAATAAAGCAATGAACGTTCTTGTCTCAGAGTTAAGCTTCGCTTTAGAAGTCGAGGATGAAGAGGCTGAAGATAAGGTACAAAAAGCCTTGGAATAAACCTCGGGCTTTTTAGTGTCTTAGTTGGTTTTGCAACAGATACTATAAGTACAACGGGACGTGGCGCAGCTCGGTAGCGCACCTGCTTTGGGAGCAGGGGGTCGAGAGTTCAAATCTCTCCGTCCCGACAAGTAAAACCCCAGTTCAGAGGCTTATCTTAGAGATAAATAAGTCTAGGTTCTGGGGCTTTATACGTTCAGGGGCACCATAGGGGCACCAGAGAAAAGAAATAAACCCTACTGGGGTGGGGTCTTTAAGTGTTTTTCACAACCCCTAACCACTGATCGAAGTGCATTATGTAGCGCTGATAGTGGGGTGATGTGCCGTGCCACCCCCCATAACTAGTTATGTTATGTGTTTGTTGGTTGTTTTGGTTTAGTGGTTCTGGGTGGTTAATAAAAC